>NZ_JBFAUU010000001.1:0-361348 GCF_040679435.1 Spirillospora sp. NPDC052269
ACTCACCATCGACAGTGAACCCCACACGCCCCGACACAGCGGACGCCATCCGGCGTGTCACCAGACCCGGCGAACGTATGTGGTCAGCGCACTAGAGGACGCCTTCGAGGACGGTTTCGGTGATCAGGGGGCGTTCGCAGAGCGCGAGCAGTTCGTTCGCGAGGGACGTGAGGGCCAGTGGGTCGTGCTGGTAGCCCTCGAACCCGGCCGCGAGCAGGGTGCCTGGGACGGCGTCGGCGTCGAGCAGGACGCGCCAGTCCTCCGGAGTCAGCGAGAGGTACTCGAGGTTCTCCAGCCGGGTGATCTCCAGCGGGTCGGCGAGCGTGCCGGCGTAGGCGGTCAGCGTGCGCAGGCGCGGGCAGTCGAAGACCGGCGCGAGGCTGAACGGCTCGTCCTCCCAGACGCCGAGGTGCAGGACCTCCAGGTCCGGATGCGCGGCGGCCTCGATGCTCGGCAGCCTCGCGATGTTCACGTGCGCCACCGCCCGGGACGGTCCGCCGGACGGCCTCCACTCGCTGCTCCGGTCGTGGACGACCATGTCGGTGAGCGAGTCGGCGATCAGCTCGCCGCCGATGTTCTCCTCGTGGCTGAGCAGGATGACCTGGCCCAGGTGTCCCTTCGGGCCGGGCGTCAGGTCGATCGCGAAGCGGTCGCCGCCACCGTTGTCGCCGAACGCGATCCAGCCCGGGGAGCCGACCACGCCCTGCACCGCGTCGTCCGGACGCGTGACGACGGCCTCGCCGGCTGCGAACTCCCACGGCACCGGACGGGACTCCGCGTCCGCGATGTAGAGGCCGTCCAACGTGAAGAGTTCGCAGCGGACGGCGTTGACGAGCGCGGACACCGCCTCGTAGTCGCCGTTCAGGTCGGCGTGGTCGGCGCGGGTGACGCGGTAGAGCGCCTTGAGTTCGTCGGGCAGGGTGACGCCGAGCCGGGCTTCGGCGGCGGCGATCTCCTCGCCAGCCGCGCTGATCGCGTTGGGGAGGCGTTCGCGGAGCGTTCGCTCCAGCAGTTCGGCGTCGGCGGTCGGGGCGGGCGTCGCGTCCGGGGACGGTTCGGGGAGGCGGCGCCACGGCTCCGGGACGGCGCCCTCGACGAAGACGAGTTCGCCCGGCGCGGCGTTTCCGACGGCTCGCTGCGCGGCGGGGCCGGTGTGGAGGAGGCGGAGCGTGGTCCGTCCGTCCGGCTCGGTGTCCACGACGAACTCGATGCCGTCGAGGTCGCCGAGCGAGTTCCGCACCAGTTCCACGGCGTCCCATTCGTCCTGCATGTCGCTGACCATGAAGGTCTGGCCGGGGACGGGTGCCGGACGCGGCACCGGGACGCTCCAGCTGCCCTGGCTGATGAATCCGGACGCCCGGCCGCTCTTCCCGGGGAGGCCGTCCCGGACGAGCCGGAGGAGGGGTTCCCAGGTCGCGAAGTCTTCGAGGGCGGGCATGGGACGGCCTCCGGATTCGACGATCGACGTGGAGAGTCGATTGTGCCTGGTCAGCCCGACATTTCGGGCAGTTGGAGGTCCAGGCTGCCGGAGATCGCCGCGAACGCCCGTCCGACGCGGTCGAGCAGGTCGTCGAAGGGGGCGTCGGAGAAGACCCAGCCGCGCGCGGCCACGCTCCACGCGGTCGTGGTGAGCTGCGCGAGGATCTGCGGACGGAGGTCGTCGTCCGGCAGCCCGAGTCGTTCGCAGAGCAGTGCGGCGAGCTTCTGCCCGACGCCGTGCCGGTGGCTCCCCGCGTACGCGAGCAGGGACGGCGCGGTCACCACGAGCCGCCGCGTCGCGGCGTACCGCTCGCCCCACTCGGGCCCGAGGTCGGTCACGACCTGCGTCAGGACGGTCTGGAGGGCGTCGATCGCGCGTCCCTCGGGGAGGCCGCCCGGGGCCTGGAGGGTGTCCAGGTAGGCCGTCCACAGTTCTTCCTCGGCCTCGATCGCCGCCGCCTCCTTGGCGGGGAAGGTCCGGAAGAACGTGCTCTTGGAGACCTCGACGGCGTCCACGAGCTCTTCGAGCGTGACCGCGTCGAAGCCGCGCTCGGTGAACATCCGCAGCGCCGTCTCGGCGAGCGCGCGCCGCGTCCGGAGCTTCTTCCGCTCGCGCAGCGGCAGCGCCCGCATCGCGTCTTCGCCCGCCTTCGGAGAGGTCATGCGGCTCACCGTATACCGATCCGTGCACGGTTGCTAAATGGCACTCAGCTTCATTAGTGTCTTGGTATCGACTTCGACGGCGAGGAGAACCGAGATGTCCGCACCCACCGCACCCACCGCGCCTGCCACGCCCGCTCTGAACGGTCAGATCATCGGCCGCGCCCACTACGCCACCCGCGCCGTCCTGGAGCGCCGGCTGGAGCGGCTCGGGCTGACGTTCCCCCAGTCCCTCGCAGTCGGCGCCCTGGCCGCCGGGGACAAGAACCGGGACCAGGTGATCGTCCAGCTCACCTCGTCCCTGAAGATCGCCCGGGCGGACGCCGAGGCCGTCGTCGACTCGCTGCCCGCGACGGGCCTCGTGGAGTCGTCGACCCTCGCGCTCACCGACGCCGGACGGTCCTTCCACGCGGAGATCGCGGCTGAGACGGTGAAGATCCTCGACCTCCTCTACGCCGACCTCCCGGCGGACGAACTGGCCGTGGCCGCCCGCATCCTGATCACCCTCACCGAGCGGGCCAACGCCGAACTCGCCTGACCGGACGAAGGGGTCGTCAATGTCCGGCGAGGAGTTTGACGCCGACGACGACGGCGCCGATCAGCAGGTCGAGGACGCCCGCGACCAGTGCGACGATCGGACGGCCGCCCAGGCGGCGGCCTCCGACGTAACCCCAGATGAACAGGGACAGGACGTCCAGGACCACGGCGGTCAGCAGGGCCGTCCGCAACTGCATCAGGCCCAGGGCGGCGACGCCGATCAGGAGCAGCGGGCTCACCGCCGACAGGAGCAGGGGGCTGGTGATGTACAGCGAGCGCAGCATCCCGTGCCGGTCGGGACGGGATCCGTGGACGGTCATGTGCGCCTGGCCGTCCGAGACGAGCGTGGCCAGCCAGAGTCCCACGGCGGTGCCGACCACCGAGAGCGCCGCCCCGGCGGGACCGACGTGGCCGCCGAGGGCGAGGCCGGCGGTGACCGCGATCATGGTGATCGTCGCGTAGATGCGCTCCTTGAGGCGCTCGGTCGCGATCTCGACGCGCAGCGCCGCATCGGCGTCGGGCCTGTCGGGCTGCGGCTCGTCCATCCGGCGATCGTGGCACGTTCCCGCCGCTGACCTGCTGAGACACGACGGGACGCCGGGCCGGTGAGGCGAGCCTCACGCTTGCCGCCGCCCCCCGGCGCTCCCCGGCGTCGCTCAGCGGACGCCGCCGTCCTCGTCCGCGAGCCCGCACGCCGGACGACGCCTGATCAGTCGGAGAGGGCGTCCAGGCCGACCCGCCAGGCCTGGTCGAGGTCCGCGCCCGGCGGGAAGCGTCCGTCCAGTTCCAGAATGACCATGCCGTGCGCGAACGCCCAGACCGCGCGGGCGCGATGCTCGTCCGGGACGGTCTTGAGCAGCGGAAGCGCGGCGCGCTGCTCCAGGCCCTCCGGGAGGAGGTCGCGGGGGAGCGGGCTATCGGTCATCAGCCGGTACAGGTGCGGATGAGCCAGCGCGTACTCGCGGAAGGCCGCGCCGAGCGCGACGAGCGTCCGTTCCGGCTCGGCGGCGAGCCCGGCCTCCTGCGCCTCGGCCAACTCCACGATGCCCTGCGCGATCAGTTCGACCTCGACGGCCCGCTTGTCGGCGAAGTGCTTGTAGAGCGACGGCGCGCGGATCCCCAGCTTGTCGGCGATGCGGCGCATGGTCAGGGCGTCCGCGCCCTCGGATTCCAGCAGTTCACGGGCGGCGTCGACGATCTGCCGCGAGCGGGGACGGTCAGCCACGGCGCGATCCGTCCGCGGCGCGGAGCCCGTAGCCGAACGTCCGGTCCATGGCGATGTGAGCGAGCCAGCCGAGGAGTCCGGCGAAGAGGGCGGGGGGCGCCAGCGGCGAGAAGGGGAAGGCGACGGCCAGCGCGAGCGGGATCGCCGACCGGTGCGCGGCGTTGTAGAAGGGGACGGCGCGCGGGCCGAGCTTGCCCTGCCCGCCGTTCTTCGCGTCGATGAGCATCGTGAGGTCCGGCGCCATGAAGAAGGCGAAGGCCGTGACCAGGGCGAGGATGCCGTGGTTCCAGGCTTCCAGTCCGGCGAACGCGGCGTAGAAAAGCCAGAGCGCGGCCCAGCCCGCCCGGGCCGTCCACCAGAGAACCGAGCGTCCCTGCGAAGCGGGCCCACCCATCACCGCACTGTGCTGAACCATCGCGTCCTCCTTGGCTAACGGCGTTAGCTAGACAGTAAGGCTAACGGCGTTAGCCGTCAAGAAGTGAGAACCCGCGCGATGCGGCGAGCGGCCTCCACGGGCGTCCCGACCGGGCTGATCGCCTCGCCCCACGACCACGAGTACGAGCGGGCGCCATCGTGGTACCCGACCGACACGTCCTCGCAGAACCGCCCGCCGACCTGCGGATTGTTGACGTGAAGCCGGACGTCCCCGTCGGGTGCGCGCTTGATGAGGACGTCCAGTCCGGGCTCGACGTCGCCCAGGGCCCGGCCAAGCGCGTCAAGGTCCCGCTCGTCGTCGGACGCTGCGTCCAACTCCGCGAGGCTCTGCTCCGCGTACGAGTTGATGACCCTGATCGTGGACGAAAGAAAGCCGTGTCGCCGCATGGCCTCCTCGTAAGCCGCCCGGACGATCTCCGTGGCTTGATGCAGAACGATGCGCTCAAGAGGTGCGTCCATCAGAAGGCCACCGCCCTTCCGCCCTGGACGTGCAACGTCCGCGCGATGATCTCGGCCGCGCCCACGGCGTCCTCGGCCCGGCAGAACGCGATGTCACTGGCGACCCACGTGAAGCGCCACCCGGCCGTCCGGTCGAAGTCGCACGCGACGTCGGCACAGTGCGCGACGTGAAACGAGTTGAACACGAACAGAACCGGACACCCCGACCGAAGAACAACGGTCGACCGAAGATCCGGCCACCTCTCCTTGATCACCTGATGCAGCACGTCCAGAAACACCACCCGCTGATTCGACGGCAGGGCCTGATCATTGACGTCCGCCGACTTTCGTGATCTTTCGAAATCCACTGTGGCCACTCCTGTCCACGCCTGGTTCGGCAGTCGAGGTGTGACGCAAAGCTTGGCCAGATCGTAGGCTGGAGTGAATTGATTCCGCGTTCACAGACGGTTCACAGGGCTGGTGTCCATGGGGCAAGGTGCGGCGCTTCGGATGGCGCGGGAGGCGGCAGGCATATCGCTCGACGTCATGGCGAAGAGGACGACGTATAGCAAGTCGGCCCTCAGCATGTTCGAGAACGGAAAGCGTCCTGTTCACGCCCAGGTCGTCCAGAAATACGAGGAGGCGCTCGGGCTCGACGTGGGGCGTCTGGCCCACGTCCTGGGCAAGCCTCGCAAGGTGGACGCGGCGAGCCTGGTGGACCTCGCAGACGCGCTGTCGGCGACGCGCCGCCTGGAGGACGCGGCGGGCCCGACGGCGGTGCTGCCCATGGTGCGGGGCCTGGCCGGAGTGGCGGACACTCTGGCCGAGGAGGCCGGAAGCCCGCTCAGGAAGCGGGCCCTCGCTCTGGCCAGCGAGGTGTCGCAATACCAAGGCTGGGTGGAACTGGAGTCCACCGGACGGCGCAACGCGACCCGGCGATTCACCAAGGCCGTCCGGCTCGCCAAGGTCGCGGGCGACCCCGACCGAGAGGCGCTGGGGCTGAGCTTCCACGCCTACACCCGGCTCGAGGCCCACGACTGCGCGGGCGCCGCGGACCTCGCCGAGGCCGCGCTCCAGGTGCGGGGAACCCACCCCATGGTCCACAACTACGACCTTTTCCAGACGGCCCGGATCCGCGCCACCGCCGGAGAGAAACGCCAGGCCGTCGAGCTGCTGAAATCCGCGGATCGAGAGGCCGAGGCCGGTGAGGACCTCGAACCCCCCGACTTCGCGTACTGGTACGGCTCGGGTGTCTGGGCCCTCCAACGAGCCCGCGTTCTGGGAGTTTTGGGCGAAACCTCCGGTGCCATTCGCGAGATCGAAGCGGGCCTGGCCGCGCTTCCACCCGAGCAGCGCGACGCCGAATGGGCCTCGAACTGGGTCCAGCTGACTCTCGACGGCGGAATTCCAGAAACGCGGGCGCCATGAAACCCTCGAAGGCAGAACTCGTCCGAGGGAGGCGTCCAGATGAGCACCATCCCCGTTTGGCGCAAGTCCAGCCACAGCAGCACCCAGCAGGGCGACTGTGTGGAAGTAGCCCACCTGGAACACCGGGTCGGCGTCCGCGACAGCAAGGCCCCCGACGCCGGTCACCTCTCCTTCACGGTCGACGCGTTCGTTGACCTCGTGGCTCGTGTGAAGGCGGTTCGCTGATGGTTCTGGCATGGCGGAAGAGCAGGCACTCGTCCGGGGGGACTTCGGGGGAGTGAGTGGAGTTGGCCGCGCCCGGGTTCGCTGTGGCGGTGCGTGACAGCAAGCTCCCGAACTTGGGTACCTGGCGGTCTCTGCTCAGGGGTTCGTTGAGCTGGTTGATCGGGTGAAGCGCGGCGTGGCGTCCGCTTGAGTGGCGTGGACGATTCCTGCCGTGCGGCCTGCATCCGGGGCGCGGGGAAAGCGTTGGCGGGTCCTGGACGGCCCGTGTGATCATTCCGCCGTGACAATCGAAGATGATCGGGATCGTCCGAAGTCCGTGCGGCTCGTGTGCTTGTCCGGCGACGTGTTGACCGCTCTGTCCGAGGGGAACCTGGCAGCGGCCAGTTCGGCTGCCGGATTGGCCTTCACTGGCCACTTCGCCACTGAGAGCGCCATCTGGCTCTGGCGGTACAGACTCGACCAGCTGACCGCGGACCCTCAGGCCGCGCCTTGGCTCGTGCACGCGGTGGTGGCGGAGCCCGAGAACGTCGTCGTGGGGCACGCGGGGTTCCACGGACCGCCCGATCATGTGGGCATGGTCGAGATCGGGTACTCCGTCGTCCCCGCTCACCGCCGTCAGGGCTACGCCCGGGCGATCCTCTCCGAGCTTCTGCGTCGCGCCGACGCCGAACCCGCCGTCAGAATCGTGCGGGCGACGATCAGTCCGGACAACGCCGCCTCGCTCGCCACCATCGCCGGACACGGTTTCACAGAGGTGGGCGAACAGCAGGACCCACGGGACGGCCTCGAGATCATCTTCGAACGTCCCGCCAACGGCTGAACAGCAAGCTCGGGGGGCCGCTGGGCGGGCGCTGCGCGGTCGGTTTCGGTCTAGTCCGTGAAGACGGCTCGGCGGAGTGGGGGGACGGAGCCGCAGAGGCGGAAGAACGTGCGTGCCGTTGTTCGGACGGCGCGGCTCTGCAACGTGGCGAGGTGTAGGTAGAGGGTTGCGGTGCGGACGGCGGCGAAGCCGTGCTTCAGCATCGTGCGTTCGTAGGCGGCGAGGGCGGACGGCAGGTCCTGCTCTCCTTGGTGGACGGCGACCAGGGCGCGTCGCAGTGCGTCGGCGTCGTGGAGGGCCGCGTTGCCGCCGAGGCCGCCGACGGGCGGCATGGCGTGGACGGCGTCGCCGAGCAGGGTCACGTTCGTCGTCGGCCAGGGCTTGAGGCGGGCCGCGGCGGTGAAGCTGAACTGCTCGATGGTGTCCTCCGGCGTCTCCGTGACGAGTCGGTGCAGGTCGGGATGCCACTCGCCCAGGCGGGAAGCGACCAGGTCGCGCAGGTGGCGTCCGCGAAGGTCGGTGGTGTCGGCGGGCAGGGCTCGGGGGTTCGCGACGTACGCCCACATCACGTAGTCGTCGTCCTTGGCGTCCTGGACGAGGAGGTCCGGATCCAGCCCGGTCGTCCGCAGCCGCTCGTGGAGGGCGTCGTCGGCGGTGTCGCGGCGACGGAAGACAGCGGTGAACAGGAAGTCGTTTCTGGGCAGGATCATGTTCTTCGCGCTGGTCATAGCGTCGGGCAGCCAGTCCGTCCCGCTGTCGAGGGGGAGCTTGCCGCCGATGCCGACACCGGGCGCAGTGTGCTGCTCGGCGTGCGGCAGGAGTTGCCGCCGGACGTGTGAATGGACGCCGTCCGCGCCGATGAGCAGGTCCGCTTCGGCGGAGGTCCCGTCCGCGAAGAAGGCGGTCACCGTGCCGTCCGGGTTGGACGTGTAGGAGATGAACTCCTTCCCGAAGCGGACGATGTCGCCCAAGCCGGCGAGCAGCAGGCGGCGCAGGGTGACGCGGCTGACCGCGTGCGTCCGTTCGGACGGGTCGAGCCCCGCGGGCGGAGCGTCCTCGCGCATCAGCAGCCGCATCCGCTCGGTGAACACGCCCATGCCCGGCCCCGGGTCCCCGGCGGTGGCCACCAGGAGTTCCCACAGG
Organism: Spirillospora sp. NPDC052269; assembly: GCF_040679435.1. Classification (NCBI taxonomy): domain Bacteria; kingdom Bacillati; phylum Actinomycetota; class Actinomycetes; order Streptosporangiales; family Thermomonosporaceae; genus Spirillospora; species Spirillospora sp. NPDC052269. The sequence continues at coordinate 8,391 of NZ_JBFAUU010000001.1, forward strand.
TGAGGGGGCAGGCAGGCATGGAGCGCACGACTTCCCACGGGTTCGATGTTGAGCCGGTACCCCTGCAACCGGGCGTCGGGCGCGGTGTCCCGTTCGTAGACCGCGACGTCGATCCCGGCGGTGCGCAGGCCCTGGGCCAGGCACAGGCCGCCGATGCCGCCGCCGATGACGATGACCCGCACGAGGTTCCCCTTCTCAGGCATGGATCAGCAGTGCGTCCAGGAGTCCGAGGACGTCGCCGGCGCGGTCGGGGGTCAGGCTGGCGCCCTTGACCGTGGCGATGATCAGCTCGGCTCCGGCGGCCGGGTCGACGCCCGGGGCGAGCGCGCCCTCGGCGGCGGCGCCGTCCAGCAGCGCGCTCAGTGAACGGCGCCAGCCCTCCTCGCGAGTGGAGATGATCTCGCGCAGGGCGGGGTCGCGCCGGGCCCGCAGGTCGAGTTCGCGCAGCACCACGTGCAGCTCCGGCTCGTCGACGATCCTGCGCCGGAGCGTGTCGAGGTGCGCGCGCAGGCGCTCGGCGGACGTCCCGTCCGGGGGAGTGGTGGACCGGAACCGCCCGGTGGCGTGGTCGACCACCGCGACCACCAGGTCCTGCTTGGTGGCGAAGTGGTGATGGATCGTGGAGTGGTCGATGCCCGCCTGTGCGGCCACCTCGCGCAGCCGCAGCCCCTCGAACCCGCTCGCGGCCAGGCACCGGTACGCCGCCAGCACCAGGGCGTCCCGCCGCTCCGGACCCACCGGAGGTCTCCCTCGCCGTGCCGCCGTCATCGCCGCTCCTTTTCTCCACCAACTGGTTGGTGGAGAAAGTAGTGCGGAGCGCCGGACGGCGTCAACACGCGAGCCCCGGCGGGTGGGCCGGGGCTCGCGTTCGTGGTCAGGGGGTCAGTGGGCGGTGCTCCAGACCGAGCACTTGTGGGCGGTGGCGTTGTCGGTGATGGGGGTGGACGCGACGCCGCCGGTGGCGAGGTTCTGGACGCGCGGGGTGGGCGCGGCGTAGCGGGCCCAGGCGGGGGCGTTGGCGGACTTCGGGGCACCGGTGTGGGCGAAGCTCGTCCAGTAGCCGATCATCTGCGCGGACAGGTGCTGCTGGGTCGGGGTGAGCTTGGCGGGGCCGTTGTCGGCGCCGGGCATCGCGGGACGGGTGGTGGCGAACAGGTAGGGCAGGTCGGTCAGGTGGGCCGCGCCGCCGGGGAAGTCGGCCGGGACGGGGAGCCAGGTCGGGGCGGTGCGGTCGGCGAACTCGTAGACGTAGGTCGGGACGCGCCGGGACAGGGCGTCCGCGTCGCCGAGGATCGGGCAGACCGACGCGCGGTCGGTTTCGATCGCGGCCCAGGCCAGGGCGCCTTCGACGTTCGGACGGTCGGCCGCGGGAGTGCCGGGGAGCAGGTCGTCGGCGTAGGACGACGGCTGGTAGGCGCGGCGGACGGCGGCGGCGTCGGGGCCGTAGGCGGCGTCGGTGAGCTTGGTGTAGACGTCCGGGGTGAAGGTGACCTTGCCGATGGCCGGGTTCACGATGGACGCCGTGACGAACCGGCCCTCGTCGCGGGTGTGACCGGCCATCACCGGGACGCGGGCGAATCGTCCCCGCTTGATGGCCTGCTGAGGGTGGACGGGCAGGGTCGGGGTGCCGTAGGCGGGCGATCCGAACGGCGGGAACGTGGGGTCGGTCATCGTGCCCGGCCCGGCGAGGGCGTCCACCGAGGCCTTGCGCAGGCAGGCCACCGGGTCGGCGCCAGCGCAGCCGAGCTTGGACGCGAGGGTGGTGCCGCGCGTGGTCACGGTCTTCAGCGGCGTGAACGGCGAGACGTTCTGCGGGGTCGGCGCCGGTGCCCCCGGGTAGAGGCGGGGCTGGAGGGTGCCGCAGCTCGCGCTCTGCAGGATCACCTTGCTGAACGTGCCGCGCGCGGCCGGTGAGGTGAGCTGCGCGCAGACACCGGCGGATCCGGCGGACTGCCCGAACAGCGTCACGTTCGCCTTGTCGCCTCCGAACGCGTGGGCGTTGTGCTGCACCCAGCGCAGCGCGGCCTGCTGGTCCTGCAACCCGAAGTCGCCCGAACCCGGAAGTCCGGGGTATCCGAAGAATCCGAAGATGCCGAGCCGGTAGTTGAGGGTGACCACCACGACGTCCCCGCGCGTCGCCATCTCGCTCGGATCGAACGCGCTGCCCGTCCCGGACGTGAAGTCGCCGCCGTGCACGAACACCATCACCGGCCGAGGACGCTTCGGCGACGCCGCCGGGGTCGTGATGTTCACGGTCAGGCAGTCCTCGCTGACGCTCGTCCCGGCGGGCAGGTTGTAGGACGGGCCGACACACGCCGGGCCGGACGTCGTCGCGTTCCGGACCCCCTTCCAAGGACGCGTGGGCTGCGGCGACTTCCATCGAAGCGCGCCCACCGGCGGCGCGGCGTACGGAACACCGAGGAACTGGTGGGCCTGCCCGTGGGCGACCCCGCGCACCTCTCCGGCATCGGTCTTGGCGACGACGTTCTGCTGCGCGACGGGCGCGGCGGGCGCTGCGGCGGCGGTTCCGCAGCCGGTGACCAGAGCCAGTCCGAGGACGGCGGGGGCGAGCGTGACCTTCAGGTGCTTCTTCATCGGTGGCTCCGAATCTTCGTTCGTCCGTGCTCGATGAACGAAGATTCGCGGCCTCGGCGCACCGCCTGCGCACCGTCCGCTGACAGCCTGCGTCAGCGCAGGCCAGGGTGTTAGGGACGCAGCAGGACCTTGACCGCGCTGCGCTCGTCCATCGCGCGGTACGCCTCGGCGGCCTGCTCCAGAGGCAGCTCGAGGTCGAAGACCCGCCCGGGGTCGATCTCGCGGTCGACGATCAGCCGGAGCAGCTCGGGCAGGAAACGGCGCACCGGGGCGGGCCCGCCGTGCAGGTGCACGCCGGAGGCGAACAGCTGGTCCCCGGGAATCCGGACGCCATGGGAGACCCCGACGAATCCGACATGTCCTCCCGGACGCGTCGACCGGATCGCCTGCGTCATCGCCTCCTGCGTCCCGACCGCCTCGATGACGCTGTGCGCGCCCAGGCCGCCGGTGAGCTCCTTGATCCGCGCCACGCCCTCGTCCCCGCGCTCGGCGATGACATCGGTGGCGCCGAACTCGATGGCCAGTCTCTGCCGGGAGGCGTGCCTGCTCATCGCGATGATCCGCTCCGCGCCGAGGCGCCGCGCCGCCAGCACGCCGAGGAGCCCGACCGCGCCGTCCCCGACGACCGCGACCGTCTCGCCCGGTCCGGCACGCGCCGCAACCGCGGCGAACCAGCCGGTCCCCAGCACGTCGGATGCGGCCAGCAGGTCGGGGAGTAGATCCGCGTCCGGCGGGCCGCCCGGGACCGCGACCAGCGTGCCGTCGGCCAGGGGCACGCGCGCGAACTCGGCCTGCGTCCCGATCGAGCCCATGGCCACCCGGCTCACGCAGAAGCTCTGGTACCCGGCCTCGCACAGCTCGCACGTCTCGTCGGACGCGACGAACGACCCGACCACGTGCTCTCCCGGCCGGACCGTCCAGACGTCGTCGCCCACCTCCTCGACGACCCCGACGTACTCGTGTCCCATCGGCCTCGGGCCCTCGAACGCCGCCACCCCGCGGTACGGCCACAGGTCCGAGCCGCACACGCAGGTCGCCGTCACGCGGATGACCGCGTCCGTCGGCTCGACGATCCGGGGGTCGGGACGCGCCTCGACGCGCACGTCCCCGGGCGCGTACAGCAGGACTCCACGCACGATGCCTTGCCCCCTCTCCGTCGACGCGGACGTCAGCCGCGGGTGCTGCGACGCGGCCCGCGGTACTCCTCGTCGGTGACCTTCGCGCCCCAGTCGGTCTCCGGGACGCGGGGGTCGCCGGTGCCCTCCCACAGCGCCAGGTGCTCCATGAACGCGTCGGGCGTCGCGCCGTGCCAGTGCTCCTTGCCGGGCGGGGTGTGGACGGTGTCCCCCGGATACGCCTCGATGATCTCCCCGCCCCGCGCCTGGATCAGCGCGACGCCCGACACGATGTGCAGGGTCTGCCCGAGGGCGTGGGTGTGCCAGTCGCTGCGGGCGGACGGCGCGAACCGCACCAGGTTCAGCCGGGCCTGGGACGGCTCGCGCCCGGCGTAGATCACGTCCCACCAGACGTCGCCGGTGAACCGGTCGGACGGCGCCTTGTCGGTCGGCGGCCGCTTGAAGACCTCCATCGGAAGCTTCCCCCCTGTCCTCGGTGATGGAAGAACGCCCCCGGGCGGGCGCCGGGGGCGTGGTCGCGCGTGCCGTGCCCGCCCCCGAGGGCAGGGCACGCGCGTCGGTTTCATGGACTCCTCCCGCGCTTCCCACGGTGGGCACGCGTGTGACGACGCTTCGTGGCCACTTGCGGGCTCCCCGCTCGCTCCTCCCGGGAAACTCCCGCCCGCTTAACGAGATCATCCGGTCCGCGTCCGCGTCCGCGTCGGTGTTCGCGGCGCCGCCGGGTGGGCGTCGGCGTCAGCGGGTGAGGCGCAGCCGCATGGACGTGTAGTCGTACGTCACCGCGTACGGCTTGAAGAACTCGTGCGTGAAGTTGGCCATCAGGTCGAAACCGAGCAGGGCCGACAGGCCGGGCCCGGGCAGTCCCGGGAACACCTTCTCGACGGCGGATCCGGGGACGTCGTGCCTGACCGCGCGGCCCATGCTCATCCGGTCCGGACGGCACGGATAGACCTTGGCCCCGTTGGGGGACGGGATCGGATGGTCGTAGTCGACGGCGATGCCCGCGCGTTCGGCGATCTCCACCGTCGTGTCCAGCCCGTGCCCGATCCCGCCGGTGTCGAGCGTGATCATCCGGGGGCCGTAGTCGCGCAGGCTGCCCACCGAGCAGGGGAAATGGTCCCCGGCCAGCCACAGCGGCAGATCGTCCGGCCTGCGAGAACGCCCGTGCCCGCGCCGCCGCAGGACGAGGGCGCGCCGCGCGTAGTCCATCGTGGTCAGGAAGTGGTACATGATCGTCGTGCCGAACACGCCCTCGGGCTTCGACCCGTCCGGGAGCGTGGGCGGCGGCGGGCCCTCCGACCACTGGACGGGCAGGTTCCGGATCTCGATGTCGCCGATCCGGAACGAGTCGAGCACCCCGAGGCTGATCGTGGCGGGCATGTTGCCGACCGTGCCCTCGATGGTCGCGACCGCGGTCAGCCCCAGCTCCTTCGCGGTCTCCGGCGACAGGTCGCACGTCGAGAACGTGTCGACCAGGAATCGCTTCGGCGCCGAGCCGTTCACCGACGCCTCCACCACGGGCAGCGGATCGATGAAGAGGAACGGCACGCGCGTTCCGGACGGCCCGGAGATCCGGTACGGCGCTCCGTCCAGGTGGCCGTACTGAGTGGCGGACGCCTTGGAGACCGGCGTCCCGACCTCGTTGAGGAGCGGGATCGCGCGGGCGTGCCGGTCCTGCCGGACGAAGCACTCCGCGAGCCGCCGCTTGGAGTCGTCGTCGCCCGGGTTCAGCTCGACGGCATCGGACAGGTACCGCTCGGCCGCGCCGAACCGGTTCGACAGCAGGGCGATGTAGCCGAGCTGCGCGCCGGCGTGGGCGTCCTTCGGGTCGGCCCGCAGCAGCCGCCGGTAACCATCCTCGGCCTCGGCGAACCGGCCGTCCCGGAACAGCTGGTCAGGGCTGCCGCCGGACGTCGCGGCGACGTTCCGCGCGGCGCCCGCGCCGGCGTGGGCCGTCCCGCGGCCGGCCAGGGGAAGGGCCGCCGCGGCGGTCGCGGCGGTTGCGGCCAGGCCCGCCCGCTGGAGGAACCGGCGGCGGGAATGGTCGTCCGAAAGGGACATGTGGCGCTCCTCGGGGGCGTCGCGATCAGGGTTCCGGGACGCCATGCAACCGGGTGCCGTGTCACCTCCGCGTAACCACAAAACTGTGAGCCGATCCTTGTCGGTGGCTCTCGGTGTTCATGAGGGGACTCTGGGTAGCGTGTAGGGCGTTGTCGAGTCTCCCGAGTGAAGGAGTTCGTAGATGAACCTCCGTGCCGTGGTCACCGCGACCGCCTGCGCGCTTGCGCTGGGCGCCGCCGCGGTCCCCGCTCACGCGGCCCCCGCCCGTCCCGCCGCGTGCGACTTCAGTCAGCGCGGCCTCACCATCGAGCAGGCGGTCTCGAAGCTCAACCCGGTCGTCCAGAAGAGGTTCCAGAACCACCCGAGCTACGCCTCCTTCAAGAACAAGAAGCTGAGCAGCCTCCCGGTGACCGTCCGGAAGGACTTCGAGACTTCGTGCAAGAAGGGGAAGTGAGTTCTCTGACCCGATAAGGGGGGACGTGGAGGACGGGCGCCGACGGCGCCCGTCCTCCACGGGCGTCCAGACCCGATGAGTGCCCGCTCCGCGCAGCGCGCTCATCAGCGCATAACCCGTCGAAATGTCCCGAATGTCGTCGTTAAGATCCGCCGCATGTCTTGGATACGACGTCGTCAGGGCGCTGCGGACCCGCCGGGGGAGCGCCTGCCGGACCTGGAGTTCCTCGCCCTCGTGAAGGCGAGCCTGGAGGAGTATGAGCCCGGCGTGACGCGCGGGGCCGAGCTCAAGGGGAACTCGCTGCTCAGCCCGCAGGGCTGGGCGATCGGCGTCGCGCCGCAGAACCACGGCGGCGGCCACCACTACGACCTCATCGCCTTCCCGGACGTGAGCGTCCAGCCGGACGTCCCGTGCTTCACCGACTGCGCCGTGGCCGTGGCCGGAGACCCGCGCCAGGCGGCGGACGCCTGGGTCCAGACGGCCGGCGCGTGCCTGCTCGAACTCGTCGCCGGGGACGGGAGCCACGCCTACCGGTCCGCCCCCGGCGAGCAGGACGTCCCGGGCTGGCGGTCGATCATCTCCGGCGTCCTCGGCTACGGCATGGACGCCGCCGAGAACGAGCGCCTGCAGGCCGCGCTGGGGGAGGCGAACGTCCTCCACGGCATCGCGGACGCCCTCGCCCCCGCCCTGGAGTCACCGTTCTTCAACGGGGTGAGGGTCTTCTACGGCGGCACTCCCGGATCCATGCAGTGCGAGGTCCGGGTGAACGGCGAGCGCGACGAGGCCGCCTCGGCGGCCATGGCCGCGCTGGACCTGCCTGAGCCGTCGGTCTTCACGGTCGTCCGCTACTTCGCCCTGCTGCTCCCGGCCGAGGACGACGCGGGCGGGCACCACGGACACTCCTGCGGCTGCGACTGCGGCGGCCACCTGGACCCGGAGCACCCCGGCTTCGAACTGCCCGAGCCCCACCTGCTCACCGAACTCTCCGCCGAGGAGCGGGCGAGCCGCATCCGCACCGACACGGACATCATCAAGGTCGCCAAGGACACCGGCAACCTAGGGTTCTGACCTGCGAAAAGAAAGAGGCCCGGCGCGTCGCGCCGGGCCCTTCCGGTGATCTCGGGGTCAGACCGCCGAGTCGAAGTTGATCGCGCTGTAGGCGCGCAGCTTGCTCAGCTGGTGCTCGCTGTGGATCGTCCGGATCGTGCCGCTGCGGGACCGCATCACGAGCGAGTGGGTGCGCGCGCGGCCCTTGCCGTACCGGACGCCGTCGACGAGCTCGCCGTCGGTGATGCCGGTGGCGGCGAAGAAGACGTCGTCGGACGAGACGAGGTCGTCGGTCGTCAGGACGCGGGTGAGGTCGTGCCCGGCGTCGACGGCCTTCTGCCGCTCCGCCTCGTCCTTCGGCCACAACCGGCCCTGGATCACGCCGCCCAGGGCCTTGATCGCGCAGGCGGCGATGATGCCCTCGGGGGTGCCGCCGATGCCGAGCAGCAGGTCCACGCCGGTGCCGTCGCGGGCGGCCATGATCGCGCCGGCGACGTCGCCGTCCAGGATGAACTTGATCCGCGCGCCGGTCTCCCGGATCTCCTTGACGATGCCCTCGTGCCGCGGGCGGTCCAGGATGCAGACCGTCACGTCGTCCACGGCGGAGCCCTTGGCGCGGGCCACGGCGCGGATGTTGTCGGCGATCGGGCGCTCGATGTCCACCGCGTCCGCCGCCTCGGGGCCGGTGACCAGCTTCTCCATGTAGAACACCGCGGACGGGTCGTACATCGAGCCGCGCGGCGCGACGGCGAGGACGGCGACGGCGTTGCTCATGCCGAGCGCGGTCAGCCGGGTGCCGTCCACCGGGTCCACGGCCACGTCGCACTCGGCGCCCGAGCCGTCCCCGACCGCCTCGCCGTTGTAGAGCATCGGGGCGTTGTCCTTCTCGCCCTCGCCGATCACGACGACGCCGCTCATGGACACGGTGTTGATCAGCTGGCGCATGGCGTTCACGGCCGCGCCGTCGGCGCCGTTCTTGTCACCCCGGCCGACCCAGCGCGCGGCGGCCATCGCGGCCGCCTCGGTCACCCGCACCAGCTCCAGCGCCAGGTTCCGGTCCGGAGCGGCGGGCTCGGTGACGAGGGGGGACGAGACGGTGGTGTCGTCGGACATGGCGAGACGCCCTTTCGTTCGAATGGCTCACCCGGATTCTCCGTGGGTCCGGCACCAGCGGACAAATTGGACCAGACCAGAGCGCGGGACGCCCTTGGCCGGGAAGGCCCCTGGTTGGGATCGTCTCCCGCGATCGTCCGGCGTAATCTCTATGCTCATGAGCAGCGACATCGACACGACCCCGGCGCGCACCTCGGACCGGGGCGCGGCGACGCGCGGAGCCCTGCTGGCGGCGGCGCGGGACGTGTTCTGCGAAGCGGGGTTCGCCCAGGCCGCGGTCACCGACATCGTCGCCAAGGCGGGGGCCAGCGTGGGCAGCCTCTACCACCACTTCAACGGCAAGGCCGACCTGTACCTCACGCTGTTCGAGGAGTTCCAGGCGCGGCAGCAGGAGCGCACCCGCAAGGCGATCAACGCCGTGCGGGAGGCGGGCGAGGCCGACCCGATGCGGCAGTTCATCGCGGGCGCGGGCGCCTACCTGGACGGCTGCATCGAGGAGCGGGACGTCTCCCGGCTGTTCATCTCCGGCGACGGCCCGCCCGGGTTCGACCGGGTGATGCGGCAGCGGCTCAACAAGTGGGCCCGCCGCAACGCCGCGCTGTTCCACACCGAGGGCGGCGGCGTGGACGAGGCGCTGGTCGTCGTCCTGACCGGGGCCATGGCGGGCGCTGTGTCGGAGGTCTCACTGAGTGACGACGCCGAGGGATCCCGGCGGCTCGCCGACGACATCATGGCCATTGTGGGCACTATCAGGAACCCCCGTACCGAGCAGCGCCGACCGTAGGGGATCCTGGAGGGGTGAGCGACGAGAGCCCCGCCCCGACGACGACGTCCGAGCAGCCGCGCCCGTCCGGGGCCCACCCCGAAGGCGGCACGGCGGGTTCCGCGCGTCCGGACGGCGCCCCCGCGGGCGACTCCGCGGCGGCCTCCGGCGGCGCGGCGCAGCCGGCGTCGGTGCAGGTCTCGCCCGGGGTCTACAAGCGGCTGACCACCGGGATCGGCGGGTTCGCCTCGGCGATCGTGGCATGCCTGCTGATGGTCGGGGTGATCTACCTGATCACGCCGCGGTCCAACAAGGACCTGCTCCCGACGGTCGACTACGGCTCCCAGTCCTGGGCGCTCGCCCACAACGGCCCCTACCGGGCCTGGGGCCCGCAGGAGCTCCCGGTGGGGTGGCGCGCCACCAGCGCGCGGCTGACCGGGCTCGGCGAGAAGGGCAAGCCGGTCCAGTGGCACCTGGGCTTCATCACGCCGTCCGGGCAGTACGCGGCGCTCGAGGAGAGCAACGAGAAGGCCGGCGACTACGTCCCCCGGATGACCAACAGCAAGGCCGCGATCGGCACCAGGGACGTGTCCGGGGTCACCTGGAACACCTACTTCCGCCGCGACAAGAAGGCCAACTCGCTCGCCCGCACCCTGCCGGACGGCGTGAGCGTCGTGGTGACGGGCACCGCGGACTACGACGAGCTGGCCATCCTGGCCGCCGCGCTCAAGCCGCTGGACAAGGCCGGCACCAACGTGGTGACGACCGGGCCCACGCAGCGCTCCTGAGCCGCCGCTCCCAAGAGCATCAGAACGGGGCCGCCGGGCCGGACGCGTCGTCCGATCCGGCGGTCTCGGCGTTCATGGCGGCGGTGAGGCGGGCGCGCGCCCCCTCCAGCCACTCCTCGCACACGGCGGCCAGCTTCTCCCCGCGTTCCCACAGGGCCAGCGACTCCTCCAGCGTGAGGCCGCCCGCCTCCAGCTTGCGGACGACCTCGGTCAGCTCGTCCCGCGCCTGCTCATAGCTCTGTTCCGTCTTCTCCGCCACGCCGTCCAGCCTAGGGCGTGTCCCAAAGTCATCTGCGCTGCTGCGCGCCGCTCGCCACGAGCGCCGACTTTGAGACACGCCCAAGGGGCACGCGGGGACGCCCCTGCTGGTTCAGTTGCGCGGCCCCCAGCCCCAGTCGTCGGACAGGAGGTCGTGGACGTAGACGGCCTCGATGTGGCCGGGGCCGTCGTAGATGCCGGGTTCGGGGGTCTCCGCGCCCCCGTTCGTGGGGTAGTCCGCGCCGGTCGAGAAGTCGTGGATGCCGAACCGGCACACGCCGTTCCAGTCGACCACGGGGTTGGCGCGCATGTAGTCGTGCCCGCCGTGCAGCTCGGTGAACTCCCATGCGGCGCAGCGTCCGGTCGGCCCCACCAGATAGGGGGAGACGCTCGCGTGGGCGGGCGCCACCAGGGCCAGGGAGGCCACGGCGCAGGCTCCGGCCGCCAGGGACGCGCGGCGCGCCCAGTTCAGTACGGACATGTTCGTCCTCCTCCGTGCGGGGAGTGGTCTGCCATCCGGGATCAACATTCACCCGGTTGCGCAAACGTGCCTAGCGATTAGGCGGGCCGGAAGCGGACGGGTGGCCACAATTGGGCTGAAAATGGATGAGCGGTCGCGGCCAGGCCGGAAGTGGACGGCGAGGGCGTGCCTCAGGGGAGGTGGCGCTCGGTGACCGTGACGCCCAGCTGGCCTTCGGCGAGGCGGACGACCAGGGCCTCGCCGTCCTTGACGGACGCGGCCTTCCGGACGACCCCGTCGTCCTCGCGCTGGACGATCGCGTAGCCGCGGGCCAGCGTCGCGGCCGGGGAGAGGGCCAGCAACCGCGCGCGCGTGTGGGAGAGCTGGTCGGACGACCGGTCCAGCGCGGACGCCAGGCAGCGGCGGGCGCGGTCGCGCAGCGCCTCCACGCGCTCGGCCTGCCGTTCGATCTCGCGGACCGGGTCGGACAGTGCGGGCCGGGAGCGCATCGCGGCCAGCCAGTGCAGTTCGCGCTCGACCCCGCCGACCAGGACGCGCCGTCCCCGGTCCCGTAGCTGCCGGACGAGCTGGAGCTGCTCCCGGACGTCCGGGACGACCCGCTTGGCGGCGTCGGTCGGGGTGGAGGCGCGCAGGTCGGCGACCATGTCGAGGATCGGGCTGTCCTGCTCGTGGCCGATCGCGCTGACGACCGGGGTCCGGGCGGCGGCGACGGCCCGGACGAGCGCCTCGTCCGAGAAGGGCAGCAGGTCCTCCATGGAGCCGCCGCCGCGCGTGATGACGATCACGTCGATGTGCGGGTCGGCGTCGAGCTCGCGCAGCGCGTCCATGATCTGCGGGACGGCGTTGTTCCCCTGCACGGCGGTGTTCCGGACGGTGAACTCGACGGCGGGCCAGCGCCGCCGGGCGTTCTGGAGGACGTCGTGCTCGGCGTCGGAGTCGCGGCCGCAGATCAGTCCGACGCGTCCGGGCAGGAAGGGCAGCGGGCGCTTGCGCTCGGGCCGGAACAGGCCCTCGGACGCCAGCAGCTGCTTGAGCCGCTCCAGGCGGGCCAGCAGCTCGCCGACGCCGACCGGGCGGACCTCGATCGCGCTCAGCGAGAACCGGCCGCGGTTGACCCAGAAGTCCGGCTTGCAGTGGATCACCACGCGGGCTCCGTCGGTGACGGCGGGCCCGGCGGCGGCGAACGTCTCGCGGCGTCCGACGACGGGGACCGACATGTTCGCCACCGGATCGCGAAGGGTGACGTAAACCGTGCCGCCTCGCGCGTTGAGTTCGGTGATCTGCCCCTCGACCCAGATCCTTCCGAGCCGTCCGATCCAGCCGCCGACCGCTTGCAACACCGTCCGGACCGGTACGGGGGACTCCGCCGAGGTCTCCATCGCCATGTCGGAAAGCCTAGGCGGTGCCGGACCCGGCACGATGCAGGTCACCACCGGTTGAAAAGTTAGCCATATTAACTTAGTATGGCTAAGTAATTGAGGAGAGACCGATGCAGTCCGACCGCGAGCTCGCCGAGGAGCTGAACACCCGGCTCCGCGAGATGGTGCTGATGATGCGCCGCGTCAACGCCGACCAGGCCGTCACCAGCCAGCAGGCGTCGGTGCTCGGATCGCTGGAGGGCGGGCCGCGCCGGATGACCGAGCTGGCCGCCGAGCACGGCGTGAAACTGCCGACCATGACCGCGCTGATCAACCGCCTCGAACGGGACGGCCTGGTCGCCCGCGGCCGGGACGCCTCCGACGCGCGGGTCGTCACCGCCCGGATCACCCGGGACGGGAGCGTCCAGCTGCACCGCGTCCGGGAGCGCCGCATCGGGATCCTCGTCCAGCGGTTCGCCGAACTGTCCGAACAGGAGCGGGACACCCTGACCGCCGCGCTTCCCCTGCTCGGCCGGCTGTTCGCCGACCCCGACCGTCCGGCGCCCGCCGCCTGATCCCCGGCGCGCGGCGCGCGAGGCGGGGAGGGGCCGTCCCCCGAAAGGTAGGTTCCATGAACGCAGAGCCCGCGCGCCCGCGACCCGAGACCGGGCGACCGCGGCCCGAGCCCGGTCGCCCGCGGGAGAACGATCGGGCCGCCAGGCCCGGTCTCCTCCGGCAGCCCATGTCGGTCTGGGCCACGGCCTTCGCCGCCGTGGTCGCCTTCATGGGCATCGGCCTCGTCGACCCGATCCTCCCCGCCATCGCCGAGAACCTGCGCGCGACGCCCAGCCAGGTGTCGCTGCTGTTCACCAGCTACTTCCTGATCACCGCCGTCGCGATGCTCGTCACCGGCTGGGTCTCCAGCCGGATCGGCGGGAAGCGGACGCTGATGATCGGGCTCGTCCTGGTCGTGGTGTTCGCCGCGCTCGCCGGGACGTCCGACACCGTCGGCCAGCTCGTCGGGTTCCGCGCGGGCTGGGGGCTCGGCAACGCGCTGTTCGTCGCGACGGCCCTCGCCGTCATCGTCGGCGCCGCGTCCGGCGGGGCCGAGTCGGCGATCATCCTCTACGAGGCCGCGCTCGGCATCGGCATCTCGCTCGGCCCGCTCGTCGGGGCGCTGCTCGGCGACATGAACTGGCGCTTCCCGTTCTTCGGGACGGCCCTGCTGATGGCGGTCGGGTTCCTGCTGATCACGACCCTGCTGAAGGAGACGCCGAAGGCCGCCGTCCGCACCCCCCTGTCCGCGCCGATCCGCGCGCTCGGCCACGGCGGCCTGTCGACCACGGCGTTCACCGCGCTGTTCTACAACTACGCGTTCTTCACCGTCCTGGCGTGGACGCCGTTCGTCCTGCACATGGACGCGCACGGCATCGGCCTGGTGTTCTTCGGCTGGGGCGTGATGGTCGCGCTGTCGTCGGTGTTCGCCGCCCCCGCCCTGCAGCGCCGGATCGGGACCGTCCGGGTCATGCACCTGGCGCTGGCCCTGCTCATCGTGTTCCAGCTCGGCCTGGCCACCCTCGGGCACAACGGGATCATCGTCAGCACGATCCTGTCCGGCATCCCGATCGGGCTGAACAACACCGCCTTCACCGAGGCGGCGATGGAGGTCTCCGACAACCCGCGTCCGGTCGCGTCCGCGGGCTACAACTTCGTCCGGTGGCTCGGCGGCGGCCTCGCGCCGTACTTCGGCAGCAAGCTCGCCGAGAAGTACAGCGCCTCGACCCCGTACTACGTCGGCGCGCTGTGCTGCGCGATCGCGATCGGGATCCTGGTCGTCCGGCGGCGGCACCTGGTGTCGCTGGAGCGCGTCGACATCGACCACGCCTTCCAGGACGATCCGCTCCCCGCAGAGGCGTGAGGACCGGCCCCCCTTCGGTCCTCACAGAGAGAGAACGGCCCCGGAACCCTTCCGGGGCCGTCCTTGTTAGGCCGGGGCCTCTTTCCATGCCGGACGGTTCGCCGCCGCCCAGCGGGTCGCTGGAATGAACGCGAAGGCCGTCACCAGGAAGAGCACCCCGAAGACCAGCCATCCGGCCATGCCGTGCCGCAGCGCGGTCTGGGTGACGACGAGCGGGCCGAGCAGCGCCCCCGCCGCGAACCCGCTGTTGAAGACGCCCTGGTAGACGCCGTGCGCGCGCTCGTCCGCCAGTTCATAGCTGAGCGCCCAGGTCCCCGCCGCGCACAGCACCTCGCCGAGGGTCTGGAGCGCCAGCGCGCCCAGGATCAGGAGCGACGCCGTCCACGGGTCCGGGCCCTTGGACAGCCCGAACAGCAGGCAGCCGACCGCCATGAGCGTCCCGGCGCGCAGGCACGCGCGGGCCGCGACACGCGGGTCCTCGGCGCCGCGGCTCATCCGCACCTGCAGCGCGATGATCATGGACGTGTTCAGCACCAGGCAGGCCGAGACGAGCAGGCGCGGCGCGTGCGTCTCGCGCGTCACCCACAGCGGGACACCGACCTCGAGGATGCCCTGCTGCAGCACCAGCACCCCGCTCAGCAACGTGATGACCAGGTACGGGACGTCGGTCAGCGCACCGAAGCCGCCCCCGCCGGACGCCGCGCCCCCCGCCGGCCGCTCGACCGGGACCCGCCTCAGCAGCAGCGCCGCCCCCGCGAACGTCACCGCGTTCAGCACCACGATCGTCCGGTAGGCGAACGGTGTGTCGACGACCAGCGCGACGGACGCCAGCGCCGCCCCGACGCCGACGCCGCCGTTGGTCGCCATCCGCAGGAACGCCCGGCCGGGCAGCCGCAGCTCGGCGGGCAGCGCCTGCCCGACCAGCGCGTTGCGGACGGTGCTCGCGCCCCGGTCCAGGAACGTGACGCCGCAGATCAGCGGCACCGCCGCCCAGAACGAGTGGACCTGCGTGTACCCGAGGATCAGCACCCCCTCCGCGCCCAGCAGCGCCATCACCGTCGGACGCGCCCCGAACCGGTCGGCGACGCGTCCCATCGGCACCCCGGACACGATGCCGAACACCCCGCCCAGCGCCAGCGCGAACCCGACCTGGGACGGCGACATCCCGACCACGCGGGTGAACAGCAGGGCGCTGACGGTCATGAACAGGCCGTTGCCGAGCGTGTTCACCCACAACGCCGCGAACAGCACCCTGAGCACCGGGTTGCGCGCGAGGCCCGCCATGCTCGTGGACTTCGGATCCGGCGGCCCCGGACTCGTTGACGCGGCGGAATCAGTGGACCGTGGGGAGGACGACATGCGTCCATCCCAGCGGCGCCTCACCCCCACGGGGAATCGATTTAGGCTATTTCTCAATGTTTGAGTTCAGGCTCGGCGTCCAGGACCTCGCCGAGACGTCGTTCGGGATGTCACCGCTGTTCGAGCTGGTGTTCAGCCTGCGTCCGCGCGTGTTCCCGTCGTGGCACCCCGAGCACCTGCCGTGGGTGCGGGAGACGGCCGCCGCGTACGCCCGGCTCGACACCGGGCTGCTGGACGTCCTGCACGCCCCGCACGGCTGGCTCCCGGACTTCCTCTCGCCGCGTCCGCCCGGCATCGTCACCGACATCGCCGACGACCTCGCGCGGCTGCGGGAGACCCCGCCGGAGACCGTCCGGAACGACATCGTCGCGGCGTACCGGCACGTCCCGGTCCCGCCGGTGCTGAGCGGGGACCCGGCCGCCGTCCTCGCCCGGATCTGCGCCTCGTTCGAGGCGTACTGGGACGCCGTCATCGAGCCCTACTGGACGCGGATGCGCGCCGTCCTGGAGGCCGACCTCGTGCACCGCGCGCGGCGGCTGGCCCTCGACGGGGCCGCCGAACTGTTCGGAGAACTGGACGGGCGGGTCAGCTGGCACCACCCGGGGCTCGTCCGGCTCGTCATCCCGTCCGGGCTCGCGCCGCCACGCGTCGTGGACGTCGCCGGACGCGGCCTCGCCCTCGTCCCGTGCCTGTTCCTCCGCGGCGCGCTCACCCTGATCGACGAACACGGCTCGCCGCTGATCGTGTATCCGGCGCGCGGACGCGGCGCGATCTGGGACCAGACGTCCCCGAAGGGACCCGCCGCGCTCATCGGGCTCGTCGGCGAGCGCCGCGCGAAACTGCTGGTCATGCTGGCCGCCCCCGCGTCCACCACCGACCTGGCCCGGCGGCTCGGCGTCACGCCGGGCGCGGTCAGCCACCACCTGAGCGCCCTGCACGCCAGCGGCCTGCTGAACCGCACCCGGGCGGGACGGTCCGTCCTCTACATGCGCAGCCCGCTCGGGGACCAGCTCGTCCGCTGACCCCGTCAGACCGTCGCCGCCGCCTCCGCCGCCGGCTCCACCTCGTTCGACGGACGCGTCGCGACGGCCCAGCGGGTCGCCGGGACGAACGCGACGGCCGTCGCCAGGAAGATCCCGCCGAGGACCAGCCAGCCGGCCATGCCGAACCGCAGGCCCGTCTGGGTCACGGCGAGCGGGCCCAGCACCAGCCCGGCCGCGAAGCCGGTGTTGAAGACGCCCTGGTAGACGCCCTGCGCCCGCTCGTCCGCCAGGTCGAAACCGAGCGCCCAGCTCCCGGCCGCCCCCAGCATCTCGCCGACGGTCATGACCGCGACCGCGACCAGCACCAGGGCCGTCGCGGTCCACGCGTCCAGGCCCTTGGACAGGCCCAGCAGCACGCAGCCGACCGCGATCAGCGCCCCGGCGCGCAGGGCCAGGCGAGCCGCCCGGCTCGGATCGTCGGCCCCCTTGCTCAGCCTGACCTGCAACAGGACGACCATGACCGTGTTCAGCAGCATGGCGACCGCGATCAGCGCCCGGGGAGCGTGCGTCTGGTGCGTCACCCACAGCGGGACGCCGATCTCCAGGACGCCCTGCAGCATGACCAGCGCGCCCGCCAGCGCGGTGATCACCAGGTAGGGGACGTCGGTGAGCGCGCCGAAGCCCCGTCCGCGGGTCCGCTCGCCGCCCCCGGGCTCCAGCGCGGGCACCCTGAGCAGCAGGAGCGCCGCGACCACGAAGGTCGCCGCGTCGGCCACCACGATCGTCCGGTAGGCGAAGGGCGTGTCCGCGACGAGGGCGAGGGACGCGAGCACGGCGCCCAGCGAGATGCCGACGTTGGTCACCGACCGCAGGAACGCCCGCCCCGGCACCCGCTGGTCCGGCGGCAGGGCCGTGGCGATCAGCGCGCCCCGCACCGCGTTCTCGCCCCGCTCCACGAACATGACGGCGCAGATCAGCGGCAGCGCCGTCCAGAACGAGTGGACCTGCGTGTAGCCGAGGACGAGCACCGCCTGGACGACCAGGAGCGCCATCAGGGTCGGACGCGCCCCGAACCGGTCGGCGATCCGGCCCAGCGGGATGTTCGCCGCGATGCCGAACACCCCGCCCAGCGCGAGCGCGAGGCCGACCTGGGAGACCGTCATGCCGACCACCCGGGTGAACAGGAGCGCCCCGGTCGTCATGAGCAGGCCGTTGCCGAGCGTGTTGACCAGCGTCATGGCCGAGAGCGCGCGGATCACGGGATGCCCGGCGGCGTCCGCAAGGCTCCGGGGCAGGGGGATCGTCATGCGGTCCATCCCAGCTCAGCGCACGCCCCAGGAGAATGGATTTACCCTCTGAGGCAATGTATGAGTTCAGGTTGGGCGTCCAGGACCTCGCCGAGACGTCGTTCGGGATGTCGCCGCTGTTCGAGTCGGTGTTCAGCCTGCGACCGCGGATCTTCCCGGCCAGGCACCCCGAGCACCAGCCCTGGGCCCGGGAGACGGCCGCCGCCTACGCCCGGCTGGACACGGCGGTGCTGAACGCCCTGTACGCCCCGTACGGCTGGCTGCCGGACTTCCTCACCCCGCGCCCGGACGGCATCGTCACCGATCTGGAGTCCGGCCTCGCCGTCCTGCGGGCGACGCCGCCGGACATCGTCCGCCGCGACATCGCCACCACCTACCGGCACGGCGTGGACGCCGCGTACCGGCAGGTCCCGATCCCGTCCGTCCTGAGCGGCGACCCCTCGGCCGTCCTCGCGCGGATCTGCGCCGCGATCGAGTCCTACTGGGAGGCGTGCATCGAGCCCTACTGGGCGCGGATGCGGGCCGTCCTGGAGGCCGATCTCGCCTACCGCGCCCGGCGGCTCGCGCTCGGCGGCGCGGCGGCCCTGTTCGCCGAGCTGGACGACCGCGTCACCTGGGCGCCCGGACGCGTCCGGGTCGCGATCCCGTCCGACACCGTGCGCAACGTCGTGGTGGACGTCGCCGGACGCGGGCTCGTCCTCGTCCCGTGCCTGTTCCTGCAAGGGGCGATCAACATGACCAGCGAGCATGATCCGCCGGTGATCGCCTACCCGGCGCGCGGGCGCGGCGCCGTCTGGGACCAGGCCGCCCCCGAAGGCGCCGCGGCCCTCGCCGAACTGCTCGGCGCGCCCCGCGCGCGGCTCCTGATCATGCTGGCGTCCCCGGCGTCCACCACCGAACTCGCGCGGCGGCTCGGCGTCACGCCGGGCGGGGTCAGCCGCCACCTCACGGCCCTGCACGCCTGCGGCCTGCTGAACCGCACCCGCGCCGGACGGTCCGTCCTCTACATGCGCAGCCCGCTGGGCGATCAACTCGTCCGCTGACCCCGCCGGACCGCCGGACGGGCGCGCCGGAAGGCCAGGACGGCGGCCCCGAACACCAGCCCCCCGACGGTGAACAGTCCATCGGTCACATGGCCGGCGATCCGCGTCCAGAGCGACGGGTGCGCGGTGTTGTTGACCTCCTCCGTCGTCATCCCGGTTAGCCCGTGGGGCAGGACGCCGGTCGCGCGGCCGATCGAGTCGGCGACACCGCTGACCCCGCGGACGATGAGCAGCGCGAACCCGATCCACAGGGCGGTGACCAGCATCCAGCGCGGTATCCGGCGTCCCCACTCCTGGACGAGCGCCAGCGGCACCGCGACCCCCACGGCGGTCATGATCAGCACAACGATCTCGAAGACCGTCGCGACGATCCGCGCGGTCCCGTGGTGATCGGATGGATCGGGCGAGGGGAGCCCGGTGAAGGCCCAGACGACATGCCAGGCGATGAACACCATCACCCAGGCGAACGCCATGTAGGCGGTCACGCGGTTGACCTGGACGGCGGTGGGACCGGACGATTCGGTGTGAAGGACACTCATGCTTTCCAAGATCACTCGCCGGCGGGCCGCCCGCCTCCCTCCGGCGAGTGATCGACATCCCCCGCGAGCGGGATCCGCCCCCGTCCTCGGGGAGGTGGCGAGCGCGGACGCGCCGGAAACGCGTCGAGGCCCGTCCGGAACGCTCCGGACGGGCCTCGACGGTGTTCTGCGGTCAGTTGGAGCCGTTGAGCTTGGCGATCCGGTTCTCGTACATGCGAACGATCTCCGGACGCGCCTCGTGGGCACGCTCGTACTCGCGCAGCAGCCTGACCTGGTCGGCCGTCAGGCCGCGCAGGCGGGCGCGCAGCTGCGGGAGCGTCGCCGAGTCGTAGTCCGGCACCGGCAGCTCCTCGGCCTTCGCACCCTCGGCCTTCGCGGGCTTCGAGGCGGGCTCGGCCTTGGGCTCAGGCTTGGCCTCGGCCTTGGGAGCGGCCTTCGGCTCAGGCTTCGGCGCGGCGGCCTTGGGCTCGGGCTTCGGCTCCGGCTTGGGCTCCGTCTTTGGCTCGGGCTTCGCCTCGACGCGGTCGGCGGCCGGAGCGGCGGGCTTGGCCTCGGGCTTGGGCGTCGCGGGACGGGGAGCGGCGGCGGGCTTGCCCACCGAGATCTCCTTGTCGCCCGGCGCCGGACGCTCGGCCGGCCGCTGCGCGGGGCGCGCGGCGGGACGCGGGGCCGGCGGACGCGGAGCCGGCGGACGCGGGGTCGTCCGGGTGCGGGCCGCGCGCGGGGCGGGCTCGGCCTCCTCCTCGGCGCCGCGGACGCGCTCGACGACCGTGCCGACCACGGACACCGCTGTGTGCTGGACGTCGTGGCGGAGCCGCCCGAGGACCGGCTTCATGCCGCCGCCCTCGGTGATCTCCTTGTAGTCCCGGGTCATCCGGTCGCTCAGCAGCAGGGCCCGGCCGACGCCGAACATGGCCAGCCGGACGGCGTGCAGCGGAAGGTCGCGGACCTGCTCGCCGACGGACTCCCGGACCTGCTCCCTGAGGCGGCGCGGTGATCTCGTCATCGTTGTCACTCCTCCTGCTGCCTCCGCCGGCCTGGCCGGGGGCCGTCCGGGGCGCACGTCCGGGGCGTCGGCCGGGTGGGCCGTCTGTCCCTCCCAACTCTGCCCCATTACCGCGATCACGGTCACCCCGGCTACTGGATTTCCGTCCAAGAAAGCCCGTGGGGTCAGTCACAGTGCGGGCTTCACGTGCGCCCCTCCGGCACCGGAATCGCCTGCGGGGCAGGACCGCCGGGTCCCGCGGTGAGGGTTCGGTGCCGGGTTCGCGCGGGTCCCGCGGAGCCGGTCCGGGGCGCGTGGGACGGCTCGTACGATAGGGACATGACCTCCACCAGCCAGCGCCGTGTCCTGCTCGCCAAACCGCGCGGTTACTGCGCGGGCGTCGACCGGGCCGTCCAGGCAGTCGAGCTCGCCCTGGAGCAGTACGGGGCGCCGATCTACGTGCGCAAGCAGATCGTGCACAACGTCCACGTCGTCCGGACGCTCGAGGAGCGCGGCGCGATCTTCGTGGACGAGACCGAGGAGGTCCCGGAGGGCGCGATCGTGGTGTTCTCCGCGCACGGCGTCGCCCCCGTGGTCCACGACGAGGCGCGCGGCCGCGGCCTGCGCACCATCGACGCGACCTGCCCGCTGGTGACCAAGGTCCACAAGGAGGCCGTCCGGTTCGCCAAGGACGACTACGACATCCTCCTGATCGGCCACGAGGGCCACGAGGAGGTCATCGGCACCACCGGCGAGGCCCCCGACCACATCCACCTCGTGGACGGCCCGGACGACGTCGCCAACGTGACCGTCCGCGACCCGGAGAAGGTCGCCTGGCTGTCCCAGACCACCCTCTCGGTGGACGAGACGATCGCGACGGTCGAGAAGCTGCGCGAGCGCTTCCCCAAGCTGATGGACCCGCCGTCCGACGACATCTGCTACGCCACCCAGAACCGCCAGGTCGCGGTGAAGCAGATGGCCGCCGACGCCGAGCTGGTGATCGTCGTCGGCTCGACCAACTCGTCCAACTCGGTCCGGCTGGTCGAGGTCGCCAAGGAGCACGGCGCCGACGACGCCCACCTGGTCGACTACCCCGAGCAGATCGACGAGGCCTGGCTGGAGGGCGTGACCACGGTCGGCGTCACCTCCGGCGCCTCGGTGCCCGACGAGCTGGTGCAGGGCGTCCTGGCCTGGCTGGCCGAGCGCGGCTACGGCGGGGTCGAGGAGATCGAGTCCGTCCCGGAGAGCATGCGCTTCGCCCTGCCGCACGAGCTCCGCAAGGACCTCCGCAGCATCCCCCTGGAAGTGATCTAGCTAGTCGACGTCGCCGTGGGGGAGGGGACGGCTCGCCGGCTCCTCCCAGCGGACGGGGTCGACGTCGTCGTCCTCGGCGAGGGTGCGGCCCCGGGCCAGGCGCGCGCGAAGGTCGCGCATGGCCCCGGGCAGGCCGCGCGGGAACGCGATGCCGAGCGCCAGCAGGGTGCCCAGGAACAGCCACGGCGCGATCCCGGCCAGCGCGCTCAGCAGGCCCAGGGACAACGTCCGGGTGAGCGGGCCGCCGTCGGCGGCGAGTTCGGCGATCACGGTCGCGGCGAAGCACGCCAGCGGCGGGCTCACGACCAGCGTCGGCAGGTCGGCGGGGCGGGTCAGCAGCGCGGCGAGCACGCAGCCGGCGACGAACAGGCCCCCGGCCAGCAGCGAGACGTCGACCCAGCGCGCCAGCAGCGCGCCGAGCAGGGCGGCCGCGAGGATGAGCGCCACTCCGCCGCGTCCGGTGAGGGTGATCGGGTTGGACGGGCCGGACGGCCGCGACCGCCGCGAGGAGGCGTTCTGCCGCACTGGACCCCCAGGCCCGGGTGAGGCGCCGTCCGGCGCCTCACGAACCGTCGAAGTACTCATCGCCACCTCTCTCGCCGATCGTGTTGATCAGGGATGGCCCGTCCGCCGAAACCTACCGCGTCCGCGGCCGGGGCGGGGTGCGCGCGCGTTTCGGCGTCCTCTCCGGAACCGTTCCCGTGGCCGCTCCCGTGGCCGTTCACGGCCTCGTTCACAGGCCCGTTCACGGGCTCGTCCTCGGGAACGTTCCCAGGCTCGGTGAACTCGGCGGCCGACAGGGGGCGCGGAGCCTCCTCGACCGGCGCGGGGGCCTCCAGCCGGTCCTCCACGACGCCCAGCTCGTTCAGCCGCCGCGCCGACACCAGGACGCGGGTCTCCAGCGAGCCGACCGTCCGGTTGTAGGCGCGGACGGCCCCGGTCAGGGAGCGGCCCAGCTCGTCCACGTGGCGGCCCATCGTGCCGAGCCGCTCGTACAGCTCCTTGCCGAGGTCGAAGACCGCGCGCGCGTTGCGTGAGAGGGCCTCCTGCTGCCAGGCGTAGGACGCCGTCCGCAGCATGGTGATCAGCGTGGTCGGGGTGGCGATGTGGACGCGCCGCCGCATCGCGTGCTCCAGCAGCCCGGGGTCGCGGTCGAGCGCGGGCGCGAGGAACGCCTCGCCCGGGACGAACAGCACGACGAACTCGGGCGCCGGGCTGAACGCCTGCCAGTAGCTCTTGGCGGCGAGCCGGTCCACGTGGTCGCGGATGTGGCGCGCGTGCGCGTCGAGCCGGTCGCGCTCGGCGGACGCGTCGCCGGTGGACGAGGCCTCCAGGTAGGCGGCGAGGGAGACCTTGCTGTCCACGATGATGTTCTTGCCGCCCGCCAGCCGGACGACCAGATCCGGCCGGACGGCGCCGTCCTCGGTGGCCGCGGACGCCTGCTCGTCGAAATCGCAGTGGTGGGTCATCCCGGCCAGCTCGACCACGCGGCGGAGCTGCAGCTCGCCCCAGCGTCCGCGCGCCTCGGGCCGTTGGAGCGCGCGCACGAGGGCGCGCGTCTCGGTGCGGAGCTGGTCGCCGCTCTGCCGGACGAACTCGACCTGCTTGGCGAGCATCGCGTGCGACTCGCGGCGTCCGGTCTCGACCTCGCGGAGCTGCTCCTCGACCTTGGCGAGGGTCTCGCGCAGCGGCGCGACCAGGTGCTCGACGGCCTGCTTGCGACGGTCGAGCTCGCCCGCGGCCTCGGCCCCGGCGACCTTGAGCCGGGCGTCCGCCAGCTCCAGGAACCGCTGGTTGGACGCGTCCAAAGCCTTGGCGGAGAGGTTCTCGAAGTGCTCGGCCATGCGCTCCTCGGCGTAGGCGAGCTTCTCCTCGGCGGCCTTGGCGCGGGCGATCAGGTTCCCCTGCCGGCCGGTGGCCAGGGCGTATCCGACCACCACGCCGAGGACGGCCCCGAGGAGCAGGCCGGTGAGCAGGGCGGGGTCCATCGGTCAATCGTGACAGCGTGGCGGGAGCGCGCGAGCGCGACGCGCCGGGCCGCGGGCGAGCCGGGTCCGTGATGTCCGGACTATTAGACTCATTGTGTATTAAGAATCATGACGTCCCCTGAGGAGTGGCCATGCCGTCCGCCCCCGAGCCCGCCCCCGCCTTCGGCTCCACTCCGCCGGCCACGCGGACCGTCCGGCCCGTCGCCGCGACCCGGGCCCAGCGCGCCGTCGCCCGCGCCCTCTCCCTGGAGCCCGGCGGGCCGCCGACCCTCCAGGCGCGCGTCGCGAACAAGGTCATCCGCGCGACCCTCCGGGCGTTCTGGGAGGCGTCCCCGCGGGACGACGCCGGGCTGCTGCGGGTCCAGCGGGCCGCGAACCTCCTGGCCTACGCCCAGGGCAACCCGCGCGGCGTGACGTTCGCACCCCAGGACCTGGGGGCCTGCACGGCCGAATGGGTGCGCGCGGGCGCCCCGGACGAGGACAAGGTCTTCCTCTACCTGCACGGTGGCGGCTACTTCTTCGGCGGGCCGCGCCTGTACCGGCCGTTCAACTGGCGCCTGTCGGCCGCCACCGGACGGCCCGTCCTGGGCCTGGACTACCGGCTCGTGCCCCAGCACACCCCCGCGGACGCCCTGGAGGACGCGGTCACCGCCTACACGTTCCTGCTGGGACGCGGCTACAGCCCCGAGAACATCGTGGTCGGCGGAGACTCGGCCGGTGGCCACCTCACCATGGCGCTGCTCCTGGCGCTGAAGCGGACGGGACAGCCGCTTCCCAAGGCGGCGCTGATCCTGTCCCCATGGCTGGACCTTCTGTGCCAGGCCGAGTCGCACCGCACGAACGCCCGCACCGACTGCCTCCTCCCGGCAGATCGGATCGCCTGGCTCGGAGGCGCCTATAGCCAGGGCAAGCCCGACGACGACCCGATCCACGCTCCTGCGCGCGCGGATCTGGCGGGCCTGCCGCCCATGATGTTCGTGGCGTCCAGCATCGAGATCCTGCGTGACGACACGCGCGACGCGCACGAGCGCGCGCTCGCCGCCGGGGTGGACAGCGTCTACCAGGAGTGGAACGGCCTGGCGCACGTCTTCCCGGTCTTCTCCGAGTACGTCCCCGAGGGCCGGGCCGCCTTCCGCCACATCGCCGAGTTCCTCCTCAACGCGGGCGCGTAACCGAGCGTCCGTCCGGGCCCATAAACTTGGCGTCCGTGAGCCTCTCCATCGGAATCGTCGGACTGCCCAACGTCGGCAAGTCCACCCTGTTCAACGCGCTGACCAAGAACGACGCGCTGGCCGCGAACTACCCGTTCGCGACCATCGAGCCCAACGTCGGCGTGGTCGGGGTGCCGGACCCGCGGCTGGAGAGGCTGGCGGAGATCTACGGATCCGCCAAGATCCTCCCGGCCACGATGGAGTTCGTGGACATCGCGGGCATCGTCAAGGGCGCGTCCGAGGGGCAGGGGCTGGGCAACAAGTTCCTCGCCAACATCCGCGAGACCAGCGCGATCTGCCAGGTCATCCGCGCCTTCGAGGACTCGGACGTCACGCACGTCGACGGCGACGTCGCCCCGTCCCGGGACATCGAGACGATCAACACCGAGCTGATCCTCGCCGACCTCCAGACGATCGAGAAGGCCCTGCCGCGCCTGGAGAAGGAGGCGCGGACCAAGAAGGACAAGGACCAGCTCGCCGTCGTCTCCGCCGTCCAGGACGCGCAGAAGATCCTGAACGAGGGCGTCACCCTGTTCGCGGGCGCGGACAAGGCCGGCATCGACCTGGCCCTGCTGCGCGAGCTGCACCTGCTCACCGCCAAGCCGTTCCTCTACGTCTTCAACCTGGACGAGGAGGAGCTCGCGGACGAGGCGCTGCGGTCCCGGCTGCGCGAGCTGGTCGCGCCCGCCGAGGCGATCTTCCTGGACGCCAAGATCGAGGCCGAGCTGATCGAGCTGCCGGACGACGAGGCGCTGGAGCTGCTGCAGGGCATGGGCCAGGAGGAGTCCGGCCTGTCGCAGCTGGTCCGGATCGGCTTCGACACCCTCGGCCTGCAGACCTACCTGACCGCCGGTCCCAAGGAGACCCGCGCCTGGACGATCCGGAAGGGCGCGACCGCTCCGGAGGCCGCCGGGGTCATCCACACCGACTTCCAGCGCGGCTTCATCAAGGCCGAGATCGTCTCCTTCGACGACCTCTCCGAGGCCGGCACCATGGCAGCGGCCCGCACCCAGGGCAAGGTGCGCATGGAGGGCAAGGAGTACGTCATGCAGGACGGCGACGTCGTGGAGTTCCGCTTCAACGTCTGATCGTCCTTCACGTCTTTCACGCCTGATCGTCCGCGGGTGCCCCAGGGGGGGCGCCCGCGGACGTCGTCTTGGGGGCGCCTTGGCGCGGCTTGGGGCGGTCTTGGGGGTGGCTTCAGGGGTGGATTGACCTTGCCGGGGCGTCCGGGTTCCCGTGGTGTGGCGGGATGGCCATCTCGGACATATTGGTACAAAAACGGAAGTCCGTCGCCGGGATCGCTCCCGGCGACGGACGGTGGCGCACGGGAGTGGGCGGACACCTACGGGTGGTTCCGTCCACTCCCGTTCGTGTTCGGGTCGTCCCTCCTGCGTGCGCGGGGTATCCCATGGAACGCCCAGGTGATGCGCTCTGTCGCGAAGCAGACACGATGCCGGGTTTCACGTCAGGAGATTTCGGGAGTCGATCTTCCGACGTCACCAAGCACCTCCCGTACCGGGGTGCTTGTCCGAAACGGGGTGCCGCGCGTCGTTCGGAGTCGGCGATACGGGATCGTCACCGTTTGGCAATCTTCCCCGTTCCTGCTGAGGTGGATTGCATTATCCACAACCGCGCGCCGGGACTGTGCTTCCCCGCGATGCGCTGGAACAATTGACGCTCGTGGTTACGCTGGGCCCGAGGTGGGTTCGGAATGGGCCACATCGGCAGGGATCAGGCACACACAGAGCGTGCCGACCGACGGTCGGCGCGAGCGGAGGCAGGATGGCTCGCAGGTCGGCCGTGAGAGAGGGCCACCAGCCCGCCGGCGTCGACGGCGCCGGACCGTCCGAGCACGCCCTCGGGCCGGCCGACGACCCCTGGGAGGCGGTCTCCGGCCGCCGGTCCCGGCGCGGCGGCGGCGCGGCGCGCGGCGGCCGCTGGGGCGGCTCCGGGGGCCGCTGGTGGGTCTGGCTCGGCCGCGCCCTGCTCTGGGCCCTGATCATCGTGATCGTGGTGAACGGCGTGCGCGCGCCGTTCGAGCGGTTCACCGCCAAGAGCACCCCGTCCGGCGGCGGGTCCGGGTCGTCCACCCACGGCTTCCCCACGACCGCGGCCGAGGCGTTCGCGCTCCAGTTCACGCACGTGTACCTGAGCTACGACCCGCGCAACGCCGACGCGCGCGCCCAGCAATTGCAGGCGTTCGTTCCGCAGGGGGCGTCCGCGCAATTCGGCTGGAACAATGTCGGCCAGTTGCAGCTCACCTCCGCCCAGGTCGCGGGAGTCGACGTCCGCGACGCCGACAATGCCATCGTCACCGTTGTGGCCGGCGCCCAGGGCAAGTGGTTCCGGCTCGCCGTCCCCGTCTACTCCAAGAACGGCGCGATGGTCGTCTCCGCGCGCCCGGCGCTGCTTCCCCCGCCCGCGAAGGCCGACCTCCCGGCCACCGGCGTCCGCGACCGCGACAGCGCCCTCGAGTCCGAGCTCGGCTCGGTCATGGCGGCCTTCTTCCCCGCCTACGCGCAGAGCGACCAGGCGGCGCTGCAACGCTTCTCGGACGGCCCCCCGATCCGAGGACTCGCCAACTCCGTCACCTTCGTGCAGGTCAGAGAGATCATCGCCCCCCGGGGCGAGGTCGACGCCCGCACCGTCACCGTCACCGTCGGCTGGCAGATGCCGGCCCCGGGCGGCGCGGGCGGGGGCGAGCTCGACCAGACCTACGACCTGGACATGGTGAAGAAGAACGGCACCTGGTACGTGCACGATATTCGTGGCACTGCCCAACCGAACGCATCATGAAAGCCCCCGACGTGACCCTCGTAAAAGAACCGACCTCAGCCGAACCAGGAAGGTAAGCAGTCGATGCTGCACCACCTCATGGCGTCGATTCCCGACCAGATTCTGGCGGCGCCCGCGAACAACAACGACCAACTGAGAACCGACCAGCTCGCGGACTGGCTGCGCCAGATCTTCGGGCCGCTCTTCCTGGTGATCGTCTCCATTGTCGCCATCTTCTTTCTGTTCACCCGGGAGATCACCCGCTTCGTCCAGTTCATCGTGCTGGCCGTCGCGATCGGCGTCGTCTTCTACGTCCCGAACATCATCGAGACCACGGCCAAGGCGATCGCCAAGGCCCTGGGGGTGAACCTGACCTAGTCCCGCCCGGACGGTCCCGGGCCCGCGAGGGCCGGGACGGCAGGCGACACCGTGCCCAGCGCAGTCAAAGGGGAGTAGGGGCGTGGATCTACCCACGTACACGAACATCTGGCGCATCGAGAAGCGGCTGTACAAGCTGTACGACCTGCGGCTGCCCATGCCGCTGCCGCTCGTCCAGATCGGTGTGTTCGCCGGGGTGTTCATCCCGTGGATCCTGATGATGCGGCTGTTCGGCGTCCCCTTCAAGACCCCCTGGCACGTCCTGTACATCGTCCCCCCGGGCGTGCTGACCTGGCTCGCGACGCGTCCGGTCATCGAGGGCAAGCGGCTCACCGAGGTGCTGATCTCGCACTCCCGCTTCCTCTCCGAGCCCCGCACCTGGTGCCGCCTGACCCCGATCCGCGAACCCCGTGAGGTCGTCGTCGTCGGCCGCGTCTGGCGCCGCGCCGACCACGCCGCCGACCACGCCGCCGAACGCGCCGCCATCAAGGCCACCCGCAAGGCCCGCAAGGGCCGCAAGGCCCGGCCCCAGGCCGAGGATGCCGCGCCCGCCACCGCCGCCGCGCCCCCGGTGAGCGTCCCCGCCGGACTGACCGCCCGGCGCCTGCCGTCCCACGCCCCGTCCCTGAACGAGGCGCCACGGGAGCCGGTGTTCGCCGAATCGGCCGCCCCCGAGGTCCCGTCCCCGGCCAAGGCCCCGCCCCTCGCGGAACCCGTGGCCGAGGCACGCGCGCAAAGGTCCGCGGACGCCGACGTCCACGTCGCCGAGCCGACGCCGCACGTCGACCACCCGCCCGCGCCCCCCCGGCTCGAGCCGTCCGCCCCGCAAAGCTCAGGCAAGCGCGCCCTGGCCTCCGGCGTCCGCCGTCCAGGCGCCCCCGCCGACTTCTGGAACACCGTCACCCAGAACCTTCCGCAGAACCCGGCCGAGCCCGGCGCCGAGGCCCCCACCCCCGAGGAGCCCGCCGTCGAGGCCGCGTCCGCGGAGACCGCCCCCGACCAGGCTCTGGGCGTTCCACCTCAAGGCGTCGACGGCCCACCGTCGATGTTCGGCCGAGCGCGCCGCCGAATCGCCCCCACCCGTCCCGACACCCCCGTCCAGCCCTCCGCACCGACTCGCCCCGACACCCCCCAGGTCACCACCCCCCAACCGAGCGCGACCACCCCCGCACCTCAGCCCGAGCGTCCCGCGGCCAACGACACTCCTGCGCCGCGCGCTCCACAACCGGCAGCAGGCGGCCTCGCCCGCGCCCCCCGCGCGAACGTTCCAGCGGACACCTCCGCCCAGGCGGGACGCAAGCCCGATGCGGACGTGCCGGAGGACGCACGCGCGAAGCAGCGCGAACGCGCGGCAGGCACCGAGACGCCGACGACGCCCGCGCGCCCGCGCGCAGCGAGTCCAGGTGCAGGCGGCCTCCAACGCGCCCCCCACCAGAACGCGCCCGCCCCTCAGCGCGAGGCGAGCGCGGAAACCCCGTCGCTGCCCGTCCGTCCGCCCGCTGCGGACACGTCCCGGCAGCAAGAAACGCGCCAGCCAGAGCACGCAGCCGAACCCGCAGCGCCCACCTCTCCACGACCAGGCACGGACGCCCCCGCCCAGAACGCCCCCACACCGCGGCCGGGCGTGGACGTCCCTGCTCAGAACGTGCCCACGGCGCGGCCGGGTGCGGACGTCCCCGTTCAGAACGCGCCGACGTCGAGGCCAGGTACGGACGTTCCTGCTCAGAATGCGTCCGCAGCGCAGCGTGCAGACGGGCCCGAACGTCCAGCGCGGGCCGATGGGCCTCCGAGTTTCCGTGATCGCTGGAACCAGCGCGTGGCAGGTGCGGACGCGTCCGCGGCGCACGTGGGGCCCGGCGACCTTGAGCGCACGTCTGGTGCGGGCGTTCGGGAAACCGCGTCCCCTTCGCAGGGGGAGCGTGAGCGTCCTGCGGCCGCGGGCGTGCCCGCGGGGGCCGGTGCCGGGCAGCCGGGAACCGGTGGCCTGGTGAGAGGTCCGCGCGTTGACGCAGAGGCGGACGCGTCGCAGGGAGCACGAGACGCCGAGCGCTCGGCGGGAGCCGATGCCTCTGCGTCGCATGGGTCCGGCCACGCGGCTGGTGCCAGTGCGCCTGAGGGCGTGTCCGCACAGCAGAAGGCGCGCGAGCCGGAGCGTCCGGCGGGTGCGCCTGTGCGGGCGCGTGAGTCTCAGCGTCCGGCGGACGTGCCTACACAGGCGCGCGGGGCTGAGCGTCCGGCGGACGTGCCTGCGCGGCCGCGCGAGGCTGAGCGTCGTTCGGCGGATGCGCCTGTGCGGGCGCGCGCTGAGTGGCTCGGGGCAGATGGCCCTGAGCAAGAGGCTCGTGTGAGCGGAGATGCTTCCCCCGCGCGGGGCGCCGGGGAAGCTCCGGGTGCACCTTGGGACGGGCGTGGGGTTCAGCAGTCCGAGGGTGGGGCTGCTTGGGCGGAGGCTTTGCGGGGCGGGGTGGAGGAGTCTTCGGTGCGAGGACGTGAGGGGGAGCGTCCGGAGGGGACGCCTGGTACTCGGGGGGACATTCCTCGAGAGGCGGCTCCTACGCGGCCCGACATTCCGCAGCAGCCCGCGGCGGACGTCGAGAAGTCGAAGCCGCGGGCCGTTCCCGAGGAGGGGGACAAGCTCGTCGCCCGTGGGAACGTCGTCCGGCGGACGGAGCGGGTCGTGCCCGGCGCGTTCGGGCAGGTGGGCTCCGCTGGGGCCGAGCGTCCGGCGGACGGTGCCGGTGACCCGGAGCGTCCGGCGGGTGAGGGTGAGCAGCGGCCCGCTGGTGCGGGGGAGTGGCAGTCGGTGCGGGGGCGGGAGCCCCGGCCCTGGTCGGAGGAGCTGTCGCGGCCCGCGCCGTGGCCGCCGGTGCAGCGGCAGGACGTGCCGCCGCCCGCGCCGCCGCCGAGCGTGATGCCGTCCGCGTCCGCGCAAGCCGTTCCGCCGGCCCCGCCGGTGCAGGACGCCCCGCCGGCCCCGCCAGTGCGGGAGACGCCGCCGGCCCCCAGGCCAGCGCAGGAGACGCTGCCGGCCAGGCCGGTGCGGGAGACGCCGCCGGCGCCGCCCGTGCAGGAGACGCCGCCGGTGCAGGACGCGCCGCCGCCTCGGCCGGTGCGGTCCGGGCCCGCGTCGCCGGTGCGGCCGCGGCCGCTGCCGCCGCCCCCCGAGGCGCCGCGGACGCCGGAGCCCGCGATCACGCCGCCGGACCCGGAGCACGAGGTCACCAGCGGTGGACTGCGCCGGCTGTTCCACGCGGTCGGCGGCGGGCACGGCGACGCGGACGCCGAGTACGAGCAGCGGCTCCAGCAGCCGTTCCAGGGGTCGCGGCACATCGTCGTCCTCGGGTGCACGGGCGGTGCCGGGCAGACGGTGACCGCGCTGATGCTCGGGCACACGTTCGCGCAGCACAACGGCGAGCCCGTCGTGGCCGTGGACGTGAACCCGGGGCCGGGCGCGCTCGCGCGGCGGACGCGCAGCGAGACCAACGAGACGCTGACCGGGCTCATCACGCGCGCCGACCAGATCGGCAGCCTGACCGCGATGCGCCGGTACACCTCGCAGGCCAGGTCCGGGCTGGACGTCATCGCGGCCGGGAAGAACCCGCTCCAGGCGCTGGACGACCGCGACTACGCCCTCGCCGTCCGCACGATCGACAAGTTCTACTCGGTGACGCTGCTGGACGCGGCGGCCGCCGTCGTCGCGCGCGTCCTGCCGTACGCCGACCAGGTCGTCCTCGTGGCGCCGGCCAGCGCGGACGCCCCGCGCGCGGTCGCGATGACCTACGAGTGGCTGGACGGCCACGGGTACGCCGACCTGCGGCAGCGGGCCGTGACGGTGATCAACGGTGTGAGCCGCCGCAGCATGGACGATGTTGAACAAGCCGAGGCGGTGGCGCGCGGCCGGTGCCGCGCGCTGGTCCGCATCCCATGGGACGATCACCTCAGCATGGACCGTGCGCCGCGCAACGAGTTGAAGGCGTTGCGAGCGCCCACACGGCGTGCCTATCTCGCCCTCGCCGGCGTGGTCGCCGGAGGGTTCGCCGACGTGCCCGAGCGTTACACCGAGCAGCAGCAGGAGGCCGCCCGATGAGCCCCGAGCCAGGTTCGGCCGGACGAGCGCGACCGGACCGGAGGCAGGAGCGATGAGCCGGATGACGAAGGCGCGGTCGAGCCGGCTGCCCATCCGCTACTTCGACGACCGGGTGCTGCTGACCGACACCGCCGCGTGGGCGTACTTCCGGTTGCCGACGGTGTCGTACGAGTTCACCACCGGCGAGGAGCGCGAGGCCCTCGCCACGAACATCACCATCGCGCTCGCGGGCATCCGCATGCAGGACGCGGAGATCCACCTGCGGATCGCGCACCGCACCTACCCGGCGGCGGAGTGGGCGCGCGCGCTGGACCGCACGTCCGACGGCGGCCCCGGCTGGTCGGACTACCTGGAGGAGACCTACCGGCACGTCTGGGCGAAGGTCTTCTGGACCAAGGAGATCTACCTCGGCGTGCGGCTCGGCCCGCGCGGCATGGGCGCGCAGCTGTCCGGCGGCGCGTTCGCGCAGCTGCTGAGCTTCTACAAGCGCAGCGAGTCGGTGCTCGGCATCGAGGACGACGCGATCGACGCCAAGGAGATCACGCGCTGGACCGAGCAGGCCGAGCGGATCGGCCGCGCGCTCGGCGGGTCGGCGCTGTTCGCGCGGCACGCCACCTCGACCGAGGTCGCGTGGATGTTCCAGCACGCGGTGACCGGGTCGCTCACCGACCCACCGCCGTCCGCCGTCCCGCGCCGGACGTGGGGGCGCGGCGAGGTCGAGGCGCTGGTCGAGGGCGCGATCCACAACGGCCGCTCGTACCTGCGGATGGAGCAGCCGAACTTCAACGGCGCGGGCGTCGGCGCGACGGCCGAGTCGTTCGTGGCGTACCTGTCGTTCGCGCGGTTCCCGGACCTGATGCCGTTCCCGGACGGCGAGCCCTGGTTCCACTACGCGGACGCGCTGTCGTTCCCGGTCGAGATCAGCGCGCGCATGAAGCTGATCCCGCCCGCCAAGGCGTCCAAGGACGTCTCGCGGAAGCTCGCGCACGCGCGCGACATGGACCAGCACATCCGCGAGGCCGGTGTCGAGGCGCCGATCGCGCTCGCCGAGCAGATCGACGCCGCGCGGATGCTGGAGCACGGCATCACCAAGGAGCGCCTGCCGTTCGTGTACGGCTGGCACCGGCTCATCGTGTCCGCGCCCACCGCCGAGCTCCTGGCGCAGCGCGTGGACACCGTCGTCGAGCACTACCGCGACATCGGCATCGACGTGGTGAACTCGACCGGCGACCAGTTCAGCCTGTTCAGCGAGTCGCTGCCCGGCGACCGCATCCGGCTGAACGCCTACGCGCAGCGGCAGCCGCTCCGCACGATCGCGGGCGGCATGCCGACCGCGACGGTCGACCTCGGCGACCGTCCGGACGACGCGAACGAGGGCTGGATCGGCCCGTACATCGGGGAGACGCTCGGCCGGGCCCGGTCGATCGTGCACTTCGACCCCCTGGTCGCGGCGGCCCGGAACCGTCCGACCGCGGTCGCGATCACGGGCGAGCCCGGCGGTGGCAAGACCACCCTCGCGCTGCTGCTCATCTACCAGATGGCGCTGCGCGGGGTGACGGTCGCCGTGATCGACCCGAAGGGCGACGCCGAGTCGCTCGTCGAGCTGCTCAAGGCGCGTGGGCGCAAGGCGCGCACGCTGCCGCTCGGGTCCGCCGCGCCCGGCCTGCTCGACCCCTTCTCGTTCGGGGACGACCTGGCCGCGAAGAAGACGATGGCGACCGAGACGCTCCGGCTGCTGCTGCCGCGCATGTCGGAGGAGCGCGAGTCGGCGATGATCCAGGCCGTCGGCGCGGTCGCGAACGGGGAGCGGCCGTCCCTCGGGAAGGTCGTGGACCACCTGGAGTCCGCGCCCGACCCGGCGTCCAAGAACCTCGGCGCGGTGCTCCGGTCGATGTCGGAGATGCGGCTCGCGCGGCTGTGCTTCGACCCGTCCGGCGGCGAGCGGATCGACACCAAGGGCTGGACGACCGTGTTCACCCTCGGCGGCCTCACCCTCCCGGACGTGTCGATCGGCCGCGAGGACTACTCCTACGAACAGCGCCTCTCGGTGGCGCTGATGTACCTGGTGTCGCAGTTCGCCCGGCGCCTCATGCACGGCCTCGACCGCCGCCTCCCGAAGGCCATCTTCCTGGACGAGGCGTGGGCCATCACCTCG
The DNA here is from genome assembly GCF_040679435.1 of Spirillospora sp. NPDC052269. Taxonomy (NCBI): domain Bacteria; kingdom Bacillati; phylum Actinomycetota; class Actinomycetes; order Streptosporangiales; family Thermomonosporaceae; genus Spirillospora; species Spirillospora sp. NPDC052269. The sequence goes on from NZ_JBFAUU010000001.1 coordinate 42,490, forward strand.
ACACCCGAGGGCGCCAAGCTGGTGCCGGAAGTGTCGCGCATGGGCCGTTCTCGCAACACTGCGTTGATCCTGGTCTCACAGAACGCCGGGGACCTCTTGAATGAGCAGGTGACCAACTGCCTGTCCTCGGTCTTCTCGTTCCGCTCGACCGAGCGCGTCGAGGTCGAGAACGTGATGGCCCTGCTGGGCGTGGAGCCGTCCGACGAGCACAAGGCCGTCCTGCGGAACCTGGGCAACGGTGAGTGCGTCTTCCGCGACCTCGACGGCCGGGCGGGCCGCATCGGCGTCGACCTCGTCTCCCCCGAACTGCGGGCCTGGCTCGACACGAACCCGACCCGGCAACACCCCGGTACGTCCGACCTGTCCGCCGCGGGGGCCCACACCGAGGAGGCCGCCCCATGAAAGCCCGCCGACCCCCCGCATACCCGGGCCGCCGCGCCCCCCGCATACAGCGGAGTCCGGGTGAAGGGCTCGATCTGACCCGAATAGCCGGCAGGCGCAGGCGGGGCCCCCGCCGATCGGCGCTGCTGACCCTCATCCTGGCCCTGTTCATGTTCGGCCTGACGCCGATCGCGAGCGCGGGCCCGTTCGGCGGAGATCCCTGTCGTCCGGCGGACAGTCCGGCGCCGGAGCAGTACGGGGCCGGCTCGGACGGAATGATCAAACCCCCCGACTACCCCAGCGACAAGCTGAAGGCGACACCCCCGGCGCAGCTGACGTACTACGACCGCTACGGGACGGCGGGACAGTCCTGGTACGCGGTCGACATGGGCTGTTCGGACGCGATGGCGATGATGGGGAACGCCCTCGCGAACACGACGTTCACGCTGGTGCGGGCGATCGACCGGACGACGATCAGCGTGTACCAGGCGGCGGCGAGCGAGTCGCTGCTCGGCTGGCTGAAGGGCACCGTGGACGGTGTGATCAGCCAGATGGGCAAGACGTTCAACGCCCGCTACTGGTCCTGGGTGGTCATCCTCGGGGCGATCACGCTGGCCTGGTGGGGGCTGGTGCGCAAACGGGCCAGCAAGGTCACCGAGGGCGTGATCTGGATGGTCGCGGCGATGGTGGCGCTGATCTGGCTGATCGCGAGACCCGCGGACTTCACCACACTCGGGACGAAGGTGTCGGAGGCGACGAGCGCGGCGTTCAACGCGGCGTTGCCACAGAGCGACACCAAGGGGTCGACGTGTGTCCCGGCGCCCGCGCCACCGGCGGGGCAGCCCGCGCAACCGGCTCCTGCGCAGCCGGACGCGACGACCCGCAACGCGAACGGGCTGTGGGTCGCGCTGGTGTGCAAGCCGTGGCTGATGGGCGAGTTCGGGACGACCGACCCCAACGCCAAGATCGTCAAGGACAACGCGGACAAACTGCTGTACGCGCAGGCCGTCGACCTGCCCGAGACGTACGGTCAGCAGAAGGTCGACCTGGCGAAGAAGGCCGACGCGTACAAGGAGGTCTCGAAGAACGTCAAGGACAACTACTCCGGCACGTACGCGCTGTTCCAGGGCAAGAACTGGACGAGCCGGCTGGCGGTGGCGTTCGGCGGGCTGTTCGCGGCCCTGGTCGCGGGACTGCTGATCCTGGTCATCGCGATCGCGTTGATCGTCGTGAAGATCGCGTTCCTGCTCCTGCTTGTAGCAGGGCCGATCTTCCTGGGGATCGGCATCCATCCGGGGATCGGACGTGTGATCGCGATCCGGTGGCTCGAGCTGCTGCTGTCGATGCTGCTGAAACAGGCGGCGCTGATCGGTGTGCTGTCGCTGCTGCTGTGGGCGTACGGGCTGATCCTCGGCGAGACGCTTCCGTGGGGTCTGCAGATCCTGCTGATCGCGCTGGTGACGTGCGCGGCGTTCGTGTACCGCAAGCCGTTCCAGCACCTGTTCTCCGCGGTCGGGTACTCGGCGGTCGGGGCCCGGGAGAAGAGCCAGGCGCACCTCGACAAGTCGATCGCCGAGGCGCGCAAGAACACCGTGGGCGTCGCGGGCGCCGTGGTGCCCGGCGCGGCCGGGTACCGGCTCGGCCGGTGGACCAAGCGGGACGCCGCGGCCGACGCCGCCGCCGAGGGCGGTGTCGCGGCGGGAGCCGTGGTCGCCGACCGGCGCGCCGGCGCTGTCGGTGTCGCGGACGCGCCCTCGCCGGATTCGGCCCCGGTCCTGGCGGCCAGGCCGCGTGGCGGCACGACCTCCGCGGGGGCCGCCGGCGCCGGGCGGTCGCGGCGGGACGCTCCGCCGCTCAACCTCTCGACGCGCGCCGGTTCGCTGAGCGGGGCCGGCCGGCCGGACGGTGACGGCGGCGCGTCCGACGGTGTGTCGGGTGCGGCGTCCGGGACGGGGACCGGTGCGTCGCGTCCGACGTCCTGGTCGGCTCGTCCGTCGGCCGGTGGCGGTGCTGCCGCTGGTGGTGGCGCTGTCGCGGGTGGACGTTCGTCCGGTTCGAACGGCGGTAACGGTGCTGCGGCGGCTGCCGGGCGCGGCGGGTCCGGTTCAGGTGCCGGTGCTGGAAGCGCCGCCGGGGCTGGGGCCGGTTCGCGGGCGCGCGGTGGCGGGTCTGGGCCCACGTCGTGGACGGCTCGTCCGGGATCCGGTGCGGGTGCTTCGTCGGGTGGCGGTAACGGGTCGTCCGGTGGTGTGCGCGGGTCCGGTGGGTCCGGAGCCGGTGGTTCCGGTGGTGGCTCGGGTGGTTCTGGTGGGTCTGGCGGTGGCGCGGGTGCGTCCGGCGGGGCCGGAGCTGGAGCTGGACGGGCTCGCGGGGCTGGTGCGGCCGGTGGCGGTTCGCGCCGCGCTGCTGGAGGCGGTAGCGGAGCGGCCGGTGCAGGCGGTTCCGGTAGGTCGTCCGGTGGCGATGGTGGATCCGGTGGGCGTGGCTGGTTCAGCGGTGGTGACTCCAACGGCGGCGGTACGTCCGGCGGCGGCGGAGGCGGTGCGTCCGGCGGTGGCGGTGCTTCCGGTGGCGGGGGCGGTGCTTCCGGCGGTGGTGAGTCGGGTGGCGGCTCGTCGTCCGGTGGCGGACGTAGTTGGTTCGGTGGTGGACGCCGCAACTCCGACGGAAACGGAAACGGAAACGGGAACGGGAACGGCGGCGGTGGACGGCGCGGTTCCGGTGGTTCCGGTGGTTCCGGGAGCGGTTCGTCGTCTGGTGGGTCCGGTGGTGGTGAGTCCGGTGTGCCGCAGCCGCGCGGTGGCGATGGTGGCGCCGGGGGATCCGAGCAGGCGCCGCCGCTGTGGGGCGGACGGCGGGGCGGTGGGGGCGGCGAGCCGCCGATCCCGTTCTGGCTGCGTCCGGTCGATCGGGACGAGTGATGAACCTGTCCGACCGGCAGCGGAAGATCCTCTTCGGTGTGCTGGTGGTGGCGCTCGCCGCCGTCGGGGTGTACCTGACGGCGGCCTCGCCGGCCCAGCACAAGTCCTCCCCCCGGACGGCCCGTCCGGCGCCCGTGACCGGGGGAGGACCGGCGGCCCCGGCCTCCCCGCCCCCTGGCATCACGTCCCAGATCAACCCCGGGAACTTCGACATTTACCAGCTGCTGCCGTTCGGCCGGCAGGAGTTCGCGACCGCGGCCGACACGGCGCAGAAGTTCGTCGCCGCGTACGGGACGTACCGGTTCGACGAGCAGCCGCAGGCGTACGCGGCGCGGTTGCAGCCGCTGGTGAACGACCAGGTCGCGCAGCAGATCGCGCAGGGGTTCGCGGCGCCCGGAATCCAGCAGCAGCGGCAGCAGGACAAGACGGTCGCGACCTGCACGGCGTCGCTCGACCAGGTGCGCGACATCGGCAACAACTCGATCATCTTCCTGGTCACCGGGAAGCAGCGGATCGACAAGGCGGGGGGCGGGAGCGACGACAGCAAGCAGTGGGCGGTGACGATCGCCCGTGACGGCAACGCGCTGAAGGTCGCCGCGTTCGAACCCGCCGACGTCGGGCAGGCGGGCGACACCGGGGGAGGCGGACGGGGATGACCCGCGCACGGGTGCTGGCCGTCACGGCGCTGGCCGCCGTCGCGGCCCTGTTCGCTTCGCTGCTGGTGATCCCCGTGCTGTTCGGGGCGAGCCAGTTCATGTTCGGCGGGGGCGGCGCGGGAAGCGCCGGCTGCGTCGACACCACCGGCGCGTCCACGCAGCCGGGCACGTCCGACGACGCCCGCGGGATCCCGGCGAACTACCTGTCGCTCTACGAGGCTGCGGGCAAGCAGTACGGCATCCCGTGGAACATCCTCGCGGGGATCGGACGCGTCGAGACCGTGCACGGGACGTCCGGGGAGCAGGGCGTGAAGAGCGGCACGAACTACGCGGGCGCGGGCGGTCCGATGCAGTTCCTGAAGTCCACGTTCGACTCGTTCGCCGTGGACGGCGACCACGACGGCAAGAAGAACCTGTACGACCCCGCTGACGCGATCTACACCGCCGGCGCGTACCTCAAGCACAACGGCGCCCCGGACCGGATGAAGACCGCCATCTTCATGTACAACCACTCCTGGGACTACGTGAACCTCGTCCTCGACTGGGCCGGGAAGTACGCGAACGGCAACTACAAGGTCGTCCAGTCGAACGGTGTGGACTGCAAGGACGACGAGCTGCCCGCGGGGTCGTCCGGGCTGATCCAGCAGATCATCTCGTTCGCGCTGGCGCAGCGCGGCAAGCGGTACATCTTCGGCGCGGCCGGGCCGGACGCCTGGGACTGCTCCAGCCTGCTGCAGGCCGCCTACAAGTCGGTCGGCCTGAGCATCCCGCGCACGACGTTCGAGCAGTGGCCGTTCGGCCAGAAGATCGCCAAGGGGCAGGAGCAGCCGGGCGACTTCGTGTTCTTCAACTCCGGGCCGGGCACGTCCTCGGACAACCCGGGGCACGTCGGCATGGTCATCGGGAAGAACCGGATGATCGTCGCGCGCTGCTCCGCGTGCGTCCCGAACATCGGCGTCACCCCGTACAACCGTCCGGACTGGATCGGGGCCACGCGTCCGCTCGCGACCAAGGCGCTGAAGTCGCAGCTCGCGCACCTGACGTCCGCCGGCCGGCCCGGCGGCTGACCCGGCGCCCGCACCGCCGAGGCGGGTCCGCCCCCGTGCCGCCGAGGCGGGCCTGCCCCCGCGCCGCCGGGACGGGCAGGCTCGGCGGCCGACCGCCCCGTGCCGCTGAGCGTCAGCGGCGCGGGGTGATGGGCGCGAGGACGTCGCGGAGGGCGTCGGCCGCCGCGCGCAGTTTCTCGGTCGGGACGGATCCGAGGACGTCGTCGTGCGCCGTGCCGCTGGCGGCCAGGGCGTCCATGGTGACGCGCAGGCCGTCGTCGGTGAGCCGGACCCAGCGGCCCCGGGCGTCGCCCTCGTCGGTGCCGCGTTCGACGTATCCGGCCTTCTCCAGGCGCTGCAGGACGTTGCTGGTGCCGCCGGACGTCAGGAACGCGGAGCGGGTGAGGTCGGTCGGGCGCAGCCGGTAGGGGCTGCCCGCGCGCCGCAGGACGGTCAGCACCTCGAACTCGGCGTAGGTGAGGCCGAGGTCGGTGAGCTCCGTGCGGATGGCCTGGAGGATGAGGTTCTGGATGCGTCCGGCGCGCTTGCCCAGCTCGAGCATGGCGATCAGCGTGTCGTCGAGCCCGTCGGCGCGCCAGCCTTCCACCAGGGGGTCGACCTCGTCGCGACGCCGGGCGTGGTCCCGGTCCCGATCGTGCTGCACGCAGCCGAGGATACTCGCCGCTCGTATTGCTTTCAGAAAAGCTTTTCTCTAAGCTTTCGGCCATGACATCCCCTCTTCTCATCCAGGGCGGGCTCGTGCTGAGCCCGCGGAATCTCGGTGTCGTGGACGTGCTCGTCCGCGACGGAGTGATCGCCGCCGTCGGTCCTGACCTGCCCGTACCGGACGACGCGGAGGTGGTCGACGCGTCCGGGCGGATCGTCCTGCCCGGGTTCGTGGACCCCCACCGGCACATGTGGCAGGGCACGATCCGCGGCGTCCAGCCGGACACGTCGTTGCCCGCCTACTTCGAGCGTGTGCTCAGCCGCCTCGGCCCCGCGCTCAGGCCCGAGGACCTGTACGCGGGCGTGCTCGGCTCGGCGCTGGAGGCGCTCGACTCGGGCGTGACGACGGTCGTGGACTGGGCGCACGCCCCGGCCGGTCCCGAGTACGTCGAGGCGAACCTCGACGCGCTCAGGGACGCCGGGATCCGCGCGGTGTACGGCTACTTCCACGCGGGCGGCGAGGAGACGCGGGCCGCCGAGACCCGGCGCGTCCGGGAGGCGTGCGGCGACGGCCTGGTCCGGATGGCCGTGGCGGCGCTCGGTCCGGACCTCGGTTCGGTGGAGCAGGCGCGGGAGGAGTGGCTGTCCGCGCGCGACCTGGACGTCATGATCACCACGCACATGGGCGGTCACGGGGCGGAGGCCGCGGCCGGCGGGCTCGCGTTCCTCGACGACCAGGACCTGTGGACGCCCGGCACGATGTACGTCCACGCCAACGACTACACCGACGAGCAGTTCAAGCGGATCGCCGACCACGGCGGGACGGTCGCGGTCTCGCCGGCAGTCGAGACCGCGATGGGATTCAGCCTCCCGGTGACCGGGCGCGCACGAGCTGCGGGCATTCCGAGCGGTCTCAGCGCCGACGCGGTGACGAGCGCGAGTTCCGACATGTTCAGCCTCATGCGCGCCGCCTACTACGTCGAGCGGGGCCGTCCGGACGGCGTGGGGCTCGGCTTCACGACGGCGGACGCGTTGCGCATGGCGACGGTGGAGGGCGCGCAGGTCGCGGGCCTGGGCGGCGTCACCGGCGAGATCGCGCCCGGGTTGCAGGCGGACATCATGCTGTTGCGCACCGACCTGCCGGGGATCGCGCCCGTCCACGACCCGGTCGCGGCCGTCGTCCTGTACGCCGACACGCGTGCGGTCGACACCGTCATGGTCGCCGGACGGATCGTCAAGCGTGACGGACGCCTGGTCGCGGACGTCGCGACGGCACTGGACCGGCTCGGGGCCTCGGCCGCCTACCTGGCCGAGAAGGTCCCCGCGGACGCGCCGTCCGCAGGCCGGTAGCCGGGCGGCACGGCGAAATAGAGGGGTGGCGCGTGGGGGTGGCGTGACATGCTGGCCGCGTGGACGAGCCGGACATGACACTGGAAATCGCGCCCGAACTGCTCTTCTTCCTGCCTGCCGCGCGCCGTCGTGAGCGCCAGCGGATCGCCTGGGACGGGACGTCGAGCCTGGGACACGTCATCGAGTCCCTCGGCGTCCCGCTGCCCGAGGTCGGGACCCTGACCGCGGACGGCGCGGCCGTCGAGCCGTCGCACCGCCCGGCCTCCGGCGCGGTCGTGCGGGTCGGGCCGGTCGCGCGCCCGCAGGAGGTCCCCCTGGATCCGGGGCAGGCCGCGCCGCGCTTCCTGCTGGACGTGCACCTCGGCACCCTCGCCCGCCGGATGCGCCTGATCGGCCTCGACACCGCCTACCACAACGACATGGACGACCCGGAGCTGGTCGTCCAGGCGAACGAGGAGCGGCGCGTCCTGCTCACGCAGGACCGGGGACTGCTGATGCGGCGCGCGCTGTGGTTCGGCGCGTACGTCCGGAGCCCCCGGCCGGACGACCAGCTCCACGACCTGCTGGAGCGGTTCGCGCCCGAGCTGGCCCCCTGGACGCGCTGCACGGCCTGCAACGGCACGCTCGTCCCGGTGGACAAGGCGGAGATCGAGCGGGAGCTCGCGGAGGGGACGCGCCGCAGCTACGACGCGTACGGCCGCTGCGCCGACTGCGGCCGCGTCTACTGGCGCGGCGCCCACGGCGACCACCTCCAGGAGATCGTGGAGACCGCCCGGCGGACCGTCGACCAGGCCCGGTCGGACGCCGCCTCGTCGCGCTGATCCACCGGGCCCCGCCGCCGCGTTCGGCCCCGCCCCACGGGACGGTCATGGAAACGGCATGATGGCGGTCCATGAGCGTGAGCGTGGTGGTGGGAGCGGCGATCATCTCCGGCGGGCGGCTGCTGGCCGCGCAGCGGGCCGAGCCGCCGGAGCTCGCCGGGGGATGGGAGTTCCCGGGCGGCAAGGTGGACCCGGGGGAGACCGACGAGCAGGCGCTCGTCCGCGAGTGCGAGGAGGAGCTCGGCGTCCGGGTCGTCCTGGGCGAGCGGGTCGGCGGCGACTGGCCGCTGGGGCTCGGCGGGTCCGTCCTGCGGGTGTGGACGGCGACCGTCGTGGACGGCGAGCCGGAGGCCCTGGAGCACCTCGCGCTGCGCTGGCTCACCGCGGACGAGCTCTACGACGTCGAGTGGCTTCCAGGCGACCTCCCGGTCGTCGAGGCGATCACCCCTCACCTCGCCCGCTGACCGGCCCGTCTGGGCGCGCACGGCCGGACGCACACCGCCTGGCCGGATGAGGCCATGGCGCGGAGGCGGACGGGCCCGAGGTTCCAGAGCCCCGAAAACGCAGCGACCGGCGTCCGCGGGAGGCGGACGCCGGTCGCTGCGTGGTGCTTCGGGGCGTGCGTGGTGCTTCAGGTCGTGCGTGGTGTTTCAGGTCACTCGATGCGGTTCGCGCCCGCGTAGTCCGAGCGGTCCATCTTGGAGACCTTCACCACATCGCCGGTCTGCGGGGCCTGGAGGAACAGGCCGCCACCGGCGTAGATGCCCATGTGGTGCAGGTCGCCGCCGAAGTAGACCAGGTCGCCCTGGCGCAGCGAGCCCCGGTCGATCTTGGTGCCCAGCTGGAACAGGTCGCCGGTGTAGTGCGGCAGGCCCGGCTTTCCGACCTGCGCGTACGCCCAGATGACCAGGCCGGAGCAGTCGAAGGTGGTCGGCCCGGCGGCCGCCCACACGTACGGCGAGCCGAGCTTGGTCAGGGCCTTGCGCAGCATCTTCTGCGGCAGGCCGCTGCCCCGGACGGTCACCGTGTACCCGGACGTCGGGTCCTTGGTCCGGGTGATGCCCAGCTTGTCCAGGAGCTTCTGGACGTCGTCGATCTTGCCCTTGGTGGTCTTGCGGGCGGTGTCCGCCTGGTCGGCGGCCTGCTTCACCTTCGCGGTCTGCGCCTGCGCGTCCGACTTGGCCTTGTTGGCCTGGTCGATCAGCGTCTGCAGCCGCTGGACCGCGCCCGCGCGGTTCTGGGCGAGGTAGGCGGTGTCGGACAGCCCGCTGCCGTCGGCGCCTCCCGCGAAGATCATGTCCGGGCCGCCGCCGCTCATGTACTGGTTCGCGGCGACCTGGCCGAGCGCGGCCCGGGCCGGGGCGGCCTGAGCCTCGAGGGCGTCCGCGCGGCGCGTGGCGTCCCGCTCGGCCTTCTGCGCCTTGCCGAGGTCGACGCGGGACTTGTTGTACTGCTCGGTGAGCTTCTCCGCCTCGTCCTGGAGCTGCTTGAGCTGCTTCTTCAGGTCGGACTCGGAGGGCTTCCCGGACGGGGACGGGGGAGTGAGGGGTGCCTGGAGTGCTCGGGGTGCCTGGGGGGCCGTCGGCGCGGCGTGGGCCGCGCCGGGTGCGGCGACGCCCAGTCCGAGCGCGAGGACGGTGGCGGCCGCGAGTGTCACGCGGCGGCGCTGGGGGTCCTTGGCCAAGGCCGGTGTTCTCCTCTTCGTGTGCCGCCTACCGGGTTAGCTGACGGGTTCGGGCCAGGAGTCGCCCTACGCCGCACGGCACGACGCCGTCCCGGTCAGAGGACGCCCCGTGACGTGCGCCGATTCACCCCGGGAGTGTGGGTCCCCGGTTCCCTCGCGGGATTCGGCGGTCCGGTCGCTGCCCCACGGACGGGGCTTTGGTACGGCCGGATCTGCGGGGCAGACTACAAAGGAAGTTCAAAAATGGCCAAACAGTCACACAAAGTATGCATGTGTGCGCATGTGGTGCCGGTGTCGCGGAGGAGATGCGTGGGATCCGTGTGACGGAAGAGGTGCTGGTCACCCGCATGATCACCCCGTGTGGAGGCCGTTCTTCACCTGCCCGCCGTCCCGCGGACGACCGGGCTCCTTGGGCGGCCGAGTAAACTGTGAGTGTCGCACGTCTGCGGCCGATCCCCGAACTCTCACCCAAGGCGAAACCGCATGCCCTTCTCCACGCGCGATGACCTCCGCAACGTTGCCATCGTGGCCCACGTCGACCACGGCAAGACCACACTGGTCGACGCCATGCTCTGGCAGTCCGGCGCGTTCCGTGAGAACCAGGACGTGAACGACCGCGTCATGGACTCCAACGACCTGGAGCGTGAGAAGGGCATCACGATCCTGGCCAAGAACACCGCCGTCCGGCACGCCGGGATGACGATCAACATCATCGACACCCCCGGCCACGCCGACTTCGGCGGCGAGGTCGAGCGCGGCCTGTCCATGGTGGACGGCGTCGTCCTGCTGGTGGACGCCAGCGAGGGCCCGCTCCCGCAGACCCGGTTCGTCCTGCGCAAGGCCCTCGAGGCGCGGCTCCCGGTCATCCTGGTCGTGAACAAGACCGACCGGCCGGACGCCCGCATCGACGAGGTCGTCGACGAGGCCTACGAGCTGTTCATGGACCTCGAGGCCGAAGAGGAGCAGATCGACTTCCCGATCGTCTACGCCTCCGGCCGCGCCGGCCGCGCCTCGATGAACAAGCCGGGCGACGGCGAGCTCCCCGACAGCGAGGACCTCGAGCCCCTGTTCCAGGTCATCAAGGACACCATCCCGGCGCCGTCCTTCGACCCGGACGCCCCGCTCCAGGCGCACGTCACCAACCTGGACGCCTCCAGCTACCTCGGCCGGATCGCGCTGTGCCGCGTGCACAACGGCGTGATCAAGAAGGGCCAGCAGGTCGCGTGGTGCCGGCACGACGGCAGCGTCGAGCGGGTCAAGATCACCGAGCTGCTGATGACCGAGGCGCTCACCCGCAAGCCCGCCGACGAGGCCGGCCCGGGCGACATCATCGCGATCGCCGGCATCCCGGAGATCATGATCGGCGACACCATCGCCGACCCGGACGACCCGCGCCCGCTGCCGCTGATCACGGTGGACGAGCCCGCGATCTCCATGACCCTCGGCACCAACACCTCGCCGCTGGCCGGCCGGGAGAAGGGCACCAAGGTCACCGCCCGCCTGGTCAAGGACCGCCTCGACCGCGAGCTGGTCGGCAACGTGTCGCTGAAGGTGCTGCCGACCGAGCGTCCGGACGCCTGGGAGGTCCAGGGCCGTGGCGAGCTGGCGCTGGCCATCCTGGTCGAGAACATGCGCCGCGAGGGCTACGAGCTGACCGTCGGCAAGCCGCAGGTGGTCGCCCGCGAGATCGACGGCAAGAAGCACGAGCCGGTCGAGCGCCTCACGGTCGACATCCCCGAGGAGCACCTCGGCGCCGTCACCCAGCTCATGGCCGTCCGCAAGGGCCGCATGGAGCACATGACCAACCACGGCACCGGCTGGATCCGGATGGAGTTCCTGGTCCCGGCGCGCGGCCTGATCGGGTTCCGCACCGAGTTCATGACCGAGACCCGCGGCACCGGCATGGCGCACCACGTGTTCGAGAGCTACGAGCCCTGGTTCGGCGACCTGCGCACCCGTCCGAGCGGCTCGCTGGTCTCCGACCGGACGGGCGCCGCGACGGGCTACGCCATCCTGAACCTGCAGGAGCGCGGCACCTTCTTCGTCGGCCCGACCACCGAGGTGTACGAGGGCATGATCGTCGGCGAGAACTCGCGCGCCGACGACATGGACGTCAACATCACCAAGGAGAAGCAGAAGACCAACGTCCGCTCCTCCACGGCCGAGACGACCGAGACGCTGACCCCGCCGCGGATCCTCACCCTCGAGGAGAGCCTGGAGTTCATCCGGGACGACGAGTGCGTCGAGGTCACCCCGACCTTCGTCCGGATCCGCAAGATCGTCCTGGACGCCAAGGAGCGCGAGCGGACCCGCGCCCGCGCCAAGCGCAACTCCTGATCGAGCCCTCGAACCGGCTGATCCGGTCGAACGAGAAGGCCCCCGCCCTTGCGGCGGGGGCCTTCTCGCTTCTCTCGACCTTCTCGTTCTCTCGGCCGGTGCGCGTCCCGGCGGGCCCGGGCCCGGCCGTCAGCCGGTGCGGGTCCAGTCGGTGAAGGACGTCGCGGAGCCCGGGCTCGTCGCGCGCATCGTGTACAGGTGCGCGTCGCTGCCGAACACCAGCGCGACCAGACGGCCCTGCGCGTCGTAGGCGAGGGCGGGCGACCCCATGACGTCCGCCCGGCGCGTGGACCACGCGTACGGCCCGTACGGCGCGTTCTGGACGCCCAGGGCGAGCGCGCCGTCGGCCGTCCGGGCCGCGAGGACGGTCCGCTGCCCGCTGGTCGCGACCGCCGTGCCCTCGAACGTCATCGGCCCGTACAGCGGGTCGGGGCGCATCCCGTTGTCGGACTGCGTCACCGTCGACGCCGTCCCGGACGCGGGGTAGTAGATCCGCGCCGCGCCGGTCGCGTCCACGGCCGCGGTCACGGGGCCGGCGGGCGGGCCGCCGGAGCCGCCGAGCACCGGGACGAACGGCTCGCCCGGCTTCTGCTGCCGCCACCGCGCCACGCCCTTGTCGGTCGGCGCGAAGACCTCCACCCGTCCGGACGCGTCGGCGACGGCGGCGACGCCATCCCGCACGCCCTTGGCGGACAGGCCGGTCCAGTGGCCCGCCCATGTGCCGCCGCGCCGCGTCTTCACGCTCACGCCGCCGTCCAGGTTCCGCACCGCGACGGTCATGTCGCCGCGCGGCGTGACCGCGACGGCGGGCGTCCCGACGGTCAGCCCCGCGTCGGGGTCGGGGTTGCCGAGCGACCACCAGCCCGTCCAGGCGCCGGACGCCTTCTGCGATGCCGTCACGATCGCGTCGTCGGACATCCGCAGAGCGAAGAGGTGCAGCATGCCGTGCTCGTCCCGGACGGCCGTCACGTACGGCGCCAGGCCGCCGCCGGGCCCGAACTTGGGACCGGTCCACGGGCCGCCGGGCTGCGCCTGCTGCCACTGCGCGACCCTGCCGTCCAGGACGGCGAAGGCGTTCAGCCGTTTCGCGCTGTCCAGGACGGCCCAGGTCGTCCCGTTCGTCCAGCGGGTGTACTGGCGCGAGTAGAACAAGGTGTAGAAGGTCGGGTTGTTCGGGTTCGGCCCGGGGTCGTTGGCGCCGTGCGGGCCGAGGTAGGTGAGGAAGAGCTGCCTCTTCGCCGGCGCCAGCGCGCCCAGGTTCGGCGGCGAGCTCCGGATGTTGTAGTCGCGGTAGTACCGGACGAGGACGCTCCCGTCGCGCTGCGGCCCGGCGTACCGCGCGGCGGCGTCGGCGACCAGGCGGCCCGCGCCCTGGTGGTCGGTGTGGTCGCCCATCGTCGTCACGACGTGCGTGAACCGGCCCTGGACCGGCGGCGACTTCGGGTCCTGCGCCAGCACGACGCTCGGGCCGAAGCGCTGCATGAGCCAGGTCAGCCCGTTCTCGAGCTGCTGCCTGGTGTATCGCTGGCGCACGTAGCGGGGGTCGCAGCCCGGCCCGTCGGTGGACTCCGAGCCCAGCGTCGTCGCCGCGCCGGCCCCGTGGGACAGCTGCTCCAGCGACGAGGTGCGCTTCATCGCCGGCTTGTCCCCGGCCTCGTGCAGCTTGAAGAAGACGAGCCGGATGTTGGACGCGCCGTTCAGCGTGTCCAGCTCGACCGCCTGGCCGCCCGGCAGGCGCAGCGGCGCCCGCGTCCACCGGTCCGGCAGCCCGGCGTTGCGCGCCCACGCCGCCCGCGCGCCGTCCTCCCGGTGCTGCCCGTACACGCACCGGTTGTGGAACTGGCGTCCGGTGGCCTCGCCGCTGGTCAGGTACACGGTGGTCGAGTCCGAGGCCGCGGACCGGATCATGTCCGGGTAGTAGAACAGCGAGTCGTCGTCCTCGTGCGCGACGAGCTGCATGAACCGCCCGCCGGATCCGGACCAGTGCCCGCCCGCCGCGCCCGTGGGCGTGGCGGAGGCCGTTCCCTTGCCGCTCGGTGGACGGACCCCGTCGGCGAACGCCCGCCCCGCCCGGTCCGCGATCTTGCCGTGCGCCCCGGTGTGCGTGCCGTGGTCCTCAGGGAACGCCGCCACCAGCGACGACATCACACCGAGCGCCCCCAGGGCGAAAATCGCCTCGACCGCACGGATTCCCCGCTTCAAGCGACCTCCCGGCCGTCCTGCGACGCACCTGAACGGGCCGTGCCGTTCGTGGGACGCCGAGTTATGAAATTTGCGGCAAACGCGCACTTGGGATGATGCACGAACTCGCCTTCAGGTTGCGCTCCTCAGGTCACGAAAAGACAACAGCGGCCCGGAAACTCCGGACCGCCGCCGTCTCGCTACAGAACGCGCACTATCTGGTTATCGGACATCCATGGACGTCCACCTAGTTATCGGACGTGCACGAAGGTCGCCTTGACCGGCGCGTCGTAGTAGTGGTTGTTGTCGCCGAAGTACTGGTAAATGAAGTAAGCGTCCTTGGGAAGACGGATGCGCCCGCTGAAGTGTCCCTTGGAGTCGGTCTTGGGGCGCGCGAACCAGGAGAAGTTCTTCTGGCCCTTGAGCTTCACGTACAGGTAGACGCGCTGGCCCTTGAACGGCACGTAGTGGCCCGGCGTCGGGTCGTGCTTGAGGGTTCCACTGACGTACACGTAGCCGTTCTTGCGGACGGTGTGCGGCGTGACCTTCCAGCCGTAGGCCAGGGAGTTGATGCGCTTGTCCTGGACGTTCGGGCTGGTGGACGGCGCGAACGTCGGGTCGCCGGGGAAGCGGACGCGGTAGGCGCCGTGCGAGCAGTAGACGGTCAGGTTGCTCGAGAAGGCCCCGCCCACCTGCGTGATCAGGGGCTTCTGGCCCGCGAGCGGCTTGACCGTCAGCCACTTGTGCTGCTGCGTCGAGTAGCACTCGGCGACCAGCCACTTCCCGGCGGGGAAGGTCTCGCCGTTCGTCGCCGTGACCTTGCCCGAGATGCTCAGCTTGGCGTCCCACGTGGTGGACATGCCGAAGGTGACCTTGGTGGGGGTCTTGGTGACGGTGTCGGCGTTCGCGGTGGCCGGGGCGGCCACCAGGGTGGCCGCGGCGGCGGCCGTGCTTGCGATCAACAGGGACTTGCGCATGTTCGTCACTTTCATCGGGGGGAAATCAGGACCGGCTTGACCAGCCAGGTCACGTAGTGGGTCGAATCGCCGTAGAACGTGTAGGCGATATAGATCGGCTTGGCCTTCGCGCCGACGTGGATTCGGGTCGTGAAGGAGCCCTTCGCGCCCGATTTGTAGTTGGAGAGCCCGTGCCAGAGCGACAGATCGTTCAGGCAGTCGCCGCCCTTGAGGCAGTATTCGATCGAGACGCGCCGGCCCTTGAGGCCCTTCCAGGCCGTGCCGGGCTTCTCCTGGAGGTAGCCGCGCACGGTGAACGTCGAGCCGCGGCGGGGGTGGGTCGTGGAGACCTTCCAGCCGGTGACGCGGGTGGCGATCCGGCGGTCGCGGACGTCCCCGGAGAGCGTCGCGGCGAAGGCGGGCCCTCCCGCGAAGCGGACGCGGTAGTAGCCGTGCGTGTAGTGGGCGCCGGTCTTCCGGGCGTCGGTATGGAACGTTCCATCCGCCTTGGTGACCAACGGTGTCGCGTAGGTGAACCAGCGCCGGTGCGTGTCGTCGGCGGTCTCGATGACCACCTTGCGGCCCGCGCCCACCGTCGTCCCGGCCTTGGTGGTGAGGCGGCCGGAGAGGGTGAGGTGCCGGGTGGCGTCCGTGCCGACCCGCAGGGCGGTGATCTGCGTGGGAATGGGAGGGGGTGCGGCGCGGGCGGCGGCCGGGACGGTCAGGGTGAGGGCCGTGACCGTGGCCGTGCCCAGCGCGAGAGTGGTGATGCGCATAGGCCTCGTTCTCCTGTGTACGCGCGCGGTGCGTGGCGCGCATAAAACAGGACGTCCCCGCTCAGAGGGGGGTTGGCCGGAAGATGATCACGAAACGGCAACGGCGGCCCGGACGGATCCGGGCCGCCGTCGGCGGTCGTTCTCGGCATGTCGGCGGGACCATGCCCACCGAGCCGTGCCTGCCGAGCCGTGTCGGCCGAACGTGTCGGCCGTGCGGGCTCAGCCGAGCATGATGGTGCCCGCCACGTCGGCGGCGAGGCGGAGCTGGTCGCCGTCGCGGAGCGGGGCGTCCACCCGCGGGGGGAGGCGCTCGCCGTTGACGAAGGTGCCGTTCGTGGAGCCCTCGTCGCGGACCCACGCGGTGCCCTGCTGGTCGATCCAGACCGTCGAGTGCCGTCGCGAGACGTTGTCGTAGGGCGTGAACGTCGACGCGACGGGGGACTGGCCCGCGTCCCGGCCGAGCACCAGGCTCTGCCCGGCGGCGAGCTTCAGCTCACCGGTCGGGAACTGCACCCGCAGCGTCGGCGCGCCCTGGCCCGGCAGCGGGCGCAGGCACGAGTCGCACTGTGAGGCGGACGGGTTGCTCAGCACCGCCTCGCAGTACGGGCACATCATCCCGGTGGCGTCGGAGCGGCGTCCGCCCTGGCCCTCCGGCGGCAGGAGCGTCTGCTCGCGGCCGTGCGGATGCATCGGCTGCCCGCCGGGGCCGTTCGGCTGGCCGTAGCCGGGCTGCGGCGCTCCCCACGGGTCCTGCTGAGCGGGCGGCGGGGGCGAGCCCCACGGGTCCTGCTGCTGCGGGGGCTGGCCGTAGTCCGGCTGGCCGCCCTGCTGGGGCGGCTGGCCGTAATCCGGCTGTCCGCCGTGCTGCGGTTGGCCGTAGTCGGGCTGGCCACCGTGCTGCGGAGGCTGGCCGAAACCGGACTGGCCACCGTGCTGGGGAGGCTGGCCGTAGTCCGGCTGGCCGCCCTGCTGGGGCGGTTGACCGTAATCCGGCTGTCCGCCGTGCTGCGGTTGGCCGTAGTCAGGCTGCCCGCCGTGCTGCTGGGGCTGGCCATAGTCCGGCTGACCGCCCTGCTGGGGAGGCTGACCGTAGTCGGGCTGGCCACCGCGACCGTAGTCGGGCTGTCCGCCGTGCTGGGCGGGCTGGCCGTAGTCGGACTGCCCGCCGCCCTGCTGCGGGGACTGGCCGAAACCGCCCTGCGGCTGCTGCGGAGGACCCCACGGGTCGGCCGCCTGCTGGGGCGGGCCCCACGGGTCCGACTGCTGCTGCTGCGGCTGCTGGGGCTGCCCGTAGTCCGGCTGCTGGCCGTAGTCGGGCTGGCCGCCCTGCTGCTGGTACGGGGGTTGCCCGCCCTGCTGCGGGGGCTGGCCGAAGCCGCCTTGCTGGCCGTACGGCGGGGGACCGCCGGGCTGGCCGCCGCCGGGTTGGCCGTGCTGGCCGGGAGGCGGCTGGTTTCGGGGCGGAGCCTGGTCGCCGTAGCCGGGGGCGCCAGCGGGCTGGTGCTGGTGCTGGTGCGGCTGCTGGGCGCCCGGACGGGCCAGGTTCGCACCGCAGCTCAGGCAGAGCAGATCGCCAGGCTGTACGGATTCATTGCAGTATGGGCAGTTCATGGTCTCCATGACACATCCCCCGCGCGCACTCCGGCCTGTTCCAGCGTCGATGTGAGGTGATCGAGGTCACCTCGTCGCGGGATCCCGATGTAGTACACCCGCCTTCCCTCCGGCCCCTCGTCCACGGACACCTGCATGCGGGGCGTGTCGTCCCGGTTCGTTTCCATCCCGGCCGCCTCGGCGTAGCGCTGCCGTCCGAGCCCGGACAGCGGCACGACGCGTTGGTTGGCCGACCCCCTCCAGAGTAGGGACCTCTCGGGGGAGTGTCGCCCCTCCGGATTCAGCCGGTCGACGTACGGCCCCGTGATGACGGCGTCGCACCTGTTCAGGATCTCGCGGGCCGCGGGGGAGCGCGAGAGCCGTGTGTAGACATATCCGCTGTAGATGAGTATGTCCAACGGAATGCTCTCACGGCCGGGCTCCGCCTGCCAGGCGCGGACCCCGGAGACCAGTTCCAGCACGGCCTCCGGCTGCTGGAACGGTTCACCGCCCGAGATCGTGATGCCGTCCAGCGGCGCGGGCAGCGACCGCAGCCAGCCCAGCAGCGCCTCCACCGGGACGGCCTTCGCCGGATCGGCGTCCCAGGTGTCGCGGGACAGGCAGCCGTGGCAGTTCAGCGTGCAGCCCTGCGTCCAGATGCCCGCCCGCGTCCCCGGACCGAGCGTCGTCACCGGGTGGTGCGCCTTCGCCAGCAGGAGATCGGTCACACCGGGCCCCGTTCCCGGTCCGTCACGCGATGATTCCCACGCGCGCCCGTCCGGTGGTGCTCCTGCGCGCGTGCCCGGCGGCTCATGCGATGTCCACGTGGACGATGCTGCCCTCGCGGCGGACGGCGGTGACCGTGATCTTCTCGTCCGGGGTGAGGTCGCGGTCGAACAGGGCGCGGGCCAGGGGGTTCACGAAGTACGACTCGAGCGCCATGCCGATGCCGCGTCCGCCCTTGTCCAGTTCGGCGGTGCACCACTCGCGCAGCGTGCCGAGCGGCTCGCCCTTCACCGACAGGACGAGCCGGTGCTCGTCGGTCACCCGGCGGCAGATGTTGGCGAACTGGAGGTCGAAGATCCGGTCCGCGGCCTCCGCGCCGATGAAGTCGAACACCACGATGTTGTCGCCGAACCGGTTGAGCAGCTCCGGCCGGTTCAGCACCTCGGTGAAGTGGTCGGCGACCGCGCCCTTCATACGCTGCTCGACGTCCTCGTACGGCATGCCGGGGATCACGTTGCGGACCCGTCCGGACGTGCCGCTCCCGGTGGGGTCGTGCACCGGGACGAACATCCCGAGGTTCGAGGTGAAGATCAGGATCGCCTCGGAGAAGTGGACGGTGTTGCCGCGGCCGTCGGTGAGCCGCCCGTCCTCCAGGATCTGCAGGAACTTGTCCAGGATCCGCGGGTGCGCCTTCTCGATCTCGTCGAACAGGATCACCCGGAACGGGTCCTCCCGGACGGCGTTGGTCAGCTCGCCGCCCGCCTCGTGCCCGACGTAGCCGGGCGGCGAGCCGATCAGCCGGTCCCCGGAGCCCTCGCCGGAGAACTCGCTCATGTCGAACCGCAGGTAGGCCGACTCGTCCCCGAACACCAGCTCGGTGATCGACTTGGCCAGCTCGGTCTTGCCGACGCCGGTCGGCCCGGCGAAGAACAGCACGCCGCGCGGCCGCGACCCGGACCGGGTCGCCTGCGCGCCGGACAGCCCGAGCACCGCCCGCTTCAGGATGTCCAGGGTCTTGGTGACCGCCTGCGGCTGCCCGATCACCCGCTCCGGGACGCGCTTCTCGCCCTCCAGGACGCGGCGGCGCAGGTGGCCGCGGCTCCACGGGTTGTCGAGCACGCCGAGCTTGTAGGTGCGGACGGCGTCCGGCAGGTCGGTGAGCGAGACGTTCCGCTCCTTGGCCAGCCGGGTCACCTCGATCATCGACTGCAGGGTCAGCCCGTCCGCCTGCTCGGCGAACGCGTCGCACGCCTGCGCCGCCGCCTCGTCCGCGCCGACGTCGGACACCCCGAAGGCGCGGGCCAGCAGCCGCGCGGTCTCCTGCCGGTCGCCGAGGTGCGGGCGCGGGATGGTGATCTCGCGCACGTTCTCGTTCTCGGCGGTCAGCCACGGCGGCAGGTCGCCGGGCCGGTCCACCAGCCACAGCACCGGGTTGTACAGCGGCTTCGGCCGCTGGCCGCCCGCGACCCGCACCGGACGCGCCGTCCGGGAGAGCTTGGCGCAGAACCGGAAGAAGTCGCGCTCGGCGGGCTCCAGGTCGGTCGGGGTCCGCGCGATCCGGGACGCCGAGTCGATCACGAACGCCGCCCGGACGTCCTCGGCCGGACGCGCGACGGCCGCCAGGTGCCGGGTCAGCGCCTCCAGGGACGGCTTGTCGTCCGGCTTGACCTTGCCGAGCAGCCGCTGCGCCTCGTCCGCCGCTGTCGGGGGGTGGATCTGGACGCCGTCCACGGCGTCGTAGACGACCATGAACGAGTAGCCGCTCGACCGCATCGACTCCCACAGCAGGTCGCGCAGCGGCAGCAGCCGCGCCGGGGAGGCGCCGTCGCCCGGGGCGAGGAAGCTGTCGTACAGGTTCCCCGACAGCACGTACTGGGAGTGGACGGCCAGCGTCGCGTCCAGCTCGCGGATGAACGGCGGCCATCCGGGCAGCCGACCGCCGAGGGTGGGGGACTCGATACTCACGCGCGCTTCTTCCGCTAGTCGTCGTCGGGGCTCTGGTGCAGGGCCGTCCGCCGGGCCGGTCCTCCGGTCCGGTTCATTCTCCAGGACGCCGTTCCCGCGCCCTGGCCTGGGCGGCCCTCGTCCCAGTCTGCCGCGCCTCGGCCCGGACGGGGAGCCGCTCCACCCCCGGGGCGAGCCGCCAGGTCACGTCCGAGCCGATCCCCGCGTCCTCCAGGCGCTCGCGCGCCGCCTCGAACGCGTCGCACCACTCCTGCTCGCGCTCGATGTCCACGCGCCGGTCGTTCTCGCTCAGGACGGGCGTCGCGCGCATCATCTTCGCGCGCAGCCTCGCGTCGCCGTCCAGCCGCATCCGGACGCTGTGGTCGGTCCAGCCGCCCTTCGACAGCACGAGCGAGCCGTTGTCGGCGGTGACCGTCTCGAAGCTCTGGTGGACCTCGTATCCGAGGTCCTCGAACGCCTTGGTGACCTCGGTCAGGACGTACCGCCGCTCGGCCTCGGCCTGCTCGCGCGCGTCCTCGCGCGCCTGCTCCGCCTTCGCCTCCTCGCGGCGCGCGCGGGCGTTCTCGTTCGCCTTCTGGACGCGGAGCCGCACCTCGCTGAGGACGGTCTCGGCGTCCGCCGCCGTGCCGGACCCGGCGAGCAGCCTCGCTGCCTCGACGACGTCCCGGCGGTCCTGGTCGGACGTGTCGGGCAGCAGGCGCGCGAGGACGCGTTCGAGCGCCTCGTCGATGCGAGCGGGCTTCGGCGCGGGGGCGGGCGCCGGGGCGCCGGACGTGTCGGTGGTCAGGGGCTCGGCGGTGAAGACCTGCGTGCCGATGTCCGCGGCGATCTTCCGTGAGAGGGTCGCCTCCGCCTCGTCCAGGAGGGTGTCGGCGCGCGCGCACCACGCGGTCAGGGCGTCGGACGCGTCGTCCCCGCTCGGCGCGAGCGGCGCGGGCAGGTTCTCGGCGCCCAGCTCGCGGAGCGCCTGGATGCGCGCGTTCCGTTCGACGACCTCGCGGAGCGCGCGTTCCAGGTCCCGCACCTCGGCGAGGCGGCGTCCGCGCTCCTCGGCCCGTCCGGCGGCGCGCGCCGCGAGCGCCTCCGCGCCGCGTCCGGCCAGCCCGGACGCGCGGCCCAGCGCGCGGTTCATCCCCAGGGTGAGGACGACCGCCGCGTCCAGGACGATGTCGGCCTCGACGCCGCTGCTCATGATGTCCCTCCGTCGGAGTTCCGGATGGTGCGCCAGCGGTGCAGCCGGACGCCCGCGGCGATCGCGTGCGCGACGGCCGCGGCGGGCATCGCCAGCATCCACAGCAGGCCGCCCGCCGGGGTCACGGCGGCCAGCGCGATCAGCAGCAGGGCGGACATGATCCCGAACACGAGCGCGAACGGGACGAGGCCGCGCCTGCCCGGCGTCCCGCGCATGGCCTGCCCCACCTTGTTCATGCCGCGCCCGCTCGCCGACAGCGCGCTCGACAGCAGCCCCCACGGACCGTGCGGCAGGTACTCGCCGCCTTGCGCGCGCGCGACGAACACCTCGGCCGCGCACTGCAGCGCCCACGCGAGGACGGCCACGAAGCCGAGCATCACGAACCATCCGCCCGGGCCGGTCTTCGTGCCGCTCCCCGCCAGCTGGGCGATGAGTCCGCTTCCGGCCAGCCAGAACAGCAGGATCGGCAGCGACCATCCGACCGCGCGCGTGACGGCCGCGTTCCTCTTCTCCAGGCGCCGCCGCTCGTGCTCGTCCCGGTGGTGGCGGAGCTCCTCCGCCTTGATCTCCTCGGCCCGGCGGTCCCGCCGCCGGGTCCCGGCCTCGGCGGCGGCCTCCGGCTGCGTCCGGACGACCGCGAGCAGGCGCAGCGGATCGTCGTCGGCCGCGCCGTCCACGAGCCACGCGAACCACGGGACGTCCTCGCCGTGCCCCTTCGCGACGGCCCGGCCCAGGGCGTCCGCCGTCTCCGCCGGACGCGCCGCCAGCGCCAGCAGTGTCAGCAGGACGACGGGCGGCTCATCCGGGGGCACCTCGCCCGCGACCGGTGTCTCCGTCGCGCCGGTCTCGGGCAGCCGTGCCTTGGCCGGCAACGGCAGGGCGTCCTGCGAGCGCAGCCATCGGGACAGGTCGTTCCACGCCGCCACGTGCGCCCGCCACTGGACGTCGACGCGCGCCAGCTCGTGCGCGCCCTCGAAGCCCGCGAGGACGTCCAGGAGGCGTCCGTCCCACAGGCCCTTGCCGAGCAGGCACGCCGTCCGGTGGTCCGGGTGCCCCGGCTCGCTCGCGAGCGCGGCCAGACCGGGCAGGTCGTCCGGGGTGACGCGGCGGCCGAGGTAGTGCGGCGGCAGCTGCGGATCGAGCCAGCGGACGAGATGCAGCAGCTTCGCGTCCGCCGTCAGGTCGGCCGAGGTCAGGTACCGGTCGACCAGCTCGATGCGGCTGTCGTCGGGGACGTCCGCGAGCCAGTCGCGCAGCGCCCGCCACGCCTCCCCGGCCTCGCCGCGCCCGAACAGGTACACGGCGGCGTGGTCCCAGCGCTCCACCAGCGCGGACGCCAGCTCGCGACGGTCGGTGAACCGGCGCCCGCCGAACGGCAGCCCAGGTCCGGACGGCGAGGCGTTCCGCTCCTCCGCCACGTCCGGCGACTCGCCCGCCAGCCACGCGCCGACCTGCGCGGACGACCACCGCTGCCGCGGATCGCGCGCCAGCAGCCCCCGCACCAGGAGCCGCAGCCGCGGGTCCGCCACGTCGTCCACGGGCATCGGACGCGTCGCCAGATGGTCGACGACCACCGTCTCGCTGAGCCCGGCGAACGGCGGCCGCCCGGTCGCCATCTCCCGGACGACCATCCCCAGCGACCACCAGTCCCGCGCCGGGGACACCTGCCCCGACAGCGACTCCGGCGCCGCGTACGCCAGCGTCCGCGACGACGACGCGAACACCACGCTCTGCTCCAGCACACGGCTCAGGCCGAAGTCGGTGATCGCCGTCCGGACCGGGTCCCGGCCGGTGACCAGGATGTTCTCCGGTTTCAGATCCCGGTGGACGATGCCCGCTTCGTGCAACGCGCGGATTCCGTCGGCGAGCTGACGCACGACCTCGGTGATGAACGCCGTGTCGCGCGGGCCCTCCATGAGCGTCCGGAGGTTGCCGTGCTCGGCGTACTCGGCGACCTCGTAGTCGCGTCCCGCCGCGCTTCCCGTCTCCAGGATCCGCACGACATGCGGCGACCCCAGGGAGGGCAGCTTCGCCCAGACGTCCCGGTCCGCGTGGTAACCGCGCCGGAACACTTTCATCACCAGCTCGCGGTCGTCGCCGTCCCGCACCAGGAGCAGGTCCGACTCCGCGCCCTGCACCGGCAACTCCGCGACCACCGCGAACCGCTCGGCCAACTCGTCCGGCAGACGCACCAGCGGCACACCACCGCCCGCCACACGACCGTCCGGACTTCTGCCGCCCGAACGCCCGTCGCCCGGACGGCTCGTCTCCCGCGGTGAGACCTGTGTCCGCGGTTCCGGGACGTCCCGGCGCGTCACACCGGGATCGCGCCGGGTCTCCGCGGCCGCCTCCGCACCGCTCGCCGTCTCTCGCGGACGTGCCCCCGTGTCCCGCGCCTCCCGGGAACGCGCGCCGCCCGGCTCCTCGATCTCGGCCACCTGCCGCCTGCCCTCGCCCTCAGTGCCCGTCGTCCCAGCGCCCGCCGGGACGCCTCAGACCTTGTCCTTGATGACGTGCAGGTATTCCACGCTCTTGAACCGGACCATCACGGCCTCCATCAGGATCCGCACCATCAGCAGCTCGAAGAGCCAGACGAACGGCGACGCGATCGCCATGATCACGCCCCATGCCCAGAAGTCGTCCCACGTCGCGATCCTCAGCCCCAGCATCAGGAACGCCAGGCACTGCACGCTGATCAGCAGGATGGCCAGGATGTACCAGAACCTGATCAGCTTCGGCGTGACCAGGGTGTCGAAGTTCGTGTCGAGCAGCCCGGCGAGCACGCCCTTGCTGCGGGGCGGCGGTGCCCAGGCCTGCTGCGGGCCGGTCATGCGGGACTGGTCGGGGGAGGGCTGGCGGGGGCCGGGGACGGGGCCGGGCTGCTGGTGGGACGGCGGGGGCTGCTGAGGGCTGGACGGGGGTGGCGGCGGAGGGCCGTAGGGGTGGCCCGGCGGCTGGGACTGACCGGGGTCGGATGGGTGCGTCATCGCCGTCTCCTGGAGGTGTTCCTGACCGTTGGAACGACTCTAGAGTGCCCGCCGTCTCCGGTCCGGGGTCAGAGGAGGTTGGCGATGGCGATCGCGGTTCCGCCGAGGAACAGGACGACGCCGACGACGGCGAGGCCCACCGAGCCGCCCGCGCCCCGTCCCGAGCCGGTGTCGACGCGGGCGCGGCGCGGGTCGTGCGGGTCGTAGCGGACGGGGACGGTCCGGCCCTGCATCCGGTGCAGCTCGTACGGGCCGCTCGACGTCTCGCTCGTCGCCTCGACCGGTGTCCCGTCCAGGGTGGTGAAGCGGAGCTTGGCGTACTGCCTCCGCAGATCGCCGGTTCCCTCCACGGACACCCCGACGACGACGCCCGGGACGACGAGGCCGGACGCGAGGAACTCCCGTGACTCGCGGACGTTCCGGACGCCGCCGTACACGAAGCCCACGCCGAACAGCCAGAGCAGCACCGTGAAGAACCACGGGAGTACCGCCTGCGGCATTACAGGTATCCGCCCTGCTGTTCCGCGCGGCTGCCGATCAGCCGCGCGCCGAGCAGGCCGAGGCCCGCGCCCGCCGCGCCTTCCACGACGTAGAGGATCACGGCGACCGCGGACATCCCGCCCACGGCGGCGGCCCCCACCGCGCTGAGGACGGTGGCGAGGACGGGCACCGGCAGGATCACGGCGAGCCAGCGGCCGGTCCGGGTCATGTCGCGGTAGACGATCCCGGTCGCGATGACCATGAGCAGGCTGATCACGACCCACGGCAGGTCGAGCCGGGTGAGCCGGTCGAACGCCGAGAGGGTCCGTCCGTCCTGCGCGCCGGTGGCCAGGTTCGCCACCACGGCGACCCCGACCAGCCAGATCACGACGGCGGCGAACCAGCCGCCGACCACCTTGAGCGGGCCGGTCACGCGCCCACCTTGATCGAGGCGACGATGTCCGACAGGGTCCCGTCGGACAGCCTCCCGCGCTGGAAGGTGATCCGGACGAGGTGCGCGTGCCCGCCACCGCCGAGCACGGCGACGTACACGCCCTGCCCGGGGAGGTTCGCCGCGCCCCTGAAGCCGTCGAAGGTGAAGTCGACCCGCTCGGCGCCCTTGGCCCCGGCGAGGTCGACCTTCTTCTGGGACGTCCGCCGGTAGCCCTTCGTCTGGAGCTGCGGGCCCATCTCGGCGAGCGTGGCGAGCTGCCCGGCGTCGGCGGTGGCGGAGAGGTCCTTCACCACCTCCAGGAACGCCGACTGGTCCGGCGCCTGCCGGGACAGCGCGACGCGCTTGTCAGGGCCCGCCTGCCACTCCTTCGGGTACGCGACGGACAGGACGTGCGCGTCGCCCCGGACGTAGTCCTTCGGTGTCGTTCCCTTCGCCGGTCCGGACGAGCCGCATCCGGAGACCAGCGCGACCACCGCCGTCACGACGCCGACTGACCGTGTTCGCAGCATGTGGCCGCCTCTCACCTCGGGGCACATTCGGGCCAGGTCTGGAACGTCCGCCGGCCGTTCTCAGGCGGACCAAGGTACTGCGCGTCCGCCAGCTTCTGCTTCTCGCCCTCGTACCCGCCCTCGATCCCGAACGTGATGACATCGCCGCCCTCGAGGCCGAGCTTGTAGTCCTCCGAGATGCCGTCGTAGACGTTGCGGTTCACGATGCCCTTGTCGTAGAGCAGCCGGTCCATGGCGCTGGCGTTCGGGCCGGGGTCCTGGGCCACGAACCCGCCGTTCTTGTCGGCGGCGTTCCGGATGGTCTGGAACGGCATCAGGAACGCGTTGTCGTGCAGCCACTGCTGCCCGATCGCCCGGTTCGAGTCGTCGAAGTTGACCGTGGTGGTCGTCGTCGAGATCTGCTTGTCGGTGTTCTTGGGGCTCGCCGTCTTCTTGCCGGGGTTCTTGATGTTCTCGGAGAGGTTCGTCTCCTGGGTGGTGACCCAGGTGATGCTCTTGAGGCGCCCCTGGTTGTCGAAGGTCACCTTCGTCTGCCCGGTGTAGGCGGCCTCGCCCCCCACCCCGTACCCGACCACCTTGGCCGCGCCCTTGATGCTGCCCTTGACCTGGAAGGTGTAGGACGTCGTCGGGAAGCCCTTGTCCTTCGGGCCGCTGTTGTCGTTGGTGACGATGATGCCGTCCCCGGCCCTGCCCTCGATCTCCGCGCCGGTGCCGATGTCGGTGACCGACTTCTTGCCGTCGTCTCCGGTCTCCAGGTTCCCGAACGCCGCCGACCCCTTCAGCGCCCCCTCCACGCCGACCTCGAACTGGTTGACGTCCGGGTCGCGGTAGTGCGGCTTCCAGTCCGAGACCTTGTCCCAGGCCCACAGGAGGGGGCTGACCGACTCGCCCGTCTTGCGGAGCAGGTCGCCCTTCATCGTGTCGAGGAAGTCCGAGGCGTCGTGGTCGTTGTTGAACACCCAGGTGTCGCCGTACTTGAGGTTCACGGCCCCCTCGACCTTGGCGCCGAGGTTCAGCCCGTAGGTGTTCTTGCCGAAGGTGGCGCCCGCGCCGATCTTCGCCTCCGCGCCCAGCTTGTAGTCGATCGGCACGATCATGACCCTGACCTTGCCGTCCGCGGTCCGGATCTTCACGGCCTGGAAGTTCTGGCCCACCTTCACCGAGAACACGGTGACGGACATGCCGACCTTCTTGGAGTTCGAGCTGAGAATGCAGGCGCCGGTTGACGGCTTGTAGTCAAAAGGTGGCGGCGTGCAGTTCTTGCCGTTGAACATCTGGCAGACCGCGATCGTGATCTGGCTGCGGACCTGTCCCGACACCAGGACCCAGATCGTGCCGAGCATCGCCGCTCCGATGAGCAGCAGGGCCGCATAGGCGAGCGCGGTGGCACCCCGGTCTCCGGGGGACGTTCGGAGCCGCATCACGGCCCCCTTCCATGCCTGGCAGGGGCGGACGTCGGTCGAATGTAGGGTCCGGCGTTCCCCCAGGTAGAGGGCCTGAGGGCCCAACGAGGACCCAAGTCCGGGACGGGCGGCGCGGGTCCGTCCGGCGGCCGGCCGGACGGGGCGGGGACGGTGTCGCCCCGCCCTGACGTGGGACGACGCCCGGCACGGGGGGCGGTGAGATCACCGGCACCCGGATTTCGCAAGGGCCCGGAAGCCCAATTCATGACCGGCTTCGGACGGCAGCATGAATTCTTGTGTACGGGGTCGACAGGTTTCGGTCGCGTCTTGTACTTCTGACTCCGAATCAAGATGATCAAGCGGCGGACCGTTCTGGATCCGTTACCCGCCACGGGCGGCCGGGGGCGGGATCGCGGGTAATAGGAACCGGAGTGACGGGGGCTGCGTCGGAAGTCGCTGGGCATGGAGAAGTTTCGGGGCGCTGATGAGAATGCGGCTTGAGGAGTGACGGGTTCGATGGCTATTGTCAGGGCGCTCGAAAATGAGGACGGTCTGGAGACGGCACGACCGCGGCCCCGCGCGAACGGTGGCACGGGCGCCGTGTCCGGGCCCGTGAGTGAACCGGGGTCCCGGTGAGCGCTGTCCTGCTGGTGGGAGATCTTCCGAGCACCGGAATGCTCGGCGCCTTCGCCGCGCCGCGGCTCGAGCCGTCGGCGGGGCCGGACGACGAGGCGCGGTTCATCGACGTCGTCCGGGACGCGCTGTCACGCCGTCCGGCCGTTCTGGTCGTCTATCCCGCGTGGGCGCCGGAACGCGTGGAACGCCTGATCACGCTCGCCCGCGGCGCGCTCATGACCGACCGGATCGCCGGGCTGCCGCTCCGGCTGCCGCCGCTCGCCCTCAGCCTGGTCGCCGACCAGCTCGCCTTCGTCGCTCCGCACGTCCTGCCCGGCGCCCTCGTCAGCCTCGCGCCGATGCTCGCCGAGACCACCCTCGCGGGGGCCTGGGTGAACAGCGTCGCGCACTTCGAGCACCTGAACATCGGGCTCGGCAAGCACGTCGCCTCGTACCTGCCGAACGGCGGGTTCTCCGTGCTCATGTCGCCGAACGCGGAGGTGCACCGCGTCACCTCGGCCCAGCCCGTCCCGGAGATCCAGCGGCGGCCGGTCGATCCGGTGCTGCTGCTGACCGTCAAGTCGTCCGGCGGCGACGCGGACTGGGTGCACCGTTCGCTGAGCCCCGCGCTCTCCACGGCCTCGCTCGTCGACGCCCCGGCCCAGCCGCTCAGCCAGCGGTACTGGGGGGCGAAGAAGTACGTGGAGTTCGTGGCCATCAGCGGTCACCCGCAGGCGCTCCAGTCGGTGCTCCAGTCCGCGCTCCAGTCGGCCCCGGGCGTCCCGTGCGCCTGGTGCGGCGAGCCGATCGCGCTGCCCCGCTGCCCGTTCTGCCGCAGCGTCCAGCCGTCCGGGGAGGCCGCGTCGGCGCCGGCCCTGTCCAAGCCGGTGGCGAACCTCTCCGCGCAGCCCCCGGCCCCGCCCCGACCTCCCGGACAGCCGCAGTCTCCGGAACAGCCCCAACCCCCGGAACAGCTGCAGCCTCCGGTCGCACCGCAACCGACTGCGCCGGCGAACGGTCTGAGTCAACGGCAGCCGCCTGCGCCAGTACCTGCGCCGTTGCCTGCGCCTGTGCCTCCGGCGCAGCCGCTGCCGGATTCGCAGCCGCTGCCGGATTCGCAGTGGCCGTCTGGTCCGCAGTGGCCGTCCAGTCCGGAGTGGCCGTCCGGCCCGCAGGCGGCTCCGCCGGAGCAGACCTGGCGGCCGGACCTGAACGTCCAGCAGCATCCCGCCGCCGCCCAGGTGGGCCCGCACCTCGAGGACGACGACGAGGACGACCTCTCGCCCGCGACGCGTCCGGACCGCCGGGCCGTCCCGCCGCCCGTACTGGAGGCGGACGTCACCCGGCCCGAGTACCGGCGGCCGCCGGCCGAGGAGGCCACCGACTCCCCGGTGGCCTCGGAAGGACGGCCCGGGGACGGCGCCTCGCCGGACCGGGAACCGCCCCGGCGTCCGCGGGCGACCGGCGAGATCGTGTTCCCGCCGCGCGACCGGCCGGTCGAGCACGACGACCGCAGCGACACCGTCGTGTTCGGCATGCCGCGCCTGGAGCGGTGAACCGATGACCCCCCATCCTGACACCGGAAACGGAGAACCATGAACCCCCGCCAGCGACGCGGAGTCCTGCTGATGATCCTGGCCGCGCTGGGCGCGGTGGTGGTCTTCACCGGGACCCTGAGCTACGTGGGCTCGGTACGGGCCGAGGTCGGCAGGAAGACCGAGGTGCTGCGGCTCAAGACGCCGGTCGCGGCGTTCACCCGGGTCTCCCCGGACAACCTCGACCACGTCTGGGTGCCGAAGAAGTGGTCGCCGGACACGATGATCACCGACCTCTCCCAGCTCGACGGCAAGGTCGCCTCGGCGGACCTGCCCGCCGGGGCCTTCCTCCAGACCGGGATGCTCGCCCCCGGGCCGACGCTCCAGCTGGGACAGCGCGAGATCTCCATCACGATCGACGCCGAGACCGGCGTCGCGGGCCGGGTCCGCAAGGGCATGCGCGTCGACATCTACGCGACATACCAGAAGAACCAGGGCAGCAACAGCCAGCAGTCGTGCGCCGCGCGCATCGTCAAGTCGGCCCTGGTCGTCCAGATCGACCAGGTCACCAATGTCCGGAACGAGAAGAACAGCACCGCCACCGACAAGGAGCTCCCCATCACGTTCGCGCTCAGCGCGCAGGACAGCCTGAAGCTGGCCCGGGAGGAGAGCTACGCCACCAAGATCCGGCTCGCGCTGATCGGCGGCTCCGGCGAGACCCCGGACGGCGTCTCGATGCCGCCGGTGTGCGACACCATCCCGGCGAGGTGACATGAGCATCCAGGTACTCCTCGGCGTCGAGGACCGGGACGTCGCGCTGGCGCTCGCCGGTCAGTTCCGCGAGCTGCCCGACCTCGAGATCGTCGCGGTCGAGACGCTGTCCGGCCACGTCCAGGGCACGGTCGCGTCGGTGCCCGCGCTCGACGTGGTGATGATCCACGAGGGCCTCGGCCCGCTGCCCGCGCTCGACCTGGTCCGCGACCTGGTCGGCCGGTATCCGCAGCTCGCGGTGATCCTGGTCGTGGACGAGGCCAGCACCGAGACGTTCTCGGCCGCGATGGCGGCGGGCGCGCGCGGCGTGATCCAGCGCGACCCGACGCTGTCGGAGCTGCAGAACCGGGTCACGCAGGCGGGCGAGTGGTCCCGGACGATGCGGCGGCACTTCAGCTCCCCGCAGCCGATGGTGTCCGGGCGGCAGGGCACGCTCGTCACGCTGTGCGGGGCGAAGGGCGGCGTCGGCACCACGACGGTCGCGATCCATCTCGCCATCGCCGTCGCGTCGTCCGGGCGGTCGGTCTGCCTGATCGACATGGACCTCCAGAACGGCGACATCCCCGGCTACCTGGACATCCAGCACCGGCACACCATCTCCGACCTGGCCGCCGCGGGCGACCTGGACGCCGGCGTGGTGTCCGAGGCGCTGTACGTCCACAAGTCCGGGCCGCACCTGCTGCTCGCGCCGGGCAACGGCGAGGACGCCGAGGAGGTGTCCGCCCGCGCCATCCGGCAGATCCTCACGCTGGTCCGCTCCCGGTACGAGGTCGTCATCGTGGACGGCGGAACGCACGTCTCCGACGCGAACGCGATGGCCGTCGAACTGGCGGACGAACTCGTCGTGGTCGCGACGCCGGACGTCCCGGCGATGCGGTCGGCGCGGCGGCTCACCGACCTGTTCGCCCGCCTGACGATCCGCAAGCAGGAGGACGCCACGGTCCTGCTGACCAGGGTCGACCGCAAGAACGAGATCCAGCCCGACCTGGCGAAGAAGATGATCGGCGCGGCCCGGCTGCGGGAGAGCCTGATCCCGGCCGTGTTCCGCGCGCTGGAGGAGGCCGCCAACACCGGCGCGCCCTCGGCGGTCAAGAACAACGACTTCCGCAAGGCCGTCGGCAGGCTCGCCGGAGAGCTCGGTCTCGTCCGCGTCGACGACCGGGACGGCAAGGGCAGGGCCAGAGGGAAGGGGGTCGCGAAGGACAAGGGCGCCATCGCCTTCGAGTTCTCCGCGCTCTTCCCGATGATCGTGCTGATCATGCTGCTCTGCTGGCAGGTGGTCCTGATCGGGCTGACCTCCATGTACTCCTCGAACGCCGCGAACTCCGCGTCGCGGGCCGTCGCCGTGATCGGCTACGACAAGAGCCCGACCCCCCAGGGAAAGGCCAACCGGGAGGAGGTCCGCAGCCGGGCCGTCGCGCGGGTCAAGGGCAAGTGGAAGGACAGGAAGCACCTGTCGGTCGATGTCAACGGGGACTACGCCGTGGTCACGATCGACGTCCCCATCCTCCTGCCGGGGTTGGGCAGCTCCTGGGGGATCACCACCAAATCCAAGATCGTTCATGAGGACGGATGAGGGCGGCGGCATGGGTGCACTGCGCGCACGGCCACGAGGGCCGCAGGACGACCGGGGGGCCACGGCCTTCGAGTTCGCCGCGGCCCTGCCCCTGGCGTTGTTCGTGATCTTCTTCGCCTACCAGCTGTGGGTGTCGTCGACGACGGTCGAGCGCGTGGAGAACATCGCCCGCACCGGCGCCCGCGAGGCCAGCCAGGACTACTCGCCCGGCGAGTGCCGGAGCTACGCACTGGATTCCAAGCCCGGCTGGATCAACGACTACCAGGTCGAGGGCGGGGCGACCACGGTCGACGGAACCGACGCGGTGTACTGCCGCGTCAGGGCGAAGCTGCCGCTGCTCTGGAAGGGCATCCCCCTCGACTTCACCGTCACCCGCACCTACACGCTCCCACTTGGATAGCCATGGCGCTCAAGGACCGACTCGAAGAGGACCGCTCGGCCAACGACCGGAGCGGCAAGTCCAGCGTCTCGCACTGGCGCGCGCGGCTGCTGGAGGAGATCAACCTCGACGAACTGGCGCGGCTGAGCATGGCGCAGCGCCGGTCCCGGCTGGAGAAGGTCACCGGCCTGCTGCTCACCCGCGAGGGCCCGGTGCTCTCGCCGGGGGAACGCGCCAACCTGATCCGCCGGATCGTGGACGAGGCGCTCGGCCTCGGCGTGCTCGAACCGCTGCTCTCCGACCCCAACGTCACCGAGATCATGGTGAACGGCCCGGACGCCGTGTTCGTCGAGCGCGCGGGCCGCGTGTACCGGCTGGACGGCGGGTTCGCCAGCGAGGAGCAGCTGTACCAGACCATCGACCGCATCGTCGCCCAGGTGAACCGCCGGGTGGACGAGTCGAGCCCGATGGTGGACGCCCGCCTGCCCACCGGCGAGCGGGTCAACGTGATCATCCCGCCGCTGTCGCTGTCCGGGCCGATCCTCACCATCCGGCGGTTCCCGCGCGCCTACACGGTCGAGGAGCTCGTCGGGATGCGGGCGATGGACCCGGCGACCGGGATGCTGCTCGCCTCGTTCGTCCGGGCCCG
Organism: Spirillospora sp. NPDC052269; assembly: GCF_040679435.1. NCBI lineage: Bacteria > Bacillati > Actinomycetota > Actinomycetes > Streptosporangiales > Thermomonosporaceae > Spirillospora > Spirillospora sp. NPDC052269. Next base: position 75,096 of record NZ_JBFAUU010000001.1, read on the forward strand.
GCTGAACCTGGTCATCGCGGGCGGCACCGGCACCGGCAAGACCACGATGCTGAACGCGCTGTCGGCGTTCGTGCCGGAGAGCGAGCGCATCATCACCATCGAGGACTCCGCCGAACTCCAGCTCAAGCAGGCGCACGTCATCCCGCTGGAGTCGCGGCCGTCCAACATCGAGGGCAAGGGCGCGATCACGATCCGCGACCTGGTCCGCAACGCGCTGCGCATGCGGCCGGACCGGATCATCGTCGGCGAGGTCCGCGGCGGCGAGACGCTGGACATGCTCCAGGCGATGAACACCGGACACGACGGCTCGCTGGTGACCGTCCACGCCAACTCGACCGACGACACCGTCAACCGGCTCCAGACCCTCGCGAGCATGAGCGACGTCAAGCTGCCCTTCGAGGCGGTCCGCGACCAGATCAGCAGCGCGATCGACGGCGTCGTCCAGCTCAGCCGCGGGCCGGACGGCTCGCGCCGGATCGTCGAGGTCGCCGTCGTCGACAAGTCCGTGCGGGAGCGGATCGTCCTCCGGCCGGTGATGCGGTTCGAGTCCGAGCCGATCGGCGCGGACCGCGTCGTGCGCGGTGTGTTCCGGGCCCTGCCGATGCCGCCCGCGCTGGCCACCCGCCTGTTCCACGCCGGCGAGTCCATCCCTCCCGCCTTCGCCCCGCTCTCCGGCGGTGGCGCGGCGAACGTCAACGAGTTCGGCGTGTCGCCGCCCGGCTCGGAGCACCTCAACGGATCACGCGGGGGACGTGTGCTGCACGACCGACCGAACGAAGGCGGTACCCGATGAACCTGCCGCTGCCGGTGATCCTCGCGATCCTGGCGCTGACCCTCGCCCTGGCGACCTGGGGTGTCGGTGACCTGCTCACCGGCTGGGGGCAGCGCCGCCGCCTGGTGTCCCGGGCCGAGCTCGGGATCGACATCGCGCCGAACGGGCCGCTCGTCCGCCTGGACGGGCTGCTGCTCCGCACCTCCTGGGGGAAGACCCTGGGCCGGCGGCTGCACAACTCCGGCCTGCGGATCAGGCTGTCGGTCTTCGTCCTGCTCATCGCGTCGGTCGGCGCGCTCGCGATCGTCCTCATCGGCGAGTGGATCGGCGCGGTGTACGGGGTCGCCGCCGCGGTCGGCGTCGGAGTGATGTTCTTCTCCTATCTCCGCCGGCGGGAGGAGCGGCGCAAGGAGGAGTTCATCGCGCAGCTGCCCGAACTGGCGCGGGTCCTGTCGAACGCCACCAACGCGGGGCTGGTCATGACCACCGCCATCGAGATCGCCGCCGACGAGCTGGCGGACCCGGCGGGGGACGAGCTCAAGCGCACCGCCGACGCCCTCCGGCTGGGCCAGCCGCTGGAGGAGGCGCTGCAGGACCTCGGCGAGCGCCTGCCGTCCCGGGAGCTGGGCGTCCTGATCAGCACGCTGATGGTGTCCGCCCGGGCCGGCGGTTCCCTGGTCACCGCGCTGCGCACGATCTCCTCCACGCTGGAGGACCGCAAGGAGATCCGGCGCGAGGTCCTCACCATCATGGGCGAGGCGACGGTGACCAACGTCAGCATCATCGGGCTGAGCCTGGTCGCCATCGCCATGATCAACGTCATCCAGCCCGGGGCCCTGCGGACGATGAGCCACCACCTCGTCGGCCAGATCATCCTCGGCATCGCCGTGGCGCTGTTCACCACCAGCATCATCATCGTCCGCCGCATCACCCGGATCGACGTGTGAGGAAGCGATGACCGTTCCCTATCTCCTGGCCGTCTCCGCCGCGCTCCTCGTGCTGCTGGCCGTCTGGGCCGGCGCGCTCCTCACCTCGGGCGAACGGGTCAGCGGGAGCGCCGTCCCGGACGCCACGGCGCGGACGAAGGACGAGGCGTTCATCTTCGACCGGATCGCCGAGCGGGTGGGCGGGCCCTTCGTGGGCCCGGTGATGGACCTGCTCGGCCCCTGGCGCGTGAAGATCCGCAAGCGCATCGACCAGGCGGGGCGTCCCGGCGGCATGACGGTCGAGACCTACGCCCGCAGGCTGGCCGGCTACGTCATCCTCTTCGGCGTCCTGTCCCTGCTGCTGCTCCTCCAGGGGCAGACCATGATCGCCTTGCTGCTGCTCCTGGGCGTCATGCAGCCCGACCTGGCGCTGCACGCCAAGCGCGTCGCGCGGCAGGAGGAGATCCAGCGTTCCATGCCGGACTTCCTGGACGTGCTGGCGGTCACCGTGAGCGCCGGCCTCAGCTTCCGGGTGGCCCTGAGCCGGGTGTGCCACAGCATGCCCGGCGCGCTCTCGGAGGAGTTCCTGGTCGCCCTGCGCCAGATGGAGCTCGGCACCCCCCGGCGCGAGGCGTTCCAGGATCTGCGCGACCGCAACAAGTCCGAGTCGGTCGGGTCGTTCGTCACCGCGCTGCTCCAGGCCGAGGAACTCGGCGCACCGCTGGGGCAGGCGCTCGTCGACATCAGCAACGACATGCGCCGCGAGTCGGCCCAGTGGGCCAGACGGAAGGCGCAGAAAGCCAATCCGAAGATCACCGCGGTGACCATGGGCCTCTCGATGCCCGGCCTGATGATGGTCGTGGTCGGGGCCATGGCCTACGGAATGCATTTCGGGGGACTGGGTGGCGTCTTCGGCAACTGAGCGCGGGGACGCGGGGGGCTCCCTCTTCGGCCGCGCCGAGAGCCGTCCCGAGGTCGCCGGCCCCCTCACGGAGCGGGTCGGGGACGCCTTCCGGATGCTCATGCACATCCGGATGCTGATCGCGGCGGTCACCCTGGCGCTGATCTCGCCCGACAGCCTCAGGCCGGCGCCGTTCCTGCTGATGGTCTCCATCGTGGGGCTGTCGTGGATCACCGGCCGGGCCTGGCAGATCCTCGCGCCGAGGATCGTGGCCCATCCGCTGCTGTTCGCGCTGGACATGGCCGTGTCGTTCGGGGCCCTGGCGGTCAGCGGCAGCGTCGCCGGGCCGTTCTTCCTCTGCACGGTCGTCACCGCGGCCGTGGCGGGCCTGCTGTACCGCTGGCAGGGGATGCTCGCGGTCGCGGCGCTCCAGATCCTCTTCTACTACCTGGTGTACGCGCTCACGACCACGGGGTCGGTGGCGAGCTCGTTCCAGACCGTCCTCGGCCAGCCCTTCTACTACCCGCTCGCGGGGTTCGCCGGGGTCGCCCTGCGCCGGCTGCTGGACGAGTACGCCGAGCAGGAGACCGCCCGCCGCGACGCCGAGGTGCACGCGGCCGCCGCCGACGAGCGCGCCCGGCTCGCCCGCGAGATGCACGACTCCCTCGCCAAGACGCTGCGCGGCATCGCGCTGTCGGCGTCGGCGCTGCCGCTGTGGGTCGAACGGGACGTCGAGCGCGCGGCCCTCGAGGCGCGGCGGATCGCCGAGGCCGCCGAGATCGCCTCCCGCGAGGCCCGCGACCTGCTGACCGAACTCCGCGTGGAGGCGCTGGTCCGTCCACTCGGCGAGGTCATCGCCGAGCTCGCCGAACGCTGGTCGGAGCAGACCGGGACCCGGGCGGAGCTGGACCTCGACGGCGGGCTGGACCTGCCGCCCGTCGCGCGCCACGAGGTCGTGGCGATCCTCGGCGAGGCGCTGACGAACGTCGAACGGCACGCGGACGCCGAACTGGTGGAGGTCCGCCTGTTCGGCGTCGACGCGGACCTGGTGCTGAGCGTCCGCGACCACGGCCGCGGTTTCGAGGTCCGCGAACTGCCGGACCTGGCGCGGGACGGGCACTACGGACTGGTCGGCCTGACCGAGCGCGCCGAGCGCGTCGGGGCCGAGGTGACGCTGGATTCCAAGCCCGGTTGCGGGACGACGCTGACACTGCGCGTCCCCGGGCGGCAAGGTGACAGGAGCACAGAGCGAGTGGCTGAGGTGAGTTGATGGCATCGCCGCGGGGCATGGTCGTGGACGACAACGTGGTGGTCCGCTCTGGGCTGGTCTCCCTGCTGGAGGCCGCCGGGATCGAGGTGGTCGCGGAGGCCGGTGACGGCCGCACGGCGCTGGAGCTCGCCGAGCGGCTCCGGCCCGACCTGATCTTTCTCGACGTGCAGATGCCGCTCATGGGCGGGGTCGAGGCCGTCGGGACGCTCAGCCGGAACGCGCGGGTCATCATGGTGACCTACACCGACGACGCCGCGACCGTCCGCGCGGCCATCAGCAGGGGCGCGGCCGGATACCTGGTCCACGGACGGTTCTCGCCCGAGGAGCTCGCCACGGCCGCCCGGCAGGCCCTGGAGGGCGCCAACCCGCTGTCGGACGTCGCGGTCTCCGCCCTCGTCGGCGCGGTTCGCGAGACCATCCCGGCGGAGGCGCCGCCCCCGCCCGTACCGGCGCCGGCGCCCGCCCCCGCGCCGCAGCCCGCCGAGCCGGACCGGACCGCGAGGTTCGGCCTGTCCGCCCGGGAGATCGACGTCATGCGGCTGATCGTCCAGGGACGCTCCAACGGCGAGATCGCCAGAGAGCTCTTCCTGGCCGAGAAGACCGTCAAGAACCACGTGAACCGCATCTACGCCAAGCTCGGCGTCTCCTCCCGGGCCGCCGCGATCGCGCACTGGATCGGAACGGTGGACGGCCACCGGTGATCATGAAATCGCACGTCCGGACCGCTCGTTCGTTGGGCCCTGGGTCCCTCCCCCGGGACGGGGTTTTTCGGGCCTCCCGTTGGGTCGCAGGACCCTGGGGAGATCTGGCCGCCATCCGTAATGTATGGATTGCCAGAGCGGAACGGGACAGCGGCAAGGAGAACGGCGATGAACAAGATGATCAGCCCGGTGAACAACACCCTCATTCCCCTCTTCGTCACCCTTCAGACTTTCATTCAGGGGCGCGTGGAGAAGGCGCAGGACCGCGAGCGGGGTGCGAGCGCGCTGGAGTACGGCGCGCTGATCCTGGTCGGCGCGGCCATCATCGCGGTTCTCTGGACCGCGTTCAACTCGAACGTGAAGACCCAGGTCAGCGACGCCGTCAAGAACATGTTCACCAGCGGTGGCGGAACCGGCAGCTGATCCGGCCGAGACCGTCGGCGGGCAGGTGTCCCGGGAGTCTTCACAGAGGCGAGATCGACAGCATGGGGAGAGCCGTTTCCACGGCTCTCCCCATGCTGTTTTCCATTTCTTGATAATGGCGAAAAGGAGGATACTTATGCCGCCATTGATTCAGGGGAGGTCGCCTTGGGTGACGGTGGGTGTCACCGTCGTGCTCGGGGCGCTGGTCCTGTCCGGATGCGGTGACGATAAGAAGACGAAGACCTCTCCGGGGCCGGGGCGCACGCCCTCGGCGTCGCCGTCGCAACCGGCCGCCGGGGCGATACGCGCGGTTCCGCTCTCCCTGGCCGCGGGCAAGGCGCAGTTCGAACTGGAGTCCCTGAGCCGGACGACCCCGACGACGGTGACCGGCCGCTTCGCCGTGGTCAACAAGGGCGACAGTCCCATCCACATCTCGGGCGCGCTCGGTGACCAGCTCGTCGGCCCGGACGCGGGGGACATCCTGTCGCTGAGCGGCCTCGGCCTGCTGGACGCCAAGAACGAGAAGATGTACATGCCCCTGCGCAAGGGCTACAACTGCCTCTGCTCGGAGGCGCCCGGCCAGATCGCGCCGGGGGCCACCAAGGAGATGTTCGCGGTGTTCCCCGCGCCTCCGGCCGACGTGCAGCGGGTGACCGTCACCTCGCCGGGCGCGGCCCCGATCCTCGACGTCCCGATCGGGACGGGCCCCGTCCAGCCGGTGCCCGGGCAGACGCTCGACGCCTCGACGCCGCCGACGGGCGACCCCCGCGTCCCGGACGTCGTGGTCACCTCCACCGGGCTGGAGCAGGGGGTGGACGACAAGGGGGACCAGCGGGCGATCAACCTTCAGTCCGACGTGCTGTTCGCGGTGAACAAGGCCGACCTGACACCGCGGGCCGACGCGCTGCTGCGGAAGGTCGCCCAGCAGATCGACGCGTCCAAGGGGACGACGGTCAAGGTGGACGGGCACGCCGACAACACCGGCAACGACGCGATCAACCAGCCGCTGTCGGAGCACCGCGCCCAGACCGTCGCCGATCGGCTGAAGGGGCTGGTGACCCGGCAGGGCATCACCTTCCAGCCGGCCGGGCACGGCTCCACCCAGCCGATCGCGAACAACGGGAGCGAGGAGGGGCGCCGCCGCAACCGGCGCGTCACCGTCGCCTTCCCCAAGCCGCCGGAGCCGGAGACCACCGCGCCCGGCGGGGGGAAGCCGGCCAGCTTCGAGCCGTCCACCGTGGTCGGCAGCGGTGAGATCGCCAACTCCAAGGGGCTACGGTACGACATCAACGGGATCTACCGCAGCGGCGACGGCCTGGCCGTCCTGGTCTGGACGATCAAGAACGCCGGAACCTCCGTCCTGAACAGCGTCAACTTCGACCGCAGCTCGTTCCTGTACGGGACGACCGCGGCGTGGCGCGGCCCCTCGACCCGCGGGGTGATGCTGGAGGATCCGGCGTCCAAGATGCGCTACTGGACCCTGGACACCTCGTACGGGCAGTGCGAGTGCTCGCTGTTCGTCGTCAGCATGAAGAACTCGCTGCGTCCCGGTGAGAGCGTGACCGCCTGGAACCTGTTCAAGCCACCGGCCGACGTGAACACCGTCGACGTCTCCATCCCCTCCGGTGACACCGTCGGAGCCGTCGCCCGCGGCATCCACATCCAGTGACGCGAAGCTGAGCGCGGGCGGGCCGTGGGCCCCTTTCCGCGCTCAGCCCGGTCACAGACGGCCGGGGTGGTCTATCAGGAAGTACCTGAGCTTCTCCAAGGGGGGCCGGAGGTCCTCCAACCGCCCTCCGCTGGTGCTGTAGTCGGCGCCGTCCCTACCGAGGTCGTAGTCGGTGACCTTGTGGCGGAAGGCGGTCCCGGGGTAGGCGTCCTGGACGAACGAGGCGACGGCCAGGTCCACCCGGACGAGGGCGGAGCTGAGGATGTGGTCCCGGTACGCGGCCAGACGGGGTTGGGCGTACTGGTCGGTGACGCCGCCGATGACGTACCGTCCCGCCGAGGCCACGGCCTGGGTCACGGCCTCGCCCGCTCCGCCCGCCGCCTGGAACACGACGTCCGCCCCGGCGTCGGTCTCCGCCTTCGCGGCTGCGCGGCCCTCGTCGGCGTTCCCCGCGTTCCGGCCGGGGAGTAGCCGGACGCCCGGCCTGGCCTTGCTCGCCCCCGCCTCGTAGCCGCGCTGGAAGCGGGCCGTCCAGGCGTCGTGTCCGCCGACGAAGCCCAGCACGCCGGTCCGCGACCGGAGCGCGGCCGCGGCCCCGACGAGGTAGGCCGCCTGCTCCGGATGGAAGCACGCGCCCATCACGTTCGCGCCGGAGACCCTGCAGCCCGACGGGTCCACCACGAGGAAACGCGTACGAGGGTAGGACGCCGCGACCTTCTCGACCGGAGCGGTGTAGGCCGAGCCCAGCGCGACGACCATGGGCAGGCCGCGTTCGGCGAGGTCGCGGATTCGGGACGTGCGGTCGGCGTCGGTCTCTCCTGCGCGCGCGGGTGCGGTGACCGGCTCGATCTCGGCGTCCTTGCGGGCCCGGTCCAGGCCGGACAGGGCCGAGTCGTTCAGCGCCAGGTCGCCGAGGCCGTCCGGGGTGAGGGCGACGCCGACACGGAGCGGGCCGGGCGGGGGCGCGGCCGGAGCGAGGGAGCAGGCGGCGGTCAGCGTGCCGACGAGGGCGACGCAGCCGAGCGTGCGGCGCGCCCTCATCGGCCGTCCTTCCGGTCGACGCAGGACGGGTCGTACCAGGTGACCCACCACAGGGACCCGAGGTAGACCGAACGCCGGTACCGCCAGGCCGGAGGGTGTTGCGGCCAGGTGTCGGCGGCCGTCACCCCGGCGGGCCACGCGACGATCGCCATGCAGACGCCGGGCCCCACACCGGCGGACGGGTCGAACCGCTTCAGCCGGGTCCACCGGACGCGTTCCGCGACCAGCGAGTAGATGATCTCGGGGATCGGCTTGACGACGTCCGGGGCCGGGTGCTCCACGCCGGGGACGGTCCGGGCGACGACGACCCCGCCGGACGCGACCGGGGGGAGTGGCGTCGACATGGCGTGGCTCTCCCCGAGTCGCCACACCGTCCCCGGGACGGCGGCGACGGCCAGGTTCAGGACGGCGAGTGTGGCGGCGAACCGGGCCGTCCCCCATCGGAACAGCGCGCAGAGCAGGGCCAGGACCGCGGCGGCGACGACCGAGATCGTGATCGGGTGCAGAGCGGAGGAGCTTCCGCCGAGGAGGGTGATGTCCGGGAAGTCGTTGAGCTTGAAGACGTAGGTGTGGAGGCGCCCGCCCATGTGAAGGACGAGCCAGCCCCCGAACGCGCACATGGCGACCGCCGCCGTGAGAGCCCGGCGAGTTCGCCGGAGCGACGCCAGCCCGATCAGGGTGAAGGGGAGCGCGAAACAGGCGACGTACCGTCCGTAGGCGAAGTTCCCCACGCGGTGCTCGTCGAAGAGCGCGGCGGCCGAGGTCACCGCGACGCCGGCGGTGGCGCCCAGCAGGACGACCGCCATGAGCCGGTCGGCGGGCCTTCCCCGCCGCACCGCGACGAGCGCGGTGACCACTCCGACCGCGGCCAGCCCCCACGACCCCGCCGACATGGCCCACAGCTGCCCGCCTCCGGCGGAGACCGAGTGCAGGAGGCCCGCCGGACTCGTCAGCCGGTCGACCGCCATCGCCTGGTGGTCGCTCGGCCCTCCCGGGTAGAACGCGGCGCTCACCCGCGCGTTCAACGCCCAGGCCGCGGCCGTGCCCACGGCGGCCGCGCCGGCCGCCCAGAGCATGGCGGTCCTCCCCGGAGCCGGTCGCCATCCGGACTCCCCGCGCCACCGCCGCGCGAGTGCGCAGCGAGGCGTCCGGCGGAGCACCGGAAGGGACGCCAGGGCGAGGCAGTGCACGGCGAGGACGATCATGCCCCGCATGTGCATCGAGTACATGAAGGCGGCCAGCAGGCCCGCGACCGCACCCCAGCGCGCGCGTCCGTCACGGACGAACCGGTCCAGCGCCAGCAGCCAGCCCAGGACGAGGACGGGCAGGACCGCGTCCGTCATCACGGTCCCGCTGTACAACGTCGCCACGGGCAGGAACGCGGCGGCACAGGCGAGGACGAGCGCCTCGCGGGCCGCCAGGCCACACCGCAGCAGCAGCGCCCGTCCCAAGGGGAACGCGAGCGCGCCGATGAGCGCGTTGACGCCGAGCACCGCCCGGTACACCGTGGCCGGATCATGGACGACCAGGTACACCGGAGCGAAGAGCAGCGAGTATCCGGCCTGGTAGAGGGTCTGGCCGGTGAGGTCCATACCGGGGCCGCCCGCCAGCCACCGGCCGGCCACCAGATAGCCGGTCTCGTCCGGGATGTACATCGGCGTGCTCCGGCCCCAGGACATCGCCAGGCGCGCCACGACGTGGAGGGCGTACCCGGCGGCGAGGAGCCAGAAGAGCCGCGACGGGCGCGGGACACGGAGGCTTCGGGGAACGGGGTGCTCAGCGGTCAGCGTCATGGGCTCGTCCCAGGGGAAAAGGTCCCATCAGGGCCGCCGGACCGCGACCACGGTGTCGTTCCCCACGTCCACGGTCGCGAAGTCCCTGAACTGCGCATACGAGAACCGCAGGTCGTACGGGGGCGGGGCCTGGATCCCGCGCCAGACGAGCCCGGCGCCGTCCTTCTGGAGGACGAACACGTCGATCGCGCCGAACTTCGTCCGCGCGGAGGACGCCGCGAACGCCGACGGGTCCTGGACGTGCGACAGGTTCTGGAGTTCGGCGAACCGGACGGGCCAGCGAGCCGGGCCATAGGACGCGACCCTGTCCACCCCGATGTAGCCGTTCCAGGGCAGGAACACGAACAGCTGCTCGTCGTAGGTCAGCACCGAGGGCGTCCGGTCGTGCGGCCGCACCTTCCGCACCGCCTCCTTGATCGCGTTGATCGGGAGGTAGCGGATCTGGCCGTCGCCCTTCATGACCGGCATGAGCGCCGCGACGTCGGCGGCGTGCTTCGGCCGGCTGCCGTCCGGGAGGTAGAGCGCGTGGGAGCGCGCCGCGTCCCAGTTGCTCAGCCTGGTGGTGGTGTAGTCGGGCTCCGCTCCGTAGCTGAGGCGGGCCGTCCACTGGTTGACCGGCATGTTCGCGTTCCAGAACCCGTAGCCCGCGAAGATGAACGTGAGCGCCGCCACCAGGACCGGCGCGCTCGCCGAGAGCAGCCGCCCGCGCCGTTCGGCGAGCGCGGGCACGGCCTCCCTCAGCCCGAGGACGGCCCCCGCGATCAGGCACGCGGCGACCGGGGTCCTGACGTAGTACAAGAGCCCGTTGTGCGCGGTCGTGACCCAGCGGATCATGCTGACCGCCTGGTAGGCGTAGGCGCCGCAGACGAGGGCCAGGAGCGACCACGCCCACCGGCGCGTCCGCGCGTACCAGAGCAGGGCCAGCAGCCCCACGAGCTGGAGGGGACCGAGCATCGAGTTCCCCGTGAACCCCAGCGGGCGTGTCGAGACGCGTTCGCTGGAGTACATGTCGCCGACCTGCTGCCCGCCGGTCACCATGGCCCACAGGTAGGGGAGGAGGAACCACGAGGTCAGGACGGCCGTGACGGCGACGACCCGGCCCAGGTAGAGCAGGTACTCGCGACGCGCGCCCTCGGTGCGCCAGGCCTGCCATCCGATCGCGAGGACGCCGAGGGCCACGAACACCGCATACCCGTAGTACGTCAGGAACAGCACGGAGAACCCGAGACCGGCCCACGTCCAGTGCAGCCTCCCGCGCGGGGGGCGGGCGATCGTGTTCAGCACCAGGGGGATCAGCAGGGACAGGGTGAGGTACTCGTACGCCTTGTGCGGCTCGGCGGTCGTCGCCAGCCACAGCGGGCCGATGAACAGCGCCGCGCCCGCGGGGACCACCCGTGCCCACAGGACGAATCCGACCAGCAGCGCCAGGGACAGCGTCACCGCCTGCGCCGCTCCGACCAGCTTCCATGCCGGAACGTCCAGGAGCCACGAGGCCTTGCCGATGACATAGGGATAGAGCGGCGGATACTCGGACGGGACCGTGCCGACGATGCCGTCGGAGGACTTCCAGCGGACCGTGTACCGGGTCGCCATCGCGGCGATCCGGCCCGCGTCGCCCATGACCGAGACCCGGCCTCCCGCCGAGAAGAAGTCGCCGTACCCGAACGGCGTCCCGGACAGCGCGCAGCGCGCCACCAGCGCCGCATAGACCGCGTAGCCGCCCGCGGCGGCGCCGAACAGCCAGTCGCGCCGCCAGCGCATCCCGACCACCGCCAGCACGAGGGTGCCGCCGAACAACATCGCGAGCGGCAGGTCGGCCGATCGCTGCACGAACGGGTCGACGTCGAGCCGGGACGGCAGCCAGAGCGCCAGTGGAAGCCCCACCACCCAGACGGCCGCCGCGACCGCCGCCGGACCCGGCACACGACGCTGCCGCACGACGGCCGCGTCCGACGAAGCCGTGGGTTCGGTCGTGCCCGACGAAGCCGTGGGTTCGGTCGTGTCCGGCGGAGTCGTCGGTTCGGTTGTGCCGGACGGAGTCGTCGGGGCGGCCTCGACCGCGGTGGGTTCGGAGGGCATGTCCGGACGCTAACCGAGGCGGGCAGGCCCTGACAGGGCCCGCGGACCCAACGGATCACGCGACCCCCAGGTCGGACGGGTGCCCTGGGACCCCGGGCCCGGGCCCGAGTCAGCCGTCGGCTGTGGCCTGGAACCGGCGGAAGGTCGCGTCGGTCGCGGAGGAGCCCGGCGGACGCCGTTCGCGTCCCGCGAGGATCCCGGTCGTGAAACCCGGAGGCGGTGTCGTCCGGTCCGACGCGCTGACGACCTCCTTGCCGTCCACCCGGGCCGTCACCCGCACGCCGTCCGGACGCACGTCGCACTTGGCGCGCAGGTTCACCGTGCCGCCCGGCGTCCCGGCCGGGGCGGACGATCTCGCGAGCTGCCACGCGGTGACGCCGTCACCTTTGCGCACCCTGACCTGCCCGGATCGTGCGAGCAGCACCTCGTACTGCGTCTGGCCGCCGGTCCGGCAGAAGACCCCCGCTTCGTCGTCCGGGGCCGCGGACCGGACCCGCACCGAGGCGTCCACGACCAGGTGCGGCCGGGGCGAGGCCAGGGGCGCGCCGAACGAGTGCCAGGAGCTGGGGGTGAAGACCCGGACGACCAGGCCGCCGTCTTTGTAGGAGCGGCTGAAACCGTTGCCGCTCGCGGCGGGCCAGGCCGCGCTCGGCGATCCGGCGAAGCCCTGGTCCACCAGGGGCTTGGCCCCCGACGGCCAGAGCGCCCACGCGCCGCCCGCGATCGCGGCGCCGACGGCGAGCGCCGTCACCCCGAGCAGGGCCCCGCGTCCCTTCCGCCGCGGCGCCGGCCGCGCGGCCGGGGCCCCTTCGGGCTCCGAGCCCAGCAGACGAGTGGCGCCGTCGCGGGACGGTGGCGTCTCGTTCGGACGGCCTGGACGCGCCTCGTTCGGATCGCCGGGACGCGCCTCGGCCGGACGGCCGGGATCAGGCTCGGCCGGACGGCCGGGATCAGGCTCGGCCGGCGGACGGCCCGGGAGGTGCGCGGCCGCGCGTTCCGGGTCCGGGACGCCGATCAGCTCCTCCAGCAGCTCCGTCGCCGTCGGACGCCGCGCCGGATCCCGCCGCGTCGCGCGTTCCACCAGGTCACGAAGGCGGGGCGGGGCGAGGCCGTCCAGGTCCGGCGTCCCGTGGACGGTCCGGTACAGCATCTCGGCCACCGTCCCGCCGTCGAACGGCAGCCGTCCGGTGCCCGCGAACGCGATCACGCAGCCCCACGAGAACACGTCGGCGGCCGTGGTGATCGGCTCGCCGGCCAGGCCCTCCGGGGCCATGAACGACGGCGTGCCCATCGTCAGGTTCGCCTGCGTCATCGGCAGGTCCACGCCGAGCGTCCGCGCGATGCCGAAGTCGATCACCCGGGGCCCGAACGGCGACAGCAGGATGTTGGCGGGCTTGAGGTCGCGGTGCACCACGCCCGCGCCGTGGATCGCGGCGAGCGCCGTCGCCACCCCGGCGGCGAGGCCCTCCAGGTCCGACCCCCGCCTCGGGCCGTGCCTGAGGATGACGTCCTCCAGCGTCGGGCCCTGGACGTACTCGGTGACCACGTACAGCGGTTCGCCGTCGAAGCTGGCGTCGAGCACCGGGGCGGTGCAGAACGGGCGCACCTGGAGCGCCGCCGTGACCTCGCGCCGGAACCGCTCCCGGAAGTCCGCCGCCCTGGCCGCGCTTGGATGCAGCACCTTGATCGCCACACGCCGTCCGTCCGGCGCCTCGGCGAGGTAGACCGTGCCCATCCCGCCCCGACCCAGCACCCGCGCGATCCGGTACGGCCCGAGCCGTTCCCCCGGAATCCGCGGCGGTTCCGCCTCGACCGACGTCATGCGAGTGACCGTAACGAGGCCGTCGCGGTCCGGGCAAGGCGCTAGCCCCCAGACGCTCTCCGCCCGGCGGCCTCGCCGGACGGCACCGCCTCCTCGCCGTCCATTCTGGTCAGGGCCAGTTCCTCGGCGAGCGTCCGCACCCGCTCCTCCAGCCGGGACACCTCGCTGCTGAGCTGCACGTTCACCGTCAGCAGCACCAGGCAGCCGACGAAGAACAGCAGGTTCGCGGGCACCTGGACGCCGGTGATCCGCGCCGCCCAGGTCAGCGTCGCCGGGAACACCGCGATCACCGCGATCCCCACCGCCACCGCGACCCAGATGACCGCGTACTTCTCCCGCAGCCTGCGCCGCCGCAGCATCTCGAAGATCACGGCCAGCGAGATCGCCGCGCCCGCGATCCCGAGCTGGTAGACGGTCACGACACCGGCTGCCGGTCGTCCGGCACAGCCGCCCGCGGCACCCGCGCCACCTTCGCCGGGGACACCGCGTCCACAGGAGGGCCGGCCTCCGGGCCGGGCGGCCCGAGCGCATCCCGGCCAGGCCGCACGAGCGCATCCCGGCCGGACGGCACGACCGCGTCCGGGCCGGACGGCACGACCGCTTTCGGGCCGGGCGGCACGAGCGTGTCCGGGCCGGGCGGCACGACCGCTTTCGGGACGGGCCGCACGAGCGCGTTCGGGACGGGTGGTGCGAGCGTGGCCGCAGCGGTGGTGGAACGCGGACGCGGATCGGCCCGGCGCAGTAGCGCCATGCCGAGCGCCACGACCGCGCGCAGCAGGTACGCGGCGGCCTTCGGCGTGGACTGGCTGGCGCGTCCGCCCGTGCGCGGCCGCATCGCGACCGGCACCTGCCGGACCACGCAGCCCGACCGGGCCGCGATCACCAGCGACTCCACGGTGTCCCCGAGGTACTCGGCCGGATAGTGGTCGGCGAACAACGCGACGGCGCGCGGCCCGGCCGCCCGGAAACCGCTGGTCACGTCGGTCAGCCGGGTCCCCGTCAGGCGCGACAGCGTGACCGCGAGCAGCGCCATCGCCCAGCGCCTCGGCCCGCGTCCGGCCCGGTACTCGCCCGTCCCCGCGAATCGCGCCCCGATCACCACGTCGGCATGGTCCAGCGCCGCGACCAGCCCGGGGAGGTACGCGACGTCGTGCTGCCCGTCGGCGTCCACCTGGACCACCACCTGGTACCCGCGCCGGGCCGCGTACCGGTACCCGGCGCGCATCGCGCCGCCGACGCCGAGGTTGAACGGCAGCCGCAGCACCGGGACGCCGTGCGTGCGGGCCTGGTCCGCCGTGGCGTCCGCCGACCCGTCGTCCACGACCAGCACGTCCGCGTCCGGGCAGTGATCGGCGAGCTTCGCGAGGACCCCGCCGATCGACGCCTCCTCGTTCCACGCGGGTACCACGACCAGCGTCCGGGCCCGAGCCCGTCCCTCGGCCGCCACGCCCGCCGCCGAACCCGGCCCGGTCATGTCAGCCGGAGAAACGTCGGGCGGAGGTGTAGTCACGTCCCGCGAGCGGGGATATCTTCACGACCTCGCCGGTGCGTGGTGCCTCCACTATCTGCCCACCGCCGAAATAGATGGCCACATGATGTGGAACACCCGATCCGAAGAAGATCAGATCTCCGCGCTGAAGCGCATTGAGGTCGGCCTTGACGCCACGGCCGTCGCTCATCTGGTCACCCGTGAAGTGCCCCAACGCGATGCGTCCCTTGGACGCCTGGTAGATGGCGTACAGGGTGAGACCACTGCAGTCGAAGCCGAGAGTACGCGCGCCGCTGTACCCACCGGGGGAGCAGCAGATGCCGAACGACGGACCGCTGTAGGTACCGCCACCCCACGAGTACGGAGTGCCCTGCCAGCAGAGTGCCCAGGCCACGACCCGGTCGCCGAACGGCTTGGAGTCGATGTCGACGCTCTTGTCCTTGGCGCACTGGTTGATCGCCACGCCCTGGCCGCCGGCGGGGCCGCCCATCTGGGGTTCGCCGGTGTACCCGATCCCGTCGGCCTGGTCCACGAGCCGGATCTTGAAGACCCGGCGGACGTCGTCGAAGTTGCCGCCCGGGTAGGCGTGAGCGAAGTGGCCGTTCCCCTTGCACTCGATGCTTTCCACCGGGCCGACGCCGGTGTCGCTCGCGCCGCCCGAGGCGTAGGTGTAGATGCAGTGCGGCTGGATGATCTTGGCGGACGCCGTGGCGGTCCCGTACCGTCCGATGCCGCTCTTGCCCCGGGTGTCGGTGCACAGATTGCGGTGGTTGCGGAGGTCGTCACGATCCTGCTGGGTCAGCTCGCTGTCCCGCTTGAGCTGGCACCTCAGGTTGCGGACCTTGACCGTGGAGTTGTCTCCGACCATGCCGGAGAGCCCCGCCTTCTCCACCGCGGTGTTGTTCTCCTTGGCGTACCTCGCCGCGGGGATGCTCGGCGGCTGGGTGACCTCCCAGTACCCGGCCCCGCTCGGATCCTGCCCCTGGAGGAGCATCTGGACCTGCTGGTCGCGGAGCGGGGCCAGCACGCCGAGGGCGGCGGCGTCCGCGCCGGTCTGCGCGCGGGTCATCATGTCACCGGCCTGCGCGATCCGTCCGACCAAAAGGAAGCCCGCCGCGAGGACGATCGCCATGCCCATGATGAGGGTCGAGGAGGCGATGCCGGCGTCTCCCTGCCGGCCACCGGACCTGAAACGCAGTAGCACGGTGTTCCACAGCACGGTGTTCCCCGTCATGAGTGATCGGAAGGATTCCCGTGCACGGTACGAACCCGTCGGTATCGGGGGACAGGGCCCGTGGTCCCAATTCGTTCGCTGTCAGGAACCGGCCGAGCCGAAGGAATGCGGCGGCCTGCGTCGCGGCGAGAAGTGAACGTCCGTGTCCCGCCCCGGCTCAGGTCGTCCGGGCTCCGTCGCCCCATGCGAATTCTCGGGAGCCTTGCCCGAGGCGACCAGGCGATCCTCGGGAAGAACGGCGCTCGGAGTTTCGGAGGCGATGAGCGGCGGGCCCGGAGTGGGGAACGAGCTGCGCTCAGTGCGCGATGCTCTGGGAGCTGGAGCTGGAGCTGGAGCTGGAGCTGGAGCTGGAGCTGGAGCTGGAACCGGTGCTGGAGCCGACGCTTGGGCCGGTGCTGGAGCTCGTGCCGGCGCCGGGGCGGGAAATTGTGGCGGCTGCTCGGCGGACGGCGGCCTGCCGATGAGGGCGTTCGGGGCCAGGACGCCGTGGGGGTCGCTCAGTCCGCCGACGCCGCCCCAGACCCGCTCCGCTTCTCTGGTGCTCTGGCGGGCGGCGTTGCCGATGACGCTCGCGACCACGATCCCGACGGCTCCGCCGAGGAGCGCCTCGATGAGCTGGAGGATCGTCCCCAGTGCCGACTGGCCGGGGAGGACCTGGACCGCCATCCCCACGAGCATCGCCACGGCGGGGACGGGCATCGCCACGGCGATCACGACGAGCCCGCGGCAGCGGCGCCGCGCGACCGATGTGATCACGTAGGTCATCGCGATGCTGAACAGCAGCCAGGGGAGATGGATCCGGGTGACCTGGGCGTTCACCGGATCCGCCCCCTCGTCGGGAGCGAACGTGAAGCGTGCCAGGAGGGCGATGGCGGCCACGAGGAACGCCAGCAGCCAACCGTTCAGAACCGCGCGCATGTCGGCACGTTATGTTCCGGATCCGGTCACCCCAAGGGCCCGCGGACCCATACCGGAACGCGGTTTCCGGGGCCCACCCGCCCCGGACTGGGCCGTCGGGCCCGGCGCGTTGCCGCAGATGAGCCCGCCGGACGCGGTCGCAGGCACATTTTCGCCGAGAAGAAAGGGCCCTGGATCCGAATTCGCCCCCGCCGCGTCGAAAGGGGCGTTGGGCCTGAGGGCTCATGTGCTTTCCGGGCGCGCAGAGTTTGATGACGCTCATTGATTCGGTGCGGAACAGGGGGAAGTGATGGCCATCCTGGCGCTGACCGCCCTGGGGCTGCTGGTGGGGTCCCTGGCGGCGCCGCTCGCCGCGCCCTACGTGGGCGAGGTCCCCCGGCGCCGCCGCGTCGCGATGGGGGGCGTGACCGCGGCCGGGTTCGGGCTGCTCGGATGGCGGGTCGGCTGGGAGCCGTACCTGCCCGCCCTGCTCTACCTGGTGGCGGTGGGGACGCTGCTGTGCTTCATCGACGTCGAGGTGAAGCGGCTTCCGGACCGGTTCACCCTGCCGTCCTACGGGATCGCCGCCGTGCTGCTCGCGGTGGCCGTCCCGTTCACCGACGACGGGTTCGCGCGCTTCGGGAGCGCGCTGCTCGGCATGATCGTGCTGCTGATGATCTACGGGGTCCAGGTGGTGGTCGTGCCGACCGGGCTCGGGCTGGGGGACGTGAAGCTGTCCGGGCTGCTCGGGCTGTGCCTCGGCTGGTTCGGGCAGAACGCCTGGGTGCTGGGCCTGCTGCTGACCTACCTGAGCGGCGGGCTGGTCGCGATCGCGCTGATGGCCGTCCGCCGCACCCGCAAGGGCGAGTTCCCGTTCGGGCCCTACATGGTCGTCGGCGCGGTCGCCGCCGTCCTGCTCGCACCCGCCTTCGCCACGACCACCTGACGCGTCCTCCCCCAGGGGGACGGACGTGCCCCGCCCGTCGCGACGGGCGGCGGTGACGGGCGACGGGTGGCGTGTGTACCTTGTGGCGCATGTCGATCTCGGCGGTTCCGGTGCTCGTCTGCGGGGTGTTCGCGCTGCTCGGGCTGGCGTTGACCGGCTGGGGCGGACGCGAGCTGCGGGCGGTGGTCCGGGACCTGCGGACGTTCGTCCCGGCGGTGGCCGAGGTCGTCGGGGTCCGGCAGGACGGGGTGGGCGAGGACGCGTCGTACCACCCGGTCGTCCGTTTCCAGGACGCGTCGGGCCACCGGATCGAGGCCGCCGCACGGTACGGGGACCGGGCCCCGTCCGCGCGCGAGGGCACGACCGTGGAGGTCCGCTACGACCCGGCGAACCCGTCGGACGTCATCGTCGCGGGGTGGTGGCGCAGCGGCGCGGGCACCTGGACGCTGTGCGTCGCGGCGGGCCTGGTGTTCCTCGTCGTCGGCGTCCTCGGACTCACGTACGCACTGTGAAAGGGCCGCGCGAACGTGCGGCGACCGGGCAGCGTCCTCAGCTCGCGCACACGGTGACCGGGGCGTCCGGGATCTGGGCCCCGGGGGGCCCAGGTTGGGCCCCCGACGGGTGATCGGGAGTTCCGAATGGGGTCCCCTCAGGGGCCGTAGACCCTGGTGAGGGGCCTGCCGCGGTTCGTAGCGTCCGACCCGTGGGAGCGAGAGAAGCGCGACGGGGCCGGGCCCCCGACAGAGGAGCCGGCGGGCTCGAGTACGCGGCGTTGGTCGGCGTGGCCGCGGTGATCGTCGTCCTCTTCGCCACCCTGACGGGGAACGTGGCCGGGCCGGCGACCGCCGCGGCGATCTGCCGGATGTTCGGCGGCGACTGCCAGCCGCCCGAGACGGCCAAGAAGGACGCCGACTACCGGCCGGACAAGTGCCTCGCCAAGCAGGCCGAGGAGAAGGGCGGGTACGTCGTCAAGATCGCCTTCTTCAAGATGGGCGAGGAGTGGGGGTTCCTCCGGCAGGAGTTCTCCGACGGCACCGTCCGGCTGACCCTCACCGACACCGCCTCGATCGGCGCCGACGCGACGCCCAAGAAACTCGGCGCCGAGTGGGACACGGGCAAGATCGGCGGCCTGGACGGCAAGGGCAAGCGCGAGGTGAAGATCGGCGGCGGCCTCAAGTTCGGCTACGGCGACACCTGGACGTTCAAGAACGCCGGCGAGGAGAAGAAGTTCCAGGACGCCATCATGAAGCAGTGGGCCGATCAGCAGGCCATCTCGCACAGCCAGGACCCGGCCGCCACCGGCGCCGGAATCTGGCTGGGCAACCTGATCACCGGCGACGGCGACGTCCGGGACCCGAACATCACCTTCGGCAAGGTCGGCCTGGAGGGCGGTGCGAGCGGCGCGTTCAAGTCGGTCGCGGCGGGCGGCGGGAAGTCCGAGGTGAACACCGGCAACATCTCCCTCGAGGGCAAGATCTCGCCCGAGGTGATCGTGTCCAACAACAAGGACAACGGCGAACGCCAGTACACCTACCAGTGGACGGGCGAGGGCACCGGTTCGGCGCAGGTGCTCAGCAAGGGCGAGGAGTTGAAGGGCGGCGTCACCGGCGCGGTCCGCATCACCCGCGACAAGAACGGCAAGCTCAGCCGGATCGAGTTCATCAACACCTACGAGTACCAGCTGTCGGACAAGGACGGCACGGGCGGCAAGACCGGCGGCGGCAACAGCGGGTCCGGCGAGATCAAGCAGGGGGAGAAGCGGGTCAGGACGACCACCACCGTGCTGGACGTCAACGACGGCAACCGCTCGGTCGCCGAGAACTGGCTGTCCAACAACGCGAGCAACTTCCTCTCGGGGCTCGGTACGGCCGTGCCGCGCGCGATGAGCCCGTACGCGGTGACCCAGGACCCGGGTCCGGCCGGGGACGCGTTCGACAAGCTGCTCTACGACCAGTCCAAGGTCAGCGCGATCAACTACAACAACATCCAGGACGCCTACAAGTTCGGGCTGGAGATCAACCTCGGGCGGAGCTTCGGGTTCGAGGCGACCTACCAGAAGAACCTGCAGAATGTGCTGGGAGCTCAGTACCTGGGCGCCCCGCGCAACGGTGTCCGCCAATACGTGCCGTGGCCGGAATGCACGGTCGCCGGCGGTTGAGGGAGGACGAGGGCGTGACGAAGGTGAAGCTCGGACTGTCGGCGGGCGCCGTCCTGCCGCTGGCCCTGGCGCTGCTCGCCGGATGCTCCGGTGGGCACGCCCCGGGCAAGCCCGCCGGGTACACGGCCGTCCGGACCGAGCGCGTCGCGCTCGCCTACCCGTCCGGCTGGCGGCGCGTGCCCGACAAGCAGGCGGCGTTCTCGGCGCAGAGCCCGGACACGCGCGTCCGGCTGGCGGTGCTCGAACGCCTCGGCAGCGCCACGGACGCCGGACTCGCGATGGCCCTGGCGCAGAGCGGCGTGCAGCTCTCCGACGGGTACCGCATCACGACCGAGCGCCCGGCGAAGGTGTACGGGGCCCGCTCCGGACGCCGCGCCGACTACACCTACAAGATCACCGAGGCGCCCGGCCGGACCGTGCCGGTGGAGGCGGTGGACCTGGCGATGGTGGACGGCGACCGGCTGCCCGCGGTCGTCCGGATCTCCTGGCAGCGCGGCGCGCTCGACCAGGCGACCGTGAACCGCATCGTCGCCGCCGTCCGGATGCTCTGAGGGAGGACGCGTGGAACTGGCCAAGGCGTGGGGAGCCGCGCTCGCCGTGTGGATCGTCGGCTCGCTGCTGACCGCCGTCGTCGCGGTGGCGGCGCACCATGACCAGCTCGCCGAGCGCATCCGCTACCAGTCCGTCCCGACCCTGCTGATGAACCTGCTGGTGGTCGTCGCGGCCGGGGTCCTCTACCGGGGTGAGTCCGGCCGCGGCTGGATCGTCGCGATGGCCGGGGTGCCGCTCGTGACCTGGCTGCTGAACGCCGTCCTGTGGACGCTGAACGGCTCCCGGCTGAGCGACGTCGGCCTGGGAACCGCCGCGCAGATCCTCGGCGTCCTGCTGGGTGTCCTGCTCGCCGGTTTCGTCCGCCGCCGAACCGAGCAGCCCACCCTGTACTGACTTCTGGGCCCGCCGCCCGCGCAGGCTCCGCACGGAGCCTGCGCGTGGTGTCGGCCTCCCGCTAGTTCTGTGCGCAGATGTTCTGGCCGGAGCTCACGCCGCCGGTGATGGTGTCGAGGGCCTTCGGCGGCAGGAGCTGGAGCCCGTCCTTGCCGAGGGCCAGGCGGATCGTTCCCGGGGGAGTGTTCGCGTCCGGGGTGAGGATGGCCGTCGGCGCGATCCTGGCGAGACGCGTGACCTGGTCCTCCGAGGCGGGCGCGAAGGTCAGGCTGGTCTGCTGCGTGGGCGCGGCCTTCTCTACCTTCTTCTGGACGTCGAAACCGCGCCGGGTCAGCTGCCGGACGATGCGCGTGACGTCCTGCGGGTTCGCGCCGGCGTCGACCACCGTCACGCTGGGCTTGCCGGCCGGCTTCGGCTTCCCGGACGGCGCGCTCGCTCCGGACGGCTTGCCCGCGGCGGACGGCTTGCCGGAGCCGGTCGGCTTCACGGGGTTCGTCGGCTGACCGGACGTCTCGGGCGTCGGCGGCGCGGCGGGCAGGTCGTCGTCGTTCTGGACGGCCTGGAACAGGCTCTTGGCCTGCGCCTGGTCCCACTGGACGCGGTTGGGGTCGGGCGCGTACGGCTGAACCGGGACCGTGACGAACCGGACCTGTCCGGCGCTCATGTCCTTCAGCCCGTCCGCGATCTTCTTCATCCCGCCGAGGTCGAGCTCGTCGTCGGTGGTGACCGACTTCGTCGCGGCCTGGAGGAATCGGAAGGTCTTGGCCGGATCGGTCAGCATGGACGACGCGGTCGCCTTGCCCACCACCGACGCCATGAACTTCTGCTGCCGCTGGATCCGCTCGAGGTCGGACCCGTCCCCGAGCGAGTAGCGGGCGCGGACGTAGCCGAGCGCGTCGTCGCCCTTCACGACCTGCCGTCCCGCCTTGAGGTGCAGCTCGGCGCGCGGGTCGTCCACCGGCTTGTCGAGGCAGATCTCCACGCCGCCGAGCGCGTCCACCATCTTCTTGAACCCGACGAAGTCCACCTGGACGAAGTGGTCGATATGGATCCCGGTCAGCGACTCGAGCGTCTTCCACGTGCAGGTCGGCCCGGCGTACGCGAACGCCTCGTTGATCATCCCGAAGTGCGCCGGGACGTCCGCGCCCTTCTCCCGCTTGCACGTGGGCATCTTCACCATCGAGTCGCGCGGGAAGCTGATCCCCACGGCCTGGTCCCGGTTCGGCGACAGGTGCAGCAGGATCGTGGTGTCCGACCGCGCGCCCGAGATCTCCGCCGCCGACCCGTACTTCCCGTTCTCGCCCTCGCGCGTGTCCGACCCGATGAGCAGGATGTTCAGCGACTTGTTGAGCTTCGCCGGACGGTTCTCACCGAGCCGTCCCTTGACGTGCTCCTGCCGGATGTTCCCCCGCAGATCCTGGTACAGCCAGGCCGCCACGCCCCCGGCGACCAGCACGACCCCGGCCATCCCGCCCGCGACCCACCGCAGCGCCCGCCGCCGAGCCTTCTTCCCGCCCGGCCGCCCGGCCTTGTCCCCCGCCGGCCCCAGCCCCGGAATCTCAGCAGCACCCGCCCCCGGACCAGTCGAGTCACCCCCCTCAGCGGAGGTGGACGCCCGCGGCGACGCCCCTTCGGCGTCCGCCCCCTCGGCGGACGGACCCGCCGCTTCCGGCCCCTCGGCTGGCGAACCTTCGGCGGAGGAAGCCGAGGCACCCGAACCTTCGTCCGACGACCCCTTGGCCGACGAAGGGGTGGGCGAGGGCTCGCCGCCACTCGAAGAGGCCGAGTCGACGTCCTCGCGGGGACGTCCGGAGGCGGTGTCATGGCCCGCCTTGGCCCCGGCTTCGGGAACGGACGGCTCGGTGTCCTTGGGGAGGCCCTCGCGGGGATGCTCGCGTTCAGGGTCTCTGTTGCTCATTCGGTTCCGTCTCAGATCAGCACTGGTGAGGTCGCGGGGTCGTCCCGCCAAAAATTATGGGGCTAAACAGGGCAAAGTTCGTCAGTCGGGCCCAATGTTGTCAGGGATGGTTCAGTTCGGGCTCTGCCAGTTCGGAGGCGCGGGCGGCGGCGCCTCGCCGTCCTGCCCTACCGGCGGCGGCGCAGGCTGCGATGGCGGCGGCGCCTGCAAGGGATACGGCGGCCGCCCCTCAAAAGCCGGAGGCTGATCACCGGGAGCCGACCCGCCATGAGGCCGGACGGCCGGACCCGGTTGCTCGGCATGCGAGCGGTACCCGAACGGCCCCTGACCGTAGGGCATCGGCGGCGGCCCGTAGGCCGGCCGGAAATACGGGTCGGAAGCCTTGTTCCACAAGAGCAGGATGACGGCCAGCCCGACCGCCCAGGTCACGATGCTGACCGCGAAGTCCGCCGGCGAACTGCTTCCGACGCTGTACTCGCTGGTCCGCCCGGAATCGGACGTCAGCATGGTGAGGTCGGACGGTGCGCTCAGCGTGTAGATGCCGAAGAACACCGTCCCCGTGGTGCGCGCCCAGTTGCGGCCCGCCCGGTTCATGAACGCCATCCAGATCCACAATCCGACCCCGAACAGCGTGAACACCCCCGCGAGAACGATCCCCCCTGCGATCAACCCGTCCAGGGTCGAATTGCCCGGAGCCGAGCCGTCCTCCGCGAGTCGCGTTCGGAACCCGGCCCGCAGAGCCCTGACGTGCACCACCGTGATGACGAACCCCAGCACCTGCATGCCGGCCCCGGCCAGCATCAGAGAGAACGCGATCTGAACCGTCTGCGGACGCGGCGGACGAACCGGAGCCCCCGCATAGCGAGGCCCCGGATAAGGGGGAGGCCCAAAGGACATCACACGCTCCTGACCGCAAGCGAACGCCTACCTCTTAATGACTTCCAACCAACCTCCCCGGTTCACGCCAACTCCCCGAAACCACTCACTCCCCCTCAACCAACCCCAACCACCCCACCAAGCCCCCGCCCCACCCTCCCCGCCCCGCCTCCACCGCGCACTACCGCGTCCACCGCGCCCACGGCGCATTACCGCGTCCACGGCGCACTACCGCGTCCGCCGGTGCCGACGCGGGCGACATGGACGTGTCCTGGGACGAGCCGGGCGGCCGGGCGTCAATCAGGGGGTGAGCAGTGTTTCGACGCCGGGTGGGAGGCTGCCGGCGAGCCCCGCCTCGACCAGGAAGTTCTCCAGGGTCTCCTGGAAGGCGCGGGCCGCGTGCGTGAGGTCGACGTCCTTGCGGTGCGCCAGCGCGATCGTGCGGCGCAGGCCGTGGCCGGGGTGGATCCGGCGTCCGCCGCGGGACGGGTCGTCCTCGTCGGTGATGATCAGAGGAGTGCCGCGCAGTCCCGGCCGTCCGGCCAGGACCATGCTCGGCACGACGGCGATGCCCAGCCCGGCCTCGACGAACCGGAGCACCGCGTCCATCTCGCCGCCCTCGACGGCGAAGCGCGGCTCGAACCCCGCCGCGCGGCACGCGCCGATCGTGGCCTCGCGCAGGTCGTAGCCCGACCGGAACATCACCAGCGGACGGTCCCGCAGGTCGGAGATGTGCAGGTAGGGGCGGCGCGGCAGCTGGCAGCCGCGGTCGGTGAGCCGTCCGCCCACCCCCGCCTCGGCCGCACGGCCCACGCCCGCCTCGGCCGGACGGCCGCCAGCCTCGGCCGGACGGCCCGCGGCCTCGGGGGAGGCGACCACGAGGTCCTCGCGCAGGATCGGTGTCGTGGACAGCGGCGGGTCTCCGTGCAACGGCAGGATGACCAGCGCGAGGTCGAGCGAGCCCCGCGTCAGGTCCCGCACGAGGTCGCGCGAGCCGCCCTCCTCGACCAGCAGCTCGATGCCGGGATAGGCGTCGTGGAAGCGGCGCAGCACGTCCCCGAGCAGGCCCGCGCACAGCGACGGCGTCGCGCCGAGCCGGACCCGCCCGCGGCGCAGCCCGGCGAGCTCCTGCACCTCGAGCCGGGCGGTGTCCACGTCGGCGAGGATCCGCTTGGCCAGCGGCAGCAGCGCCTCGCCCGCCGGCGTCAGGGTGATGTTGCCCCGCGCCCGGCTGAACAGGGACGCGCCGAGCTCGGTCTCCAGCGCGCGGATCTGCTTGGACAGCGACGGCTGGGCGACGCGCAGCAGCTCGGCCGCCTGCGTGAAGTGCCTGACCTCCGCGACCGCGACGAAGTAGGCGAGCTGCTGCAACTGCACGCTCACAGGGTAGGGCCAGCCCGCCCGCGACCCGCCGTCCGACCCATCGGGACGGTTGTCCGGTGCTTGATCACGTTGGGGAGTGGGGTGAGTGGTCGGCATGGAGTCGGCGGGCATTTCTTGTCACTTCCGTCACAGGCGCAACCCGAGAAACTTTCGTGCCTGGCGTATCGCCGCAGGTAAGGGGCCACTTATGCTGCCGCTGTCCGTGCGGCGCGGCCGCATGGACACACCACCCCAGGCTTGTCGCACCACCCGCACGGAGCATGTATGAAGCGTCTGTTCTCCCGGACCGCCACGGCGGCCGCGCTCGGCGCCGCGCTCGCGGCCGGACCGGCCGTCGCGGCCCACGCCGACACGGCCCCCGCCTACACGCCCAGCAGCGCGGACTTCAAGGACTGCCCCGCGATCCCGCAGGGCGCGCAGTCCTGGCTGTGGAACTGCGTCGCGATCGTCATGACCGGCGGCGAGATGAAGCTCGGCGGCCTCACCCAGAAGATCACCGCGCCGATCACCATCCCGGTCGCGGTCGGCCTGCACGAGTGGAAGCTGCAACTCCGCACCCCCACCGGCGGGTTCAAGAGCGACCCGATCGCGGTGCCCAAGGAGTCCGCGCCGCTCGGACTGGACGGTCTGCAGGTTCGCGTCCAGCAGGCCGGGCAGATCACGCTCGGCAAGTACGTCCTGCCGGACAGCATCCCGCTGAAGGTGAAGACCGAGTACACCAAGGGCGCCCTGTTCGGTGACAACTGCTACATCGGCACCGACGCCGCCCCGATCTCGCTCACCCCGAACCTGTCGAACCTGTCGCTGAAGAACGTGAACGGCGCCTGGGTGATCCCCGCGAAGATCACCGACGCCGCGTTCTCGGTGCCCGCCGCCACCGACTGCGGCCTCCTCACCGGCGCGATGAACATGCTGGTCGGACTGCCGAGCCCGAGCGGCGCCAACCACGCGAACCTCGACGTCGTGATCCGGGTCAAGAACTACATGTTCGGCCAGGTCACCGACGCGTTCGCCAAGGACCGCGGCATCACGACCACCAAGGTCCTGCCGTCGCTCAAGTCGGCCAAGGTCCCGGGCAACCCCATCGCCTCCTGACCCAAGCCCCCCGGACCAGGCCGCCGCGTTCGCTCCCCCGGACGCGGCGTCCTGCATTTCCGGCCACGTCCGAACCCGAGTTCGCCCCGAAACCCGTCGGCCCTCGTCCCTGGAGGCGGTGGTCAGCGGGCGTGGCGGCGGAGGGCCTGGATGTCGTGGACGATGACGCTGCGCCGTCCCGTCTCGATCCATCCGTGGCGCCGCAGGGTGCGCAGCGCCTTGCTGACCGCCTCGCGGGACGCGCCGACCCACCCGGCCAGCTCCTCCTGCGTCAGGCTCAGCGTGATCTGGACGCTCGCGCCGTTCACGCCCGTGTACGGGACGCCGAAGCGTTCGGCCAGCTCGACCAGCCGCTGCGCGACGCGTCCGGTGGCGTCGAACATGCCGAACTCGACCCGGCCGCGGTCCGCCTCGCGCCACCGCTGGCACAGCATCTTCATGATGATGAACGAGACGCGCGGGTTCGCGGCCAGGTGGGCGCGGAAGTCCGCGGTGGTGAGCGCCAGCGCCCGCGCGGGCTCGAGCGTCTTCACCGACGCCGACCGCGGCAGGTCGTCGATCGCCGCGACCTCGCCGAGCAGTGCGCCCGGCCCCCGGACGCCGAGCACCGCCTCGCCGCCCTGCTCATGCGTGGAGAACGCCTTGACCCGTCCGGCCAGCAGCACCGCGACCCACGTGCCGGCCTCGCCCTCGTGGAAGAGCATCTCCCCGCGCTCGAAGATCCGCACACCCCCGCGGGACTCGAGGTCGGTCCGTTCGGCGGGGGTGAGTTCGGCGAGGAAGGAGCCCGGTTCCAAGACGCTCATGCCTCCACGCTAAGTCGCGCGACGTCCACCGGGGACCCGCGACGGTAGAACAAATCAAGAGCCCGTTCTGTGTACTTCTACCTATTATCCGCGCTTTGTTCGAGCGAGGGTGGAGCGCGGCACGGTGGCCCAGTTGTCACGGTGGCCGACGGCGTTCACGGGGAACGGCGGTGGCGACGGGCGGCGGTGACGGGGGCACGCCGCCCGCCGGCATCGCCGCCCCCGTCCGCCGGACGCCCCTAGCCGAACGGTGACAATCGCGTGACGGCCCCCTGGGCAGCGCACCGTCCGCCGAACGCGACGCTCTCCCAAGGACGCGACGTCCTCCCAAGGACGCGTTGCTCTCCCAAGAGCCCACCGATCGCCCAAGGGGCGCACCGATCGCTAAAGGGGCGCATCGATCGCCCACGGGACGACGACAGAGAACGGCCGCCGGTGGGTTCACCGGCGGCCGTTTCATGACGAGGTCACGCGGACGGCGTGTCCTGGCCCTTCTTCACGATGCCGAGCTTCGAGCCGAGCCAGACGACCGGGTCGTAGCGGCGGCCGACGACGCGCTCCTTCATCGGGATCAGCGCGTTGTCGGTGATCTTGATGCCCTCGGGGCAGACCTCGGTGCAGCACTTGGTGATGTTGCAGAAGCCGAGGCCGTGGTCGTCCTGGGCGATGTTCCGGCGGTCCGCCTCGTCCGCCGGGTGCATCTCCAGCTCGGCGATCCGCATCAGGAACCGCGGGCCGGCGAACTCCGGCTTGTTCTCCTCGTGGTCACGGATCACGTGGCAGACGTTGTTGCACAGGAAGCACTCGATGCACTTGCGGAACTCCTGCGAGCGCTCGACGTCCACCTGCTGCATCCGGAACTCGCCCGGCTTGGTGTCGCCGGGGTCGAACGCCGGGATCTGCCGCGCCTTCTCGTAGTTGAACGACACGTCCGTCACCAGGTCCCGGATGACCGGGAAGGTGCGGACGGGCGTGACCGTGATGACCTCGTCCGGCTCGAAGGTGGACATCCGGGTCATGCACAGCAGCCGCGGCATGCCGTTGACCTCCGCCGAGCACGAGCCGCACTTGCCCGCCTTGCAGTTCCACCGGACGGCGAGGTCGGGGGCCTGCGTCGCCTGCAGCCGGTGGATGATGTCGAGGACGACCTCGCCCTCGTTCACCTCCACCGTGTAGTCGGTCAGCTCGCCGCGGCCCTCGTCGCCGCGCCACACCCGGAACTTGGCCTGGTAGCTCACTGCTCGCCCTCCTCGTCCGCCTCGCCCGCCGCCTCCGAGCCCGCCTTCGAGCCCTCGGCCGCGGCCGCCTCCGAGCCGCCGCCCGGCAGCTCGGCCGCGGTGAGGTACTTCTTCAGCTCGTCGGTCTCGAACAGGCCGATCAGGTCGGCCCGCATCGGCTCCATCGGCTGGCGGCGCAGGTCCACGTGCGCGCCGCTCACCGGGTCGGACGCGTCGCCGGACAGCCGGCACACCAGGTTGACCTTGCGCCAGTCCGCCGACATGACCGGGTAGTCGTCCCGGGTGTGGCCGCCGCGGCTCTCCTGCCGTTCGAGCGCCGCCCGCGCGACCGCCTCCGAGACCAGCAGCATGTTCCGCAGGTCCAGGGCCAGGTGCCAGCCCGGGTGGTAGCCGCGTCCGTCGCCCGCGCCGACCCCGACCGGCGCGACGCCGACCTTCGCGACACGCGCGCGCAGCTTGTCGAGCGTCTCCAGCGCCTCCGCCAGCTCCGACTCGGTGCGGATGATGCCGACCAGGTCGTTCATCGTCATCTGCAGCTCGGCGTGGACCGCGTACGGGTTCTCGCCGTCCGGACGGCCGAACGGGGCGAGCGCCTCCGCCGACGCCGCCGCGACCTCCGCGTCCGGGACCTCCGGACGGGCCGCCAGCCCGTCCACGTACTCGACGGCCCCGAGCCCGGCGCGCCGTCCGAAGACCAGCAGGTCCGACAGCGAGTTGCCGCCGAGCCGGTTCGATCCGTGCATGCCGCCCGAGCACTCGCCCGCCGCGAACAGGCCGGGAACCAGCGCCGCGCCCGTGTCCGGGTCGACCTCGATGCCGCCCATGACGTAGTGGCAGGTCGGCCCGACCTCCATCGGCTCGGCCGTGATGTCGACGTCCGCCAGCTCCTTGAACTGGTGGTACATCGACGGCAGCCGCCGCCGGATCTCCTCCGCGCCGCCGGGCATCCGGTCGACGACGGTGAGGAACACGCCGCCGTGCGGCGACCCGCGTCCCGCCTTCACCTCGGAGTTGATCGCCCGCGCGACCTCGTCACGCGGCAGCAGCTCCGGCGGACGGCGGTTGTTGTCCGGGTCGTCGTACCAGCGGTCGCCCTCCTCCTCGGTCGTCGCGTACTTGTCGCGGAAGACCTCGGGGATGTAGTCGAACATGAACCGCTTGCCGTCGGAGTTGCGCAGCACGCCCCGGTCACCGCGCACCGACTCGGTGACCAGCAGGCCCTTGACCGACGGCGGCCAGACCATCCCGGTCGGGTGGAACTGGACGAACTCCATGTTCAGCAGCGACGCCCCGGCGAGCAGCGCGAGCGCGTGCCCGTCGCCGGTGTACTCCCATGAGTTGGACGTCACCTTGAACGCCTTGCCGATGCCGCCGGTGGCCATCACGACCGCCGGGGTCTCGAACACCACGAACGTCCCGGTCTCGCGGACGTAGGCGAACACGCCGCAGATCCGTCCGTCGCCGTCCTTCAGCAGGCGGGTCACGGTGGTCTCGGCCCAGACCTTGATCCGCGCCTCGTAGTCGCCGTGCTCGCGGTGGTCGTCCTGCTGCATCGCGACGACCTTCTGCTGCAGCGTCCGGATCATCTCCAGGCCGGTGCGGTCGCCGACGTGCGCGAGCCGGGGGTACTCGTGCCCGCCGAAGTTGCGCTGCGAGATCTTGCCGTCCTTGGTGCGGTCGAACAGCGCGCCCCACGCCTCGAGCTCCCACACCCGGTCGGGGGCCTCCTTGGCGTGCAGCTCGGCCATCCGCCAGTTGTTCAGGAACTTCCCGCCGCGCATGGTGTCGCGGTAGTGCACCTGCCAGTTGTCGTTCGGGTTCGCGTTGCCCATCGCGGCCGCCGCGCCGCCCTCGGCCATCACCGTGTGCGCCTTGCCGAACAGCGACTTGGAGATGACGGCGACCTTCTTGCCCTGGAGCCGCGCCTCGATCGCCGCGCGCAGCCCCGCCCCGCCCGCGCCGATCACGACGACGTCGCAGGCGTGCCTCTCGATTTCGGTCATCAGGGGTTACCTCAGTTGAAGATTCGCAGGTCGGAGATGGTTCCGCTGGAGACCAGCGCCACATAGAGATCCGCCACGACCAGCGATCCGAGCGTGATCAGGGCGTACGTGCCGTGGCTCTTGTTGATCTTCGAGACCTGCCCCCACATCCAGTACCGGACGGGGTGCTTGGAGAAGTGCTTCAACCGTCCGCCGACGATGTGCCGGCAGGAGTGGCACGACAGGGTGTAGATCCAGAGCAGGACGACGTTGGCGACCAGGATCAGCGTGCCGAGCCCGATGCCGAACCCGCCGTCCTTGCCGTGGAAGGCGCGGATCGCGTCCCAGGTGTTGATCAGGGAGATCAGGAACGCGGCCATCCAGAAGTAGCGGTGCAGGTTCTGGCCGATCAGCGGGAAGCGCCGCTCGCCGCTGTACTTGCCGTGCGGCTCGCTGACCCCGCACGCGGGCGGGGACGCCCAGAACGACCGGTAGTACGCCTTGCGGTAGTAGTAGCAGGTCAGCCGGAACAGCAGCAGGAACGGCAGCGAGAGCGCGGCGAACGGGATCCAGCCGCGCGTCGAGGCCGGCAGGAACGTGCCGAACTCCGCGGCGTCCCCGGTGTGCCCGTTCACGGTGACGTTGCTGCAGATGTCGTTGAGGCAGGGCGAGTAGAACGGCGTCAGGTAGTGGTACTGGGGGACGTAGAACGCGGCCCCCCAGAACGCGCGGACGGTCGCGTACACCACCCAGGCCGTGAAGATCACCAGTGTGGTGATCGGATAGACGCGCCAGTCGTCCGTGCGGAGCGTGCGCTCCTTGATCTGGGCGCGCGTCTTGCCCGGCGCCTCCACTGTGCTCATCGATCGCTCTCCTGAGCTCGGGTCGGGGGTCTGGTCGTTCCCCGCTGGGTGGGTTCCCCCGATCTCGCGCCTTCGGGGGCTGTGACCCTACGCCACGGTCGCGCGACTGTGACACACATAACAATCACCGCAGCGTGTGACCCTGCACACATGCCCACCGACCCCGCTACCAAGATCGACCCACCCCCGACCCATAACCAGCATCTATGGCTAAAGGGAATCGAGACGAGTGCCGAGAGGCATGATCATTTCGGTCTGACCCTGCGCTAAGGCCCCTGAAAAAAACGAAGAGCGCCTCGGACCGAAGTCCGAGGCGCTGATCGCCGAAAGGCGTTCCGCTCGACGTGATAGGCAACCTGCCGCAATGGAGCCCGGCCGGGGTGAACCGGCGGGTATGTCGAGCTATCGCATCGTAGTGGAAACCTTGCGTTACGTGACTACTTCTTCCGGCCGCCCACCGTGGCCTTGAGGTAGTCGCGGTTCAGCTGCGAGATCACGTCGAGGGAGATGCCCTTGGGGCAGGCGACGGTGCACTCACCGGTGTTGGTGCAGCCGCCGAAGCCCTCGTCGTCGTGGGTGTCGAGCATGGAGACCACGCGGTCCCAGCGCTCGGGCTGGCCCTGGGGCATGAGGCCCAGGTGCGTGACCTTGGCGCCGAGGAACAGCGCGGCCGAGCCGTTCGGGCAGGCCGCGACGCAGGCGCCGCAGCCGATGCACTCGGCGGCCTCGAACGCGTGGTCGGCGTCCGCCTTGGGGACGGGGACGGAGTGGGCCTCGGGCGCGGTGCCGGTCGGGGCGGAGATGTAGCCGCCGGACTGGATCATGCGGTCGAACGACGACCGGTCCACCACCAGGTCCTTGACGACCGGGAAGGCGCGCGCCCGCCACGGCTCGACGTCGATGACCTCGCCGTCCTTGAACTTGCGCATGTGGAGCTGGCAGGTGGTGGTCATCCGCTCGGGACCGTGCGGGGTGCCGTTGATCACCAGCGAGCACATGCCGCAGATGCCCTCGCGGCAGTCGTGGTCGAACGCGACGGGCTCCTCGCCCTCGGTGATCAGCCGCTCGTTGAGGACGTCGAGCATCTCCAGGAACGAGGCGTCCGGGGAGATGTCGTCGAGCGCGTACTCGACCATCCGGCCCTGGTCCTGGGGGCCCTTCTGGCGCCAGATGCGCAGCGTGAGCTTCATTACTTGTACGACCTCTGCGTCGGGTGAACGTATTCGAACTCGAGGGCTTCCTTGTGCAGGACGGGCTTGGTCTCGCTCCCGCCCCACTCCCAGGCCGCCACGTAGGAGAACTTCTCGTCGTCGCGCTTGGCCTCGCCGTCCTCGTCCTGGGACTCGGCGCGGAAGTGGCCGCCGCAGGACTCGGTGCGGTGCAGCGCGTCGATCACCATGAGCTCGCCGAGCTCGAGGAAGTCGGCCACCCGGCCGGCCTTCTCCAGCTCCTTGTTGAGCTCCTCGCCCTTGCCGGTGACCTTGACGTTCTCCCAGAACTCCTTGCGGAGCGCCGGGATCAGCTCCAGGGCCTTGCGCAGGCCCTCGTCGGAGCGCTCCATGCCGCAGTGCTCCCACATGATGTGGCCGAGCTCGCGGTGGAAGGAGTCGACGGTGCGGGTGCCGTTGATCGAGAGCAGCTTCTCGACCTGCGAGGAGACCCGCTCCTCGGCCTCGGAGACGGACGCCTCGGAGACCTCGTCCAGGCCGGTGTTGCGGGCGAGGTAGTCGCCGAGGCCGGTCGGGAGGACGAAGTAGCCGTCGGCGAGGCCCTGCATGAGGGCGGACGCGCCGAGGCGGTTGGCGCCGTGGTCGGAGAAGTTGGCCTCGCCGACGACGAACAGGCCGGGGATGTTGGACTGCAGGTCGTAGTCGACCCACAGGCCGCCCATCGTGTAGTGCACGGCGGGGTAGATGCGCATCGGGACGTCGTAGGGGTTCTCGCCCGTGATGCGCTCGTACATCTCGAAGAGGTTGCCGTACTTGGCCTCGACGGTCTTGCGGCCGAGCCGCTCGATCGCGTCGGCGAAGTCCAGGTAGACGCCCTGGCCGCCGGGGCCGACGCCGCGTCCCTCGTCGCAGACGTTCTTGGCGGCGCGGGAGGCGATGTCGCGCGGCACCAGGTTGCCGAAGGACGGGTAGATGCGCTCGAGGTAGTAGTCGCGCTCGTCCTCGGGGATGGCGCCGGGGGCGCGGTCGTCGCCGCCCCTCTTCGGCACCCAGACGCGGCCGTCGTTGCGCAGCGACTCCGACATCAGCGTCAGCTTGGACTGGTGCTCGCCGGAGTAGGGGATGCAGGTCGGGTGGATCTGCGTGTAGCAGGGGTTGGCGAAGTAGGCCCCGTGCTTGTGCGCGCGCCAGGACGCGGTGACGTTGGAGCCCATGGCGTTGGTGGACAGGAAGAAGACGTTCCCGTAGCCGCCGGACGCCAGCACGACCGCGTCGGCGGTGTAGTGCTTGATCTCGCCGTTGATCAGGTCGCGGACGACGACGCCGCGGGCGCGGCCGTCCTGCATGATCAGGTCGAGCATCTCGTGCCGCGCGTGCAGCTCGACGTTGCCGGCGTCGACCTGGCGCATGAGGGCCTGGTAGGCGCCGAGCAGGAGCTGCTGGCCCGTCTGGCCGCGGGCGTAGAAGGTGCGGGAGACCTGGGTGCCGCCGAAGGAGCGGTTGTCGAGCAGGCCGCCGTACTCGCGGGCGAACGGGACGCCCTGCGCGACGCACTGGTCGATGATCTGGGTGGAGATCTCGGCGAGGCGGTGCACGTTCGACTCGCGGGAGCGGAAGTCGCCGCCCTTCACGGTGTCGTAGAAGAGGCGGTGCACCGAGTCGCCGTCGTTGCGGTAGTTCTTGGCGGCGTTGATGCCGCCCTGCGCGGCGATGGAGTGGGCGCGGCGGGGCGAGTCCTGGAAGCAGAACTGGATGACGTGGTAGCCGGCCTCGCCGAGGGTCGCGCCGGCGGAGCCGCCCGCCAGGCCCGTCCCGATGACGATGACCTTCTTCTTGCGCTTGTTGGCCGGGTTGACCAGCTTGGCCTCGAACTTGCGGGTGGTCCAGCGGTTCTCGACCGGGCCCTGGGGGGCCTGGGTGTCGACGACCGGGTCGCCGGCCTCGTAGAAGGTGTCGGTCATGGTCAGCTCACCCATCCGAAGGTGACGGAGATCGGCACGGCGATGAAGCCGAGCGTGACGACGGCGGCGATGCCGCCGGCGAGGCCGCGCAGGGCGGTGTTGTTCCGCGGCGAGCGCAGGCCGAGGGTCTGGAAGGCGCTCCAGATGCCGTGGCGCAGGTGCAGGCCGACGAGCAGCACGGCGACGACGTACCAGACGGTGATGTACCAGCGGGACGCGTCGAAGTCGGCGACGATCCGCTCGTACGGGGTGGCGTCCGAGCCCTTGGGGTTGACGGCGTAGAACGTCAGGTCCAGCAGGTGCCAGATGACGTACAGCAGGATGATGATGCCGCCGTACCGCATGGTGTGCGTGGCATAGCCCTGCGCGTGGGACTTCTTCTTGCCCTGGTACTTCACCGGGCGGGCCGCGCTGGCGCGCCGCGCCAGGGAGACGGCCGACCACATGTGCAGCAGGATGGACACGCCCAGCACGATCTCCAGGATCGTCAGCACGGTGCGCCGGGGGACGGCGGGCTCGCCCATCGTGCGGAGCCACTCCGCGTAGTGGTTGAAATCGCCCGCCCCAAGGAAGATCTTGAGGTTCCCGATCATGTGCGCGATCAGGAAGCCGACCAGGATCGCTCCCGTCACCGCCATGACGGCCTTTTTGCCGACGGTCGATCTGTAGATCGCAGTACTCGCTATAGCCACAGCTCAGAACCGTACGGCTGCCTGGGGAAAGAGGGCCAAGTCATGGTGGCACTCGTTTCGATAGCCGGTGGCTATGGGGCGCGTCCCACCTGGGGTTCGTGACCGTTCGGTGACAACGCGGAGTGTCGGACTTCACACCACGAAAGGGAACTACGAGTCGTAGTACATCATGCTCTACGTGCTGTAGTAGATAAAACCGCAGGTGACGTGGGTCACACGCCGAGAGTGGGCGTCAGCGGTGGGAGAGGAGGAGGACGGCGAGGTCGTCGGTGAGGGCGTCGCCGTTGAGGCGTTCGACGCCCGAGACGAGGTCGTCCAGCAGCGCGCGGCCGACCAGCCCGCGCCCGGACGCCCTGCCCGCCAGCTCCACCAGGCCGTCGGTGCCGAGCCGGTCGGACGAGCCGTCCCCGGTGTAGCCCTCGATCAGGCCGTCGGTGTAGAGCATCAGGCTCCACGCCTCGCCGAGCTCGACCTCGGTCATCGGCCAGTCCGCGTCGGGTACCAGGCCGAGCGCGGGGCCGTGCGCGTAATCGGGCAGCGCGGCGACCCGGGTGTCCCGGCCGGCGCCGGTGAACAGCAGCGGCGCCGGGTGCCCGGCCAGGTACATGCGGGCCGTCCGGCGGGACGGGGCGACCGTGACCATGGCCAGCGTCGTGAACGTCTCGTCGCTGCGCCGCTCGTGCCCGAGGACGGTGTCCAGCGTGCCGAGCAGCTGCTCGCCGGTGTGCCCGGACAGGACGAGCGTCCGCCACGCCATCCGCAGCTGGACGCCGAGCGCCGCCTCGTCCGGGCCGTGCCCGGAAACATCCGCGATCATGAGGTGGACGGCGCCGCCCTCGGTCTGCACGGTGTCGTAGAAGTCCCCGCCGAGCAGCGCCCGGGACCGTCCGGGCCGGTAGCGGGTGTGGTGCGTCAGGGACGGGTCGTCGATCAGCGGGACGGGCAGCAGGCCGCGCTCCAGCCGGGCGTTCTCGGCGGCCATCAGCCGGGCCTCGACGAGGCGCCGCTCGCTCTCGTCCGCGCGCCGCCGCTCGATCCCGTACCGGACGGCGCGGGCCAGCAGCGGGCCGTCGATCTCCCGTTTGACCAGGTAGTCCTCGGCTCCGGCGGCGACCGCCCGGATGCCCAGGGCCACGTCGTCCACGCCGGTCAGCACGATCACCGCGGCCGTCCCGGACACCGCCAGCATCCGGCGCAGGCCGGTCAGGCGGTCGCTCTCGGGGCCGGACAGGTCGACCAGGACGCACTGGGTGCGGCGGGTCACCCGGCGCGCGGCCTCGTCCAGCGAGGCGGCGACGGTCAGCGCCACG
Organism: Spirillospora sp. NPDC052269; assembly: GCF_040679435.1. Lineage (NCBI taxonomy): Bacteria > Bacillati > Actinomycetota > Actinomycetes > Streptosporangiales > Thermomonosporaceae > Spirillospora > Spirillospora sp. NPDC052269. The sequence goes on from NZ_JBFAUU010000001.1 coordinate 111,455, forward strand.
TCCAGCCCGGCCTCGGTCAGCATCTTCTCGACCATCTGCACGTCCGCGGGGTCGCCGAGGACGGCCAGCAGCTCGACGGTCTCGGGCTGGCCTGACGGGGACGGGACGGGACTGCGGGAAGGGCTCACGACCCGAGGGAGGCTAGCCGGTCGGCGGACTCCGGCGCACCTCGGACGCGCCCCTGACGCTCCTTTCGGACATCCCTCGAACGGGCCCGAACGAGCCCTGGAGGGCTGTGGGGCGGCGGGTGGGAAAAGTGTCCGGCGGGGCGGTCGACGGCGAAAAAATGAGTCGAGGGGCCGCCGTGTCGCCGCATACCTTCGCAGAGTGAAGGACCTACCCGTACCCGATCCGGGCATTCCCGACCACCGATCCCCGACGCGCTACCTGCTCTGGCTGGTGCGCGTCCAGCGCCGCAGCGTGCTCAGCGTGGCGGCTCTGGGGACGGTGTTCTTCCTGTCCCAGGCGTTCATGCCCGCCGCGATCGGACGCGCCATCGACGCCGGTGTGGCCGGCGGGGACACCGGCGCGCTGCTGCGCTGGGCGGGCGTGCTGCTGGCGCTCGGCGTCGTGCAGACGGTGTCGAGCGTCACCCGGCACCGGATGGCCGTGTTCAACTGGCTGTCGGCCGCCTACCGGACGATCCAGCTGGTCACCCGGCAGACGACCCGGCTCGGCGCGACGCTGCCGAAGCGGCTCACCGCGGGCGAGGTGGTCAGTGTCGGCATCTCCGACGTCGCCCGGATCGGCGACGTGCTGGACATCATCGGCCGCGGCACCGGCTCGGTCGTCGCGATCGTCGTGGTCGCGGTGCTGCTGCTGGTGACGTCCTGGCCGCTCGGGCTGGTCGTCCTGATCGGCGTCCCGGTGATCCTGGCGCTCGCCGCGCCCCTGCTGCGCCCCTACGAGCGCCGCGAGGACGCGCACCGCGAGCTGGTCAGCGAGCTGAACTCGACGGCGACGGACCTGGTCGCTGGCCTGCGGGTGCTGCGCGGCGTCGGCGGCGAGGGGCTGTTCGCGGGCCGGTACGCGGGCCGGTCCCAGGACGTCCGGCGGGCCGGGGTCCGGGTCGCCTGGGCCGAGTCGCGGATCAGCGGCGCCGAGGTGCTGCTGCCCGGCCTGCTCGTGGCGCTGGTCACCTGGCTCGGCGCGCACTTCGCCGCCGACGGGAGGATCACGGTCGGCCAGCTCGTCGCGTTCTACGGGTACGCGGTCTTCCTGATCGTGCCGCTGCGGACGCTCGGCGAGATGGCCCAGAAGTTCACCAAGGGACGGGTCGCCGCCGGACGCGTCTGCCGCCTGCTGGACGTCGAGCCGGAGATCACGCACACCGGCACCCGGAGCGTGGACGGTCCGGCGGAGCTGGTGGACGCCGCGTCCGGGCTGGTCGTCCGCCCGGGCCGGGTGACCGCCGTCGCCGCCGCCGACCCGCGCGACGCCGCCGCCATGGCGGGCCGCCTCGGCCGCTACGCCGAGGGCGACGTCACCTATGGCGGTGTTCCGCTCGCCGAGATCGCGGACGTCCGGTCACGCGTCCTGGTCGCCGTCAACGAGGACCGCCTCTTCTCCGGCCCTCTCCGCGAGACCCTCGCCCAGCCGGATGGTTCGTCCGACCTCGAAGCGGCGGTCGAGGCGGCCGCGGCCGAGGACGTGGTGGACGCGACCGGCCTCGACGGCCACGTCGCCGAGGCCGGACGGGAGTTCTCCGGCGGGCAGCGGCAGCGGCTGCGGCTCGTCCGGGCGCTCGCCGCCGATCCCGACGTGCTCGTCCTGGTCGAGCCGACCAGCGCCGTGGACGCGCACACCGAGGCCGCGATCGCCGAACGCCTCGGCCGCGTCCGGGCCGGGCGGACCACCGTGATCGCCACCACCAGCCCGCTCGTCCTCGACCACGCCGACCACGTCGCGTTCGTCGAGCACGGCGCGGTCGTCGCCGAGGGCACGCACCGCGAACTGCTGGACGCCGAACCCCGCTACGCCGCCGTCGTCACCCGTGGAGGGACATGAGCACCGCCATCCTGCCCGTCGCGACGCCCGCCCAGGTGCGGGCGTACGCCGTCGAGCTCGTCCGGCGGCATCCGCGCGCCCTGGCCGGCGCGCTCGCCCTGCACGCCCTCGCGGCGGTGTCCGGGCTGGTCACACCCCGGCTGCTGGGCGGACTGGTCGACGGCGTCCGCGCCGGGACGGCGCACATCGACACCGTCGGCGCGGTGATCGCCGGATTCGTCATCGTCCAGGGCGTCCTGACGCGGTACGCCTACTTCGCGTCCGCGCGGCTGGGCGAGCGGGTCATGGCCGAGCTGCGCGAGGAGTTCGTCGGACGCGTCCTCGGCCTGCCGCTGTCCCGCGTCGAGCGGGCCGGGACGGGCGACCTGGTCAGCCGCACCTCGCGGGACGTGGGGGAGCTGTCGGGGGTGGTCCGCGAGGCCGTCCCGGAGATGCTCATCGGCGGCGTCACGATCGTCCTCACCCTGGTCGCGCTGCTGCTGACCGGCCCGCTCGTCACGCTGCCCGTCCTGCTCGGCCTGCCGTCGATCCTCTTCGGCATGCGCTGGTACCTGAGGCGCGCCCGGGACGGCTACCTGCGCGAGGAGGCGGCCTGGGCGGAGCTGACCGACGGCCTCGCCGAGACCGTCCAGGGCGCCCGCACGGTCGAGGCGTTCGGCCTCGAGCGGCGGCGACGCGACCGCGGCGACGCCGACATCGCCCGCTCCTTCTCCCGCGAGCGCTACACCCTCGGCCTGCGGACCGTCCTGTTCCCCGTGGTCGAGAGCGGCTACCTGCTCCCGGTCGTCGGGACGCTGGTCGCGGGAGGGCTCCTGCACCAGCACGGTCTCGCGTCGCTCGGCCAGGTGACGGCCGCGACGCTGTACGTGCAGCAGCTCGTCGGCCCGGTGGACATGCTGCTCACCCGCCTGGACGAGGTGCAGATCGGCGGCGCGTCCCTGGCCCGGCTGCTCGGCGTCGGCAATGTCCCGCCGGACCGCGTCACGACGTCCGAGCGCCCGGACGGCGAGCGGATCGCCGTCCGCGACGTCCGGTACGCCTACCGGCCCGGCCATGACGTCCTGCACGGCGTGGACCTGGCGCTGCGTCCGGGCGAACGCCTGGCGATGGTCGGGCCGTCCGGCGCGGGCAAGTCCACCCTCGGCCGCCTGGTCGCCGGGATCGACGCCCCCGGCTCCGGCGCCGTCGAGGTCGGCGACGACGCGCCCGTCCCGCTGGTCGAGCTCCCGCTGGACGACCTGCGCGGCCACGTCGCCCTCGTCACCCAGGAGCACCACGTCTTCCGCGGCACCCTCCGCGACAACCTGGTGATGGCGAACCCGGACGCGTCCGACGACCAGATCCGCGCCGCTCTCGAGGCCGTCGACTGGGACGGCCCCGACCTGTCCGCGCAGGTCGGCGCCGCGGGCGAGGACCTCTCCCCGGCCCAGGCGCAGCAACTGGCCCTGGCCCGGCTCGTCCTCGCCGACCCGCACACCCTCGTCCTGGACGAGGCCACGTCCCTCCTCGACCCGCGAGCCGCCCGCCGCCTGGAACGCTCGCTCGCCGCCGTCCTCGACGGCCGCACGGTCGTGGCCATCGCCCACCGCCTCCACACCGCCCACGACGCCGACCGCGTCGCCGTCGTCGAGGACGGCCGCATCACCGAACTCGGCACCCACGAGGAACTCCTCGCCGCCAAGGGGTCTTATGCGGCCCTGTGGTCGTCTTGGCATGGCGACCGCCAGCCCGCGGACCGCAACCCCTGACAAGGCAGAAGGGGGCGTGCACGAAGCACGCCCCCTTCTTCTCGTCCGTGGGTCAGGAAAGGGAGTTCTTCAGCCAGTCGACCTGGAGGTGGAGGAGGTTCTCGGCGACGACCTCCTGTGGGGTCATGTGGGTGACGCCCGACAGGGGGAGGACGGTGTGGGGGCGGCCCGCGGCCAGGAGGGCCGAGGAGAGGCGCAGGGTGTGCGCGGCCACCACGTTGTCGTCCGCCAGGCCGTGGATGAGCAGGAGCGGGCGGGTGAGCTTGTCGGCCAGCTCGATGAGGGAGTTGGCGGCGTAGGTCTCCGGCTCCTCCTCGGGGAGGCCGAGGTAGCGCTCGGTGTAGTGGGTGTCGTAGAGGGCCCAGTCGGTGACCGGGGCGCCCGCGACGGCGGCGTGGAAGACGTCCGGGCGGGCCAGGACGCAGAGGGCGGCGAGCCAGCCGCCGAAGGACCAGCCGCGGACGGCGACCTGGTCGAGGTCGAGCGCGGCCGGGTGGCGGCGGGCGGCCTCCTCCAGGGCGGCGATCTGGTCGTCCAGGACGGGGGTGACGAAGTCGCCGCGGACGGCGCGCTCCCAGGCGACGCCGCGGCCGGGGGTGCCGCGGCCGTCGGCGATGACGACGGCGAAGCCCTGGTCGGCGAGCCACTGCGGCTCGCAGTAGGCGCGCTGGACGGCCATGACGCGCTGGGCGTGCGGGCCGCCGTAGGGGTCCATGAGGACGGGCAGGCGGCCCTGGTCGGGCGTCCAGCCGGTGGGCAGCAGCACGGCCGTGCGGACCTCGCGGGGCCCGGCGCGCAGCAGCTCGACCCGCGGCGTGATCACCGGGGTCTCGGCGCGGGACTCGACCGGGAACGTGCCGTCCGGGCCGCGCACCTCGGTGACGTTGCCGAGGACGTCCATCCGCGACCCGGTGATCACGGTGATGTCGCCGGACGCGACCGCCGAGTACACGCCCTGCCCGGACGTGAGCCGGGTCACCGCCCCGTCGGCGTACCGGTGGACGTGCACCTCGGTCGGCTCGGTGGACGCGGTGAACAGCACCGTCCCGCCCTCGACGCCGAGGACGGCGCGGACCTGCAGGCCGGCCGGGGTGACCGGCTCGCCGCCGATGGTGAGGCGGCGGGTGCCGACGAGGTCGGGGGAGGAGACGCCGGGCGCGGTGGCCTGGTGGTCCTCGAGCGTCCAGACCAGGTCGCCGGCGTCGGTGCGGGCCGGGACGCCGGGGACGATCTCGGTCCAGACCGGGTCGTGGCCGGTGTGCAGCAGGGCGGTCTCGCCGTTCAGCGGGTCGACGGTGAGGACCCGCTGGGCGCGCTGGTCGCGGGTCTGGACGACGATCAGCGGGCCGCGCGCGTCCCAGCCCGCGGTGGTCAGGTAGGGGTACTGGCCGCGGTCCCAGGACACCGAGGTGCGGCCGCCGTCCACCTTCAGCAGGACGAGCGAGACGATCGCGTTGGGCGTCCCGGCGGACGGGTAGGCGATCTCGGTGGCCGGGTTCTCCGGGTTGGCCGGGTCGGCGATCGTCCAGCGCTGGACGGGCGTCTCGTCCACGCGCGCGGCGAGCACGGTCGAGCCGTCCGGCGACCACCAGTGGCCGCGCATGCGCTGCATCTCCTCGGCGGCGAGGAACTCGGCCATGCCGTAGGAGATCTGGTCGCTCTCCGGGGTGACCAGGGCGCGGTCGTCCGAGCCGTCGGTGCCCATCACGCGGACGGTGCGGCCCGAGATGTAGGCGACGTGGCGGCCCGCCGGGTCGAGGCGCGGGTCGAACACCGGCGTCTGCGCGGGCAGCTCCCGGGTCTCCCCGGACGCCAGGTCGGTGAGGAACAGCTGTCCGCCGAGGCTGAACACCGCCTGCCGGACGGCGGAGTCGGTCGCGTAGCCGACGATGCCGCCCGCGCCCTCGCGGGCCCGCTCGCGACGGGCGCGCTCCTCGGCGGGGAGGTTCTGCTCACCCGCGACGGCCAGCGCGGCCGGGTCTGCGACGAGCGTCTCAGCACCGGTCGCAGGGTCCAGCGTCCACAGGCAGGTGACCGGGTCGTCGCCCGCCTTGGTGCGCAGGAAAGCCACCCGGGACCCGTCAGGCGCGATCTGGAAGGCACGGGGGACGCCCAGGGTGAACCGGCGGGTGCGGGCCGTCTGCCGCGGATAGCTGATGCTCATGATGTGAGTCTGCCAGCCGCCTGTGACCGATCCGGGCGGCAGCCCGTCGCCACGCTGCTTTGTGGGGATTCAATGGGTATGGTCCCGCTGGGTGAACGCGCGGTGGGCGCGCGGCTGCTCGCGTAAGCTCGTAGCCCGCCCAGTCCCGCAGCGTCGCCAGAACCCGCCCGCCGAAGGAGTTGTTCCATGTCGGACTTGCAGCCGGGAGACCCCCGGCGGCTTGGGTCCTACGACCTGACCGAACGTCTTGGAGAGGGCGGTCAGGGCGTCGTCTACCTGGGCGTGGACCCGACCGGGGCGAAGGCGGCGATCAAGCTTCTGCGCGCCGACGCGGCCGCCGACGACATGGCCCGCCACCGCTTCGTCCGCGAGTCGCAGGCGGCCATGCAGGTCGCCCGGTTCTGCACCGCGCAGGTGCTGGAGGCCGACGTCGCGGGCGACCAGCCGTGGATCGCCAGCGAGTACGTGCCCGGCCCGGCGCTGTACAAGCAGGTCACCGAGCAGGGGCCGATCACCGGCGCGGCGCTGGAGCGCCTCGCGATCGGCACCGCGACCGCGCTGGTGGCGATCCACCAGGCGGGCATCGTGCACCGCGACTTCAAGCCGCACAACGTGATCATGGCCCCGGACGGCCCGCGCGTGATCGACTTCGGCATCGCGCGGGCCCTGGACGCGGGCCAGACCAACGCCACCAAGGCGATCGGCACCCCGTCCTACATGGCCCCCGAGCAGGTCGCCGGGCAGCGCCTCACCGAGGCCGTGGACGTCTGGGCCTGGGGCGCGACGATGGTGTTCGCCGCGACCGGCCGTCCGCCGTTCGGCGACGACACCGTGGTCGCGGTGATCAACCGGGTGATGAACGAGCCGCCCTCGCTGGACGGCCTGCCGCCCGAGCTGTACGACCTGATCGCCGCCTGCCTGGTCAAGGACCCGGCGCGGCGGCCGAACGCGCAGCAGCTGATGATGGCGCTGATCGGCAGCGGCCCCGGCGGGGCGGGCGGCGTGCCCGCCGGGCCCGTGCCGGGCGCGACCGCGCTGGACGACCCGGCGCAGGCGACCGCGCTGCTGGCCGGGGGAGCGGCGGCCGCCGCGGGCGGCGCGGCCGCGACCCGGATGGCTCCGGCGGGCGCCTACGACCAGGGCTACGGCCACGGGCAGGGCGGCGTCACCCAGGGCATGGGCGGCGGCGGGGCGACCCTGCCGCCGGTCGCCGGCTACGAGGACGCCTACCGGGGCGGCGGCGGCCGTCCCAGCCGGCGTGACTGGGAGCCGGAGAAGAAGTCCAAGGCCCCGGTGATCGCGGCGGTCATCGCCATCCTGGTGCTCGCTGGCGTGGTCGGCATCGCGGTGGCGAACATGGGCGGCGGCGGAGGCACCAAGGGCGACACGCCCAGCGGCGGCGACCAGAAGACCTCGCAGTCCGAGAGCCCGAGCGACACGCAGTCGCCCGACAACACCGACTCGAGCGAGCCGCAGCCGACGCGCACCCGCAAGCACCGTCCGACGCAGACGTCGTCGCCCACGACCCAGCCGACCCAGACCAACACTCCGCCGGACACCTCGACCGGCGGGCCGACCGGGAACCCGACCCACACCGCACCCGGCGGTGGTGGTGGCCACACGACCAACCCGCCTCCGGGCGGTGGCACCGGCGGTGGCGGCGGCACCGGTGGCGGTGGCACCGGCGGTGGCGGTACCGGTGGCGGCGGCAGTGGCGGCGGCGGCACGAACGGCGCCGACGCCGCGGGCGGCCTCACCGGCGGCAACTGACCTGCGCCGACGATCGGGCGCCGGCGGCATGTGACCGCCGGCGGACCGGCGCCCCTCGGACGGGCTCCGGGCGACCACGCTCCGGACGTGACCACGGTCACGTCCGGAGCGTGACGTTTCGCGCACCCCGGCGGCACGGGTGACCGCCGAGAGCGGTCCCGCGCGTTAGTAGGCTCACTGGTCATGAAGGAGCCGCGGATCCTGTTCGTGCACGCCCATCCCGATGACGAGTCCATCGGGACCGGCGCGACCATGGCCAAGTACGCGGCCGAGGGCGCCCACGTCACGCTCGTCACCTGCACGCTCGGCGAGGAGGGCGAGGTCATCCCGGACGAGCTGCGCCACCTGGCCGCCGACAAGGAGGACCGGCTCGGCGCCTTCCGGATCGGCGAGCTCGACGCGGCCTGCGAGGCGCTCGGCGTCGCCGACCACCGGTTCCTCGGCGGTCCGGGCCGCTGGCGCGACTCGGGCATGATGGGCGGCGCCACCAACGACGATCCGCGCTGCTTCTGGCGCGCCGACCTGGACGAGGCCGCCGGGGCGCTCGCCGAGATCGTCCGGGAGGTCCGGCCGCAGGTGGTCGTCAGCTACGACGACCGCGGCAACTACGGGCATCCCGACCACATCCAGGCGCACCGCGTCACCCGCCGCGCGTTCGAGCTGGCCGCGGACGCGTCCTTCACGGGCGAGGGCCGGGAGCCGTGGAAGGTCGCGAAGCTGTACGCGTACGCGACGCCGCGCACCGTGCTCGTCCGGGCGATCGCGGTGATGCGGGAGGCGCGGCTGCCGTTCCCGCGCGTCGCCACCGTGGACGAGTTGGGCTCCGGCGTCCCGGACGACCTGATCACCACGGTCGTGGACGCCCGTCCGTACCTGCCGTCCAAGCTGGCCGCGCTGCGCGCGCACCGCACCCAGATCACCGTCGCGCCCGCCGAGACCGGGCCGTTCTTCGCGCTGTCGAACAACCTCGGCCAGCAGGCGTTCGGCACCGAGTACTTCGTCCTGCTGGACGGCGAGCGCGGCCCGGCCGGCGCGGGCGGGCGCGAGACCGATCTGTTCGCGGGCCTCTCCTGACCGCCGCGCTGGCTAGGCTGTCGCCGTGAACGAGGATCACGCCACCCCGCCGCGCAAGGACGAGACCGAGACCCACCCGGCAGCGGCCGAGCACGCCCCCGCGCCCGCTCCCACCGCGTCCGGGCCGTCCGTCGTGGTCTCCGTGGCGGCCTATGTGGTGCTGGCCCTGCTCGGGTTCGCCTACGGGCTCTTCGGCGCGTTCCACCAGAACTGGACGGTCGGCTCGTGGCCGCTCCCGGCGCTCGGCCTGTGCGTGGTGCTGTTCGCCCTCGTCTACGGCGCCGGGTTCGGCATGGGGACGAAGCTGGGCGGCGTGATCCCGGCGGCCACCTGGATGATCGTGACGTTCGTCATGTCGTCCAAGCAGTCCGAGGGCGATCTGGTGGTGCCCGGAACCACCCCGGGCTACGTCTACATCATCGGTGGCATGGTCGCCGCGCTGGTCGCGATCGCCCTGATCCCGTCCCGCGGCGCCTCCGGACAGTGGCTGACCGGACAGTGGCTCACCGGAAGCGGTGGCGATACCCGCGGGTAGTGTGAGGGCGTTGTGAGCATCGAGCCCCCCTGCCCCGAAGCCCACGCCCTCGGCACCGCGCCCGACCCCCGGCTGTTCCGCCAGGTCGTCGGACGGTTCGCCACGGGCGTTGCGGTCGTGACCACCGTCGCCGACGGCGTCGACCACGCGATGACGGTCAACGCCTTCACCTCCGTGTCGCTCGATCCCCTGCTGGTGATGTTCTGCGCCGACCGGACGGCCCGGTTCCACGACACCGTCCTCGCCAGCGGGACCTGGGCGGTCTCCGTCCTGCCGGACGGCCTGCGCGCGGCGTCGGAGCACCTGGCCACCCGGGGACGTCCGATCGAGGGGCAGCTCGACGGCTACCGCGTGCACCGCGGCGCCGCGACCGGCGCGCCGGTCCTGTCCGAGGCGCTCGCCGCCGTGGAGTGCCGCACCCACGCCGTCCACGAGGGCGGCGACCACAGCATCGTGGTCGGCGAGGTCCTGTCGCTCGACCTGCCCGCCCCTGACGCCGAACCCCTGGTCTTCCACGACGGCCGCTACCGCCGCATCGCGGGGTAGACGGCGCCCTGACACGCGAGAAGCCCGGCACGACGGGGACGTCGTGCCGGGCTTCTCAATTCAGCGGATCGGTTCAGCGGATCAGGTGGCCGCGGGCTCCGCCTCCGGCTGGACGGTGTCGGACGGCGCGGGCGCCTTGTAGCGCTTCACACCCAGGCACGCGAGGGCGCCGATCATGATGACGACGATCGGCATGATCATCGTGGGCCGCATCGCGTGCACGAAGCCGTGGCTGAACACCTGGCCCGAGAGGGCCTGGATCTGGTGCACGACGTTCTGCGGGGTGCCGGGCGGGAAGCTCTGGCCTCCGCTGTGCTGGGACGCGCCGACGTCCATGCCGCCCTTGGACGCCTGCGAGAAGCCCGCGACGAACTTGTCGTGGTACGGCTGCGGCAGGCCCTGCGCCCGCGTGACGGCCTCGTTCTTGAGGGACGACGCGAGCTGGTTCTGCAGGATCGCGCCGACCGCCGCCGAGCCGACCACCGAGCCGATCTGCCGGATCGTGTTGCTCACGCCGGACGCGGCGCCGGCCAGGCGCGGCGGGACGTTGCGGGTGGCCTCGGTCGCCATCGGCGCGAACACGCCGCCGACGCCGATCCCGCAGACGGCCAGCGGGCCGAGGAAGGCCGTCCAGTCGGTGGCGGTGCCCTCGATGAGGATCATCCACAGCATGCCGAGGCCGTACAGCACCAGGCCGCCCATGAGGATGAACCGGCCGCCGATCCTGTCGGTGAGCTTGCCCGCGATCGGCGCGAGAAACATCGACACGACCGAGGACGGCGCCATGACCAGGCCCGCCTTCAGCGCGCTGAAGCCGAGCACCGACTGCAGGTAGATGTTCATCGGCAGGAACATGCCGACCATGCCGACCGAGACGGCCGCGCCGACGAAGGCCAGGATCGTGAAGTTGCGGTCGCGGAACAACCCGAACGGCACCAGCGGCTCACGGCCCTGCCGGCTCTGCTGCTGGAAGAGGAAGGCCACGAACAGGACGACCGCTCCGCCGATCAGCGTCCAGATCCAGATGTTCCAGTCGTACTTCTGGCCCTCGGTCAGCGCGAAGACCAGGGCGAACAGCGCGACCGTGACGAGCAGGACGCCGAGGACGTCGAACCTGTGCCGGACGCCCGGGGTGTGGCCGGGCAGGATCGGCACCGCCATGCACAGCACGATGATCCCGATCGGCAGGTTGACGAAGAAGATCCACCGCCAGTCGAAGCTGGTCACCAGCATGCCGCCGATGGTCGGGCCCGCGATCGTGGAGACGCCCGCCACCGCGCCCCACACGCCGAGCGCCGCGCCGCGCTTCTCCGGCGGGAACGTCGCGATGATGATGGACATGGTCTGCGGCATCAGCAGCGCGGCGCCGAGACCCTGGATCGCCCGGGCGGCGATCAGCTGGGTCGGGTCCTGCGCGATCCCGCACGCGAGGCTGGCCAGGGTGAACACCACGACCCCGGCGATGAACAGGTTCTTCTTGCCCCACAGGTCACCGAGCCGGCCGGCGGTGATGAGCAGGACGGCGAGCACCAGGATGTAGGCGTTGGTGATCCACAGCACCTCGTCCAGCGAGGCGTGCAGCTTGTCGATCATGCTCGGGATCGCCACGTTGACGATCGTGAGGTCGAGCAGCGTCATGAAGAACCCGAGGGAGAGCGTCAGCAGCACCGCCCAGGGGTTTCCGCGCCACTTGCTCATGAAGTCTCCTCTGCGCGCGCCCTGTGGCCGGACGCGTTCTCATAGGTGGGGCGTTGGGGGCAGACCGACCCGGACTCCTCGTCGTCCTCGAAGGTGAGGCGGCCCGCTTCGAGGTCGTCCACCAGGGACTGGGTGAAGCCGAGTTCGGCCCGGAGCCGCGCGTTGCTGAGCTCGAGGTCCAGCAGCTTGTACCGGGCCATGCCGCGCTTGCGCAGCGACTCGTAGGACGCCTGGTGTCCGGCGATCAGCGCCTCCAGCGTCAGCGCGCGGTGACGCAGGTGCCGTGCGACCTCGTCCGCGGGCAGCAGGTTGACGAACGCGAGCGCCGCGCCGAAGAGCGGGAACTCCTCGGCCGGCGCGGCGAGCAGCTCGGCGAGCCGGTCGCAGGCCGCGTCCCGGCCGGAGGGCGTCACCGCGTACACGGTCCGCTCGGGCCGGCGGCCCTCGCGGTTGGTCTCCACGGGCTCGATCAGGCCGGACGAGGCCAGCCGGTCGACCGTGTGGTAGAGCGACCCGTGCGTGACCTTGACCGCGTGGTCGTAGGCGTGCCAGCGGATGCGCTGCTGCATCTCGTACGGATGCATCGGGCCATCGCACAGCATGCGCAGCACGGTCAGCGCCAGGGGCGTCAGGTTTCTGGACATCAGCCGTCTTTGGTTGACTTGGATTAGTCCACTTAGACTAATCCGGAGAGATTGATCTGTCAGCGCGATTTCCCCGTCCCGCCAACGTGATGGTCGTCTCACTCGGCCGGGAGTGGGCCGGGCCCGGATCCGGCGGTCGTCAGGGCGTCATCAGGCGGTCGCCAACGGTGGTCCAAGACAGGCCCACGGCGCGCGAGCCGCCCGCCGCGCGCGAGGGCGCGTCTATAGCGTCCCGGGGTTATGCGGGTCGGGGTTTCGGGGAGGGCGCTGGAGCGCCACGTCGGCGGCAACAGCACCTATGCCCGCGCACTGTACGAACGGCTTCGCCGCATGGGGGTCCACGCGGGGATGCTGGTTCCGAGGGGCGCGCGCGGTCCGGTGCGTCCGGTCGCGTACGCATTGGCGGACGGGCTGGTCTGGCCGAAGCGCAAGAAGTTCGACCTGCTCCACTATCCCGACGACATCGGCGCCCTCGTGCGCGCGCGGGTGCCGATGGTCGCGACGATCCACGGGCTTCCGCCGCGCCGTCCGGCGGGGACGAGGCACTCCGCCTGGGAACGCCTCCGGTGCCGGCGTGTGGCCGCCACGGCCGCGCTCGCCGACGCGATCGTGACGGTCTCGGAGTTCTCCGCGCGGGAGATCCGGGAGCGCTTCGACGTCCCGGCCCGGCGCATCTTCGTCATTCCCCACGGTGTGGACAGCGGACGCTTCCACACCGGCTCCATCGGCGACGGCGAGGTGCTGGGCGCGCTGCGGCTGCCGGAGCGGTTCGTCCTGTGCCTGGGGGCGCTCGCGCCGCGCCGGAACGTCCCGATGCTCGCCGAGGCGACCGCGCGGCTGCGGGTGCCGCTGGTGCTCGCGGGCGTGCCGTGCGCGGGGGACGAGGGCGTCCTGCGCGAGATCGAGCGGTATCCGCACGTCCGGCCCCTGGGCACGGTCCCTGGCGCGCTGGTCGCGCCGCTGCTGCGCGCCGCGTCCGTGCTGGCGCTGCCGTCCGAGCACGAGGGGTTCGGCCTGCCGGTCGTCGAGGCGATGGCCTGCGGGACCCCGGTCGTGATCTCCGACCGGGGTGCGCTGCCCGAGGTCGCCGGGGGAGCCGCGCGGGTGCTGCCGGAACTGTCCGCCGACGGCCTCGCCCACGCGCTCGGCGAGGTGCTGGACGACCCGTCCCGCGCCGCCGGGCTCCGCACGCTCGGCCTCGCCCGCGCCGCGTCCTTCACCTGGGAGGGCGCCGCCCGCGCCCACCTCGCCCTCTTCCGCGACATGGCGTCCTAGCCTGGCCGAACCAAGAGGCCCCCGCCGGACGACGCTGTCCGGCGGGGGCCTCGAGCTCGGTGCGGTCAGCCCTTCAGGGCCACCTCGAACTGGTCGAGCGCCCAGTCGAGGTCCTCACGGGAGATCATCAGCGGGGGCGCGAGGCGGATCGTGGTCTCGTGCGTCTCCTTGGCGAGGACGCCCAGCTCCTTGAGCCGCTCGCTCACCGGACGCGCCGGGCCGTTCAGCTCGATCCCGGCCCACAGGCCGCGGCCGCGGACCTCGCGGACCCGGTCGGACGGCAGCGCGCGCAGCCGCGTGTGCATGTGCCCACCCAGCTCGCGCGAGCGCTCCTGGAACTCCCCGGTCTTCAACATGGCGATCACCTCCCGGCCGATCGCGCAGGCCAGCGGGTTGCCGCCGAAGGTGGAGCCGTGCTGTCCGGGCTTGAACACGCCCAGCACGTCGCTGTTCGCGACGACCGCCGACACCGGCATGATGCCGCCGCCGAGGGCCTTGCCGAGGAGGTACACGTCCGGGACGACGTCCTCGGCCTCGCACGCGAACGTGGTGCCCGCCCGGCCGAGGCCCGACTGGATCTCGTCCGCCATCATCAGCGCGTTGTGCTCGGTGCACAGCTCGCGGACGGCCTTCAGGAACCCGCTCGGCGGCACGACGACGCCCGCCTCGCCCTGGATCGGCTCGACCAGCACGCCGACCGTGTTGGCGTTCATCGCGTTCTTCAGCGCGTCCACGTCGCCGTAGGGGACGACCTTGAACCCGGGCGTGTACGGGCCGTAGGAGTCCCGCGCGACCGAGTCGGTGGAGAAGCTGACGATCGTGGTCGTCCGGCCGTGGAAGTTGCCCTCGAACGTGACGATCTCGGCCTTCCCGGCCGGGACGCCCTTGACCTCGTAGCCCCACTTGCGGGCCGTCTTCAGCGCGGTCTCGACGGCCTCGGCGCCGCTGTTCATCGGCAGGACCATGTCCTTGCCGCACAGCTCGGCGAGCTCGCGCACGTAGGGGCCGAACTGGTCGTGGTCGAACGCCCGGCTGACCAGGGTCACCCTGTCCAGCTGGCGCTTGGCCGCGGCGGTCAGCCGCGGGTTGCGGTGCCCGAAGTTGACCGCGGAGTAGGCCGACAGCATGTCGAGGTAGCGGTTCCCGTCGACATCGGTGACCCACGCCCCTTCGGCCTCGGAGATCACGATCGGGAGAGGGTGGTAGTTGTGCGCGCTGTGCTCTTCGGACAAGGCCCGCAGCTGCTCGGATCGGGTCACGAACGCTCCTTCACCCGTGTCGGCCCGGCCTCGTCGCCGGGATCATGTGCCACACCGGCGGCGGCCGGTGCCGGATGGGGGGTCGGGACCTCGCGCGAAGTGTTGTGCGCGGGCCCGTCTACCAGCGTATGTTCGGGATCTACCTGCACACAGTGCCGAATGAGGTCTCGGGGGGAGATATTTGTTGCGTCTTGACGACTTGGACCGTCGAATCGTTGCGCAGCTCCTGGAGAACGGGCGCGCCTCCTACGCGCAGATCGGTGACCGGATCGGACTTTCGGCCCCCGCCGTGAAGCGCCGCGTCGACCGGCTCCGCGCCGAACGCGTCATCACCGGCTTCGCCGCCGTGGTCGATCCGGCCGCCCTCGGCTGGACGACCGAGGCGTTCATAGAGGTCTTCTGCACCGGGGCGACCGCTCCGGAGGAGATATACGACAGCGTCCACAAACACCCCGAGGTCGTCGCCGCCTACACCGTCAGCGGCGACGCCAGCGCCCTGGTCCACGTCCGGTCCCGCGACATCCAGCACCTCGAGCAGGCCCTCGAACGGCTGCGCCGCGAGCCCAACATCACCGCGACCAAGACCGCGATCGTCCTGTCCCGGCTGATCGGCCGTCCCACCGACACCGGAGCCACCACCCCGGTGACCACGGCCGATATCGGACGCGCGTAGCGGCACGAAAGGGGAGGGGCGTATCTTCCTTTCCGCCCCTCCCCCGGACGAAGGACGAACGCCGCATGTCCGACCCCACCTCCCGTCCGTCGCGCCGGTCGCGTCGCCGCCGGGCCGAAGGCAGGCCCGCCGAGCCCCAGCTGGTAGTGGGCGAGGTGGTCCGGGCGTGGTCGCTGGTCTGGGGGGTCGCCGTCCTGACCGTCCCGGCGTTCTACGCCGCGTACACGACGGGCCAGCTGATGATCGGGTTCGTCTTCACGGGCTTGTTCGCGCTCATCTTCTTCTCGTGCGGGTTCATCACCAAGAGACGCGGCGTGGTGGTGTGGCAGGCCATCGTGCCTCTCCTCGCCGTGATGCTCGGTGTCGGCGCCCTCATCCCGTCGCTGCTCCTCAGGTACGAGGGCAAGGACGTCCAGGGTGAGTTCGTCCTGGCCTGGACGACGGGCGTGGGCAAGACCCGGGAAGACCACTGCCGCGTCCGATGGGTCGACTCGGGGACCCGGCATGAGGCCGAGATCGACGGCTGCCCGAAGCGTTTCTACGAGCTCGGCGCCCCCAACAACGTGCCCGTCCGGTTCGTCGTGTCGCCGGCGGACGGGGTGAAGGGGCAGCTCGGCACCCGGAAGGACATCTCGCTGACCAGGGACGAGTGGCTCATCGGAGGCGGGGTCGCCCTCCTCGCCGGGATGACCGCGTGGGCCGTGATCGGCGCGGTGCGGAGGCAGCGGCGCTGGGACGCCTCACGTCCCGACGCAGCCGGCGCCTGAGCGCGACCGCCTGATCATCGTCACGAAGCTCCCAGGACGAAGGACGCGTATGTCCAGAACCACCCGCCACTCCGTGCGCAGGACGCTGTACAGGCTCACTGACAGCGAGAAGGCCAAGCTGGCCAAGCACGGGTTCGGATCCATGTACGCGCTGGAGTACGTGGCATCCGAGGGGGACGGCGCGCCCTTGGTCGAGAGCGTCCTCGCCCTGTACACGCAGACGGGCTACCGCCCGGAGCGTCCAGAGGACGAGGCCAACGTCGCCAAGGCCAAGAGGCGCGCGCGCACGTTCAAGGACGACATGGCCAAGGGGAAGCTGCCCGCCAGGCCCAGGATGGGGTTGAAGGGGGTGATCGCGTCCTGGGCGGCCCTCTGGGGCATCGCGGTGGTGTTCATCCCAGGTGGGATGTACCTGATGACCATCACCGGGGGCTGGGTGGGCGCGGTCACCGCGATCGGTGCGTTCCTCATCATCGTGGCCGCCTGCGGATACATCGCCGCTCACGGTCACTTCCTGGCGTGGACGGCCTTCCTGCCGCTCCTGCTGGTGCTGATCGCCGTCGGCGGCGCCACTGATCCGCTGTATCTCAGGCACAAGGGCAGGGACGTCCAGGGCGAGCTCGTTCGGGCGTGGACGGTCAACGAGGGCAAGAGGGGCCAGGCGCGGCACTGCCTCGTCGCCTATGACGACGCGGGGACGCGGCGCAGGCTCGAGATCGGTGGCTGCCCGGGCCGCCTCTACACGAAGGTCGCCCCCGGGATCGGCGAGCACGTCCCCGTCCGGTTCGTCCTGTCGCCGGGGGGTGGGGTGAGCAGTCACTACGGCAGCCGGGACGGCCGGTCGCTCACCTGGCAGCCGTACACGGCCGGGACCGGTCTCGTCCTTCTCGCGGGGCTGACCGCGTGGGCCGTCACCGGGGCCGCGCTGCGCCGCCGGGTCCGCGCGGCCTGAGACCGCGCCCCGCAGAGACCACTTCCGAACGAAGGACGCCGCATGTCCAGCTCCACCCCCACTCCGCGCTCGGTGCGCCGGAAGCTGAAAGCGCTCACCGGCAAGGAGCGGGCCAAGCTGGTCGAGTACGGGTTCGGGCCGATGCTCGGCCTTCAGCACATCGCGTCCGAGGACGACGGCGCGGTCCTGGTCGACAGCGTCCTCGCCCTGCACACGCGGACGGGCCATCGTCCGAAGCGGCCGGACGACGAGGCCAACGCCGCCGAGGCCAGGCGCCGCCTGCGCGGGTTCAGGGACGACCTGCGCACCGGGAAGGTGTCCTTCGTCGACGGTCCGCGCCCGGGGCTGCGCCCGGTGCTCGTGAAGTGGGCGGTGCTGTGGGGCGTCGCGGTGGTGGTCATCCCGGCCGGGATGTACACGACGACCCTCACGGCGGAGTGGGTCACCACGATCGTCGTCATCGGGACGCTCGCCTCCACCGTCCTCACCTGCGGGCTCATCGTCACCCGCGGGCAGGTCCAGGCGTGGCTGGCCCTCCTTCCGATCCTCCTGGTGCTGGTCGGCGTCGTGAGCGCCACCTCACCGCTCTACCTCAGGGAGAAGGGACGGGACGTCCAGGGCGAGTTCGTCCGGACATGGACGACCTCGAAGGGCAAGAAGGGGGAACAGCGGCACTGCCTCCTCGCCTACGACGACGCGGGGACGCGGCGCGAGGTCGAGGCCGACGGATGCCCGGAGCGCTTCTTCGCGATGTCGATGCCCAGGTTCGGCGAGCACGTTCCCGTCTCGTTCGTCCTGTCTCCGGGGCCGGTGAGGAGCAAGGTCGGCAGGAAGGCGGACCTTCCGGTCACCTGGGAGACGTACGTGGCCGGGAGCGGGCTCGTCCTCCTCGCGGCGCTGACCGCGTGGGGTGTCACCGGGGCCGTGCGGGGACGGCGCCGGGACGCCGCCAAGGACGTCCCGGCCACCGCGTGAACTAGTCGCCCGGGCTGGACGACACGTCCGGCGGGGAGCCCGGCGCGCTGGAGGGGAGGTCGCTCGCCGACGGCTCCGTCATGGGGGCCTGGACCCCGGTGCCGCCGTTGAGGTGGTTGCCGGGGGTTCCAGCGGAGGTGAAGGCCAGGACCACCAGGACGAGCACCATGATCGCGCCGAGGGCGACCGCGCCGATGAGGAGCGGCATGGTGTTGCGGCCGCCTCCGTGCACGGGACGCGGTGGGACGCCCGGCGGGTGCGCCATCCCGGAGGCCGGGGGCCGCGCCGCCGGGATGGCTCCCGGCGGCAGTGTCACCGGCCCTCCGAGAGACGGCGTGGCGAGCGCGCGTGGGCCCGGTGGCGGGAGCGTTCCCGGGCCGGAAGAGGGAGCGCCCGGACCGGCAGGCGGCCCGCCCGGGGCGGGTGGGGGAGTGCCCGGCCCGGCTGGGGGAGTTCCCGGGGTGCGGGGCGGCTGGGCGCCCGGGGGAGTGGTGCCGGCGGGCATGTAGCTCGTGTACGGGGTCGTCGGGGCCTGGCCTTCCGGCGGGACGGGCCGGGGCGGCTCACCGGCGTAGGACGGCAGGACGCGCCTGACGTCCTCCGGGAGCCAGTCGGGGTCGGGGACGCCCTCGTCGGCTTCCAGCGCGGTGAGGACCTGGCGGGGCGTGGGACGTTCGGACGGGTCCTTGGCCAAGCACTGCTCGACGAGCGCGCGCAGGTCGTCCGGGCAGTCGTCGAGGTTCGGCTCCTCGTGTGCGACGCGGGACAGGACGGCGGTGTCGGGGCCCTCACCGAAGGGGGTCCGCCCGGTCGCGGCGAAGTACATGACCGAGCCGAGCGCGAACACGTCCAGCGCGGGTGTCGGGTCGTGGTCGAGGGCCTGCTCGGGGGCCATGAACTGCGGCGATCCGACGCGCACGTCGGTGCGGGTGAGCGGGGTGGAGTCGGTGGCGCGGGAGATGCCGAAGTCGACCACGCGCGGGCCGTCCGCGGCGAGCAGCACGTTGGACGGCTTGAGGTCGCGGTGGATCATCCCGGCCGTGTGGACGGCGGCGAGCGCCTCGGCGATCCCGGCGAACAGCACCCGGAGCGTCGGGCCGGGCATCGGCCCGTGCTCGGCGACGGCCCGCGCGAGCGACGGCCCGGCGACGAACGCGGTCGCCATCCACGGCGCCGGGGCGTCCGGATGCGCGTCGACGACCTCCGCGGTGTACGGGCTCCGCACCCGCTGCGCGGCGGCGATCTCCTGCTGGAACCGGCGGCGGAACCCGGGGTCGCCCGCGAACTCGGGCCGGACGACCTTGACGGCGAGCCGCCGTCCGCTCTGCGTGGTGGCGAGGAGGACGCGGCCCATGCCGCCCGCGCCGAGGCGGGCCAGGACGCGGTATCCGCCGACCAGCGGCGGGTCGCCCGCCTGGAGGGGCTCGAAGGCCTGAGGGGGGTGCATGATCGGTTTCTAGCCGAAGGCGTCGCGCACCGCCACCGGGACGGGCGGATCCGGCCACCGGCACGGGCCGTTCCGGCCGTCGGCACCGGCGGATCCGGTTACCGGCACGGGCGGGTCCGGCCACCCGGGCTACCGATCAGTAAGCTGCCGCGCATGGACTTCGCCACGGCTGACCTCATCGACGACTTCGGGGACGAGCTGCGTTCCTGTGAGACCCAGTTCCGGACGTTCGGCGCGCGCACGGTGTTCTCGGGACCGGTCGTGACCGTCCGCTGTCACCGCGACAACGGCCTGCTCAAGAAGCTGCTGAACACCCCGGGCGACGGCCGCGTGCTGGTCGTGGACGGCGCGGGCTCGCTGGCGTCCGCGCTGATGGGCGACATGGTCGCGGCCTCCGCCGTGGCGAACGGCTGGTCCGGCGTCGTGATCAACGGGGCCGTCCGGGACGTGGTGGCGCTGCGCGGGCTCGACCTCGGAGTCAAGGCGCTCGGGTCCAACCCGCGCAAGCCCGCCCAGGACGGCGTGGGCGAGGTGGACGTCCCGGTCGAGTTCGGCGGCGTCCGCATCGAGCCCGGCGACCGGCTCTACAGCGACGAGGACGGCATCGTCCTCGCCACCCGCGACCTCCTCGCCTGACCCGCGCGCCGGGCACGGCATGATCTTTTTCCGGTGCGCCCGCGGCCCAAACGGGCGGGGCTTGCCAGGGATGGGCCGCTCGGTTCGTCCGATGCGGACATTGATCCGGTGCGTGTTCGTTCCTAGCGTCGTGGCGACCCCAGAGACGTGAGGAAGCATGCGCGCGCACAGGATCCTCCTGGTGCCCGCGGCGCTCGCGCTGGCCGCCCTCGGGCTGTCCGCCGTGCCCGCCGCCGCCCAGGCGTCGTCGTCCGTTCCGAAGCCGACCCCGAACCCCTGGCAG
This sequence comes from Spirillospora sp. NPDC052269, assembly GCF_040679435.1. Classification (NCBI taxonomy): domain Bacteria; kingdom Bacillati; phylum Actinomycetota; class Actinomycetes; order Streptosporangiales; family Thermomonosporaceae; genus Spirillospora; species Spirillospora sp. NPDC052269. The sequence continues at coordinate 131,908 of NZ_JBFAUU010000001.1, forward strand.
ATGCGGCAGTGGCCGCGGACGCAGCCGTGGCAGCAGAGTCCGCAGGTCCGCGCGGCGAAGGCCGGTGCGCCGACGCCGATCGACCCGCAGAACTACGAGCTGCCCGACACCATGACCTGGGACGAGTACAAGGCCGTCCCGGGCACGAACTGGGCCGACCCGGGCCGCAAGGGCTCGGTGAAGACGTTCAAGGGCGCGGTCGTCCTCGTCGACTACCCCGACGAGGACTTCGCCATCACCAAGCCGAAGAATTCGACGATCTTCGGTAACCCGACCTCGGTCGGCGACGTCCCGCGGTCCCAGGTGGCGCAGTTCTACCGGGACTTCCTGAACAAGCCGCAGCCGCTCAACCACGGCCACACCCTCCACGAGTACTGGATGGAGGACTCCGGCGGACGCTTCGGCGTCGACCTCACCGGCTTCGGCGCGTACCGGCTCCAGCACAAGAGCCACGAGTACGGCGTGGACGGCATGCAGGGCGGCACCGGCTGTCCGTCCGGCGACACCTGCGACCGCGACCTGCGCGCGGACGCGACGGCCGCGTGGGTCGCCGACGTCGGCGAGGAGAAGGCCAAGCAGTACGACATGGTCTTCTTTCTTTCCGCCGGGCAGGACGAGAGCTCCACCTGGCAGGAGTTCGGCCAGATGAAGTTCCAGAACAAGGAGGACGTGCCCCGCGAGTGGGGTTCGCCCGATCCGAACCTGCCGAACTGGGTGAAGACCCGGTACGTCCCCTGGACGTCCTGGAAGGCCGGGTCGACCCTGTGGCCGAACGCGATCCCCGGCAACTCCATCCAGGCGGAGAGCTCGGGGATGGCCGTGTTCGCGCACGAGTTCAGCCACATCCTCGGCATCGGCGACAACTACAACAACCCGTACTCGAACCCGTCGCGCCGCGACTACTCGGGGCCGTGGGAGATGCTGAGCCGCGGCAGCTTCAACGGGCCGGGCGGCCCGCACAGCCGGTGGCTGATCCCGGCGACGGCGGGCGCGTCCATGGGCGCGCAGCACATGCTCCGCAACAAGATGAAGCTGAACATGGTGGACCCGAAGAACGTCCTCCAGGTGGACCGGGACACCCTCGCGTCCGGCGGGCTCGTCGTCGCGAACGTGACCGCGCGCGAGGCGCAGCCGGGCGCCGGCGGGCTGACCGGCGTGAACGTCAAGCTGGGCGCGGCCGGGGACAAGAGCCCCAAGTGCGACACGTCCAAGGATCCGCTGTGCGACGGCGGCGGCTACGACAACTACACGGTCGAGGTCGTCGACCGGATGGGCTTCGACTCGTTCACCCCGGACTCGGGTGTCCTGCTGTCCAAGACCAAGGACCAGGACGCCGCGCCGTTCATCTGGGTGAAGGACGCGCATCCCGAGGACATCAACAAGACCGACTTCGTCCTGCCGGACGGCACGCCGCAGAAGATGACCATCGGTGACTACCGGCAGCTGTCGGACGCCCTGTTCCACGCGGGCAACGACTCCGGCAGCCAGTACGAGTACACCGACCAGGCCAACCGGCTCCACTTTTACGTGCTGAACCTCAAGCGCGACAAGACGGGCGTCCTGTCGTACACGGTCGCGATCCGTTCGCTGGACGGCTCGGGCCCGCAGGCGCGCGGCGTCGCCCTCACCCCGGGCAGCGGCAGCGCGGCGGCCGACGGTTGGCGCAAGTGCACGGCCGTGCTGCACAACACCGGCACGGGCGGCTCCGGGTACAGCGCGTCCGACGTGTTCCGGCTGAAGGCCGCGACGTCCGCCAAGGGCTGGACGACCTGGCTGCCGAACTCGATCGCCGCCGCGTCCAACGGGCACACGGCGAAGGTCGAGGTCTGGGCCAAGCCGGGCGCGGGCGCGGACAAGAACGCGAAGGTCTCGTTCTCCGCCGCGTCCGAGTCCGACCCGTCCAAGTCCAGCACCGCCACCTGCCACGTCTCCTAGTCGACGGCCATCGTCGCCGCCGGTTCCAGGGCAACCCCTGCGACCGGCGGCGACGTCGCGTTCTGGCGGCGGTCGAGCGCGGACGCCCACAGGACCGTCCCGAGGGCGCCGGCCGCCATCGCGACGCCCACCCACGGGACGGCCCCGTACCCGAGCCCCGCGTTGAGGACGAGCCCGCCGAGCCACGGCGCGGCGGTGTTCCCGACGTTGAACGCCGAGGTCACCGAGGCCCCCGCCAGCGACCGGGCCGGTCCGGCCGTGGCCTGGATGCGGACGTTCACGGCCGGGTTGGTCGCCATCCCCGCGACGCCCATCAGGAACACCAGCACGATCACCGCGACCGGGTGCGACACGCTCAGCGCGATCCCCGCCGACGCCAGCGCGACCCCGGCGAGCCCGATGTACAGCGTCGCGAACGTGTGGGCGTCGGCGAGGCGTCCGCCGATCGTGATGCCGATCAGGCAGCCGACCCCGAACAGTGCCAGGACGATCGGCACCCACCGTTCGGCGAGCCCGCTGGGGCCGGTGAGCAGCGGCCCGAGGTACCCGAACGTCGCCATCATCGAGCTGAACGACAGCGCCGTCGTCCCGTAGGCGACCCACAGCGCGGGACGCGCCATCGACCGCAGCTCCTCGCGCACCCGCGGTGTCGGCTTCTCGCCGGGCCGCGCGTTGGGGAGGGTGAGCGCGACGCCCGCGAACGCCGGGACGGTCAGCGCCGCGACCGCCCAGAACGCCGCCCGCCAGCCGAGGTACTGCCCGATGAGCGTCCCCGCCGGGACGCCGAAGACCGTCGCGACCGTGATCCCGCCGACGACGATCGCGATCGCCCGCGCCCGCCGGTCCGCCGGGACGAGGTCCATCGACGCGACCAGGGCGACCCCGAAGAACCCCGCGTACGCGACGGCCCCGACGACCCGCGACGCGAACAGCACGCCGTACCCGGGCGTCAGCGCTCCGACGACGTGCGTCGCCGCGAACACGGCGAGGAACAGCAGCGCCGCGCGGCGGCGCGGCCAGCGCAGCGTCGCCATCGCCAGGACGGGCGCGCCGACCACCATCCCGACCGCGTACGCCGAGATCAGCAGCCCCGCCGCCGGAACGGTGACGTGCAGGTCCCGCGCCATCGGCTCGAGCAGCCCCGCCAGCAGGAACTCCGACGTCCCCTGCGCGAAGATCGCGAAGCCGAGCACCCAGACGGCCAGCGGCATCGTCGATCACCTCCAGTTTTGTATTTGAGGTTCCAAAATGAACGCACGCCGAAGCCCGTGCGAGGGCCTTCGCCGTGATCAGAGAGCGGCGAGCGACGTGGCGGCGACGCCTTCCAGCGCGGCGCGTCCGGCGCCGTAGCGGGCGGCGATCCTGAGGCCGCTGACCTGGGCGAGGATGTAGTGGGCCAGGGCGTCCGCATCGCGGTCCGCGGCGAGTTCGCCGTCCCGGACGGCGCGTTCGCAGGCCGCCTTGGCGGCCTCGAAACGCCGCCGGTAGTCGCGCTCCAGCAGCTGAGCGATCTCCGGATCGCGCGGCGCGAGCTCCACGCTGGTGTTCACCACCAGGCAGCCGAGTCCGTCGTCGAACTCGTCGGCGATGACGCTGTCGAGCAGCGCCGCGACCTTCTCCCGGAGCGGCGCCGCGCTCTCCATCAGCTCGGTGCTCCGTCCCGTCCTCGCCTCGATGAAGTGCGTCAGCGCCCGGACGAACAGGTCGTGCTTGCTGGTGAAGGCGTTGTAGATGCTGCTGCGCCCCAGTCCGGTCGCCGCGCACAGGTCGTCGGTCGACGTGCCCTCGTACCCCTTGCGCCGGAACGCGTCCACCGCCGCCTCGATCGCGCGGGTCTCGTCGAACGTCCTCGGTCGTGCCATGCGGACGACGCTAGCACGTTTTGGAACCCAGGTTCCATAAAGCCATAATGGGCGGATGGTGACGGTTGACGACGTCCGGCGCGTGGCGCTGCCCCTCCCGCGAACCTCGGAGCACCTGATCAGGGACCGCGTGAAGTTCCGCGTCGGCGCGATCGTCTACGTGGGCTTCTCCCGGGACGAGAGCGTCATGGGCTTCGCCTTCCCGAAGGAGGAGCGCGACGGGCTGATCGCGTCCGACCCGTCCAAGTTCCTGATGCCGAGCGTCTCCGACCAGCGCTTCAACTGGGTCGAGGCCCACACCGCCGCCCTGGACGAGCCCGAGATGCGCGAACTCGTCATCGACGCCTGGCGCATGGTCGTCCCCAAGCGAGTGGCCAAGGGGCACCTCGGCCTCTGACCTCCTACCGGAGGGCGTCGCGGAGAGCGGCGAGCCAGTGCGCGGTCGTCCCGCGGGCGAGATCGGACTCCGGGACGTACGCCTCGAACAGGTGCCACGCGCCCGCGACGTTCCTCACCGTCACCGGGACGTCGGCCTCCATGAGCCGGCGCGCGTAGTCCAGGCCCTCGTCACGCAGGGGGTCGGCTCCGCAGGTGAGGACGTACGTGGGCGGCAGGCCGGACAGGTCGTCCGCCCGGGCCGGGGCCGCGTAGGGCGACACGTCCGTCCGGCCCGCGCCGAGGTAGACGTCCCACATGGCGCGGACGAGGCGGTCGTTGGTGAAGCGCGGGTCGGTGATCGCGCGCGCCGAGGGCGTGTCGGCCCGGTCGTCCAGGCAGGGGATCAGGAGGGTCTGGAACGCGACGCGCGGGCCGTTGCGGTCGCGGGCGGCCAGGCAGAGCGCGGCGCTCAGGCATCCGCCCGCGGACGCTCCCGCCACCGCGATCTTCTCGGGGTCGACGCCCAGCTCGTCCGCGTTCTCGGCCAGCCAGCACAGCACGGCGTAGCAGTCGTCGAAGCCCGCCGGGAAGGGGTGTTCCGGCGCGAGCCGGTAGTGGACGTTGACGACCACCGCACCCGTCGCCGCGCACACGTCACGCGCCATCGGGCTGGGCCCGTCCAGCTCCCCGAAGGTGAACCCGCCGCCGTGCACGTACAGCACCGCCGCCGCCCGCGCGTCGTTCGAGGCCGGCGACCGCATGCCACTCCCGGCCGCCGCCCGCATGTCGCTTGCGACGGCCGACTGCATGCCGCTCGCGGTGGCCGGGCGGATGACCTGGACGTCGACGCCCGCGGCGGTTCGGTGCTCGACCGTCACCCGCTCGTCCGCTCCCATGCGCGGCGCCATCAGCTTCCTGAAGCTCTCGCGCGCGCCCTCGACGTCCCTGGACGCGTCGACCCGGTCGGGCAGCCCGGCGAGGACGTCGACCAGCTCGGGATGGATGTACATGCGCAACCCTCTCATTGATACGGTCTCTATGGCATCAAGGTATGCTCTCAGTGAGACCATGTCAATGAGAGGAATCGGGTGGCCGAGAACAGTCCGCAGGAGTACGTGGTGCTGGGCCTCATCGAGCGCCATGGCCCGATGACGCCGTACGAGCTCAAGGCCAGGGTCGAGGAGAGCGTCGACTACTTCTGGCCCATCCAGCACGCGCAGCTCTACCGGATCCCGGCCCGCCTGGCCGAGCAGGGACTCCTCCATGAGGAGCAGGAAGCGGCCGGACGCCGCCGCCGCGTCTTCCACCTGACCCCGCGAGGCCGCGCCGCCCTCCAGGAATGGCTGGCCGACCCCGAAGCGGGCCCGGCCGAGACCCGCGATCCGTCCCAGGTCAAGCTGTTCTTCGCCGACCTCTCCGCCCCGGAACACCTGACGGCCCTCGCACGGACGCAGCTCGCCGAACACGAGAAATGGCTCGCCGAGTACCAGGCCATGCGAGCCTCACTGGCTCCGGACGACACCGCCCGCCAGCGGCTCCTCGACCTGGGCATCGCGCACGAGACGTCCTACGTCGAGTACTGGAAGTCCCTGATCCCCTCCGACTAGGGGCGTTGGGCCTCTTCCCAGTCCGGGCCGTTGAGGCCGGGGAAGTAGGCGACGGCCTCGTCGCGGGCCGGCCTGTGCGGTGACAGGCGGGTGGTGAGGGGCCCGGGGAGAGGAATGGTCGACCAGTCGAGGGAGACCGTCCCGTCCGGTGCCCTGCGGAGCGCGCGGTACACATCGATGCTGGTCACGGGCTCTCCGGGACGGTGAACGTCCAGGTGGAGGCTGTGGTCCGGCGAGGGGGCGAAGGTGTGTGAGCGTGGATCCCACAGGTCGTCGTCGCCATCTTCGAACGAGTCTCCCCAGTGGTTGTCGCCCACGATCTTGTCCGCCGTCGGCCTGATGCGGGTGTGGTCGGCGAAGAGCCAGACCCAATCGCCCCAGTCGCTGTTGGAGACGCGGGCCCTCACCCTCAGGAGGAAGAAGCCCTGAGAGTGGCGGCAGGCGTCCATGTCCGCCGGTGGCGCCTCGACGCCGAGCGCCTGGAGGCGGAGTTCGGCGTCGAGGTCGTCGGGGTCGATCCGGAGCGCGCGACGGTAGGCGTCGATGGCGGCGCCGGTGTCGTCGAGCGTTTCCAGGGTGAGTCCGAGGGTGAGCGCGGAGAGGTTGTCGTCCGGGTCGACGTCGAGCGCGCGCCGGGCCGTCCGTACGGCGTCATTGGCCAGCCGGCGGCCCAGTTCGTCGTCCTCCTCCAGGACGTCCAACGGCTTGCCTTCGTCGTAGGACGCGTGGCCCCAGGCGAGAGGCAGGAGCGCCTCGCCCTGCATGTGGGCCTGGAACCTGGTGAAGGCGAGGGCGGCCAGTCCGGTCGTGACGGCCGGATCGTCGGGGCGACCCGCGGTTTCATACAGCCGCCGGGTCTCGGTGAACGCGTCGCCGAGCTCCTCGGCGTCCCGCTCGTCGTTCACCACGGCGCGCCAGCAGTAGCGGAGCATGTCGCAGGCGCGTTCGAGCTCGTCCATCAAGGGATGGTCGCAGGACGGACAGGGGGAATGCGGCTCATTCCGCCAGGAGTCGGCGCATCGCCTTGGGGAGGTCGGTGGACGGGTCGGAGGTGCGGAGGGCGACGAAGCCGTCCGGGCGGACGAGGAGCAGGCCGTCCTCGGGGATCCAGTCGGCGTCGACGAGGTGCGCGGGCAGGTCGGCGGCCTCGGCTGCCTCCATCCAGGACGGCGCGTTGGTGAAGACCGTGAAGCGGGACGCGACCAGGTCGAGAGTGGAGACACCGTCCGCGACCCAAATGTGCGGGACGCGGGAGCCGGGGGAGCCGTCCAGGACGAGGTCCTCGGTGGACGGCAGGTCCGGCCGCGCGTCGATGATCGCGGACGAGTCGTACCGGTAGCCCAGGTGCATGATCGGGGCGTTGACGGCTCCGGCGGCGGCCCGCGCCGCGGCGGCCTCCGGCCCCGCGCCCCAGTGCAGGCGAGGGTCGGCCAGGCGGAGAAGTGACTGCTCCAGCGCGAGCGCGGCGACGGGACGGCGTTCCGCCTCGTAGGTGTCCAGCAGGGCGGGCGTGGCGGTGTCGTCCAGGACGGCGGCCAGCTTCCACGCCAGGTTGTGCCCGTCGGCAACACCGGTGTTCATGCCGAACGCGCCCACCGGCGGGACGGTGTGGGCCGCGTCCCCGGCCAGGAACACCCGGCCGTCCCGGAAGCGGTCGGCGAGCTGCCCGCGCGGCCGCCAAGGCGCCGCGCCGACGATGGTGACGTCGAGGTCGGCGGCACCGACGGCGGATCGCACCAGGTCACGGCAGTGGGAATCGGTCATGCCGTCCTCGTGCGGGACGTGCAGCACCCACCTCCGCGTGCCGTCGATCGTCATCAGCATCCCGGTGTCGGTGTTGCAGGTGACGAAAGAGTGGCCGTGCGTGTACGGAGTCAGATCGGCCTCGAACAGGATGTTCGTCAGCGCGTCGCCGAGCCCGCCGGGCCCGGACACCCCGATCCCGAGCGCGTCCCGGATCCCGCTGCGCGCGCCGTCCGCCGCGACCAGGTAGTCGGCCTGGACCGTTCGGCCATCGGAGAGGACGGCGGTCACGCCCGTCGCGTCCTGCGTGAAGGAGGTCAGGGCCGTGGAGTAGGCGACGGTGACGCCACGCTCCCGGGCGGCCGTGAGCAGGACCTTGTCCAGGCGGTCCTGAGGGCAGGTCCCGCGAAGAGCGGTGGGGGAGAAAGCACCGAAACGCTCCGTCATCTGGACGGGACGGGGCGGGGCCGCGGCGGCCAGGGCGTCCAGGTCGGCGGCGGCGAGCGTCGGGGCGGTGACCTTGCCGAGGCCGGTGTTCATGGGGATCGCGGCGGCGTTCAGCGCGTCCTCGAGGCCGAGTTCGCGGAAGAGCTCGACCGTGCGGGGGCCGACGCCGGTGGCGCGCGGGTGGACGTCCGGTCCCTCGCGGCGTTCGACGACCGTGACGTCCGCTCCGTGGTGGGCGAGGAACAGCGCGGTCGACAGCCCGACGGTTCCGGCTCCGGCGACGAGGATCATGGCAGGCTCCTTGTGGTCACGGCGTTTCCGTTGTGGCTACACCGTAGCCACAACGGTACGATGTCCGCAATGGACGGACTGGTGTGGACGAAGGAACGGCGCGAACCGCGTCGTCGGGCCCCGAGCGTGGAGCGGTTCGTGACGCGGGCCGTCGCGATCGCGGACGCCGAGGGCGTGGACGCGGTGTCGATGCGCCGGGTCGCCAAGGACCTCGGCTCCGGCACGGCGTCGCTGTACCGGTACATCGCCGGACGGGACGAGCTGCTCGACCTGATGATCGACGCCGTCCAGGGCGAGGACGTGCCGCCCGAGCCCTCCGGCGACTGGCGTGCCGACCTGGGCGTCCACGCGCGGCGGATGCGGGCCGGCCTGCTGCGGCACCCGTGGCTCGGTACGGAGCTGACGGGCCGTCCGGCCCTCGGCCCGAACTCGCTGCGCTGGTACGACGCCATCCTCGCGGCGGCCGGGACGCTGACGCCCGACGCCACGCTCGCCGCGCTCGCCGTGGACACGGTGACCGCCTACGTCCTCGGCGCGGTGGGCGCCGAGAACGCCGAACTCCAGGCGTCCCGGCGCACCGGCATGACCAAGGACGAGTGGCGCGCGAGCGTCGGTCCGTACATCCGCGAGGTGGTCGACGGCGGCGAGTATCCGCACTTCGCGCGGCGGGTCGTCGAGGCGGGCGACCTGCCCGCCGAGCGCTCCTTCGAGCTCGGGCTCGCCTGCGTCCTGGACGGCCTGGCCGTCCGCCTGCGTGAAACGTGAATATTTCTAGCGTTCGGGGATAGAGTGCGCGCGTGAGCGGCTTTTCTGCGGACTTTCTGTGGGGAGTGTCCACCTCGGCGCTCCAGATCGAGGGCGCGTTCGACGCCGACGGGCGCGGCCCGTCCGTGTGGGACGGGCACACCGCCAAGGACGGCTCGGACGCGCGCGTCGCGACCGGCCACCACGACCGCTACCGCGAGGACGTCGCGCTCCTCGCCGACCTCGGCGTGGACGCCTACCGCTTCTCGATCTCCTGGCCGCGCGTCCAGCCGTCCGGGGCGGCGGGCGAGGTCAACCAGCGCGGCCTCGACTTCTACGACCGCCTCGTGGACGAGTTGATCGGACGAGGCATCACCCCCGTCCCGACCCTGTTCCACTGGGACACCCCGAGCGCCCTGACCTGGCAGGACCGCGACACCGCCGACCGCTTCGCCGAGTACGCCGCCCTCGTCGCGGACCGCCTCGGCGACCGCGTCCCGCGCTGGATCACGATCAACGAACCCGCCGAGGTCACCCTGCTCGGCCACGCCATCGGCGAGCACGCGCCCGGCCTGAAACTCGTCTTCGACGCCCTGCCCGTCGCCCACCACCTGCTGCTCGGCCACGGCAAGGCGGTGCGGGCCCTGCGCGCGGCGGGCGCGCAGCAGATCGGCGTCGCGATGTCCCACACGCCGGTCTGGACGTCCGGCGAGACCGACGAGGACCGCTTCGCCGCCGACCTCTACGACGGCATCATGAACTGGCTGTTCGCCGACCCCGTGCTGACCGGCCGCTATCCGGAGGGCTTCGCCGAGGCCATGCCCGGCCCGGTCGAGGACGATCTCGCGGTCATCTCGTCCCCGATCGACTGGTACGGGATCAACTACTACAACCCGTCCCTGGTCGGCGCGCCGAAGCCGGGCGAATCGAGCTACGCGGGTATCGAACTGCCGCCTGACCTGCCGTTCGAGCTGCACGACATCCCCGGCTACCCGCACACCGCGTTCGACTGGCCCGTCGTCCCGGACGGCCTGCGCGAACTCCTGGTCTCCTTGCACGTCCGGTACGGCGACCGCCTCCCGCCCGTCGTCATCACCGAGAACGGCTGCTCCTACGACGACCCGGTGGACGACACGCGCCGCATCGAGTACCTGGACGGCCACATCCGCGCCCTCCGTGCCGCGATGGACGAGGGCGTGGACGTCCGCGGCTACTTCGTCTGGTCCCTGCTCGACAACTGGGAATGGGCCGAGGGCTTCCGGCAGCGGTTCGGGCTCGTCCACGTCGACTACGAGACGTTGAAGCGCACCCCGAAGGCGTCCTTCGCCTGGTACCGCGACCACATCCGGGCCAGCCGAGCCTGACGCCCAGCTGCCGCGCTACGGTCGCGGGCATGGCGAACACACCGTTCGAACGCGTCGCGGCCGTCACCACCTCGCACTCCGAACGCGACGTCCTCGACGCCTTCCTGGACCACTACCGCGACATCATCGCCGCAGGTCTGGACGGCCTCGACGAGCAGCAGGCACGCGCCCGGCTCGTCCCTTCGTCGACCACGCCGATCGGCCTGGTCAGCCACTGCACGGCCGTCGAACGCAGCTGGGTCCAGTTCGTCGTGGACGGCCGTCCGGAGTCCGAGCTGTCCGGCCCGCGCAGCAGCCTGGACGCCAGCTGGATCGTCCCGGACGACACGACCGTGTCCGACGTCGTGGCCGCCTACCGCGCGACGTGCGCCGAGTCCCGCGAGATCATCGCCCGCTTCGACCTCGACCACGAGTTCGCCGTCGACGACCGCCGCGTCACCCTCCGCTGGATCTACGTCCACATGATCGAGGAACTCGCCCGGCACGCCGGCCACGCCGACATCCTCCGCGAACAGATCGAGAACCGCTGATGCCCGCCCCCGAACCGGAGTTCGCCCGCCCCGTCGCCCTGTCCCTGCGCGAGATCGTCCGCGATGACGGCCCGCTGTCCGCCGCGTCCGTGCGGACCCTCGCAACGGACCTGGCCCGAACGCTCGCGGCCTCCGCCACCGCGCACGGCAACCTGAGCCCGGACACGGTCCTCCTGACCCCGGACGGCCCACGCTTCGCGGACGGCACCGAGCCCGACCCGGCCTGCATGCCCCCTGAGCAGACGCGCGAGCACGACCTCATCCCGCCAACGGACATCTTCGCCCTGGGCGCGGTCCTCGCCTACGCCACGACCGGCCGCAGCCCCTTCGGCGAGGGCTCCGCCGAGCTGATCGCCTACCGCATCGCCTACCACGCCCCCGACCTGAACGGCCTCCCGGACGACCTGCGCGAACTCGTCGCGTCCTGCCTCGCCAAGGACCCGTCCGCCCGTCCCACAGCCACCGACCTTGCCGTCGGAGTACCCAGCGCCCCCGAATCCCCGACCATCGTGCGCCTGGACACCACTCGTCCAGACGCCGCACGCCTGACCGACACGATCCCGAACGTCACCCCGCTCGCAGACGACCCGGAACCGCCGTGGCCAACGTTCGCCGCGGACCCACGCGAAGCCCTGCTCTCCCAATTGGCAGGCTCGATGCAGTCCGTCCTGACGAACAGCGCCACGGCGTTCGCCGCACTCCGCGACCGCCAAGCCGTTCAAACTGCGCCCAAGCCCGAACCCAAGGCCGCCGCCCCGGCCGTCGCCCGCCACCAGCGCAGCCAAAGCCCCCACCAACGGAGCAGCGCGTCGACGGACCCCCTCGAATACCGCGGCATCCCCTCCCCACGCCGCCCCCGCCTGCGCCCGGTGGCCATCACCAACACCAACCGCGGCAAACAGCGGCTCTACGCGCTACTGGGCATGCTGCTCGGTCTCGTCGTGTGCCTCAGCACATCGCTAAGAACATTGGTCCTGGCCTATCCCGTGTTCGTCGTCCTCGGTCTGCTGATCGGTGGCGCGCTGGTCTCGAAACGAGACGTCCTGACCGTGAGCGCGCAGGGGCTCCATATTCGCCAACGCGAGAAGAGCCCGGACCGCCGCAGGCTCGCGTCGTTCCGCATCGACTGGGACGACCTGCAGACCATCCGTATCGCCGTGGACAAGAAGAACGTCCGGGTCCTCGTGTACTTCGCCGCTCCCCGCCGAGAAGCCTGGTTCCAGGACAACAACGTCCGCCCACACCGCGACGGCTACGAGATCTTCAAGGTCCCCTGCGCGAACCGGTCAGAGACATCCCACGTCGCCACCCGGATCCGCCGAGCCCTGGAGCCCTTCACCGAAACCTACTGACCAACCCCTGGCCCCTACGGGTGCGCGCCCATCGACGCGACGCGCACCCCGACGCGTCTCAGCTCCTGTCAGGGCGGGCCGGGAGCGCTGAGGTCCTTGGTGATCGCTTCGATCGCGTCCTGCAGATCGGCCAGCGGGTAGCAGCTCCTGCCCCCAACGACGTTGCGCCAGCTCACCTCGGTACGTGTGATCTCGACGCGCAGCCCGTCCACGAGCAGGACGGACCGTCCGCCGATCTCACCGGCACACGAGGCGAACAGACCGCGCCTGCACAGCTCGAGCACCACCTGACGCCCGACCCGCGCCGGGGTAAGAACGGACACGGGAATCGCGAACCCTTCCGGCAGCGGGAAAGCACACCAGACGGCCTTCCCGCGGACGGGCACCAGCCGCAACCGCGACCGGCTGAGCCGAGCCCCGCACGTCTCGGCCAGCGCGGCGACGATCGCCAGCCCCTTCCCGTGGACGTCCAGCAGGTCACCGTGGACGGGATGGGGGAGCGGCCCAGGCCCCGTGTCGAACACGGTGAGGACCAGAGCGGGCTCGGGACGGGACCGCAGCCAGATCCAAAGCTCGGCATCCGTGCCGTCCCCGTAGAGCAGCGAGTTGGTGGCCAGCTCAGAGACCGCGACCGTGGCGTCGTCGATCAGCCCGTCCGGGAGCCCAAGCGCGCTCCCCACGACCGACACGGTCGACCGCGCGCTCGAAGCGCAGGTCCGATCGGGCGGCAGCAGGAGCACATGCGCCTGCCCAGGCCGAAGGACGGGACTGTCGTCGTTCAGCACGAGGCCTCCCACAGGTTCACCCGCTCCCCGCGCTCAGGGGCGCAGCAGACGTCCCCGCACTGCGCTGCCGACGCAGCACGCCGCCCGGTCACCCACCCGACCACCCGCCGCAGCAGCCCCTTCCGCTCAGGCAGAACCGGTTCGGCCATCCGGACGGCCGCAGCCACCCCCTCCACCGACCGACTTGCCCTCTGCATGCGGACGGTCCGCCGCTGCCGAGGACCATCGCCGCTCCGCGGAGCCCGTGCGCTGGGCGGATAGCAGACGCCCAACTGCCGGACCAGCGCATTCGCGTCGTCGGCCTCGACCAGGGTCTGGTGCGGGGACAGGAACCAGTAGCGACCCGTGAAGTCGCCGTACCAGCAGACCGCCTCCGGGTGCCGGTGCCGCACGAGCGCGAGCACAGCATCCGGATCCACGCCCCGCACCTCCCACGGGACGTGACCCCTGTCCGGTGTCGCAGTGAACCGCACGCGAACCGGCGGACGAGCGGTCGCGGCGTCGTACATCTGTGCAGTTGTCGAGAACGCGGGAATGTCTCCCATGACGGATCTCCGATGTCCGAAAGGCCCCAGTCGGGCACGTGTCTCACCACGTCCGGGACCGCATTTGGGCATGCAGGACGACACCTCTGGCGGGCATGCCGCCATCGGTTCAGGCGTGGTGAGTCGCTACGCGGCGTCGAGCCGCCGCATCGCACGTGGCCGCGCCCGCCATCGGGCGCGCACCTGCTTGCCTTCGGACCTTCGGTTCACCGCCGTCATCGGTGCGTCTACCATGACGGCACACCTCCTTTGCGAGGTTGGAGCCGCGCGGCCAGGGACGGTTTCCAGGCCATGGACCTGGCCGCGCGGCGGCTCTTCTTTTATTTGAATCTCTGCCTCACGCCGCCCGACTGGCAGGCGCCGTGTGCGCTTTTCGCCGCTATGTCGGTCGTGAAGATGGCGACAGACATGAGGTGCCCTGAGGCGCCCCGGCTGATCGCCTTCCGAGGTCGACCGAATGATCACCATTGAGCGACAATGTGTGACTTCTTTGTGACTCAGTGTCAGTGAACTTGAGTGCTCTGCATCCGCGAGCGTGGTCGTGGTTGTACTGTCAGCATGGACCGAGTCTCGTCAACCTGCAATAGTTCACAATGAAATTCTTCCAAGATTCTTGTGGGCCCACTTTCTGGATCTTCGGCGAGGGGAACAGGGATGCGTCAGCACGTCAGCCCCACCGCACGCCAGCGACGCCTCATGTCAGAACTCCGACGGATGCGTGACGAGCGCGGGATGAGTCGTGACCAGGCGGCCGAGCTAATCGGAGCCTCCGACACGTCGATCTTTCGCTGGGAGAAGGGACTGAGCACCCCCAGGCCTGGTGACGTGCTGATGCTTCTGGACGCCTACGGTGTCAGGGACGAGGCCACCCGGCGAGAGCTGGTGGAGATGGCCAAGGATGCGCGCAAGCGCGGCTGGTGGCACCGCCACCGTAGATCGCTCAAGCCCGGATTCGACTCCTACATCGGACTGGAGGCTGCCGCCTCGGTTATCCGCACCTATGAGTCACAGCTGGTGCCTGGCTTGCTGCAAACTACGGAGTACGCCAAGGCGGTCACCGAGGAGACCGCGATGAGCACCCTCCCAGCCGAGGTGGACGAGAAGGTTCAGGTCCGGATGTCCAGGCAGGAATTGCTCACGAGACCCGACAGCCCCATCCAGCTCCTCGCGGTACTCGACGAGGCTGTACTGCGCCGTCTGGCAGGCGGTGTCGTGACGATGCTGGCCCAGCTCCGGCATCTGGCCGAGGTGAGTGAACTCCCGAACGTCGACATCCGGGTGATTCCGTTTGCGGCAGGGGCTCACGCGGCGCTGGAGGGACCGTTCTGCTTGTTGGGGTTCCCTGAGCCCAGCGACCCGGACCTCGTTTACCTTGAGCAGTCCTGCAGTGGTTTGGTCCTGGAGGACCCCGAAGAGGTACGTCACTACACCCTGATGTTCGGGCACGTGACTGCCAAAGCGCTTCCGCCAGCTGAGTCAGTGGCCTTCATAGCGTCCATCGCAGACAATGTAGAACGTAGTGCGCACTGAAAGGAGTCGCTGATGTCCACGCTAGACGTCTGTTCCACGTGGCGGAGGAGTTCCCACAGTGGTAACGGAGGCAACTGCGTCGAGGTGGCTGGCCTCGCCGGTCACGGAGCGCAGATCCGCGACAGCAAGGATCCCGAGGGCCCGCGCCTGTCCCTGACCGCAGCCGACTGGCGTGCCCTCGCCCGCCGGGCGAAGAGCATCTGACGCGAGGCTCGTCCAACTGCGACGTCTCGCGCCCAAGGATTGCGCGAGACGAAACGAGGTAGATCCATGACGGATCACTCCAAGGATCCGTGGCGCAAGAGCTCTCACAGCACCGCCCACGGGGAGGACTGCGTAGAGGTCGCGGCTTTGTCTTTGCAAGCGGTCGGGCTTCGCGACAGCAAGGACCCCGACGGCGCCCACCTCTCCCTGACCATCACCGACTGGCGAACCCTCATCCTCCGGACGAAGAGCATCTGAGACGAGGCTCGTCCCGATACGACGTTTCATGAACCAAGGACGCTCGTGACGAAATGAGGCACCGGATGGTTGACCAGGAACCCTTCGCTGATGTCCAGTGGCGGAAGAGCTCTCACAGCACCGCCCAGGGGGAGGAGTGCGTCGAGATCGCGGCCCTGCCTCGCCAGGCGATCGGCCTCCGCGACAGCAAGGACCCTAAGGGACCCCGCCTCTCCTTGACCGCAGCCGACTGGCGTGCCCTCGCCCGCCGGGCGAAGAGCATCTGACGCGAGGCTCGTCCAACTGCGACGTCTCGTGCCCAAGGATGCGCGAGACGAAACGAGGTAGATCCATGAAGGATCACTCCACGAGGTCGTGGCGCAAGTCGACTCACAGCGCAGGCCAGGAGGCCTGCGTCGAGGTCAGAGGATCCGTCACCCACGGAACGCAGGTCCGCGACAGCAAGGACCCGGACGGGCCGGAGCTGACATTCAGCCCCAGCGCATGGCGAGTCTTCCATGCCAAGGTGCTGTCAGCCTGAACGCGACCCCCCTTGAACGGCCGGACCGAACTCAGGAAGGACATGATCATGCGTGATGACCTCCCGAGACAGCCCACAACCACTGTGTGGCGCAAGAGCAGACACTCCGGTGACGGTGGCCCTGGAGGAGGGGACTGCATCGAAGTCGCAGGCGTGGACGGTGCCGGGTTCGTCCGCGACTCGAAAGACCCCAACGGGCCGGTGATCGGTGTGAGTCCCGACGCCTGGGCCCAACTCGTTAGTCGCATCCGGCGCGGCGAGACAGAGCGCGCAACGAGTTGAAAGGCGGGCGCTGATGTCCACGCTGGACGACCGTGCAACATGGCGGAGAAGTTCCCACAGCGGTAACGGCGGCAACTGCGTCGAAGTGGCCGGCGCCGACGGCCACGGAACGCGGGTGCGCGACAGCACGGATCCAGACGGTCCGAGCCTGACATTCAGCCCCGAAGCATGGCGCATCTTCCGCGCCCACCTTGTCGAAGACGATGGGCGGCGGGTATCTCAGCGCTGACGTCACCTCGGAACAGGGAGCCTGCCAATGCGTAACGACCTCCCGAAAGAGCCCGCTGCCGTCCTCTGGCGCAAGAGTTCTCACAGCACCGCCCAAGGCGAGGACTGCGTCGAAGCCGCGGCCCTGCCTCACCAAGCGGTCGGCCTCCGCGACAGCAAGGACCCCGACGGCCCTCGCCTCTCTCTGACTGCTGCCGACTGGCAAGCCCTCATCCGCCGGACGAAGAGCGTCTGACCTCCGGATCGTCCGAGCTCACCCAAGGAAGTCGTCGACCATGCCCCCACGCCGCTACGTCTTCCTCGACCCCGAGGGTTCCCCTGGCGGATGGCTTTTCGTTGTAGTGGAAGCCCCGACAGGCGTCTGCTACCGGCAGCAATACGGTGGCACCGCCTGCCGTCAAGGCCAGATCAAGGGCTTCCTCGTTCCTCTCCACGCCCCTGACGCCCTGGACGGTCTCCGCACCCTGTTCCGAGGGACACTTCCGCGGTGCAGGCACCTGGAACTTCACCTGGCCCGACGAGCAGGAACGCGCGAAACTGCACGACCTCGTCGAGGACATCACGTACTGGGCCTGTGACGGCCAGTCTGAGGAGCCATACCTCCTGAAAGTGGACGCCGACCGAATCCGCGAAGCCGACGAGGCCTGGATCCCAGTCCTCACACCAGACGGCCCCGGCACCCTCCTCTGGTACAACTCCGACTGATCAGCGGCAGGGCTGATCTGTGGTGGTGGGAAGGAGCACACGACGGCGAATCTGGCGAGTCTGGCAGCGCGCGGAAATTGCGTCGGCAACTTTCCTCACGAGAGGATCCAAGTTATGTCGAAAGTGGCCCGTAAGGTAAAATTTCACTAGGGAAAACGGATCGACGAGCCGTCGGGGAGATCAATCTTCCAGTCGTCACCCTCTTCTGGTTCGAGGACGACGATCCATCGATTCGAGAACGAAATTCGATGGTCTCCATCGTTGAAAACGACCCAGGATAGCGGCCTTGCTCCGATCAGTCCATCGAGTTCCTCTCGCGGAATCTCGGTGAACGATGTCACGGGGGCGCGCCAGTTTATGCTCGCCCTTAGTCCGGGAGGCTTGCTCGACGTGAGAATCAAGCCATTGACCAGCCGCAGGAAGAAGGTCTCGGAAAGTTCCATCTCAGACACTGGAGCATCGTGCATGCGAAGGACTTTCCAATCTTCCTCGACCGTGAAGTGTGGATTCACAAACTCCTCCGACCGCTGGGGTGCCTGAAAGCTGGCGAGTGTGCTGAGGATATCCCTCCCATCGGTCGATGGGAGGGATACGCTTCCTTGTCGTCCGCTACCTTTTCGCGGCATCCGCGCTCTTCGCAAGGCCAAGGGACGATCAAGCGTGGATGCTTTCCGAAACCGTGGCTGCGTACATGTCGGCATAGGCGAGAATCCGACGCTGATCCAGAAGGGCGGCCAGTCGAAAGCCGATGCCAACTTGAATATTGCTCCGCACAACCTGTATTTGCGCCGATCCGTCCGTAATCGAGATGCAGCCTATGTCGCGAACGTCGCTGAGCACCTGGCATTTCCCCTCGTTGATTTCGGAGCGGACAAGCTCCGCCCCTGTTGAGTCCCCCGGGCCGGATCCCGCATAGATTGTCACCTCCACAAAAGACGCCCTACTGCTGTGCAAAGCAGTGGCGGCGCTGCATTCGGCATGTGTGTCGCTGGAAGTCTGGGATCGCACCTTCAGTACACCGCCCCTCAGTAGTGTTTTGTCAGGATAAAGTGCGAGTTTGCATGCTGAGGGCATCGCGAGTTGCTGAGGAGAGGGGCTGGCCGAAGTGGATTCACCTGCTTTAAGGTCTGGCCTATTGGGGCTTCCTGAACCGCCAGAGCAGGCGGCAAGTGTGAACGGCAGCATGCAGAAGAGCGCCGCGAAGCGAGCTGCGGAATACCCTTTTCTCACAGAGATGTCCAATCACTTGGTTCCTGAACGATGCGGATGGCTCTTCGCGGACATCGAAAGGAATGTTAAATGCTGCACGACATCATCGAAGGCATTACGTGCCGGGCCTGCGGCGGAGAGCCAAAAGAACCCGACCGCCCCGAAGTGGACACCGACCGGATCCACGAATCCGACGAGGTGTGAAATTCTCAAGCCGGACAGCCTCAGTGTCGTGCGTTGGCGTAATTCCGACCGACTCGTTTGGCTGGACGTGAGACCCACTCGATCAGAGCGTCCTGGGCAACGGCACCCAAATACCCGACTCCGGCTAACTCTTGGTCCCAAGTGACGGTCAGCCTCTCTGCGCGCCTTGGGAAGGAGAGCGCCGGCAGGGGCGGCGCTGTCAGTCGATCTGCCAGGTCTTGACGGTGGCGTCGAGAGCACCGCTGTAGTTGCGGTGTCCGACGGTGAGCCAGTGGCGGAGGAAGGCGATCTGGTCGGCCATATCGGCGGCGGCGTCCGTCCACTCATGATGTGCCGTGTTGTAAGCGGTGCGTGCGTCGCCCTCCCACTGGTCAAGGTGGGTCTTGAGGTCGTCGTCCAGGGTGCTCAAGCAGTTGACGAACTCCTTGCGGACGGCCTCGAACGCTTCCACGGTCCGGCCCATCTGGCTCAGGTCGACACGAATGGGACGTTGGGTCATCGGTCGCTCCCGGTGACGGAGGGGTGGATTACGGGAGCCCCGCGAGGAGTGTCTCGGTGATGCGTTGAACAGTGGAGGTCGGTGGTTCGGGTGTAGCGCCCTTCTTCTGATACCAGACCAAGGCGACATACTCGCCCTTGGTCGCAACGATGCGCGCACCGGGGTTTCGCTTCGAATTGCTGCTCGTCAGCGAAGCCCGGTTACCGACTCCAGGCAATTCTTGTGCTGTTTCCGGATGCCAGCCTCCGAGAAGTGAATCGTAGCGTTCCGTTGCCCGCCTTGGTCCATCTTGGGCTTTGACGTCGCCGGGGTGCTGTACTTCGATGGAAAGGAAGGTGATCTCGTCATTGGGAGACGGGCGCCACTCGCAGCGACTGGTGCTTGGCGTGCTATTTTGCAGTGCAGGACCGTGGGGGCCGATCAGGCGATTGAGTTCAGCATCGCTTATCCGGCCGCAGATGCTAGGCAGATTTGCAGCGGTGCTATCTTTCTTATCATCAGAGGTGACTGATCGAAAGATCACCAAGGTGATGACGCCAAGGAGCACAATGCCGACCACAGTGCCTAGCATGGCGGTCAGGGGCCTAACACCTCGCGATGCTTTCCGCGGAGTGGACGCGTTCTCAAGCCTGGTCAGTTTGCACCCTCCGGGTCACGGTCTGTGACGGTCTCCGCGCCCTGTTCGAGGGACACTTCCGCGGGGCCGGCACCTGGAACTACATTTGGCCCGACGAGCAGGAACGCGCGAAACTGCGCGACCTCGACGAGGACATCACGTACTGGGCCTGCGACGGCCAGTCCGAAGAACCACACCTCCTGAAACTGGACGTCGACCGAATCCGCGAAGCCGACGAGGCGTGGATTCCAGTCCTCACACCAGACGGCCCCGGCATCCTCCTCTGGTACAGCTCCGACTGACAGCATCCAATGGCCTGGATAGCCCTCAGTCAAGCACGGATGCTTGGGGAGTCCTTGCAACATTCCGGAGAGTCATGAATGAGATTCAGTGAACACTGATGGCAAGCCAGCCAGGCCGATGCACTTCTTCTCGTTCTCTTGGCTGCAAAGTCGGATATGCGCCAATGGCACATCTGGCGAAATCGAAACCATCCGTACCGTGACGTAGGTATCTCTAGGGTTTGGAAAGTATGAATCTCTCTCTGGAGCACTCCAAAGCATCGCAGGATCTCGTTGAATTTCGCCTCTTGTCGCGAACCTCTCGGCTGCACCAAAATCGCCGGCACACCCATTGGCGGCAGGCCCGCACTCAGGTGCTGAAAAATACACAGCTGGTTCCGGCCGTGCGTGAAAGTCGGGCTGGGTAGCCGAGATCTCAAGGACTGCATAGACGATGTTCATTTGCTGCGGAGTCTGACCGGATGCAGGGGTTGGATCTCTTGTGAGGCGGCCGGCGGCCACCGCACGAATCAGCGTCGGACTATGCGGGTCTTGTAGAGTCGCGCCTTTGGCGAGAGGAAGTTCCGCGTTAAGTCGAGGATAAAGGCTTGCGGACGACGGAATAGGCGCGTGGCTGTCTTTCGATCCTGTGCATCCGGCGATCAGAGAGCTGCCGATCAGTGCGCCAAATACTGCAACTTTCCCAGATGTGAAGACTTTGCGGCAACGTCGCTTGCAGTATGAGGAAATAGTTGACTCCATTTCACAATCATTTCGGTAGATACCTGACGATCGTGGCGATGTCGCCCAAGATGGGGCCTACGGTATTAATAGTTTTGGTCAGTGTCTTCAAGCGTCCAGCTCCACCTGCCGTATGGAATTGTTTGTATTCTCCCATCAGGTCGCCGATCGTATCAGCATCCCCGCCCAATTTCTGGAGATGCTTATACGCCTCTTTGATGTCATTCTGATTGATTCCCGAACTCTCATTCAGGTCGTCAAACGCTTTCTTTATTGCATCGTTTCCCTTTTGGTCGAGGCCCATCTGGCCATTTGGGTCCCTCACGCCAGTTTTTGGATCCTTAGGATCGCGGAGTAGGTGTGGTTCTAGGCTGAGAAGCTTGCCGCTCGAGTCGGTGTAGAGGTTCAGTGAACCCATCAATTTCTGAGTGGCACCCGTAACTTCTGCGAGCGCAGTCTTGCGAAGTTTTTCCGCGATGTCAGGGATGCCCTCAAGGAAGGCGCCTGTGGCGCGTGCATCGGCGGCGCCTTCTCTGATTCCGAGCTCGGTGAGCACGGTAGAATCCGCATTCTTCAGGTGTTGTGCAAAAATTCGCAGGCCGTCATCCCCTAGACTGGTCTTCGAGAACTGAACATAGCCCAATCCTATGAGAACCGAGATGCGCTCTTCGACTTGGAGTTCCAAAGTTGCGAGATCTGCAGCAAGCTGATCCATGAGCTGCGCGATACCTGCTGCGACATGCGCCAAGCCATTCATGAGAATGACGTCGGCGCCAAAGCTGTAGCGGAAATTTCCTGCGGCTCGTCCTCGCCAATGGCCGGCCTCTCCGACCAGCCTTTCGAGGGCAAACGCAACGCTCTTCACTTCTGTGTTGCTCTTGCTTGCAAAATCGAAGAGTTGCCCGGCAAGGTTTGCCATGCCGGGGTAGTCGCCGCTGATAAATCTATATTTGCAGGATGGGACAGTTTTTCGGGCCGGGACTTGGACATCGACCAGTCTGGTGAGTGGAAGACTTCCATCGGAATTATTAGTCATGGAATCGCCTAGTTTCCCGCAGGGCTAGGAAGGTGAGGATCCGTTGTCTCCGGGAGCATCAGGAGACATGCGTATCTGGCCCAGAAGTATGCGGAGGCTGGCTTCTGTTTTATTATCCGCCTCTGAATAGGTATTCGCGGCGTCGTCGAGTTTCCTTCCATGCTGAGCGAGTGCTTGTGCGAGAATCAAGTGCATCTGACCAGTTGCCTTGAGGAAAACACCGAGCATCTTGGTCAATTTCTCTTCGCCGCAGTCGGGGCCGCTGAAGCCAGCGTTCGGCATACTGCCCTTGTAGTCCTCGGAGGCATTGTGGCATCGATTGCCGGCATCCTCGAGATCGTTCGCAATTACTTCATAGCCATTACTCAATGAGTACCGCCTGTTGTGGCCTGGGAAGAGCTTCTTAGTTGGGGGTTCAGGGCAACTGAAATCCCGGAATCGGAGATTTGAAGCAGAACATCAATGATCGCCAGTTGTGCCCGCGGCTGCGCGTTCCCTAGAGCTTCGTCCAGTAGGAGCTCGCTTGTGTAAACGGCAAGGGTCGGTGCCCCATCGGCCCCTTCCCTGATCTCTGCCCGGACCTCATCAGGCGAGGAGCCCTGCTTATCGCTGGTTGGGACGTAGACGTAGGCCGGGGCCGCTTCCTCGTCTGCGGGCTCCGGGGGTGGGGGACTTTGAGGAGATGGAATGTCCCCGGCTATCCGGTCGGCTATTTCCCTTTCGTCCATGGGGGCGAAGGGGGTGTTCGCGTTAAGGAGTCCACTCACGCGACTGGGTTGATCGGCCAACTCGGTTCCTCTCGATGCTCGACACCTGCATGAGAATTTGATGGAATTCGTGCCCGTGGCAGGTCATCTTGGGGTCGCTGCTTGCGCTAAGAGTCTTTCGATGGTTCAGCTGGCGGACCACCCCGATGCTCTTGAGTGCATCTTCAAGTTGTCTGCTGCCTACGGGATCGGGCTTTGGTATTTGGTGCTTCGTCGTCTAACGAGCATCAAAGTGACAGCAGCGCCTGCGCCGAATATCAGAAGGCCAGCCCCTCCGAGCGCCAGGAGAGTGGGGGAGGGGAAAGAATGGCTATTCGATTTAGGTTGTCTTGGGGATGCCGCAGCGTTCGGGATTGCCGGTGCGGTGCTCGGGGTTGGGGATATCGATCCCTGCCACCGGCTGAACGCGTCGTACAACGGATTGCTTGCTGTTGCCGGTACGGGGTGGCTCGCTGGATCCATGGCCGCAGCAATATCGATCAAACCGAATCCGGTGCGATTGTTCCATCCAGAGGCGCCGATGGAGCGTGCAGTGGCGAAGATCCGTTGGACCACGGTGCGGGCCGGCATGGCCGGGTTCTTGGAGCGGATCAGGGCGATGGCCGCCGAGGTGAGCGCGGCAGCGGAACTCGTACCGGAGTTGCCTCGGTAGTACGTTCCGTTCTTGACCACCAAGCCCTGGCCCGCACCGGGGGCGGCGATGGTGACGTAGTTCTGCCGCTGGGTCTTCTTCCAGGGACGAAGCTGCTTGGTGAGCGCCCCAACGGCGAGTACACCGGGGCAGGAGGCAGGGGCTTCGGGCAGGTTCGCCTCGTCCCCGGAATTGCCCGCAGAAGCCACGATGATCACATCGTGTTGGAGTGCGTAGCCGATGGCATGGGCATACTCAGGCGCGCAGTGGACAGGTTTGTACATGTCGGAAGTGTCGCCGAGGGAGATGTTGACGATCTTCGCTCCGCGGTCGACCGCGATCTTGATGCCGTCGGCGATGGCGCCGCTCGTTCCGGCCTGGATGGGGAGGATCTTGGCCTCCGGAGCCAGGCCCACGTATCCGGTGGTGCCGCCTCCCTGGCCCACGATCTGCGCGGCCATGGCCGTGCCGTGCCCGGGTTCGTCGGTGTCGACGCGACCATCAGTGGCCTCACTATCGGTGCCGGTCCCAGACAGAACCGCACCCGCGAGCTCCGGAAGTTTGGCGTTGACTCCAGTATCGATCAGCGCGACCGTGACCCCGGCGCCACGCGTGAGTGGCCAGACCTTGTCCTGAACCGACCAGGTCCGAAACCACCATTCGTCAGAGCGCGGCGACGGCGTGGCGGCTCTGGCAGGAAGTGCCGTTGAGCAGGTGAACGCGACGGCCAGCGTCGCAGCGCCGAACCGTCGCGTCCACAAGCGCGTCTTGAGGGCCTCCACTATGTATCCGAGGGGCGGTCGGACGGCTGCCCGGCGTTCCGAAGCTCGAGCTCAGCGATCCGGGCCAGTGCGGTGCGCAGCAGATCGGCCGTGCTCTGGTCGTCAGGCTCAGCGGCATTCTGTTGCTCGGGCTCCTTGGCCTCTTCAGCTTGCCGGGGAGCCTCACCGATGACCCCCGGAACCCATTCCACGTCCCCGTCCCACAGGCTGCGCTCCTCGGCCAGCCAGGCACCCCGGTTACGTTCACGGTCCTTCTCACCGCTACTGCCATGTCCGGGTACACCAGCCAATCCCGATGCACCGGAGCGTCCGGCAGCACCCGCACCAGTGGTCCCCGATCGTGCACCGGCTCCCGACGCACCCCCGCTTCCAGGGATCATCCCAGGACCGCCACCCGGCACGATTCCAATCCCCGGCGACCCGGGAATTCCACCTGCGGACGGTGATCCACCGCCCCCACCGAAGGGAAGGGATCCGAACGGGCCACCGCCACCGCCACCGCCACCAGACCCTGCCCCCGGCCCCAAGCCGCCCCCGGGGCCGCCACTTGAAGGATCGAAGGTGGAGAGATCCGTTCGATGAGTGCCATCGGCGAACGGAGAGGTGTTCTGCCCACCCCCGGCCGGGACCTTAGGAGAGGTATCCCCGGGCCCGTGGCCAGGGCCATCTTGCCGCCAGCTGCCGAGTTTGTGGTGCGAGTGGTCACCGCTGGTGGAGGACGGCTGGGGCTGGTGCCCCGAACCCGATCCGCCGCCGGCCGGACCATGTCCCGAGCCCGGCCCGCCAGCTCCACCCGCTCCACCCCCCGCTCCGCCACCCGCACCGGAGGGGCCGCCGCCTGTGCTTCCCCAACCCTCTCGCGCTGGTCGGGGGAGCTTGGTGGTGAGGTCGTCGGGCATGGCCTGCCAGGTCTGGCTGATGCGGCCGTTGGCGCCCTGCATCCACTGCTGAGCTTCTTGGGTGGTTTGGGGGGTGGGCATGCTGGAGTGGTACCAGGTCAGGTAGCTGTCACCGTGGGCCTGGACGGCGCGGCCAGCGCTGTCGGACTGCTGGAAGATCTGCATCGCCGATTCGTGCATCTCCAACAGCCGCGCCTGGGCTGCGTTGGAGGCCGGGCCCGTCCAGGCGTCTGCCAGTTCGTTGGAGAACGACTTGAGGTTCGCCACCATCTGCTCGTAGGTGCTGGCGAAGCTGATGAAGGACTGTCCGGCGCGGCTGACGGCAGCAGGATCGGTGCCCTTCAGTAGTGCGGTGATCTGCTCTTTCGACGTGTAGGACCCCGGCGAACCTGCGGGCGCGGAGCCTTTGAGGGTCACGGTGCTGACGTTGCTCATGACGGAGACTCCGGGGTTACCAGGAAGGGCCGGCGGCCTTGTGCGGCTTGGACAGCGGACTCGGCGCGTGACTCGGCTGGGGGGCGGCGTGGAGGAGCTGATTGAGCCGCTTGATCTTCGCGTCGATGATCTGCTCGTGTTCGTCGTAGACGTTCATCGTGACGTGCAGCCGGTGAACCATGTCGCGCAGAGCGTTGACGAACGCAACATGCTGCGCCGTGATACCGCGGTGTGTGGTGTCCACAGTGCCCGCCAGTCCGGCGGCGGCGTCCCATTGGCCGTATGCGGACGCCGGGACCGATCCGGCCGTGGTCAGGTAGGCGGTCGCTGAGTCCACCATCGATTCCAGGTAGCCCTCGAGCTTGTGGGCCAGCGGCCGCAGGTCTTGGTGGACGATGTTGTCGCCGCTGCTGGCGAGTCCTCTCCAGCTGTCTTGTGTGTTGGTGTTGGGGCCGTCGTGGGCCATCGACTCCTCCGGGGGGAGCGGAGCGAACAAGGAAAGCGCGGGGACTCGACGTGCGATCTTGCCTAACTCTGCGAATCGAGTCAACAGCAGCCACATCGGGTGAAAGGTATCTAGTCAGCCTCGCTGTAACGCCTCACCACGGGGCCAACCCCCTGACCTGCAACGGCTTGCAACAGGAGTTGTTCGGCGGGGGACGCGAGTGATCGGGTGGCCGTCGTGACCGCCGAAGGGAGTTTTGTCAGGACGGCTCGGTGCCACCGAGGCCCTTGGCGGTCGTCTAAATGGCGTCTTCGGAGGTCAGGCAATGTGACCGGGCCGCGCTGCCTGGGCGGATGACGGGTCTGGGTAGGTCGTCACGCCGTGGTCACACGGTGGCGCTGATGGTGAGGGTGGCGATGACGGGGGCGAGGTAGAGGACGGGGAAGGGGAGGGTCTTGTAGGAGCGGGCTCGGAGGACGGTGGCGATGGCTCCGAGGAAGTAGAGGGCCAGGCCGATGGCGGCGGCGATGCCGATCGCGGGGACGGCGAGTCCGGCAAGGAGACCGAGGGAGCCGATGGCCTTGGCGGTGCCGAGGGCCGTCCAGTAGGTGCGGGGGACGCCGTACTCGATGAGGGGCTGGGTGACGAAGTCGGCGCGGCGCAGCAGGGAGAAGGCGGAGAACCCGACCCAGGCGGCGGTCAGGACGGTGGCGACGGTGTAAGTAGTGGACATGGCGTGCTCCTGTTCGCTCGGTGCTTTCGTCCCACTGACGGAGCCCGCGCCGGGTGTGTGACAGATGTGCGAACAGAATTTTCTGAGGCACGTGCGGACGGTCGGGAGTGCGCCTCTGAGCTGTGCGAATGCAGCCGCTCAGCGGGTGACCTTCAGATGCGGCGCCCCTTGAACACGGTCAGACCGGGCAG
The DNA here is from genome assembly GCF_040679435.1 of Spirillospora sp. NPDC052269. Classification (NCBI taxonomy): domain Bacteria; kingdom Bacillati; phylum Actinomycetota; class Actinomycetes; order Streptosporangiales; family Thermomonosporaceae; genus Spirillospora; species Spirillospora sp. NPDC052269. The sequence continues at coordinate 158,687 of NZ_JBFAUU010000001.1, forward strand.
GCTGCCTCTCGCGTCCGGTCGTCGGCCTTGCTCGGCGGGAGGTGCCGACGCGTGGCGCGTGGACGGGGTCTCGCGGGGCGGCATGCCGGTCTTCGTCGGCAGGGCGTCCGGACGTGTGAACGCGTGGGGAGATCGTCGGTCTCGGGAGGGCGGGAGCTGCTCGGCCTGGCCCTGGGAACGCGGAGCGGGCTGCTATCCAGCGCCAAGCCCAATCAGTCACCCGCGCCATGTTCGTAGATGGGGCCGCGGACAAGCTTCTCTCAGCGCGCTTCCTTCGCTGGCAGGCGGTCCAAGACGACGATCAGGAAGGTTGCGACCGGCCCCAGGAACAGCGACAGGATCCACCAGTTGAGTCCGCTGCGGCCCTTCGCCTGAGCGAGTCCGGCGTTGATCAGAGTCAGCGTGCCCCAGCCGACCGCGTAATCGTGAATTTCGTCCCCTATGCCCCGTTATGAGATTGTCTGAGGGTGTCCCAGGGCTCGCTATCCCTTGAGCACGGTGAAGATGGGGAGAGTCCCGCTCGCCGTCGCGCCGGCGGAGGACGGAGGGATGTCCACCTTGTCGCGCGAAGTTCGGGTGATGCGCGGGCTGTTGCTCTGGGACAGCAGATACTCGCCCGGCTTCACCACCTTCGAGGACGGCAGGATGAACGTGTCCGTCATCACGAACGTGCTGAGGTAGGCGCACTCGCTCTGAACATAGGGCTGGTGGTTGTCACTCACCTGGTGCACCGTCTTGATGACCTGGCCGATCCCCGTTGGGATCGTCCCAGGCCGGTTGGGCGGAATGGGGAAGAGCGCTGTGGTGCCCTCGTTCTTCCCGACCTTGATCCCGTCGTCCTGGCCGATCCCGAAGTTGTAGGTCTTGATGAGTCCGGCGGGGTGGTTCTTCTCGCCGTAGCATCGCCGCTGCCCGCCCGCAGAATAGGTGCCGCCGAAAGGGGACCTCGCGTTGAACCTGGTGACGACGGTGACCTGAGTACCAGGACGAGCCCGAGCGGGAGTCACCGTGATCTGGAAGCGCATGAGCGGCGTGTCGGATGCGGGCATGTTCGGCTGGCCGAGCAGGACTCCGGGCTTGGTGAACGAGAGGACGAAGGAGCCGCTCGCCTTCCCGCCCACCTTCGGGCCGGACGGCCAGAGGAGGACGGTGGCGGCTGTGGCCGCAGCCCCGGCCACGCAGATCGTCGCCGCTCCCTTCGCGCCGCCGACCTTCGAGAGGACGCCCTTCGTGCTGGTGGCACCAAACTTCGCTGCGGCCTGCGAAGCGGCGCCCGCCTGCGCGGAGCCTCCGGCTGCGGACGCTCCTGCCCCGGCGACTCCAGTCGACAACGCGCCGGTGGCGGCAGCAGCTGAGGTGCTCCCGGATGCCATGAACACCCCGCCCAAGAGCGCTGCGGGCACGGCTGCGGTGACGAGCCCAGCGACTGAGCCAAGAGCGATGAGCCCGCGGCGCTCCCAGTCGTGGCCATAGGCGCCGACCGCCAGCGCTTCAAGCTCACTGACGAACGTGTTGGCGTCCCACAAGCGCTGTACTGGATCCTTGGCCAGTCCGTGCATGACCAGCGGATGAAGTGGCTCGGGAATCCCATCCAGCCTGGGTGCCTGGAGTAGATGGAGCGCTCGCAGGTCGTCCAGAGTCTCGGCCTGGAAGGGCTTGCGGCCGGACGCGCACTCGACGAAGACGCACGTGGCGGCATAGATGTCGGTGGCTGAGGATGTGGGCTGCCCGTTCCACTGCTCGGGGGCCATGTATGCCGGTGTCCCGGCGGTTCCGCCTTGGCCTGTCAGGACGGCCACTCCGAAGTCGATGAGCTTGCTCACCCCATCGTCCTGAACCAGGACGTTCCCGGGCTTGTAGTCACGGTGGACGACACCCACGGCGTGTGCGGCGGCGAGCCCGAGCAACGAACCCTTGAGCGTGAGCAAGGCGACTTCGGGAGCGAGGGGCCCCTTGTGTTGGTCGAGCACCGCCCGCAGAGATCGGCCGGACACCGCCTCCATGAGGATCGCCGACCCGTCCGGACCCTCGACATAGCCGAGCATCCTGGCGACGTGCGGATTCACCACCCGCTGTAGGAGCGTCGCTTCCTGCCGGAACATCGCCTGTAAGCGTGGATCGACCTGCTGATCCGGTGCGAGGTACTTGATCGCGACCGGCTTGCCGTCCCCGTCATGGCGAGCGAGGACGACGCGTCCCTGCGTCCCCGAGCCCAGCTCCTTCAGCTCGGTGAAACCCGGAAGCCGCCACGGGCTCCGGCTCATCCGAACTTGCCGAGCTGCTTTTGGATCACCGTGGAAGCCTGCTGGGCGATGGGTGCGGCGGAAGCCTTCGGTGCGGTGCGTTGTGCGTACATGGTTGCTATGACGACATTGCCGCGCGACGCATAGTCGTAGAAGACGTTGTACACGTTGAACTTCGTGGCATCCGGCGGGTACACCTGCTGCTCGGTTCCCTGCAGGTGAGCCCAGGACTGGACGGCGCTGTCGGTGACCTTCCAGGTGTCGTTGTGGGAGAAGATGGTGAAGTTCTCGGTCACCTTCTTCGGCGGGACGTGGTGGCGCTTTGGGCACTTGCCGGCCGCGCCGCTCAGGGCGGAGTACGCCGAGTTCGCACTGGCAGCATCGTCGTAGCGTGCGATCAGCTGGGCGTACTGGAACTGATCGGCCCCAAGGGTGTCATTGATGAACTGGCGCGTCGTCAGCTGCGGTGACCCCGGCATCTTGAAGCCGGTCAATGAGCAGATGGGCACCTTGTCGAACTTGAGCGGGTCCAGTACCACCTTGATCTCGTGGATGCCCTTCTTGATGTCAGCTGGAGCGAGAAGGGCGGCTTTGACCTGGTCCGCGGAATAGACCGGGGGAGGGCTCGAGGGCGTCGTGCTCGGCGCAGACGGAGTTGGTTCCGCCTTCTTCTTGCCGGAGCCACCGCATCCAGTCAGCGCGAGCGCCGTGACCACTGTCATGCCGACGGCCGTTGCTGCGCTGCGGCGCCCGAAGCCCCTTGCTCCGGTCATTGGCGGCTGCCGGTCTGGATCTCGGCCACGACCAGCGGATTCTGAACCGACGTCATGGTCATGGCCGGGAGGACTCCCCCGGGCTGGTCGCAGTCGGCACCCACACACGTCCAGCGGATGTTCCAACTGATGGTTGCGGTGATCTGGTAGGCGCCGTTGCCGCCGTCACCGGTTGAGGCGCGCTGGTAGGTGTGGCTGCACGTCGTACCGGTGTTGCTGCCAGCATCGTTGCAGACCATCTGAGGGTCGGTTGGGTCTCCGAGCTGCCAGGTGACCTGGGCTGGAGTCGCGGTCGCCTGAACGGTCTGTCCCGGAACCGTCACCGGGGCCGTCTGGACGGTGACGAAGCCGTCCACCCAGAAGGCCGTCTTGACACGGACGTAGGTCTTGCCCGAGGGGGATGTGTGGACGACAGGTACCGGGAGTTGCGCTCCCGCCGCCGCCTGTTGGGCGAGGGTCGTGGTGTTGATGTGGGCCGGGGGCGGAGTTCCGCCTCCACCGCCGTTGCCTGCTCCGGGACCCAGGTTTCCGTTGGTGCCTGGAGCGACCGGGATGTCACCCGTGCCCCCGCCTCCTCCACCACCACCGCCACCAGTGCCGCCGCCGCCACCTCCGCCGCCACCACCGCTGCCGGGGGAGTTGTTGTTGCAGCCGAAGCCGCCGCCGCTTCCCGAGCTACAGGGATCGGCTTGTGCCTGGGCGGGCACGAGGAGTGCGGCTGTCAGTGCGGCGGCGCACAGGCCTGCTGTGCGGAGGGCCGGTCTGGTTGGTCCTGACATGGGGGTTCCTTCCCTGCCCAACGCCCGGCGGGGGCGGCGCGGTGCGGCGTGCGGGGGTCAGCATTGTTTGTCCTGGACGCTGTCGTAGACCTTCCAGGCGCCATCGACGTATTTGAGGCCCGTCCTGTAGACGTACGCGCTGCCGGTTCGTCCACCCAGGCGCTTGCCGGTTTTGGCGGAGAAGCGGTAGCCGGCGAGGGTGCGCATGCAGTCGATGACGAAGACCTTCGCGCCGTCCTTGGAGCGGGCGTAGACGCGGGGGTTGGAGACGTTGACGAAGCGCCAGATCTCACCCTTGGCCTTGGTGGCCTCGACGTCGTTGGTGACCTTGGCGAGGAGGGGGTCGGCGGCGACCTGAGTGAGCGGAGCCGGGTCGTTGTTCGTGTAGACCTGCTGGTAGGTCTGCTGGAAGTGGCGGTACGCCTGGACGACGGCCTCGTCCACCTGCTTGGGCGTCATCGTGCTCGGCAGGCCCGGGCCGCTGGGGGACGGCGGGAGGCCTGGCGACGAGCCGCTGTTCGCGTTGTCGAAGCGGCCGTTCGGGTCGAAGCCGCCCTTGGAGTGGGATCCGCCGCATGCGGAGGCGCATGTCAGAACCAGAAGCGCCGCGAGTGCTGCCCGTCCGGCGTGCCTACGGACGGCAGGACCGGTTCCCGCGGGGGACGAACGTACCGACCGGCTGTGCATCGCTATCCCTGGCCGCATTGCTGACAACGGGGCGGAGTACGCGCGAAAGCTTACAGAGGTGCATGTTGCGAGTGAAGAGTTCCGTTGCCGAAAGGTTCCCACGAGCTGCTCGGACGGGTGGTATCGAGTCACATCGGGCAGGCGGCGGGTGTGCCGTCCGGCGCCGGACGGCACACCCGAGTCTTCACTTCCGGAAGCGGTCGGTGGCGCGGACGAGCAGCTGCGCGGTGCCGGGCTCGGATCCGCCGTGACCGGCGTCCTCGACGACGTGGTACTCGGCCTCTGGCCAGGCGCGATGCAGGGCGAACGCGCCGTCCGGCGGGGTCTTCATGTCGTAGCGGCCGTTCACGATGACGGCCGGGATGTGGCGGATCTTGTCGACGCCCTCAAGCAGCTCGTCCTTCCCCAGGAAGCACTGCTGGCTGAAGTAGGACTGCAGGATGCGGCTGAACGCGATGAGCGTTGCGTCGTCCAGGTCGGGTGGCGGGACGGGCAGGAGGGTGTTCGCGGCGATCTCCCACGCGCCCCACGCGCGGGCGGCCGCGACGTGCACAGACGGATCAGGGTCGTTGAGACGACGCCCATACGCGGACGTGAGGTCGTCGCGTTCGGCGTGCGGGATGAAGTCGCGGAGGCGTGCGTAGTCCTCAGGGAAGAGGCGGGCCGCGCCGTGCGGGCCGGTCGCCCACCCGGTGTCGGCCTCCACGTCCGGCAGCCACACGCCGCGCAGCACCATTTCGCTGACCGAATCCGGGTGCCGCTGGGCGTAAGCGAGCGAGAGCGTGGTGCCCCAGGACCCGCCGAACAGCAGCCACCGCTCGACCCCGAGGTGCTCGCGCAGCAGCTCCATGTCGGCGATCAGGTGCGCGGTGGTGTTGGTGGTGAGGTCGACCTGGACGTCACTCGCGTGCGGACGGCTTTTACCGCATCCGCGCTGGTCGAACAGGATGATCCGGTACGCGTCGGGATCGAACCAGCGGCGCATGGACGGCAGCACGCCGCCACCCGGCCCGCCGTGGACGAACAGCGCCGGCTTGCCGTCCGGATTGCCGCACTCCTCCCAGTACAGCTCCTGGCCGTCGCCGACCGCCAGCATGCCGTGGGTGTGCGGTTCGATGGGGGGATACATCGCGCGTCCTAACGTTTGCGGGCCACCTGAAGCTCGTAGAGATAACGCTTGGTGACGCGCCCAGAGTGCCGATCTTCGATGAGTCGCTCGATGCAGGCGAGGAGGCCGCGGCGGGCGGACGGCTCGAGCGTGCGGTGGCCGGAGTAGGTCACCAGCACATCCAGGTATTCGGACGCCCCGTACGTGATGTCGGCGGTGTGCCGATGGACGGCAGGAGTTGAGAAGTACTCATCGAGGCCATGGTCGGTCTGCGGTATGTCGTCGGCGGAGGTCAGGCGCAGTCCGGGAGTGGTGTTCGGGTCGAAGCGTTCGTAGCACTCCTGGACTTCGGCGAAGAAGGCCGACGTGCCGCCCTCGACGTGGTGCGTGGTGATCACGGCCAGGGAGCCGCGGGGGTGAAGCGCGGCTGCGGCCTTCGCGGCGCGGACGGACGGGTCGAGCCAGTGGAAGGACGTCGCGGCCAGGACGAGGTCGAACGGGTCGTCCGGGAGGGGCCACTCCTCGAACGCCGCGTTGACCACGTCCACCTGCGGAAACGTGCTCAGGTTGCGGCGGGCGACGGCGGCGAGGTCGGCGCCGAGTTCGACGGCGACGACCGAGCAGCCGCGTTCGGCGAGGGCCCGCGTCGCCTGGCCCGTCCCACATCCGATCTCCAGGACGCGGCAACCCGGACGCAGCGGAAGTTCATCGAACAGCACGGCCGGATATGCCGGACGCGCCCTGTCATAGAGCTCGGCGTCCTCGGTGAAGGTTTCGCGGAGGCGCTCACGGTCCATGCGAGCCATGATGGGCGAGTGACGAACCGGTACGACGGAACCAGCGGCAACGTTTTCCAGATCGGCGTCATGAACGGCGACATCGGCATGCGAAGCGGGCCCGGGAAGGCGGTTCCGGGACGCCCGCTCACGGAACTCGCCGACCTTGAGAACGCGCTCCGCCTCGAAGTGCATCACGCGATCGAGGCGAAGTCCGAGTCAGGCGGGCTTCCCGTTCTGCCGCCCTACGTTCCGCGCGAGCACGACAAACGGCTCCTCACGGAAGTCACCGCGGCTTCGGAGGGAGCCAGCCGCATCGCCATCCTGGTGGGCGAGTCGTCCACAGGTAAGACGCGGTCTTGCTGGGAAGCGCTGAACGTGCTGCGCGAACGCCCCGAGCCCTGGCGGCTGTGGCATCCGATCGATCCGTCCCGTCCCGAGGCGTTGCTGGACGGGCTCGAGCAGGTCGTCCCGCACACCGTCATCTGGCTGAACGAGGCGCAGCACTACCTCTCCGACCCTGCCCACGGCGAACGCGTCGCCGCCGGTCTGCGATCGCTGCTCGCCGACCCGGACCGCGCGCCTCTGCTGGTCCTCGGAACGCTCTGGCCGAACGAATGGGCCGCGCTCATGACCCGCCCAGCGTCCGGCAAGGACCTCCACGACCAGGCGCGTCACTTGCTGGAGGGCAACGGCTTTCCCGTTCCCCCTGCCTTCACGGGCGACGAGATGGACGGCCTGGAGAGGCTCCTCCTCAACCGGTACGACCCGCGTCTGGAGGCAGCGTCCACGGATGCCGAAGAGGGACGAGTCTCCCAGTACCTCGCGGGCGTCCCGGTGCTCCTCGAACGGTACGAACACGCGGCACCACCCACGCGCGCCGTCATCCACGCCGCGATGGACGCGCTGCGCCTCGGGGCAGGCCCTCACCTGCCGCTCGCCTTCCTGGCCGAGGCCGCGCCCGGATACCTCAGCGACGCCGAATGGGAACTGGCCCCGGACGACTGGCTGGAGCAGACCCTCGCCTATGTGGGCGAGCCCTGCCACGGCATCCCGGGAATCCTCACGCGCGTGAAAACACGTCCGGCGCGAGGCCGCTCAGCCGACGAGCCGCTCACGTACAAGCTCGCTGACTACCTTCGGCAGGCTGGCGAGAAGCGCCGAGCTTTGGACGTCCCGCCCCCGTCCTTCTGGGACGCCTGCCGGCACCTTCCGGCAGAGCAGAGGGCGCCCCTGTCCGACGAGGCCTGTCTGCGTGGATTGATGCGGCATGGCGTTCAGCTGTTCAAGGACGCCGTTCTCACAGGTGAACCGATCGGGACCTTCGCCTTCCTCAAGGCCCTGGACGTCCGAGTATCGGAAGAAGGCGCACGACAGCTGGCAACGGAGTTGCCGCTCGGCGATCCCTTCGCGGTTCTGTGGGCGCTGACGTTCCTCCCCCTGAACGAGGGGAAGTGGCAGAACCCACCTGTGCCGGCTCCCAGCACACTTTTCTTGGAACGTGAGCCCGCGCGACATCTGGACTTGGCCAATCCGGGGGCCTTGGAAGTGTTGGTACGCATGTTGTACGAGCTCGCAGACGATGCCCACCTGGGAGTCCTGCTGTCTCGTCATCTTCAGGACATGGCGGTCGAAGACGTAGACCCGTATGAGATCACGATGCTCGTCGCCGCACTGAGGCGTGTGGGAGCCCGGGAACAGGCGGACGTGCTTCTCCAACGGATTCTGGACAAGATCTCCTTCGTGGACGTTCCTGCGTCGATGATCGTTGACACGCTTGTCGAGGCCAAATTGCTGACGTCCGAGGACGAGCTGGCAGCCCTGCTCCGGCGAGCGATCGGTGAAACGGTCACCGGTCTGTGGGACGCGACTCGACTGATTCAGAGCCTGGAGGGGCGGTTCGACGAACTGGTCCCCGAGGTCATCCGCTTCCTGGACGACCGGGACTGGTTCCCGGACTCGTCTCTGAGCGACATCGCGGGACTGCTGGAGACCCAGTACATCGGGTCCACCTCCGAGGGCCTCGAGCACGTCCATCGCCTGCTGCTCCGGGCTGGCATCGCGGACATCCCGCTCGTCATCGGGGACGATATCGCCGACGTCCTGAAGGCACTCGTCCGGCTGGGAAAGGCCGACGAGGCGGCGACCCTGCTTCGCCGGGATCCGGCCCGGAACGTGGTGCTCGAATCGTCCGTCGAGAATCTGCTGCTCGCTCTGGTGGACCTGCGTTCGCACGCCGAACTCGGGCACCTTGTGGAACAGCAGCTCGAAGCGCTCTTGGGAAGGGACATCGTCCGGCATGCGCCGACGTTGACGGGACCGTTGTTGGAGGTCCTCCACAAGCTCGGCGCGACGCGACACGTGGAGGCGTTTCTGGCGCGATTCGACGCTGAGGGCCTCGTCCATGACCCCGACGGCATCCTGAAAGCCCTCCGCGTGATCGGGGAGGAGGACCGGGCGGCGAAGGCGGTGGAGAAGCTTCCCGCGCTCGGCCTTTTCCCCGAGTACCTCGAAGAGACGGGGCAGGAACACCGCTACAGACACGGGCGGGAGCCGGACGGCCGTCCGGCGGAGCCCTGGACGTGGGACGACCTCGACTAACGCCTGACGTGCGTCAACGGCGGCGCCAGGCCCCGGCGCCACCGTTGACGATCCATGGTCACTGGGCGGGGGAATCAGGAGACGGGCTGAGGAGGATTTCGGAGATGCGGGCCCGGACCTGGGCGCGGGTGCGGTCGGGGTGGTCGGCGGCGAGGAAGTGGCTGCCGATGGCCGCGCAGAAGGCCAGCACGCTGCGGGCCTCGATCTCGACGGGGTCGTCGCAGAAGGAACTCATCGTCTCGCGCAGCAGGCCCATGCGCGCGTTGTCCACGCGGCGCAGGCGCTCGGCGACGGTCTGGTCGCGGCGGGCCCAGTCGCGGATGGCCAGCTCGATGGGAAGCAGGCGGTCGGAGAAGGTGAACTCGCCGGCGAGCCGGGCCCGCTCCAGGATGTCTCCGCCCTCGCGCTCGCTCTGCTCGACGGCGCCGTCGGTGGCCTCGCGCTCCCAGGTGTCCAGCATCTCGGTCAGCAGCGCGTCGCGGTCGGCGAAGTAGCCGTAGAACCCGCCCTTGGTCACGCCGAGGGACTTGGCCAGGGCCTCGACGCGGACGGCGTCCACACCGCCCTCGGCCAGCGCCCGCAGGCCCGCCTCGACCCACTTCTCGCGCGGTGTGCGCAGCGTTCCCATGGTGTGGTCCACCTCACCGTCCCACCCGTTGTACGCCTCCGTATAACGGGTCTAGTCTCCAGTTATACGTCATCGTATATCTCAAGAGGGGGCCGTCATGTCGCTGGGGTTCGTCGCCTTCCACTACCCGAAGGCCGAATACGTCGAGGAGTTCGTCGGCCGCGCCAAGCAGGTCCGCGGAGTGCTCGCCGTCCAGCCGGGGTTCATGCGTGCCGAGGTCTGGACGACCCCCGAGGGGGACGCCGCGGTGACCACCGGCGAGTTCGAGTCCGCGGAGGCGCTCCAGGCGGCCTTCGGTGTCGTGGCCGTTGAGCTGGGCGAGACCGTCCGCTTCGACGAGCGGGAGGTTAGGCCGCGAGAGATGCGTACCCTGCTGCCGCGGTGACGGACCACGAACTGCGTCCGTAATTGTCGTGGTTCGGTCTGATTTGTCCGCACGGTGGGCGTTCCCTCGTGCAGGCAGTTAGACGCGGCCCGGGACGGACTGGTTCGCCACTCTTTGTGTGGGGATCGACACGATCACGGAAGGCCAGAAGAACGTTATCGTCTGCATGGCTCGCACATCCCCCCACGCGAGGAGAGATGCAGATGCGAAGGTTCGCCGCAGTGGCGATCACGTCCGGGGCCCTCGTGGCCGGAGTCGCCGGGACGGCCGTCCCGGCCGGCGCGACGACCCGGGCGGACGGGTTCGGCGTCGAGGCCACGACCGTCCAGCAGGGCTCGGTGACCGGGGCGGCCGCCCAGAAGATGGCGCGCGGCTCGGGGCAGCAGCTCGTCCTGCCCCAGATGACCAAGGCGGCGGGCGGGACGGTGCACGCCACGTCCTGCCGCTGGATCGAGCGGACGCAAGGGCGCAAGACGTCCAAGCACGGCCGCTGGATCATCTACGTGAAGACCCGCCTGACCTGGTGCTATGACGGGCTGCACGTCAACTCGGCGCGGGCCAACCGGTCCGCCTACACCTACAACAAGCGGACCTGGCGCCTGAAGGGCTGGCGGCAGCACTCGCTGACGCACGACAGCACGTGGGCGACGGTGCTGGCCAAGAGCGGGTACACCTTCTACTACACGGGCAACCACCGCTACTACCGTCCGTACTCCGACGTCATGGGCACCTTCCAGGGCCGCTACCGCATCTGGGCGGGCGGCTGATCCACCGCCGTCCGGCCGGTTCGGCCCTAGCCGGCTGACACAGGTCGGCCGGGGAAAGCCGAAGGTCGAGCGCCCTGCCCGCGCACCCGGGCAGGGCGCTCGACCTCGTTCGGGGGCCTGTCCGCGCACCTGGGTAGGGTGCTCGACCTCGTTCGGGGGAGTGGCTCGCGTGGCGTCAGGAGCGGGGGGCGTACATGATGACGGCGACGCCGACCAGGCAGATCAGCGCGCCGAGGACGTCGAAGCGGTCGGGACGGAAGCCGTCCACGAGCATGCCCCACGCCAGCGAGCCCGCGACGAAGACGCCGCCGTACGCGGCGAGGATGCGGCCGAACTCGGCGTCCGGCTGGAGGGTGGCGACGAAGCCGTAGAGGCCGAGCGCGATCACGCCCGCGCCCATCCACGCGACGCCGCGGTGTTCGCGGACGCCCTGCCAGACCAGCCACGCGCCGCCGATCTCGGCGACCGCGGCCAGCACGAACAGCGCCACGGAGCGCAGGACGGTCATGACGCCAGCTTCCCAAGGAAGCCCGTCAGCGCCCGCTCGTACGCGGCCGAGTCGACGTTCCAGTCCTCGGTGTGGTCGGCGTCCGCCTCCGAGACGTGCGTGACCAGCCCGGCCGGGGCCTTCCGCGCGAACTCCAGGGACGGGCCGTTGTCGACCATGCCGTCCTTCCCTGCCGTGAAGAGCAGTGTCGGGGCCTTGAGGTGCCGCGCGAACGGACGCATGTCCAGGGCGTCGAGGTCGACGCCGTAGCGCCAGCCCACCATCCGCATCGCGACGTCGGTCTCGATGCCCGGGAGGCCGCGCGCCGCGCCCTGCTTGCGGAGCGTGGCCCGCCAGTCCAGGACGGGCGAGTCCAGCACGACACCGTGGACGAACGACGGGTCCGGCGCGTGCCGCAGCGCGGACATCACCATCGACCCGCCCATCGACCACCCGTACAGGACGACGCCCGTCGCGCCCTGCGAACGGGCGTAGGCGATCGCGGACGCGACGTCGTTCCACTCCTTCGAGCCGAGCAGGTTCCGGCCGTTCGGCGAGGACGGCGCTTTCTGGTCGTTCCGGTAGGCGATCGACAGCATCGGCATCCCGGTGCCGTGGACGGCCTTCATCACGCGGAACGTCTCGGCGCGGTCGGCGTTGCGGCCGTGGACGGCGATCACCCACGTGGAGTTCTTCGTCCGGCCGGGCAGCAGCCACGCGGGCATCGCGCCGACCTGCGAGGGATAGGTGACGTTCTCGAAGTCCAGGCCGAGCGCCTTCTTCGGGTCGCCGCCGTACACCCAGTGGTCGAGCGCGACCTGCAGCCGCGGCACCAGCTTTCCGGACGGCACCGAGAGCACCTTCCGGACGACCGTCCCGGTGTCGACCCCGGCGATCTTCTCGCCGTTCTTGACCACGTCGCCGATGATCGCCCGGCCGCCGGCGGCCAGGCCTTCCCCGCGCCACTCCAGGGCGAAGACGCCGGGCCGCTCGGTCTCGTCCGTCCTGGGGAGCGTGACCGTCCCGTCGCCGACGGAGCGGACCAGCAGGTCGTACTGGCGTCCGTGCTCGACCTGCGTGGCCACGCCCGAGAAGTACCAGCCGATCGAGATCGACGCCGCGAACGCCAGGAGCAGGACGGCGGCCACCCCGGACACGAAGAACCGTCCCGGGCTGAGGCGGGGGCGGGACGATTTGGCGGGCTTCGCAGCGGTCAGGACGCTTCGGAGGGACACGACCCCGACGTTAACGGAGGTCACCGACTAGTGCGTCCCGACTCAGCCATCCACCACCCGTCGACCCAACCCCGACCGGCTCCTGCCCCGACCGGCCCCGGCCCCGGTCCGGCCCGACCGGCCCTGGCCTGGTGGGGTCCGGCCTGGTGGTGCTCGGTCGGGCTGTGCCTGGCTCGGCCGCTCACAGGGATCAGGCGTGAGAGGTGGGTTGGGCGCCGCGGAGTTCGTCGCGGGCGTCCATGAGGGCGAAGCCCAGCAGGTTCAGGCCGCGCCACCGGGACGGACGCTCCGCCTGCGGCGCGTGCTCGTCGTAGCCGATGCCCCAGATGCGGTCCTGCGGGCTGGCCTCGACCAGCACCTTCCCGTCCGTCGCCATCAGGTAGTCGAGCAGGGCCGGGTTCGACGCGAACTTGGCGACGCTGCCGCGCCGGACGATGTCGTAGCGGTGTTCGACCCAGGTGGCCTCGTCGAAGCCGCGGACCTTCCGGCCGAACGCCTTGGCGCGGCCCGGGGACGGGGACGTGAGGATCTCGCGGGCGGTCGCCTCGTCCCCGAAGAGCCGCGCCTTCTCGCACATCATGAAGTGCTCGGCGGTCGGGTACCGCACGCCGTCCACGGTGAACGGCGACGGGTGCCACTGGCTCAGGCAGCCCTTCGGCTCCTTGCCGCCCCAGAACAGCACGAATTCCGGGAGCTTGTCGCGTTTCTCCAGTTCGAGAAGCTCGTCCATGGTCATCCCCCGAGCGTGGCGGAAGCCGCGCGACGGGCGCAATCGGATAAGCGGAACCCCCGGCCGGAGAGTCCGACCGGGGGTTCGCCAACACACGAAGCGCCAGCATGCGAAGCGCCAAGACACGAAGCGCCAACACGCGATAGCGCCCTAGAAGCGCAAGGGCTCCTTCGAGTCGCGCGGGGCGCGGCGCTCGCTCTGCGCGCTGTAGTCCGGCATGACGGCCGGGCAGTTCGCACCCGAGGCCGGACGCTTCCCGGACAGCAGGAACGGGTCCACCGATGTGCGGACGCACTTGCTGAGTCCGTACACGCCGTGGCCCGCGCCCTGGTAGGTCACCAGGGACGAGGTCCTGACCTGCCGGTTCACGTTCCGCGCCCACGGGTAGACGGTCGCCGGGTCACCGACGCCGCCGACCACCACCACGGGCACGGACGGCGCGATCCGGGTCGGCCGCTGCCGGTCGGCCCCACGCGGACGGCCCAGGCACGAGACGACCGCCTCGTACCCGAGCGGGCTCGTCCCGAAGTGCGGGGCGGCCTTGCGGTTCGCCTTCCACAGCGCGGACAGGGCCTTGTAGTTCCGGACCGGGAACGTCCAGTCGGAGCACATGATCCCGGCGAACCGGCCGTCCGGGGACGCCTTGGCCCGGGCGCTGGAGACCTTGCGGACCTTCTGCCTGGACAGGTACGCGAACTCCTCGCTCAGCTCGTTCCACGAGATCGGGTCGTACATCGTCGCGCGGACCATCTGAGTGATCCCGGCCCGGGTCAGCCGGATCCTGGACGAGTCGATGTCGTGCAGCGTGCCCTTGTCGGCCCGCTTCATCAGCCCGTCCAGCACCTTCCACGGGTTCTTGCCGCGGAGGGCGCAGTACTTCGACGTCGGGCACCAGCGCGCGAACTGCGCGTACGCCGCCTCGAGGCCGCGCGACTCGTCCACGGTGAACCGCGTCGCGCCCGCGACGGTGTGGTCCATCGGGCCGTCCACGACCAGGGCCTTGACGCGGCCCGGGAACAGCTCGGCGTACCGCTGCCCGAGCCAGGTGCCGTAGGAGACGCCGTAGTAGGTGATCTTCTTCTCGCCGAGCGCCGCGCGGACGGCGTCCATGTCCCGCGCGTAGTCGGTGGCGCCCATGTGGTCGTACATGGGGCCGGTGTTCTTGCGGCAGGCCTTGTACAGCGCGCGCTGGTAGGACGCGAGCTTGCCGAACTCGGCCTGGTTCTTCGGGTAGAGGGCCGGGGCCTTGCCGAGCTTCCCGCACTTGACGGGATGGCTGCCGCCGACGCCGCGCGGGTCGAACCCGACGATGTCGTACTGCTTGCGCACCTGGGCGGACAGCCCGGCGCGGTCGAGCACGAAGTCGATGCCTGACGCGCCCGGCCCGCCCGGGTTCACGAAGATGGTTCCGAGGCGGTGCTTGGGGTCGGTGGCCTTCGCCCGTGCCACGGCGAGCTTGATCCTGCCGAGCTTGGGGTGGGCCCTGTCGATGAGGACGGAGAGTGTGCCGCACTGCGCGGAATGATCGTCCGCGCACGGCTTCCAGGTGATCTTGGCGGGGGACGCGGCCTGCGCCGGCGTGGAGAGCAGCGGCACCGCCGCCAGGGCGGCGGCCGCGGCGAATCCCGCCGTGCGGCCCATAAGGGTCACGGTGAGGGGACTCCTGTGGATGGGGGGTCTGCGGGGACACGGAGATGATCTCTGGGGGAGATCACGTTTGGGTCTAATTCCGCCCCCGGAATCCTGAAATGCCAGACCCCCGCCGACCATCCGGACGACGGGGGCCTCGCTACCAGGACGTCAGCCCTGGATCGCCACAGGACGTCAGCCCTGGATGGCCTTGTAGAGCTTGATCGCCGCGGATCCGAGGTACGGCGAGTTCATCTGCAGCGTCCTGGTCATGTGCGTGCTGTTGACGCCCGCGACGCGTCCGATGCCGTTGCTCTTCATCCCGTACAGCCACGGCCCGCCGCTCGCGCCGTCGCCCATGGAGCACATGATGCCGAGCCCACCGGTCGGGTACCGGGACGCGAAGCTCGTCCCCGAGCAGTAGTAGAGCAGGTCCGCGTTCTTGTTCAACGTCTTCCCCGAGGGCAGGCTGACGGCCGGGTAGCCGAACGTGCGGAACGGGTACTTGCGGTGCTTGTAGCCGAAGCTCACACCCTGCGCGCCGGTGACGGACTGGATCGCGGTCTTGCCGTGCTTCTGCACGGTGAAGGCGGCGAAGTCGTACCGCAGGTCCTTGTTGTTGGCCCAGGGCGCCATGACCCGGATGTTGGAGAGGTACCAGGTGCCGAGGCTCTTGGACCTGTTGAGGTCGGGCTGGAACCAGTAGTACTTGTAGAAGCCGTTCACGCCGCCCTTGCCCTTGTGGACGCAGTGACCGGCGGTCCAGACGGTGGACTTGTTGTGCGACGTGATGACGGTCGCCGTGCAGGAGTAGGACATGCTGTCCGGGCCGCCGTCGGTGGCGATCAGGCGTCCGATGGTGCGGGCGGGGGCCTTCCCATGCCGCGTCCAGAGCTTCGCCTTGGAGCTGGCGGCGGTGACCGTTCCCTTGGCGTTGAGCGCGTCCGGTGTTTCCTCCGGCAGGGCGCCGTCGAGGCTGAGCGACCGTGTGTCCGCCGCGTCCGCCTGGACACCCGGCTGAGCGGCCGGTGCCGGGTCGGGCATCGGCTTCACCTTCAGCTTCGACGGGTCGAGGTTCGCCTGCGCGGACATCCCCGAGCCGAAGTCCTTGGAGATGATGTCCGGCCCGGCCGGGGCCTGCGCCGAGACCTTCCCAGCGGCGTGGGTGGAGGAGCCGACGGTGGCATAGGCCACCCCGCCGCCGATGGCGAGCACGCCGGCAGCACCGCCCGCGATGAGGAATCGGGTCTGGGAGGGACGCACCAACTGGCCTTCCGTTGAGGGAATCGGTAACAGCCGTGATGAAAGCCCCAAGCCGCAAGACTTGGGGCCAGTGCGTCAACTTACGCCAAGCGCTATAGATGCGATGAATTACCGCGAAAGTGGATAGTCCGCCGACCCTCGGTGCGGTTGGGGGCGGGGAATGCCGAAGGCGGTCCGGTCGGCGGTGATGAGGTCGCTGAGCAGGGCGGCCGTGGCGGTGGCGACCTGTGCGGCGGTGGCGTCGGGGACGTCCGCGTCGCTCTCGAAGGCGCGCCGGACGGTCCGGGCGAGCAGCTCCGCCTGACGCTCCGGGGTCGGCGCGGCGGGGGTGGCCCCGGCGCGGAGGAAGCCTTCGAAGGTCGCCTGGTAGGCGTGTCCGGTCTCGGCGGCGGTCAGGTCGTCCCGGAGCATGCCGTGTTCGGCGAGGAGGGCGAAGTAGCCCTGCGCGACCTCGCCGTGGCGGGCGTCGCGGTCGTCGTCGGGGGAGCTGGTCAGCTTGCCGAGCAGATCCGGGTCGCCGAGCAGGAAACGGCGGAGCAGCGGACGGCCCGCGATGGCCAGGTAGTACGTGGACGCGAAGCGGTGCAGGAGGCAGCTGCGCGCGTCGTCCTCGAGGGCCCGGCGCAGCTCGTCCAGCGCGAACAGGACCTCGCGGGCGAAGACCGCGCGGAACAGCTGCTCCCGCGTCTTCCAGTGCAGGTAGACGGTGCCCTTGCCGATGGCCGCCTCGGCGGCGACGTCGTCGATGGTCACCCGCCGGTAGCCGTGCCGGAGCAGCAGCCCGCCGGCGACGTCGAGGATCCGCGTGGCCCGCTCGTCCCGCTGCCGCGGGTCCCGGAGCCGCTCACCGTTCGCGCTCATGCGCCGCACCGTATGACCAGGTTTCGGTTCTGGTCAACTCGCGACTGTCTGTTGACTAATTTTCAAATCCAGTCATATGGTCCTGGAGTCGGCCATGAGGCGACGACGGCGGCGGGAGAGCGCGATGAGCAACGGCAGCGGCAACGGCGAGAAGAAGACGGTCCTGATCTCCGGAGCCGGGATCGCCGGTTCGACGCTGGCGTACTGGCTGGCCGAGCGGGGGTTCGAGCCGACCGTCATCGAGCGCGCGGCGGGCCTGCGGTCCAGCGGGAACCCGGTGGACGTGCGCGGACCGGCGGTCGAGGTCGCCGAGGCGATGGGCGTGATGCCGCGGCTGCGCGAGGCGTCGACGCGGGTGACGGGGATGAGCTTCGTCAACCGGTCCGGACGCCGGGTCGGGCGGGTGAACATGCGGGCGCTGCGGACGGCGTCCGCGAGCCGCGAGGTCGAGGTGACCCGCAGCGACCTGGCGGCGATCCTCCACGACGCGGGCCGCGACTCGGCCGAGACGCTGTGGGGCGACACCATCACCGGGCTCCACCAGGACGGGGACGGCGTCGACGTCACCTTCGCCAACGCCGCGCCCCGCCGGTTCGACCTGGTCATCGGCGCGGACGGCCTGCACTCGACGACCCGCCGGATCGCCTTCGGGCCTGAGTCCGACTTCGTCCGCCACATGGGCCTGTACGTCGCGACGATGCAGCTGGACGGCCCGTCCGACGACCCCGATCACGTGGTCATCCACAACGCGCCGGGGCGGATGGCGTCCGTCCACCCCGTGCACGGCCGCGGCCTGGCGGCGTTCATCTTCCGCCACGCGGAGGTGGAGGGCTTCGACCACCGCGACCTCGCGCAGCACCGGCGGATCCTGGCCGATGCGTACGCCGGCGACGGATGGCGCGTCCCCGAACTGCTGGAGCGGGCGCGCGAGGCCGACGACCTGTGGTTCGACTCCGTCAGCCAGGTCCGGCTCGACTCCTGGGCGAAGGGGCGCGTCGCGCTGCTCGGCGACGCCGCCTCGTCCGTCTCGCTCTTCGGGGACGGCTCGACCCTGGCCATGGCGGGCGCCCACACCCTCGCCGAGGAGCTCGCCGCCACCCCGGACGACCCGCAGGCGGCCTTCGCCCGCTATGAGGCCCGGCACCGCCTCCTGGTCGACCCGAGGCAGAACAACGTCGCGGTGGCGAGCGCGCTCATGGTCCCGGCGACCCGCAAGGGCGTCGCCACGCGCAACCTGGCGTCCCGCCTCTGGCCGACCGTGGCGGCGGCGACCTGGGTCCGCAACCAGGTCACGCCGTCCCGCAAGCCCGTCGCGGCGGCCGCCTGAGGCGGAGCGGCCGAGGTCAGCCGCCCGTCAGGGTCTGGATCTCCCGGACGGTCAGGCGGGTCGAGCCGGAGGCGGGGAAGGTGCCGTAGGACCCGCCCCGGGCGTCGCAGGCACCCGTGCAGGACCAGGTCACCGAATAGAAGACGGTGGCGGTCACCGACGCGGAGCCGGAGCGGCGGAACCGGTAGGCGCAGCCGGAGGGCGGGCCGCCCCGAAAATACGGGGTGCCCGGACCCTCGCAGGTGATCGTCGTGTCGTCCAGCGACCACTCGACGCGCTGCGGGGCGCCGGTCATGGTGACGGTCTGGCCGTCCACGCTGGCCTGGGCCCTCTGCGGCTTCCAGGCGGACGGGTCCACCCACAGGTACGTCGGCAGTGATACCCACGAACGGCCGGACGGGTTGGTGTGCGGCACCGGGGTGGGAAGCGAGAACGAGGCCCACGCCATCGCCACCACATCGGCGGTCGGCGTCCTGGCGGGTTCGTCGGGGAGCGTGAAGCAGTGGTCCGCGCCGCCGGTCACCTGGCACATCGGCTTGATCGGAAGACGTGGTGTCGCAGGCGCCTGACGGCCGTGGCCGTCCGGGTGGGCGTGGGGCCGACCAGCGCTGCCCGCGTGGGCCGCGTACGCGCCGATCGTGCAGGTCCAGCCCGTCGGCTTGGTGCAACCGCCGGTCGCCAGCGTCCAGACCAGGAGGGGCGCGGTCAGCATCGGGAGTCCTCCGGGGTGGCGAGGGTCGTGACCTTCCAGGCGCCGTCGGCGTGGCTGAGGGCGGCGTACAGCAGGTAGCGGCGGGGAGCGGGCGCGTCGCCCACGCGCTTCCCGGTGTCGCGGCGGAACGTGTACGGGCCCGCCGCGACCATGCAGTCGATGATCTGCGCCTCGTCCGGCCGGACGGCTGCCAGGTGCGGATGCGGGACGGCGTGCCCCCGGCGGACGAGCCCGGCACGGGTGTCCGCGGCGATCTCGTCCTGAAGGCGGGTGGCCTCCGCGCCGGTTGCGACGTCCGGGATCTGGGACGCGTCGCCGGTCGCCAGCGCCCGTTCGATGACCTGGTGAAAACGGCGGTACCGGATGAGGACGTCCGTCCGGGCGGCGGCGGCCGTGGGCGGCGCGGCGACCGGGGCGGCGGTGGTGACGTGCTGGCTCTCGGCCGCGCCGGACGGGTCCAGCGACCCGGGGGACACCGTCGTCGCCGAGTCCGTGCAGGCCGTGGCGGACAGGCACAGCGCGAGCGCGGCGGCGGTCGCTGGGCCTCGGGCGCTGCCTCTCATCGAGCCCTCCTCAGGTGTCGGGCTCGCAGGCTAACGGCGTGATCGGGCGGCGCACCGGGGCTCTGGGGAACGTCCCGAAGGGCCGCTATCGCAGCGGAATCAGGCGGTTCGGCCGATGTCCGCGACGACGTTCAGGCCGAGCAGGAGGTCCAGGTTGATGAACGTCTCCAGCTTCCCGCCCGGTGCGATCGACTCGTTGGACGCGACCCGGTCGAGGACGTCCAGCGCGGCGGGCGTGTTCAGGTCGTCCGCGAGGGCCGTCTCGGCCTCGGTGATCGACGGGCGGTGCAGCGGACGGCCCGGCGCGTTCGCCCAGTGCGCCACGTCCGCGCGCCAGGCCCGCAGACGGGATGCGGCGGCGTCGGCGGTCTCGGCTTCCAGGACCAGGGGCTCGCGGTAGGGCACCGCCAGGAACGCCAGGCGCAGAGCCAGCGGATCGACATCGGACGACCCGGACACCCCGGATGCGGGCGGCACCACAAGCGTCAGCTCGTTCGCCTCGTGCGCGCGCGCGGAGACGTAGAGGTCGGCCTTGGCCGGGGTCTCCGGGTAGAGGGGAGCGACGCCGTAGTCCGAGGCGTCCTCGTGCGCGCCCGAGAGGAGGACGCTTCGCCGGCCGCGTTCGGCGACGCGGCGGAGGAGGTCGGCGACGACGAGGGCCCGGAGGTCGGTGCCGTCCAGGAGGTGGACGCGCAGGACCTCCGCCCTGGGCAGACCTTCGAGCCGTCCGGTGCGAGGGTCGTGCAGGCGCAGCATGCTTCGGAGCCTAAGCGATCCCGACCCGACACCGAGGGACCGGCCCGATGCCGAATGGCCGGCCCGATGCCGAGGACCGGCCTGATGCCGAGGGGCCGGGCGGACGGCGAGGGGGCGGGCGGGCGGAGCCGGGGGGTTAGGGGAGGGTGGTCGAGCCGTCCGGCTTCCGGACGGCCGCGAACCGCAGCCGGACGTAGTCGGCGACCCAGCCGGACTCGCGGCGCAGCGCCGGGGCGGCCAGCTCGTTCACCCGCGCCAGCAGCTGTTCGACCAGCTCGGGCGGGACGTCCGCCAGGGCGCTCGGGGCGTAGATGCGGATCCAGTCGGCCGCGCCGTCCGGGCACTCGGTCATCCGGGACGGCCGGTCCGCGTGCTCCAGCAGCCGGATCGTGAACCCGCCGTCCTCCAGGCGCGCCGCGTACTCGGCGGGCGTCGGGAAGTACCAGGGCAGCTCGGGCTCGCCGAGGCCGAACACGCGCCACGCGGTCTGCATCGCGGCGATCAGCTCGGCGCAGTTCCCGGCGCCGCCGAGCTCGCCGACGAACCGTCCGCCGGGACGCAGCGCCGCGTGGACGCGGGCGATCACGGCGTCCGGGTCGCGGGTCATCCAGTGCAGGGCCGCGTTGGAGGCGACCGCGTCGAACGGCTCGCTGGTGCTGAAGTCGTGCGCGTCGCCGATCGTGAACGACAGCCCCGGGTTCATCGTGGAGGCCCGCGCGACCATCTCCGGCGCGCCGTCGATGCCCAGCACCTCGGCCCCGCGCTCGGCGATCTCCGCGCTGAACGCGCCGGTCCCGCAGCCCAGGTCGATGATCTTCTCGCCGGGTTGCGGGTCGAGCAGGTCGACCAGCGGGGCGCCGTGTGCGGAGACGTACCCGAAGGCTGAGTCGTACGTCGACACGGACCAGTTCACTGTCGCAATTTATCGGACTTGCCACTCCGTCCGAGCGCACGACCCCGGCCACGCCGCCATATCGTGACGTTGAGCGACCGAGAAGGGATGGACCGGTGGAGCAGCAGCGGACACGGGGAGAGGTCCGGATCGTCGGGGCCGAACGGCCTGGCGGACTGGAACTGCGGACGGCGGGCCTGGCGGCGCGCGGGCTGGCGGAGCTGCGGGTGACCGGGCTCGCCTGGTATCTCGGGTCCGGCTGGTCCCAGGTGCTGGGGGAGCTGGCGCGGCGGATCGCCGCCGCCGGACCGGGCCATCCGACGACCTTCGACCTCCCCGCCGGAGGGGCCGAGGGCGGGGACGTGACGATCAATCTGGTGCCGGACGGTGACTTCCTCGCCCCGCACCCGCCGCCCGGCGTGTCGCTCAGCGTGGCCGACTGGCGGCGGGACGTCGTCGGGCGCCTGTTCCCCTCGGCCTCCTCCTGACCTGTCCAGAGCCACGTTCTAGAATCGGCTTCCAATTCGAGGAAGGGACGGCCTGGGTGACGTACACCGAGATCGAGTACGAGGTGCGGGACGGGATCGCCACGATCACCCTGAACCGCCCCGACCGGATGAACGCCTACACCCACACGATGCGCGCCGAGATGCTCGACGCGTTCGACCGGATCGACGCCGACGACGACGTGCGCGTGGTCGTCGTGACCGGCGCGGGCCGGGCGTTCTGCGCCGGAGCCGACCTCGGCGGCGGGGGCGACACCTTCAACAAGGACAAGTCGCACGACATGTTCGCGGGCGAGGACGACGTCCTCGAGGACGGCACCCCGCGCGACGGCGGCGGCACGGTCGCGCTGCGCATCGCGCGCTGCCTCAAGCCCGTGATCGGCGCGTTCAACGGCGCGGCGGTCGGGGTCGGGGTGACCGTGACGCTGCCCATGGACATCCGGCTGGCCAGCGAGAAGGCCAAGTTCGGGTTCGTGTTCGCGCGGCGCGGGATCGTCACCGAGGCGGCCTCGTCCTGGTTCCTGCCGCGCCTGGTCGGGATCGCGCAGGCCATGGAGTGGGCCGCGACGGGACGCGTGTTCGACGCCCAGGAGGCTCTGGCCGGAGGCCTGGTCTCCCGCCTTTACGCGCCGGACGAACTGCTCCCCGCCGCGTACGCGCTCGCGCGCGAGATCGCCGACAACACCTCGGCGGTCTCGGTCGCGGCGATCCGGCGGCTGATGTGGTCCGGGCTGTCCGCGCCGTCCCCGTGGGAGGCGCACGTCAACGACTCGCGCCTCATGGCCGCGCTCGGCGCCGCCCCGGACGCGGCCGAGGGCATCACGTCCTTCCTGGAGAAGCGGCCCGCCGCGTTCCCCATGCGGGTCAGCGAGAACCTCCCCGCCGAGGTCCCCGACTGGCCCCTCCACTGACCGTCCCTCCGTGCGTCCGCTGACCGTCCCTCCGTCCGCCGACGGTCCCTCCGTGCGCTGACCGTCCTTCCGTCCGCCGGTTCGGCGAAGCTCCTGGGCGATCTGGGGGTTTTTGCCGATTCTGGACGGGTTCCTCGACGGCGCGTGAGTCGTTCCGGGGCACGCCTGAGAAGGCGAGGCCGAAGGGACGCGAGGCCGGAGGGACGGAGGTGCGCGGGATGAGAGTCACACCGGTGGCGAGCGTCGCCGTGGCCGGGTTCATGGCCGGGGCGGTCGCCGCCTGCGGGTCCGTCCACACCGGGGAGCTGAGGCAGCACGCCGTGCTCGGGAAGCGTGCGCCCGCGCCGAACCCGGCACCCGCGGCGCCGCCGCCGCGGAACATCGACTGCGCCCAGCTGAAGTGCGTGGCGCTGACGTTCGACGACGGACCCGGCCCGTACACCGCGCACCTGCTGGACGTCCTGAAGGGCGCCGGGGCGCGCGCGACGTTCTTCATGCTCGGCCAGAACGTCGGCGGGCACCGGGCCGAGGTGCGGCGGATGGTGCTCGAAGGGCACCAGCTCGGCAACCACAGCTGGTCGCATCCGCAGCTGACCGGGCTGTCGAGCAAGGCGGTCCGGTCGCAGGTCCAGCGGACCCAGAAGGCCATCTACGACGCGTCCGGCGGGGTGACGCCGACGCTGTTCCGGCCGCCCTACGGCGCGACGAACGCCCGGGTCGGCAAGGCCATCGGGATGCCGGAGATCGTCTGGGACGTCGACAGCCTCGACTGGCGGTACCGCAGCGTCGCCCGGAACATCCGGGTCGGGACGCGGGAGCCGAAGAAGGGCGACGTCGTCCTGTTCCACGACATCCACAAGACGACCGTGCAGGCCATCCCGCGCGTCCTCGCCGGGCTGAAGAAGCGCGGGTTCACCTTCGTCACGGTCGGTGAGCTGACCGCGGGACGGCGGCTGGCCGCCGGGCACACCTTCCCCGCCTGGTCCTAGCCCCCGGCCCAGCCCTCGCCCTCACAGCTCGATCTCCGGTTTGAGCTGGGACATCGTCCAGCGGCGGCGCAGCGCGACCGCCCCGGCGAGCAGGCCCAGTGCGGCGAGCAGGTAGATCCCGAGGACGCCCGTGTCGCGCAGCGCGCGCCCTGCCGGGCCGCCGGAGATCGTCGTCCGCAGCGGCTGGACCAGGTACGTCATCGGGACGACCTCGTGGATCGCGCGGAACGGCTGCGGGAGCGTCTCCACCGGGTACAGGCCGCCGCACGACACCAGCTGCGTGATCAGCAGGACGAGCGCCAGCGCGTCCGCGACCGCGCCGAACGCGACCCGCAGGACCTGCACGATCGCGCCGAACGTCGCGACGCCGAGGGCCATCAGGCCGAGCGTCCCGGCCGTGGAGACCGGATCGAGGCCGAGCCCGACGTCCAGGACGAGGAACAGGAACAGCGCCGCGACCAGCCCGACCGCCAGAACCGGCAGGAACGCGGCGAACGCGACCGTCCAGGCGCCGAGGCGGGAGACCAGCAGCCGCCCGGAGACCGGCCGCATCAGCAGGAACGCGACGATGCCGAACACCCACAGGCCGATCGCGATGAAGAACGGCGCGAGGCCGCGCCCGTACACCCGGGCCGGATGCGCGTTGGACGTGCCGATATTGACCGGATTCGCGAAGTTCTCGGCGGCGTGGTGCAGCGCGCCGTCCTTGAGCAGCGGGATCTGGTCCCGGGCGGACGCCAGCCCGGACGCGAGCTTCTCCGCACCCGTCTTGAGCTGCGCGTTCCCGTCGTCCAACTGCTGAGCCCCGGCCAGCAGCCGCGCGTTGCCGTTGTCGAGCCGCTGAGCCCCCGACAGCAGCGCGCCCGAGCCGGACTGGAGCTGCCGCGCGCCCGCGAGCAGGGGCGTCACACCGTTGTCGAGCTGTCGCGCGCCGACCGCGACGGCCGCCGCGCCCTGGTCCAGGGTCCGGAGCCCGGACGCGCCCTCCAGCAGCCTCGACCGCAGCGCCGGGACGATCTGCTGGAAGGCGCGCGCGTCGGCGGCGAGGCCCGCCGCGGCGCCGTTCACCCGCGCGGTCGTCCCGGCGAGGGCGGCGGTCCGTTCGGAGAGCAGGTCGGCCTCCTCGACCAGAGGCCGGAAGACCGGGTCGTCCGGGGAGATGCGGAAGCGGGCGGCGAGCCGGTTCAGCCTGCCGGAGATCGTCGCGTCGAGGCCGCGGGCGAGTTCGAGGGCCGTCCAGTAGCCGGAGGAGCGGGCGACGGCCGGGAATCGGGACGCGAGGCGGCGGAGGCGTTGCTCCGCCGTCCCGTCCACGGTCCGGAAGGAGGTCAGCAACCTCTGGAACTGGGGACTTCCCGCAATCCGGCGGTGCCGGGCGGCGAGCGCCCGCAGCCACTCCGAGATTGCTCTCGTGTTCTTCGCGAGCCGCTGGGTGAGGACGGCCGCCGTCGAGGTCAGCCGCGCGGCGTCCTTGGTCACCGAGGCCGCCCTCGCCGCCAGCGGCGGCAGGCCGGCGGCGGCGAGCTCGGCCAGCGGGGCCGCCGTCGTGGCCAGGGTGTGCACGCCCCCGGCCACCTGCTCCGCGCCCGGAGCGAGCCTGGCGGAACCGGCCTTGAGCCGACCCAGTCCGTCCGCGAGCCGCGTCGTCCCGGCGCTGGCCTGGCCGAGGCCCGAGACCAGCTGGGCGCTGCCCTGCTTGGCCGTGCCCAGACCGCTCACGAGCTGCGCCGACCCGTCCTTGGCGGTCGTCAGGCCGGAGCTGAGCCGGGCCGCGCCGTCCGCCGCGTCCGAGATGCCGCCGTGCAGCTCGGAGAGCTTGCCGAACGCCGCCTCGAAGTACGCGCTGACCGCCGCCGCCGAGATCTTCCGCTCCAGCTCCGACTGGACGGTCTTGGCCATGACGCCGACCAGGTAGTTGTTCGCGTCGTCCAGCCGGATCGACATCGCGGCCTTCTCCGGCGTCCCGGTCGCACCGCTGGTCAGGCGGGAGCTGAAGTCGTGCGGGACGGTGATCACGGCGTAGTAGCGGCCGCGCTCCAGGCCGCGGGCGGCGTTCCCGGCGTCCACGAAGCGCCAGCCCAGGAACGGGGCCTTCCGCAGCTCGGCCACGAACTGCGAGCCCGCGTCGATCGTCCGTCCCTCCACCTGGACGGGCCGGTCCTCGTTCACCACCGCGACCGGCACCCGCCCGAGCCGCGCGTACGGGTTCCAGTTGGACCACAGGTAGATCCCGCCGTAGATGGTCGGGACGATCACCACGAACGCCAGGCCGAGCCGCTGCAGCAGCGTCCGGAAGCGCAGCAGTTCGAACGGCGCGAGGCGGAACGCGCGCATCACCCACCGCCCCCGGGACCGGGCGCGCGCATCACGCACCCCCTCCGAGGTGGGTGAACACGTTCGCGAGGCCGTGCGCCGGGGACGGCTCGGCGACCGTCGCGACGATCGTGGGGCCGGTGTCCGCCGCGCGCCGGGCCGCCGCCCACAGCGCGACCTGCTCGGCCGCGTTCGCGCCCCGGTCCAGGTCGTCCAGGACGATCACGGGGGGCTTCTCCAGAAGTGCGAGACCGAGCGCGAGCCGGGTGACCTGGGCGTCCGGCAGGTCCCGGACGAGCTCGTGGTCGTCCGCACGCAGCCCCACGAGCGCCCGGACGTCCCCGAAGTCACCAAGATCGACTTCAGGTTCGGATTCGGGATCGGAGTCGCCCTCAGGGGCGGATTCGAGGTCGGAGGGGAGGCCGCGCAGGGTCAGCAGACGCTCCCTGACGTGCTGGCCGACGCGCAGTTCGGGCTCCGGCTCGGCCGCTCCGGTCACCCGCGCGACCCCGACCCGGGCGCGGATCCGCGCCGTGTCCGAGGTGCCCGCGACCACCAGCGCGCCCGCCGCCGGACGCATCCGCCCGGCCAGCGTGAGCAGCAGCGACGTGCGTCCGCTGCCGCCGGGGCCGGAGACCGCGACCACCTCGCCCGGCCCGGCCCTGACCGTCACCCCGGAGAACACCGGGCCCCGGCGCGTCCGCGCGCCGAGCCCCTCGGCCGCGAGCACAGCTTCCATATCGTCCCCCCGGAGAGACACCCTCCGGAGGCGTGCCCGCCCGGATCACCGAACCGGCGGGACGATTGCGAACTTCGCCGAAACTTTGCCCAGGTCAGGGGACTTGTTGGGTCATTCGGAGCGGGGACGGCGCTTGGGTGGAGGGGTGGGCGGGACGACCTTGCCCGCCACGACGATCGCCTCGGGGACGTCCACCAGCTCGCCGCCGCGGCGGCGCACCTTCAACAGACCCTTGGACCAGGATTCGAGCACTCCGACCACGTCGCTGTACTCTCCCGTTGGCAGACGGCGGCGCAGCGACACCCGCTCGCCGACGTCGGCCGGTGTGACGGAGACCACCAGACGCGCGCCGATACGCCCTGGCATGTGCGACCCCCATGTCGAATCGACCGTGCGGTGATGGCCATACTATTCACAGCGAGCTTGCGGTGAGCCGTGACGTGCGGCGGGGCCGGTAACCCGAGAGGAGTCACTCACGTGACCTACGTCATTGCGCAGCCCTGCGTGGACCTGCTCGACAAGGCATGCATCGAGGAGTGCCCGGTCGACTGCATCTACGAGGGCCAGCGGATGCTCTACATCCACCCCGACGAGTGCGTGGACTGCGGCGCCTGCGAGCCGGTCTGCCCGGTGGAGGCCATCTACTACGAGGACGACACCCCCGAGCAGTGGAAGGACTTCTACAAGGTGAACGTGGAGTTCTTCGACGACCTCGGCTCCCCGGGCGGCGCCTCCAAGGTCGGCAAGATCGCCAAGGACCACCCGATCGTCGCCGCGCTGCCCCCGCAGTCGACGGAGGAGTGACGACGGCCGGGACGCCCCCCGGTACGGTTTGAGTCGTCGGGCCGTGGCCTCGCAGGAGGTCGCGGCCCTTTTCGCTACCGTGTGTGACAGGAGGGGTGGGATTGCTTCCGCTGCCGGATTTCCCGTGGGATCGGCTGACGCCGTTCAAGGAGCGCGCCGCCGCGCATCCGGACGGGATCGTGGACCTCTCGGTCGGCACGCCGGTCGACCCCACCCCCGAGCCGGTCCGTGAGGCGCTGCGCGCCGCGGCCGACGCCCCCGGCTACCCGCAGACGTACGGGACGCCCGTGCTGCGCGAGTCCGTCGCGGGCTGGATGCGCCGCCGCCTCGGCGTCCTCGAGGCCGACCCCGACGCCGTCCTCCCGGTCGTCGGCACCAAGGAGCTCGTCGCCTGGCTGCCGACGCTGCTCGGCCTCGGCCCCAGCGACAAGGTCGCCTTCCCGGCGCTCGCCTACCCGACCTACGACGTCGGCGCGCGCCTGGCGGGCGCCGGCTCCGTCGCCACCGACTCGCTGCTGTCGCTCGGCCCGGAGACGCCGCGGCTCGTCTGGGTGAACTCGCCGTCCAACCCGACCGGCAAGGTGCTGCCCGTCGACCACCTGCGCAAGGTCGTCGCGTGGGCGCGCGAGCGCGGCGCGATCGTCGCCGGCGACGAGTGCTACGTCGAGTTCGGCTGGGACAAGGAGAGGCAGCCCGTCTCGATCCTCCACCCGGACGTCTGCGAGGGCTCCCACAAGGGACTGCTCGTGGTGAACTCGCTGTCCAAGCGGTCCAACATGGCCGGGTACCGCGCCGGGTTCGTCAGCGGCGACCTCGACATCGTCAAGCGGCTGCTCGAGGTCCGCAAGCACGCGGGGATGATCGTCCCGGCGCCGGTGCAGGCCGCGATGCGCGCCGCGTTCGACGACGACGAGCACGTCCGCGTCCAGTACGACCGGTACGCCCGCCGCCGGACGGCCCTGCGCACGGCGTTCGAACGGCACGGCTTCCGCATCGACCACTCCGAGGCGTCCCTGTACCTGTGGGCCACCCGGGACGAGTCGTGCTGGGACACCGTCGCCCACCTCGCCGACCTCGGCATCCTCGTCGGCCCCGGCGACTTCTACGGCCGGGCGGGCGCGAACCACGTCCGCGTGGCCTTCACCGCCACCGACGAGCGCGTCGAGGCCGCCGCCGCCCGCCTCTGATCCGCGTCCAAGGCCCGTCGTCCCGTCGAGGGAGGACGGGCCTTTGGCGTACGTCACAGCCGTGCTGCCTGGGGCGACGGCGGGACGCTGCGCTACATTGAAGGCAGGTCAGTACGCACTTACACCGCAAGACGCGCCTCCACGGCACGCACCTACACGCGAGGAGTCCCGCCGCATGTCACGCGACGTCTTCACCGAGGAGCACGAGTCCTTCCGGGACATGGTGCGGTCCTTCATCGCGAAGGAGATCGAGCCGCACCACGCCCAGTGGGAGAAGGACGAGATCGTCTCCCGGGACGTGTGGCGCGCCGCCGGACGGCAGGGCCTGCTCGGCATCGAGATGCCCGAGGAGTACGGCGGCGGGGGCGAGTCCGACTACCGCTACTACGCCGTCCTCAACGAGGAGCTGGCGCTCGCCGGCGCGTCCGGGCCGGGCTTCGGGGTCCACAACGACGTCGTCGGCGGCTACCTGGTGCAGCTGCTGAACGACGAGCAGAAGGCGCGCTGGCTGCCCGGCTACTGCTCCGGCGAGCTGATCACCGCCATCGCGATGACCGAGCCCGCCGCCGGGTCCGACCTGCAGGGCATGAGGACGACCGCCGTCCGGGACGGTGACGACTACGTCCTCAACGGGCAGAAGACCTTCATCACCAACGGCATCCTGTCCGACCTGGTGATCGTCGCGGCGAAGACCGACCCGTCCGCCGGCGCGCACGGCGTCTCGCTCCTCATGGTCGAGCGCGGCATGGACGGCTTCGAGCGCGGCCGCAACCTCGACAAGATCGGCATGCACGCCCAGGACACCGCCGAGCTGTTCTTCGACAACGTCCGGGTGCCGAAGGCGAACCTCCTCGGCGAGGAGGGCATGGGCTTCATCTACCTCATGCAGAACCTCGCCCGCGAGCGCCTCTGCATCGCCGTCTCCGCCGTCGCGGGCGCGCAGGCCGCCTTCGACATGACCCTGGAGTACTGCAAGAACCGCGAGGCGTTCGGCCGTCCGATCGGCAAGTTCCAGCACAACCGCTTCACGCTGGCCGAGATGAAGACCGAGATCGCTGTCAGCCGCGCGTTCGTCGACCAGTGCCTCACCAAGGAGGTCCGCGGCGGGCTGGACGCCGAGGAGGCGTCCATGGCCAAGTACTGGACGACCGAGATGCTGAAGACCGTCGTCGACCGCTGCCTCCAGCTGCACGGCGGCTACGGCTACATGAACGAGTACCCCATCGCCAAGGCGTACCAGGACGTCCGCATCCAGACCATCTTCGGCGGCACCACCGAGATCATGAAGGAGATCATCGGCCGCGGCCTCGGCATCTAGCCCGCCGTCGGCGCCGACGATGATGCGATGACGCAACCATCACGCAACCGTTCGCTGATCCGGCGCGTCCAACATTCGCTTGGGCGGTTTGTCGGATAAGGGGTGGATGTGGCGTTGTTCGAGCGGATTCGGGGCGAACTGGTCGACGTCGTGGAGTGGCTGGACGACAGCCGCGACACGATCGTGTGGCGGTTCCCGCGTCACAACAACGAGATCAAGATGGGCGCGCGGCTCGTGGTGCGGGAGTCGCAGACCGCGGTGTTCGTCAACGAGGGCGTGATCGCGGACCACTTCGGGCCCGGCACCTACACGCTGGAGACGCGGAACCTGCCCGTGCTGTCCACCCTGAAGGGGTGGAAGCACGGCTTCCAGTCGCCGTTCAAGGCGGAGGTGTACTTCGTCAGCTCGCGGCAGTTCACCGAGCTCAAGTGGGGGACGCAGAACCCCGTCCTGGTGCGGGACGCCGAGTTCGGGCCCGTCCGCGTGCGGGCGTTCGGCGGCTTCGCGGTGCGGGTCGTGGACGCGCCGCTCCTGCTGCGCGAGCTGGCCGGCACCGATCCGGAGTTCCGCACCGAGGAGGTCTCCGGGTACCTGCGGCAGATGATCGTCGGACGGCTCGCCGGAGCCCTCGGCGGCGCCGCGTCCGAGACCCCCGTGCTCGACCTCGCCACGCACCAGCAGGCGATCGGGGACCGGCTGGCGGCCGTGCTGAGCGCCGACCTCGCCGGGGTCGGGATCGCGGTGCCGCGGTTCGTCATCGAGAACATCTCCCTGCCCCCCGAGGTGGAGGAGGCGCTCGACAAGCGCACGTCGATGGGCGTGATCGGGGACCTCGGGAAGTACGCGCAGTACCAGGCCGCGAACGCGCTGGAGGACGCCGCGAACAACCCGGGCGGCGGCGGCCAGGGCATCGGCCTCGGCATGGGGATCGCCGCCGGGCAGCAGATGGCGAACGCGCTGAACCCGCAGTTCGCGCCGCAGCAGCAGGCCGCGCCGCAACAACCTGTGGCCGGGCCGCCGCCGCTGCCGCAGGACCAGTGGTACGTCGGCGTGGACGGCGAGCGGCGGGGGCCGTTCGGCCTCGCGGAGCTCGGGCGGCAGGGCGTCACCGAGTCCACGCTGGTGTGGAAGTCCGGGATGGGCCAGTGGACGCCCGCGCGGGACGTGCCCGAGCTGGCGCGCCTGCTCGGCGACACCCCTCCGCCCCTTCCGCCCGCGTGAACGCGGCCTGCCAGAGCTGCGGGGCCGCGACCGAGTACGCACCGGGGACGAACGTCCTGCGGTGTCCGTACTGCGGGAGCGAGCAGCCGCTTCCCCAAGCGGAGCGCCAGGTGCGGGAGCACTCCTTCAACGAGTTGGTCGGCAGGCCGCGCGTGCCCGCGCAGCAGTTCGCGCGGCAGCGGTACGTCTGCCCGGGATGCGGTGCGCAGCTCCAGGGCGACGCAGTGTCGCAGCGCTGCCAGTTCTGCACCACGCCGCTCGTCGTGGCCACCGGGGACGACCATCAGGTCGCGCCCGAGGCCGTCCTGCCGTTCGCGCTCGACCGGGGCGCCGCGCGGAGCGCGCTGCGCACGTGGACGAAGTCCCGCTGGTTCGCCCCGAACCGCCTCAAGCAGGTCACCGAGGCGGAGACCATGGCGAGCACGTACCTGCCGTACTGGACGTTCGACGCGCGCACGACGTCGCGGTACCAGGGCGAGCGCGGCACGTACTACTACGTGACCGAGACCTACACCGAGGAGGTCGACGGCAAGACGGTCACCCGCACCCGGCAGGTCCGCAAGACCCGCTGGCGGAACGTCAGCGGCACGGTCGCGCGGGACTTCGACGACGTCCTCATCCCCGGGACGCGCCGGATGAACGACAAGACCCTGGAGAAGCTCGGGAACTGGCCGCTCGCGCGGGTGGTGCCGTACCAGGCCGGATACGTCGCCGGGCACGAGTCGCTGCGCTACGACGTCGAGCCGGAGGTCGGCCTGGACCTGGCGAAGCAGCGGATGGCCCAGGTCATCACCAACGACTGCCGCAACGACATCGGCGGGGACGAGCAGCGCGTCCACGCGGTCTCGACCGGATACCGGGACGTGACGTACAAGCTGGTGCTGCTCCCGGTGTGGGCGGGTTCGTACCTGTACGGCGGGAAGCCGTGGAACATCGTGGTCAACGGCGTCACCGGCACGGTGTACGGGAACCGCCCGTACAGCGCCGCCAAGATCGTCTCAGTGGTCCTGGCGGTGCTCCTGGTGGTCGCGGCCCTCGTCGCCGCCTACAAACTCGGCTACATCGGCTAGCCGCGCCCGGAGTCAGGACGCGCGGGAGGCGCCGCGGCGGGTGAGGCGGATGGCGGAGGTGAGTAGGACGGCGGCCAGGGGGAGTTCGAGGAAGGCGGCCATGGAGACCGCGGCCGGGAGGTAGCCGGAGCGGGCCGTCATGGTGTCGAACCAGGCGTCGGCGACCATGAGGGTGGCCAGGGCGGACAGGGCCAGCGGGGCGAGGGCGTCGCGGCGGCGGACCAGCCACGCGGCGGCCGCCATCACGACGATCTCGATCGCGTCGAAGCCGCACCACAGCAGCGCCCAGTTCACGGGGCGGGGCTCGGACGGCGGGATCGAGAACGCCATGCCGACCGTCCACACCAGCAGGACGGCGGCGCCGGTCGCGAGCACTCCGGCGAGGATCCGGTCGGGCGACCGACGGGGGCCGCGAGCCCAGCGGCCGCGCGGCCGCGGGATGTTGGTCGTCGTCATGATGCCCAGCCTCGTGCGCGCGCGGAGGGAGCGCCTCCCGCCGACGGGCCGTCCGCCCGGCCAGTTGTACGACCGAGGATCCTCCTTGCGGATGATTCAGCTGAAGCGGGCGTCGACCTGAGCCGGGGTCAGGCCGAAGTCGGCGAGCGTGTAGTGGTGGGACGGACGGCCGCGCCCTTCGCTCGACGCGGTGTGCAGGTGCTTCATCGCGTCCCGTGCGCCGTCGGTGAGCGGCAGGGCGAAGTGGGCGTAGATCGCCTCGGCCGTGCCCAGCGGGTCGCGGACGAAGTCCTCGTACCGGACGTCGAAGAAGCGGGACGGGTCGCGGCGTCCGCGTTCGGCCTGGAAGGCGTCCAGCCCGCGGCTCCACAGCTCGAGCTGGTCACGGCTTATGACCTCGCCCCGGAACAACTCGGACCAGCCGTCGGTCGCCTGCGCGGCGAGGCTGCACATCGACGCCATCGCCGTGCGCGGGTCGCGGTGCGTCTGGACGACCAGCGCGTTCGGGTACACGGCGAACAGGGCGTCCAGGGCGAACAGGTGGCTCGGGTTCTTCAGCACCCAGCGCCGTCCGGGGTCGTTCAGGCCGATCAGCTGGAGCAGGCGGCGGTGGCGGCGGTACGCGGGCGTCCAGTCCTGTTCGGCGAGCCACGCGGAGTAGGACGGCACGTGCGCCAGGCACTCGAACGAGATCGACCGCATCGACTGGCGCAGCAGCTGCCAGCACTCCTCGACCATGTCCGCCGACATGTAGTGGACGCCCATGAACTCCGGACGTTCGACGTGGTGCCGCTCGTAGGCCGCCTGGACGGCCTGGAAGACCGGGTCGTCCGCCCACGCGTCGCGCGGCGGACGCGGCTGCGGCACCTCGGTCAGCCACAGCTCGAGGCCCTGGTGGGCGGGGTCGGCGGTGAGCAGCCGGTGCAGCGCGGTCGTCCCGGTGCGGGGGAGCCCGGTGACGAAGATCGGACGCTCGACCGGGACGTCCGCGTACCCAGGGTGCCGCTTCCACGCGTCCTCGGCGAACAGGCGGGCCGTGAGCGCGCCGCGCAGGAACGCGCGCTGCGTCTTGCTGCCGAGCGGCGTCAGTCGCTCGTCCCGCCGGAAGGACGCGAGGAGCGTTTCGAGGCCGTCGGTGTAGTCGTCCTCGCCGAAATCGGTCAGGCCGGTCGCGCGGGTGGCCGAGGCATGCAGATCCTCGACCGTGCCGACGTTCGTCCTCATCGCGGTCTCCTCAGTGGTGGAATTCGCCGCCGTTGACGTCCAGGCACTGCCCGGTGATCGCGCGCGCGTACGAGGACAGCAGGAAGACGGCGGCGTCCGCGATCTCGTCCGGTTCGGGGAGCTTCCGCAGGTCGATGGTCGCGGCGGTCTCGTCGTAGACCTGCCGGGACGTCGTGCCGCGCTCGGTCGCGAGCAGGTCGAAGTACCACTTCAGGTTGTCCGCCCAGATCCAGCCGGGCGCGATCGTGTTCACCCGGACGCCGCGCGGCCCGAGCTCGGTGGACAGGCCCTGCGCGAGCGCGAGCAGCGCCGACTTCGCCATCTTGTACGCGCCGAAGGTCGCCTTCGAGTGCCGCAGGACGGCCGAGTTCACCATCACGACCGACCCCTTGGACGCGACCAGCGACGGGACGAACAGCCTGGTCAGCGACAGTGCGGCGAGGACGTTCGTCTCGAACCCGCGCCGGACGGCGGCGACGTCCACCTCCAGCAGGTTCTGCAGCGGCGGGATCGCGAACGCGTTGTTGACCAGGCCGTCGACGTGCCCGTGCGCGTCGAGCGTCTCCCGGACGAGCCGCTCGCAGGACTCCTGGTCGCGGATGTCGGTGCGGACGACGGTCGCGCGCCGGCCGAGCGCGCGCACGTCCTTCGCCACGTCCGCCAGGCGCGACTCGGTGCGGGCGGCGAGCACGACGTCCGCGCCCGCCCTCGCGCACTGGAGCGCGAGCCCGCGCCCGAGGCCGGGGCCCACCCCGGAGATGACGATCACACGGCCGTCCAGCAGCATCAGCCCAGCATCCTTCGCGCGGTCGAGATCTGGCGGGCGGCGATCCGCTCCGCCCACTCGGAGGGGGTGACGCGCTGCCGGTCGTGGAACGGCAGGCGCGCCGGGAGGTCCGCGAACGGCACGGCCTCGACGCGCGGCCCGTCCCCGGGGGTGAGCGCGCGCGAGAGCCGCTGCCAGCGGATCTGGAGGAAGCCGCGGTCGTGCCCGGTGAGCTCGACCCAGTTCGCCAGACCGGGATCGCGCTCGGCGACGACCATGCGGATCATGCCGTCCGGGTCGGGGACGGCCTGGTCGGCGGTGAGGCTCGTCTGGTGGTGGACGTAGTCGAGCGAGACGTACCACCGGCTGCCGAGCTGGAAGCCCTGGTAGGGCGCGTCCGAGCGCGGGACGGTCACGACCAGCGCCTCGTCCGGGCCGAGGTCGAAGTGCCCGGCGGACGAGTACTGCGTGGCGAGGCCGCCGGGCGTGGGACGCGGCTCGGTCATCGTGTTCACCGGCAGCTTCAGGTAGTGCCACTCGGGGAACGCGAGGAACGTCCGCAGCCGCGAGACCAGCATCTTCCCGGCGACGTCGAAGCGCTTCGCCTCGCGGCGCGCGGTCGGCGCGTCCGGCGCGGACCCGAGGCGGTCGGCGCGGTGGATCCGGATCTCGCCGGGACGCTCGTCCGCCCAGTCACTGAACACCTCCCGGACGAGCAGCATCGCCGCGCCCGTCCCGAGGGTGACGTAATTCGGGTCGTCCTTGCGGTCGGGGTTCTCCGGACCGAGGCGCAGTTCGTACGAGCCGTCCGGGGCGATGTCGAACGCGCGGTCGTCGAACGCGTTGAGGCTGTGCGGGGACGAGGACGGGGTGTAGTCGCCGTTCAGCACCTGGAAGCTCAGGTCGGCGGTGGTCCCGCGGCGTCCGGTGACCACGTACTCGGCGTCGTCGCGCAGGTAGGCGTTGAAGTAGAGGGTGTCGGGGTTGTCGAGGCCGAGCTTGGAGTGCGGCCCGGTCGAGCACGCGAAGAACGGGAAGTCGCGCTCGTACGCCCACGCCATGTGCAGCGACGCCCTGACGCTTCCGGCCAGGTACTCCAGGCCCTCGGCCAGGTC
The DNA here is from genome assembly GCF_040679435.1 of Spirillospora sp. NPDC052269. NCBI lineage: Bacteria > Bacillati > Actinomycetota > Actinomycetes > Streptosporangiales > Thermomonosporaceae > Spirillospora > Spirillospora sp. NPDC052269. The sequence continues at coordinate 194,508 of NZ_JBFAUU010000001.1, forward strand.
GAGCTCCGACCGGACGTGCGGCGCGGACCGGATGATCCGCTCCGCCTCCGCGACCGCCCGCGCGAACCCCTCGGTCGCCTGATCGTCCCAGCTCCCGGGCCTTCCGGGCGGTTCGGGTCCTTCGGGTTCCGCGGCCACCGGACCTCCCGGATCGTGTCGGTCAAGCGTTAGCTTGGTTCCGCGCCGAGAGTAGAACCGGTTCCACTGCCGGGTCAACGCCCGGCTCGGCGTGTTCCGTCCGGTGGAATGCCGGTTTCCTCCCGGTGTGCGGTCGACTCTAGGGTGGGGCCATGGTGGTCGCTTGGCCTCGCGGACGGACGGCCGACGTCGTGATCGCCGGCGGCGTCCTGGCACTCGTCACCGCCGGCAGCGCGCAGTCGCTGTACGGGCCGCGCGAGGAGCCCTGGTCGATCACGGCCGTCGGCTGGGTGCTGATCCTCGCGGTGTGCGGCTCGCTCGCCCTGCGGCGCGTCCACCCCGTCCCCGTCGCCGTGTTCACGCTGCTGGTGACGATCGTCTACTACGTGATGAGCACCTACGACGGGCCGCTGCTCGTCGCGTTCATCCTCGCGCTGTACACGGTCGCGGAGGCGGGCCGTCCGCGCGTGGCCGCCGGGCTCACCGCCCTCGCCATCGCCCTCGTCGGCGCGGGCACCGCCGCGGGCAACGGCTCGATCAACGGCATCGCGCTGTTCATGCTCGGAGGCTGGCTGGTCGCGGTCGTCCTGATCGGATGGCTGCGCCACACCTCCGCCGCGCACGCGCGCGAGGTCGAGCAACGCGCCGCGACCGAGGAGCGGCTGCGCATCGCGCGCGAACTGCACGACGTCGTCGGCCACCACCTGTCGCTCATCAGCGTCCAGTCGGCGGCCGCGCTGCGCCGCTTCGGCAAGGACCGGCGGCGCGGCGAGGAGATGGCCGAGGAGTCGCTGACCGCCATCCGCGAGACCAGCACCGAGGCCCTGCGCGAGCTGCGCACGATGCTCGGCATGCTCCGCATGGACGGCGAGGACGCCCCGACCGCGCCCGCCCGGGGCCTCGACCGCGTCGAGGAGCTCGTCGACCGCGCCCGCTCCGCCGGACTGGACGTCCGCGCGGACGTGTCGGGTCCGGGACGTCCGCCGACCGAGGTCGAGCTGGCCGCGTTCCGGATCGTCCAGGAGGCGCTCACCAACGTGGTCAAGCACGCCCGCGCGAACCGCGTCGCCGTCCGCGTCGACCGCGCCCCCGACGCGGTCACGATCGAGGTGACCGACGACGGCCGCGGCCCTGTGTCCGAACGCCGCGCCGTCCCCGCCCGCAGCGGCGTATCCGCCCGCAGCGCTGCGTCCGGGTGGGGCGCGGGCGGGGGGTCGGGGAGCGGGATCGGCGGGATGCGCGAGCGCGCCCGCGCGCTCGGCGGTGACCTGGAGGCGGGCCCCGGCCCGGACGGCGGTTTCCGCGTGCGCGCCCGCCTGCCCCACGAGAAGAGGACGGCATGATCAAGGTTCTGCTGGCCGACGACCAGCGGCTGGTGCGGGCGGGCTTCCGCTCGATCCTCGCAGGCGAGGACGACATCGAGGTCGTCGGAGAGGCGGGGGACGGCGCGCAGGCCGTCGAGCGCGTCCGCGAGCTGCGTCCCGACGTCGTGCTGATGGACATCCGCATGCCCGGCACCGACGGCCTGGAGGCGGCCCGGACGATCACCGCCGACCCGCGCATGTCCGGCATCCGCGTGGTCATCCTGACCACCTTCGACCTGGACGAGTACGTCTACGGCGCGCTGCGCGCCGGGGCGAGCGGGTTCCTGCTGAAGGACACCGAGCCGGAGGAGCTGATCCAGGCCGTCCGGGTCGTGCACCGCGGCGACGCGCTCATCACCCCGCGGATCACCCGCCGCCTGATCGGCGAGTTCGCCGGACGCGTCCGCGCGCCCGACCCGGGACCGCGGATGGGCGCCCTCACCGACCGCGAACGCGAGGTGCTGCGGCTCGCCGCCGCCGGGCTGAGCAACGACGAGATCGCCGCCCACCTCGTCCTGAGCCCGACCACGGCCAAGACGCACATCAGCCGCATCATGACCAAGCTCGCCGCGCGCGACCGCGCCCAGCTCGTCGTGCTGGCCTACGAGTCCGGCCTGGTCAGCCCGGGATGGCTCACCGACTGAGTCAGGCGGGAACGACCGGGTCAGGCGGGCTCGGCGGCGAACATGCCCTTGTCCCAGAGCCGGCGGATGTGCTCCATGAGCGGCGCGCCGAGCGCGCGCAGCGCGGCGGTGTCGCCCGCCGCGACGGCCGGCGTGACCATCGCGCTGGTCGCGGCGACGATCATCTGGCAGGTGTAGCGGCCCGCCTCGTCCTCCGCCCCGATCAGGTCGGCGAACACCCCGGCGAGGCCGGCCTGCATGGCCGTCCGCTGCCGGACGGCCTCGGGCCCCGCCGCGAACACCTCGACCAGGAACAGCCGCGCGTACGGCAGCTCCTTGGCGAGGACGTCCAGGTACGCGGTGAGCGCGTGCTCGACCGCCGACAGCCGGTCGGCCGGGACGCCGCTCGCCGCGTCCCCGGACGGAGCGCCGGACTTCTGGTAGAGCCCGAGGGCCTCCAGGACGTGCGCCACCAGGATCTCGCCCGCGCGCTCGAACGCCCCCATGAAGCAGTCGAGCTTGGAATCGAACAACCGGTAGAAGCTCTGCCGGGACACGACCGCGCGCTTGAGCACGTCCTCCACGGACGTCCGGACGTAGCCGCGTTCGGCCATCGCCTCGGCCATCGCCGCGTAGAGCCGGTCGCGGTGGATGCGCTCGACCTCCTCCGGTGCGAGCGCGTGGCGTCCCCGGGGCAGCCGTCGCGGCGTCGGGCGAGCCGTCCGTTCCTCCGCTGACTGGGGCATCTGTCCACGATAAGGCACCACTGACCCAGGTCCGAGCACCCCCGGCACCGTCCCCACGGCCCGGCCTTGACTCGCGCGGGCCGTGGGGAACCGGTGCCGGACGGTGATCGGGTGCCGGACGGTGATCGGGTGTCAGACGGTGATCGGGACGGTCGCGGGACCCCGGAGGTTGACGCGCCCGTTCCACGTGGCGTCACCGTCCAGCGCCAGGCCGCCGAAACGGCCCGTCAGGCGCTCGAACGCCACGCGCGCCTCCAGGCGGGCCAGCGCCGCGCCCAGGCAGTGGTGCGGTCCGCCGCCGAACGCGACGTGCCGGCGGGCGTTCGGACGGTCCAGGCGCAACTCCTCGGCGTCCGGGCCCCAGAAGGAGGGGTCGCGGTTGGCGGCGGCGAGACCCGCCACCACGAACGCGCGCGGCGGGATCTCCTTGTCGCGCACCTTGTACGGGGTGAGGGTCACGCGGCGGCTCTGCTGGACGGGGCTGACGAACCGCAGCAGCTCCTCGACCGCGTTCGGGGCGAGCCCCGGATCCGCGCGGAGCCTCGCGAGCTCACCTGGGTTCTCGAGGAGCGCGAGCGTCCCGCCGCCGATCAGGCTGACGGTCGTCTCGTGCCCCGCCACGTACAGCAGCACGACCTGGTCGACCAGCTCGTCGTCGGTGAGCCGGTCGCCCTCCGCCTCGGCGGCGATGAGCGCGCTCAGCAGGTCGTCGCCCGGGTGCGCGCGCTTGTCCGCGATCAGGCCCCTGACCAGCTCGTACAGCTCGATGCCCGCCTCGCCGACGCGCTTGACGGTCGCCTCGTCCGGCAGCGGCTCCAGGGACCGGACGACCCAGCCGCTCAACTCTCGGACGCGCGCGTGGTCGGTCGGCGGCATGCCGAGCATCGAGGAGATCACCGCGAACGGCAGCGGGAACGCCAGCGTCTCGACCAGGTCGGCGGTCCCGGCGTCCTCGATCCGGTCGAGCGCCTCGTCCACCAGGGCGGTGATCTCGGGCTCCAGCGCGGCGACGCGGCGCGGGGTGAACACCTTGGAGACCAGGCCGCGCAGCCGCGTGTGGTCGGGCGGGTCGCGGTCGAGCAGCGAGCGGCCGCGGCCCTCCAGGGCGCTGTCGTACGCGCGCATCTGGTCCACGACCAGGCCTTCGGCGGCCTTTCGCTCGTCCACCGAATGGTCGGACCGCAGCAGGTCCTCGACGTCCCGGTGGGTGGTCATGATCCAGATGCCGAACGGGCTCTGGTGGACGGGGTCCGCCTCACGCAGCCGGCGGTAGGCGGGGTACGGGTCGTCGGTGAAGCCGGGCTCGAACGGGTTGAACAGCAGTTCCGGTTCAGGTGTCGCCGGTTCAGGCATCGCTGGTTCGGACATCGCCGGTTCGGACATCGGGGGCCTCCCGGTCGCGGACTCGCGGACACGCGGACGCTGACCTACTCCGCGTCGGTCACATACGCTGTGTATGTAGTATGCTCCGCGTATGTCGGACGTCAAGAGCCGCCGGGCGAAGTACTCGGAGGAGACCCGCACGGCCCTGCTGGACGCGGCGACCCGGCGGTTCGCCGAGCACGGGTTCGCGGGCACGTCCCTGGAGGACGTCGCCGCCGACATCAACGCCACGCGCGGCGCGGTCTACCACCACTTCGCGAGCAAGTCCGCGCTGTTCCAGGCCGTGTTCGAACGCCTGGAGGAGGCGTCGATCGAGGGCATCCTGCGCGCCGCCGCGGACGCCCCGGACGCCTGGTCCGCGGCCGTCATCGCGCAGGACACCTACCTCGACCACTGCTGCGACCCCGTCCACGGCCGCATCATCTGGCAGGAGGGCCCGCTCGCCCTCGGCTGGCGGCTCTGGCGCGAGTGCGAGGAGAAGTACGGCTACGGCCTGGTCGAACGGCTCGTCGCGTCCCTCCAGGAGGCCGGGGAGCTGCCGCCGCTGCCCCGGCAGCCGCTCGCGCGCGTCGCCTTCCACGTCCTCGGCGCGGCGGGCACCGCCATCGCCGAGGCCCCCGAGCAGGACAAGGAGCGGCTCCGCGCCGAGTACGCCACCGTCCTGACGAGCCTGCTCGGCGGCATCCGCATCACCCCGCCAGCCTGAGGCTCAGCCCTCCTCCGCACCCTCCTCGTCGTCGACGAGGTGGGTGAGCTTGTCGGGGTTGCTGAGGGCGTAGATGCCCTCGACGCGCTGACCGTCCTCGGACAGGTCGAGCACCATGACGACGAACGGCGCGCCCTCTGCGAAGAGCACCGCGGACGGCTCGCCGTTGACGGTCCGGTAGCGGATGTCGAGGCCGTCCGGAAGGTGGTAGGCCGGGCCGGCGATGAGCCGGGCGATCTTGTCGCGGCCCGTGATCGGGCGCAGCGCGGCCCGGCGGATGCCGCCGCCGTCGGTCCACATGGTCACCTCGGGCGCGAGGATCCTCATCAGCTCGGCCAGGTCGCCGCCGAGCGCGGCGGCGAGGAACCGCTCGGTCGCCGCGCGCTGCGTGCGCGGGTCGATCGTCCGGCGCGTCCGCCTGGACCGGACGTGCAGCTTCGCGCGATGCGACACCTGCCGGACGGACGCGGGGGAGCGGCCCAGGATCTCGGCGATCTCGGTGTGCGGGTAGCCGAACACCTCGTGCAGGATGAACACCGCCCGGCTCAGCGGGGTCAGCGTCTCCAGCACGACCAGCATCGCCAGCGACACGGCCTCGCCGCGCGCCACGTCCTCCGCCGCGTCCTCCCCGGGCCCGGTGCCGGCGCCGGCCGCTCCGACCAGCGGCTCCGGCAGCCACGGCCCCGGATACGACTCGCGCCGCCGCGCGACCGCCGCCTGCCGCGTGAGCGCCATGTTGACCGCGATCCGCACCAGGTACGCGCGCGGCTTCTCCACGTCGTCCATGCCGTGGGCGGCCCACGCCATCCAGGTGTCCTGGAGGACGTCCTCGGTGTCGGCGACGCTTCCCAGCAGGTTGTAGACGATCGAGAACAGCAGTTCGCGGTGCTCGGCGTAGACCGCCGTCACCTCGTCCGAGATCGTCACGGCATCGTCCGGCAGGACGGTCTCATCCGGCGGGACGGGCTCGGTCGAGGGGGTCGCCGTCGGCATGTGGTGGGACATGGATCCTCCTGTTCGCCGCCACCCTGAGGTGCGCCGACCACCGAAGTGTGACATCGCCGGTGAAAATGGGATCCGTCTCTCAACATCTGTCACGATGTCGGGCGATCGAACACATGCGCCGCGGGCGGCGTCCAACGTTGTGATCAGCCGACCACCAGACAGACACCGGAGTACTCATGCCGAACGTGGACCGCCGCCGTGCCCTCGGGGTGCTCGCCGCCGGAGCGGCGGGCATCGCCGCCGCCGCGGCCCCGGAGCTGTGGCACGCGGGCCCGTCGCGATCGGCCCGCGCGGACGGTGGGCGCGGCGGGCACGGCGGCCATCACGGGAAGGGCCCCGCCCAGCCGCCGGACCCGGGCTACGCCCACGGGCAGCCCATGCAGGCCCTGCACAAGCCCGTCCGCAGCCTGGCCGACCTCACCCCGGCCGCGCCCCCCAACGCGATCGCGCTGACGATCGACGACGGCCCGCACCCGAAGTACACGCCGATGATGCTCGACCTGCTGGCCGCGCACGGGGTGAAGGCCACCTTCAACATGATCGGTGAGCAGGTGGTGGAGCAGACGAAGATCGTCCAGCGGATCGTCGCGGACGGCCACCAGATCGCCGACCACACCGTCACCCACCCGCTCAACCTGCCCGCCCTGAGCACCGCGAAGATCTCCAAGGAGATCGGCGAGGCGCACGACCAGATCGCGCAGACCACCGGGGTCGCGCCCCGGTTCTTCCGGTCGCCCGGCGGTAACTGGTCGCAGGCGGTGTTCGACGTCGCCGACCAGCACAAACTGATCTGCGTGGACTGGAAGATCGACCCGCGCGACTGGGCCCGTCCCGGCATCGCCAAGATCACCAGCGCGATGCTGCGCGCCCAGCCCGGCGACATCCTGCTCTGCCACGACGGCGGCGGCGACCGCATCCAGACGATCGACGCGCTCAAGACCGTCCTGCCGCAGCTCAAGAAGCGCGGCCTCCAGTTCGTCGCGCTGTAGGCCCGGTCGCGGGCGGGCGTCCCCGGACGGGCGCCCCGGACGGGCTAGCGGACGATGACGGTCGTGGCGGGGGCCTTGGCGTCGTGCGTCCAGCCGTCGTGGCCCTCGGTGGCCCGCCAGTGCCGTCCGGCGAAGCGGACCTCGCTCAGGCCGAAGGTCTGGGCGTGGGTCACGGCCCAGGACGCCACGGCCCAGCCCGTCCGCTCGTTGGGGGCGCGCACCGCGGCGTAGTCGGGCGCGGCGGGCGCGACGACCTGGAGGCGGCTGCCGAAGGCGCGGCGCATCTCGCGGAGGGCGTCGGCGCGGCGTGCGTCGGTGCGCTTGTTCGGCGGGTACCAGCAGCGGACGCCCGCGGCGGACCGTCCGCCGAACGCCTGCGCCAGCACCTTCGCGTCACCCTCGTGCTGCGCGTAGGCGTTGCCGTCGGCGCTGCGCTGGACGCGCTGCGCGGCGTCGTGGAGGTCGAGGTCCAGGTAGTCCTTGACCTTGACCAGGGCGTCGAGGAACTTGCTGGTGGACTGGACGGGGTCGCGCAGCTTGTCCGGCGAGCCCCAGCCCTGCGAGGGCCGCTGCTGGAACATGCCGACCGAGTCGCGGTCGCCGCCCGCCAGGTTGCGCATGTGCGACTCCTGGATCGCGGTCGCGTACGAGATCACCGCGGCCCGCTCGGGCAGCCCCTTGCGGATGACCACGGCGGCGATCGTCGAGCCGTTCGCGCCCTGGTCCAGATCGAGGGGCATCTTGCCCAGCGACGTCCGCACCTCGCAGCCGGACCCGTGAAGGTAGGGCCGCGCGCGCGTGTACAGCACCCAGCCACCCGCGGACAGCGCGATGACGGCGACGAGCGCCACGATCCACCAGCGCTTACGCCGTCCACTCCGCCCGCCGCCGGATTCCTGCCGGGGGCCGGATCCCAGCTTCGCCCACACTGCCACGCCCTGACCGTACCGGGCTCCGGCCGTCGGTAAGCTCAATGTCCATGACCGAGACGTTCACCAGCCCGATCTCCACCGCCGTCGACGAGCTCTGGGAGCGCCGCGCCGACCTCGGGCCGGACGACACCGAGGCCCGCGCGGCGATCGTCGCCGCCGTGGACCAGATCGACGCCGGCGAGGCCCGGGTCGCCTTCGTCGACCCCGCGACCGACGAGGTCGTCGTGGACGAGCGCGCCAAGCGCGCGATCCTGCTGAGCTTCAAGGTGCTCGGCATGGTGCGGTCCCAGGTGGGCGACTTCCAGTACCACGACCGCATCCCGCTGAAGAGCCGCCTGGACGGCGTCCGGGTGGTCCCGGGCGCGATCGCCCGCTGGGGCTCCTACCTGGCCCCCGGCGTCGTGCTCATGCCGTCGTTCACCAACATCGGCGCCTACGTCGACTCCGGGACGATGGTCGACACGTGGGCGACCGTGGGCTCCTGCGCCCAGGTCGGCAAGAACGTGCACCTGTCGGGCGGCGTCGGCATCGGCGGCGTGCTCGAGCCGCCGAACGCCAAGCCCGTCGTCATCGGGGACGAGGCCATGATCGGCTCCCGTTCGATGATCGTCGAGGGCGCGCGCGTCGGGACGGGCGCGGTCGTCGGCTCCGGCACGAACCTGTCGGCGTCCATGCCGGTGATCGACGTCGAGACCGGCGAGGAGATCGGCCGCGGCCGCATCCCCGACTGGTGCGTCGCCGTCGGCGGCACCCGGATCAAGGAGTTCAAGGGCGGCAGCTTCGGCATGCCCGCCGTCCTGATCCTCAAGAGGCTCGAGCCCGGCCAGCGGCACAACAAGGCCGAGCTGAACGACATCCTGCGCGACCACGGCATCAACACCTGACGGCCGCGCGCACACGCACCGGGGGGACGGTCCATGCGGCCGTCCCCTTTGCATAGGGTTTCGGCATGACCACTCTCGATCTCCAGACGGACGTGACGGACCTGACGGCGGCGATCGTCGACATCGAGTCGGTGAGCGGGAACGAGAAGGCGCTCGCGGACGCCGTCGAGGCCGCGCTGCGGGCCCTTCCGCACCTGGAGGTCGTCCGGGACGGCGACTGCGTCATCGCGCGGACGGACCTCGGCCGGGACGAGCGCGTCCTGCTCGCCGGGCACCTGGACACCGTCCCGCTGAACGGGAACCTCCCGTCCCGCCGCGAGGGCGACCGGCTCTACGGCTGCGGCACGACCGACATGAAGGCCGGGGTCGCCGTCCAGCTCAAGCTGGCCGCCGCGCTGTCCGAGCCCTCCCGGGACGTGACCTACGTCTTCTACGAGTGCGAGGAGATCGAGGCCGAGCGCAACGGGCTGAAGCGGATCGCCGAGACCCGTCCCGAGCTGCTCGCCGCCGACTTCGCCGTCCTGATGGAGCCCACCGGCGGGCTCATCGAGGGCGGCTGCCAGGGCACGCTCCGCGTCGAGGTGACCGCGCGCGGGGAGCGGGCGCACAGCGCGCGCGCCTGGATGGGCTCCAACGCCATCCACGCCGCCGCCGCGATCCTCGACCGCCTGCGCGCGTACGAGCCCGCCAAGCCGGTCGTGGACGGCCTGGAGTTCCATGAGGGCCTCAACGCCGTGTTCATCAGCGGCGGCGTCGCGGGCAACGTCATCCCGGACGAGTGCGTCGTCACCGTGAACTACCGCTTCGCGCCCGACAAGTCCGTGGCGGAAGCGGAGGAGTACGTCCGAACATTTTTCGATGGCTTCGAGGTGAAGCCCGTGGACGCCGCCCCCGGCGCGCGGCCCGGTCTGGACCGTCCGGCCGCGCAGGCGTTCGTGGCCGAGACCGGCGCGGACGTGCGCGCCAAGCTCGGCTGGACCGACGTCGCGCGGTTCGACTCCCTGGGCGTCCCGGCCGTCAACTACGGGCCGGGCCACCCCACCCTCGCGCACACCAAGGACGAGTACGTCGAGCTGCCCTTGATCACCGACGCCGAGAACCGCCTGCTGGCGTGGCTAAGGTGAGGCCATGAAGCGCGAGATCCGCACCAGGAGGCAGGGACCGGCGACCCTGCGAGGCAAGGCCATCCCCCCGACGACCACCGACCAGCGGCTGCTGGACCGGCGCGGCCCCACCGACTGGGTGCACGCCGACCCGTGGCGGGTGCTGCGCATCCAGGCCGAGTTCGTGGAGGGGTTCGGGCTGCTCGCCGAGCTGCCCAAGGCCGTCTCGGTGTTCGGCAGCGCGCGGACGAAGCCGGACACCGCCGAGTACAAGCTCGGCATGGAGATCGGCGCGAAGCTGCACGAGGCGGGCTACGCGGTGATCACCGGCGGCGGCCCCGGCATCATGGAGGCCGCCAACAAGGGCTGCCACGAGGCGGGCGGCCTGTCGGTCGGGCTCGGCATCGAGCTGCCGTTCGAGCAGTCGCTCAACGACTACATCGACATCGGCGTCCAGTTCCGGTACTTCTTCGTCCGCAAGACGGTCTTCGTGAAGTACTCCCAGGCGTTCGTCGTGCTGCCCGGAGGCTACGGCACCCTGGACGAGCTGTTCGAGGCGATCACCCTCGTCCAGACCGGCAAGATCACCCGGTTCCCGATCGTGCTGGTCGGCGTGGACTACTGGGGCGGGCTGCTCGACTGGGTCAAGAAGTCGGTGCTCCCCGCCGGCAACATCTCCGCCGACGACCTGGACCTCATCCACCTCACCGACGACCCGGACGAGGCCGTCCGCGTGATCGTGGAGGCGCACGAGGAGGAGGAGCGCAAGCGCGACGAGCTCGAGGCCGTGGCCGAGACCGCCCGCCGCGCCGGGGACGCGACCTGATGGGCATCGCGGTCTGCGTGTTCTGCGCCTCGTCCACCCGCATCGACCCGGTGCACGTCGAGTTCGCCGAGCAGGTCGGGCGGGCGCTGGCGGAGCGCGGCCACACCCTGGTCAGCGGCGGCGGGCGGATCTCCTCGATGGGCGCCGTCGCGCGCGGCGCCCGCGCCGGGGGAGGCCGCACGATCGGCGTGATCCCCGAGGCGCTGCGCGACGTCGAGGTCTCCGACGAGGACAGCGACGAGCTGGTCATCACCCCCGACATGCGGTCCCGCAAGGGCGAGATGGACCGGCGCAGCGACGCCTTCCTGGTACTCCCCGGCGGCATCGGCACGCTGGAGGAGCTGTTCGAGATCTGGACCTCCCGGACGCTCGGCATGCACGACAAGCCCCTCGTCGTCCTCGACCCGCTCGGCGTCTACGCGCCGCTGCGCGAGCTGGCCGAGAACCTGACCGAGCTGGGTTTCGCCCGGCCGAAGATCTTCGACGCGATCGGCTGGACGGCCGATCTCGACGAGGCCATGGACCTGCTCGAACGGTCCCGCCCCCGGATCGAGGCCACCCCGGAGGACTTCTCCGAGGCACAGCCGTAAGGGCCGGGCCCCGCCCTCCGGAATGCGTCCCGGAGGGCGCGGGACGGGACCGGGGATGCGGGGCTGCCCGCACGGAGGCGTCCGGCATGGCACGATCGTCCTGCGGGACGAACAGACAGACGGGAGCAAGACCGTGGTGATGGTGGTCCTCGTACTGGCGGGCGTCGCCGTGCTGGGCGCCGTCGTCGTGCTCGCGATGGGGCGCGGCGGCGAGCTGGGCCGCACGCATCCGGACGTCCCGCCCCTGCCCCTGCTGGACGGGGCCCGGGTGACCGGGCCCGAGGTCGCGATGCTGCGGCTGCCCCGCGCGCTCTGGGGCTACCAGATGAACGTCACCGACGAGGCCCTGCACCGGCTCGCCTACGCCCTCACCGAGCGCGACACGCGGATGGCGGCGATGGAGCAGCGGATCGCCGACCTGCGCCGCCGCCTCGCGGACGAGGAGTCCCCCGACGGGCCGTCCGAGGCGTCCGGGGGCTGGCCGATGCCGGGCGAGGCGCCCGCGACGGCCGCCGACATCCCGGCTGCCGCGGGGCCCTTCGAGGACGGCCCCGGCCGCCGGGACGACGCGTCCGAGGGGTACCGGGATGGCGGCGACCGCATCCTCGGCGATGGCGGCGACGGCTCGGACTCGTTCGGGGGCGGCCTGTTCGAAGGCCGCCGCGAGCTTCTGGAGAACGAGAAGCCGCGCAAGTTCTGAGCGGCTCCCGGCGGCCGCCGGGCCGCCCGGCCGCACTCGGCGGAACCGGTTCTGTCGGTGGTATGCGGTAGAACGGGCGGGTGAATACCGCGGTCATCGGCGAGGACGGTCTGGCTCGCTGCCCCTGGGGCCTGTCGGCGCCCGAGTACGTCGCCTACCACGACGAGGAATGGGGGCGTCCCATCCGGGACGACCAGGGCCTCTACGAGCGGCTCTGCCTGGAGACGTTCCAGTCGGGGCTGAGCTGGCTGACCATCCTGCGCAAGCGCGAGGGGTTCCGCGCCGCGTTCGCGGGCTTCGACATGGAGAAGGTCGCCGCGTTCGACGAGCACGACGTCGAGCGGCTGATGGCGGACGCCGGGATCGTCCGCAACCGGATGAAGATCGACGCCACCATCAACAACGCCCGCGCCGCCCTCGAGCTGAAGGACGGCCTGGCGGAGATCATCTGGCGCTACGCCGACCCCGGGGCGGCCGTCCCGGAGACGATGGACGACGTCCCGCCGTCCACGCCCGGCTCCAAGGCCCTGTCGAAGGAGCTGAAGAAGAACGGCTTCCGCTTCGTCGGCCCCACCACGGCCTACGCCCTCATGGAGGCCTGCGGCCTGGTCGACGACCATCTGGCCGCCTGCCACCGCCGGGGCGCCTACAGCTGACCCTCAGCGCCCCGCAGACCGCACCCGGAGACCGCGCCCGGACCGGGGACGCGGTCTCCTTCGTCACGGCGCTCTCCTCCGGCTCAGCGCCTTCGGCTCAGCGGCCCTCGAATCAGCGGCCCTCGAAGGTCGGCTGCTCTTTCTTGAGGAACGCCTCGGTGGCGTTCTTGTGGTCGGCGGTCTCGGCGAGGGCGTCCTGGAGCTCGGCCTCGCGTTCGAGCGCGGACGGCAGGTCGTGCGAGGCCGCGTGGACGAGCGCGGTCTTGATCGCGGCGTACGCGACCGTCGGGCCGGACGCGAGGGTCCGGGCCAGCTCGGTCGCGGCGGGCAGCACGTCCTCCGGCGGGACGACCCGGTTCACCAGGCCGAGGGCGAGCGCGTCCGGGGCGCGCAGGGGCTCGGCGAGCATGATCAGCTCGGTGGCCCTCGCACGGCCCACCAGGCGCTGCAGCGTCCACGACAGGCCGCTGTCCGGGCCCAGGCCGATCTTGCTGAACGCGGTGGCGAAGGACGCCTTCTCCGAGGCCACCACCAGGTCGCAGGCCAGGACGAGGGACATCCCGGCCCCGACGGCCATGCCGTTCACGGCCGCGACCACCGGCTTGGGCATGCCCGTGATCGCCTCGACGGTCGGGTTGTAGTGCCGCCGCAGCGTGTCGTCCAGGCCGCGTCCGGCGGCGAGATTGTCGGCGTGCTCGCGCAGGTCCTGCCCGGCGCTGAAGGCCCGTCCGGAGCCGGTGAGCACGACGGCGCGCACCGCGGCGTCCGCGGCGGCGCGCTCGACGGCCGCCCGCAGCGCCTCCTTGGTCGCCTCCGTCAGCGCGTTCATGCCCTCGGGACGGTCGAGTGTGATCGTCGCCACACCCTCGTCCACCTCGTACCGCACCGGTTCCGTCGTCGCGTCGGACATCCTCGTCCTCACAATCTGCTCACGGTCTCGCCTCCGCCACCCTCGACGACCACTGCCCCGGAGGGCAAGCCCCCAACCGCTTCCGGCGAGGTCCGCGTCGTCCGTGGCGAGGGGCCGTTCGGGGACTTTCGCGACGCCCTTCGGGCCCCCTCCGGACGGGCCCCCGAATCCCGGACGAATGGGTTGGTAGGTAGCGCCCCAAAAGGGGATTTTTTGGGGCGAGTCCCGCGATCTGGAGGCTGATCGTTACCACTTCGCGCTCGGAAGGCGAGATAATGGACCACTACCACTGATGACGCGGATGCACAGGCGGCCAGGCGGCCAACGGTGCCCGAGAGGCCCCACGCGGTCCTGGGCAGGAAGGGGATGCACGCATGGCGGCGATGAAGCCGCGGACGGGAGACGGTCCGCTCGAAGTGACCAAGGAGGGACGCGGCATCGTCATGCGGGTCCCGCTCGAAGGCGGCGGCCGTCTCGTGGTCGAGCTCTCCGCCGACGAGGCGAAGGAACTCGGCGAGGCCCTGAAGCAGGTCGTGGGCTGACCTCCTGCTCGCTTCGGCGTTGACGGCGGGCCCCGGTGGTGACGCCGGGGCCTTCGCCGTTCTCGGGGGCGCGGCTCCCGGGTAGACCCCTCAGCAGCCGGCCAGCACGGCTGGCTCCAGCACAAGCACAGCGGTACGGCTCAGCACAGCAGCACAGCCCGGGGGCTCCGGCTCCACGGGCTCCAGCACAGGGGGAAGCGTCCAGCATGCCCATCCAGACCAGCGTCGCGACCGCCGGCGGGACCGTCACGCAGGCCGTGACCGAACTCGACGCCGAACTGGCCGCGATCCCCGTCCGGCGGGGCCCGGTCGCGCCCGCCGCCGAGATCGCCGCCGCCCTCCCGTTCGCGCTGGACGAGGTGCTCTCCCTCCACGGCGCCAAGGGCGAGCCCGGTGAGATCGTCGCCACGCCCGTCCGCGTCGGCGACAAGATCCGCGAGCTGCTGCTCTACGGCGTCGGCGACGCCACCCCCGCCGACCTGCGCAAGGCCGGTGCGGCCCTCGCCCGTCGCGCGCGCGGACGGGACAACCTCGTCGTCGGCGTCCCCGAGGGCGACCTGTCCGCGTTCGTGGTCGGCGCGCTGCTGGCGTCCTACGACTTCCGCATCGGCGAGGCTCCGAAGAAGGGCCCGCTGGGTGCCCTGACCGTCCTCACCGAGTCCGGCCCCGAGGCCGCCGCGCCGGGGATCGAGCGTGGCGCCGCCCTCGCCCGCGCCACCGGCCTCGCCCGCGACCTCGCCAACACGCCGTCCTCGGAGAAGACCCCGGCGTGGCTGGCCGACCGGGCCCGCGAACTCGCCGCCGAGAACGGCCTGACCGTCCGCGTCCGGGACGAGGGCGACCTCTCCGAGGGCGGCTTCGGCGGCCTCCTCGCCGTCGGCGCCGGCTCGCCGCTGCACCCGCCGCGCCTGATCGAGCTCACCTACGAGCCGGACGGCGCCGACCGGCACATCGTCCTGGTCGGCAAGGGCATCACGTTCGACTCCGGCGGCCTGTCGCTGAAGCCGAACGACAACATGAAGCTCATGAAGACCGACATGCAGGGCGGCGGCATCGTCATGGCCGTCATGGCCGCCCTGCGCGACCTCGGCGTCCGCGCCAAGGTCACCGGGCTGGTCGCCGCGGCCGAGAACATGCCGTCCGGGTCGTCCATGCGGCCGAGCGACGTGATCACCCACTTCGGCGGCCGGACGTCGGAGGTGCTCAACACCGACGCCGAGGGCCGGCTCGTCCTCGCCGACGCGCTCGCCTACGCCGACGCCGAGCTGGACCCCGACCTGGTCGTGGACGTCGCGACCCTCACCGGCGCCGCCAAGGTCGCCCTCGGCCTCCGCCACGGCGCCCTGTTCGCCAACGACGACGCCCTCGCCACGGCTCTCACCGAGGCCGGAGAGGCCGCCGGAGAGCCGCTCTGGCGCCTCCCGATCATCGAGGACTACCGCAGGGCCATCGAGTCCGACGTCGCGGACGTCGCCAACATCGAGCGCGGCGGCATGGGCGGCGGCTCCATCATGGCCGCGCTCTTCCTCCGCGAGTTCGTCGGCAAGCGCACCTGGGCCCACCTCGACATCGCCGGCCCGGCCCGCGCCACCGGCGACGACTTCGAGATCACCAAGGGCGCCACGGGCTTCTCCACCCGCCTCCTCCTGGAATGGCTTTCCGCGAGCTGATCGAGCCTCCGGCTCCGAGGACTCGCCTGGCGGCTCGCCCTCGGCCCGGAGGCTCGTGCGAACGCGACATCGCTTCGCGATCAAACGTGCGAGGGGCTCGCCTTCGGCGTCGCCCCTCGCACGTTTGGTAGCGCGTTCGCTGTGCGGGGTGGGGTCAGCGCGTGCGGCGGTCGATGACGGGGACCGGGTGGCGGCGGCGGATCTCCTTGACCAGGGCGGGCAGGGTGGTGTCCCAGCCGGGCTCGACGCCGAAGCACCAGCGGGTCGCCTCGGGCATACCCGGCGTCGTCTCCGGGACGTCCGCGAGGGTGAAGACGATCAGGGCGGGGCGCTCGGCGGTGCGGGCCAGCTCGACCAGCTCGTCCGTGCCGAGGAAGACCAGGTGGTCCTGTTCGCCGCGCTTGGTGCCCGCGACGCCGCGGCGCACCGCGGCGAGGGCCCTCACGTCCGTCCAGGGCAGGACGCGGTCGCGCGAGCGGGGCAGCGGCCAGCGCGCCGGACGCCGCACGCCCTCGGGCGACAGCTCCAGGACGGGACGCCTCGCCAGCGGCCCCCCGACCGCGGCCACGAAACCGCCGCCGAACGCCGCCAGCCCGACCGCGCCGAGCACGATGAAGGCGAAGCTCCCCACGCCGAACCCGCCGCGCATCAGGCCACCGGCCACGAACCCGGCCGACGCCAGCATCAGGATCCCGAACGCGACGCCGCGCCAGGCCGTCCGCCACGTCATCCCCATCCGGACCGCGAACGTCTCGGAGGCGCCGCCCAGGGCTGAGGCGCCGTCCGAGGCGTCCTCGTCCTGGACGAGGGGCTCGGGGGCGGGCGGGGGCTCCGGCGCGGGCGGTTCGACGTCGTGGGCGGTGTCGACCCATCTGGCCCTGCGGACCGGGCCGTCCTCGCTCGTGGGCGTGTCGGCGCGCGGGTCCCGGGGGGCGGGCATGGGGGTCAGTCGCGCTTGACGGCGCAGAGCAGGCCGTCGCCGACCGGGAGCAGGAGCGGGACGAGCCGCTCGTCCTCGCGGATCATATGGTGGACGTCGCGGATCGCCTCGGTCGCTGGGGCGCTGCGGTAGGCGGAGCCGGCGGTGCGCTGGTGCCAGAGGGCGTCGTCGAACGCCACGACGCCGCCGGGCCGCAGGAGCCGCAGGGCGGCGGTGAAGTACTCGGGGTACTCGGCCTTGACCGCGTCGAAGAAGACCATGTCGTAGGCGCCGTCGGTGAGGCGGGGGAGCACCTCGAGCGCGCGTCCGACGATCATGCGGGTGCGGAACGAGCCGAGGCCCGCCTCGCGGTAGGCGAGCTTGGCCAGGCGCTGGTTCTCGTGGTCGACGTCCACGCTCGTGAGGACGCCGTCCTTCGGCATCCCGCGCATCAGGGAGATCCCGGACACGCCGCAGCCCGTGCCGATCTCCACGACCGTGCGCGCGCCGATCAGCGTGGCGAGGAAGCGCAGCGCGGCGCCGCCGGCGGGACCGATCGGCGTCGCGCCGACCTCCTGGCCCCGCTGGCGGGCGTTGGCGGTCGCCTCGTCCTCGGGGAGGAACTCCTCCACGTAGGTCAGGGTGGCCTCAATGGCGTCGATGGCTGCCTCCTCGCGGGACCCCCGCCTGGCTCATGCTGGAAAGACAATATCGCTGACGGGGAACCAACTGGCGTTTCAGCACGTTC
Source organism: Spirillospora sp. NPDC052269 (assembly GCF_040679435.1). Lineage (NCBI taxonomy): Bacteria > Bacillati > Actinomycetota > Actinomycetes > Streptosporangiales > Thermomonosporaceae > Spirillospora > Spirillospora sp. NPDC052269. The sequence continues at coordinate 211,942 of NZ_JBFAUU010000001.1, forward strand.
TATCTCTCGATGGCGCCCGCCCCGCAAGGGGTGGGTGTGGATCGCACGTACGGCAACCGCCCCAGCCCAGGCGCGACCGTGTCGTTCCACCTTTGAAGAGAGGAACAGCCCGGCACCATGGGAGTGGCAGCACTGACGTTCAAGAGTGCCGTCGGGGTCGGCTCCGGGAGAAGCCGGGCCGACGCGGCGGCGCGTACGCGCGACAACGCACCCGAAGCCGAGTGGGCGCCGCCGTCCTGGGACGAGGTCGTCCGGGAGCACTCGAGCCGGGTCTACCGGCTCGCCTACCGCCTGACCGGCAACCAGCACGACGCTGAGGACCTCACCCAGGAGGTCTTCGTCCGGGTGTTCCGTTCCTTGTCGAACTACACGCCCGGCACGTTCGAGGGCTGGTTGCACCGCATCACCACGAACCTGTTCCTCGACCAGGCGCGGCGCAAGCAGCGCATCCGGTTCGAGGGGCTGGCGGACGACGCCGCCGAGCGCCTCCAGGGCCGCGAGCCCACCCCGGCGCAGGCGTACGACGACCGCAACTTCGACTCCGACGTCCAGGCCGCGCTCGACGCCCTGGCCCCCGAGTACCGGGCGGCCGTGGTGCTGTGCGACATCGAGGGGCTCTCCTACGAGGAGATCTCCGCGACCCTGGATGTCAAACTGGGAACCGTGCGCAGCCGCATCCACCGGGGAAGGGCGCAGCTGCGCGCCGCGTTGGAACACCGGGCGCCCCGTCGCGGGGCAGCCGGGTCCGCCGCGGCCGGGTCCACCGCCGAACCGGTGGTGGCGGCGGTCGCGGAGGGCCGCTGACGGGTGGTCCGGCGCGCCGGGGCGCCACACCTGAATTGATCGACGAGGGAGCCGCGTGAGTTGTCTGGGGGAGCGTCTGACCGCTCTGGTCGACGGCGAGCTGGGGCATGAGGAGCGCGAGCGCGCTCTGCGCCATCTCGCGGGCTGTGCGTCGTGCCGCGCCGAGGCCGACGCGCTGCGACGCCTGAAGGCCCGGCTTCGCGGCCTGGCCACACCGCCCGACCTCTCCGCCCCCGACCGCGGTCTACCCGGCCTGCCCGACCTGTCCGCACCCGGCCTACCGGGTCTGACGACGCCCGGCTTGCCCGATCTGGCCGCATCCGGCCTGTCCGACCTCACCGGTCCCGGCTTGTCTGATCTCGCTGGTCCCGGCCTGTCCGACCTCGCCGGTTCCGGGCTGCCGGGTCGCGCGGCGCCGGGCACGCCCGGTGCGTCCACCCCTGGTCTCGGGGGCCGCGACGCGGGCGCCGACCGCGCCGCCGCCTCGTCCGCCGGTGTGCCGGACGACATGCCGACCCCCGACTTCCTCGCCCGCCTGCGCGGCCTGGGCGAGACCCTCGCCGCATCCGACGCCGCGGACGAACGGCGCGACCTCGACGGGACCGGCGAGCGGGCCAGGGCCGAAAGCGGTTTCGACGCGCGGGAGGAATCCGCTCGCCCGGCCGACGTGACTCGGCCGGACGAGCTGCCCGATCCCGGCGGGCCGTGGATCGTGCCGCCGGCGAGGAGCCGCACGCCGTGGGTCTCGCCGTCCGGAGGCACGACACGGCCCGGCAGGCCGCGTGACAACCGTCCGCCGGTCTCCGCCGGACGGGCCCGGGCCCGCAGCGCGCCCGTGGGCGCCGGGATGATGGCCGGCGCCGCGGCGATGGGGTCGGTTCCCGCCGGGCCCATGCGGGCCGGGCGCACCCACCGGCGGCGCTACCTGGCCGTCGGGGCGGCGTCGCTGTTCCTCGGGCTCGGCGTCGCGTCCTACGTGGCCGGCGGCGACCAGGACGCGCCGACCGTCACGCCCGCGTTCGACCGGTTCGCCGTCCAGCACGCGCTGACCTCGGGCGACACGCCCATCACCGACCCGCTGACCGATCCGGGCACGCTCCGGACCGCCGTTCCGTCCGCCCCGGGGCCGTGATCGGGACCGTCCGCCCGCGTCCGCGCCGTCCGCATCGGGACGGCGGGAGGCGGGGGCGTCGTGTGCTCGCGGCGCTCGGTCTCGCCGGCGCCGTCTGCGCCGGGGCGGTGCTGACCGGCGACGCGCACGCCGGCCGTCCCGCGCCGAGCGACCCGGACGCGCTGCGCCTGCTGCGCGACGCCGCCGACGCGGCGAGCTCGGTGTCCTACGAGGGCGAGCGGGTGCTCACCACCTGGGGACGGCACGGCACGCACACCTCGACCGCGGCGGTCGAGCACGCGGCGGGCGTGGACGTCCCGGTCGGCGTGTCGGAGGCCACGATCACGCTGCTCGTCCGCAACTACTCGCTGGTGCGGCGCGCCGACGGCACGATGTGCGGCCGCCCCGCCGCCGTCGTGGAGGCCCGCCGCCCGGACGGCTCGACCGCCGGCCGCTTCTGGCTCGACGACGAGACGGGCCTCATGCTGCACCGCGAGCTGCTCGACGCGGCGGGCCGCGCGGTCGTCGTGGTCGGTTTCAACCGGTTCCAGGTGGTCAAGTCGGCGGCGCTGGAGCGCACGCCGCTCCGCGGCTCGTCCGTCCGCGGGGACGATCCGGGCGACGTGGCGCCCGAGCCGTACCGGACCACGTCCGGCCGTGTGACGCCCGTCCCGTCCGAGGTGCGGCTCACGTCCGCGCAGGTCGACGAACTGCGGCAGGACGGCTGGCCGGTGCCCCGCAAGCTGCCCGGCCGGCTGGCGCTGTACGACGCGCGCCGCTCGACCGTGCCGTCCGGCGGGGAGGCGCTGCACCTCAGCTACTCCGACGGGCTGGCCGTCGTGTCGGTGTTCGTGCAGCACGGCGGGCTGAACAAGCGCCAGATGACCGGCTGGAAGCGGGACGAACTGGACGGCCGCCCCGCCTACCGCCGCGACGCCGTCCGCAACTGGGTGGTCGAGCAGCGCGGCGACTACGTCTACACGGTGCTCACGGACGCCCCGGAGAGCACGGCGTCGGCCGTCGCCGAGGCCTTCCCGGTCGTCCACACCTCCGCTTGGACGCGCGTGCGCCGCGGTTTCGGCCGTCTCATCTCCTGGGCCAACCCCTTCGACTGACGCCCGCGAGCCCTTCGACCAACCCCGCGGGGGCGTCCCACCCGAACCCCGCCAGGTTTTGGTGGCTGCCAGGGGCGCGTGGCGTTCTCGTATGACGTCCGCGGGTCCCTTCGACCAGCCGCGCGGGGTCGCCCTCCGGACCCCGCCAGGTTTATGGCCGCCAGGGCGGGAGGCGTTTTCGTGGCGCTCCCAGGCCGTGTGGGGGAGGCCGTGGCGAGGGGCTTGTGGGGTGTGTTGTGCGCGGCCGGGGTGGTGATCCTCGACAATGGGTCGGAGGCCCGGGGGAGGTTGCCCAGAGCTTTACGCTCATCACACGCCGGGTCGGCGACGATAAGCGTGGATCAGTGAGATTCATGCCCGGTAGGAGTGTGGGGATGACCGAAGACAGCCGCGGACCGGTCGAGGGGACGGAGCGGGACGACCTCGCCCCCGGCCAGGGGGACGGGCGGCAGGACGCCTCCGGATCCGGGAGCGCCGCGGGTGCCGCGGCCGAGCGGGCGAACGGCCGCGGGGGCGTCGGAGTGGACGACTCCCCGTCGCCCGGTGACCGCCCGGTGGCCGGGAGGGCCGCGCGGCCCGCGAGCGCTCCGCCGGAGACCCTGACCGACCACGACCCGGAGCAGCCCACGGACACCGTCCCCGGTGGGGACGCCGGTTCCGAGCCGTCCGCCGCCGGAGCCGAGCCGGGACGCGCCGACGCCCCGGCCGCCACGTCCGGTCCGCTTCCGACCATGACCGACGGCGACCAGGGCGGGTTCGCCCCGCCGGACTCCGCCGGTGGCGCGTCCGACGAGCCGTCCTACGGCGGTCCGGCGCAGCCCGCCCAGGGTGGCGCCCTCAGGGACGCCTACGCCGCCTCGAACCAGGAGCCCTACGGCGGCCCGACTCCGGGAGCGCCCGCGAGCGGCCAGGAGCCTTACGCGACGCCCGCCGCGGGCGGCCAGGAGCCTTACCGGACGCCCGGAGCGCCGGGCGCGGGTGGCCAGGAGCCGTACGCCGCGCAGCAGGAGCCGCTGGAGGACGGCCGGGCCCGCCCGGCGTTCGCGCCGCACGAGCAGGACCCGCGTTCCGCCGGAGTGGCGGGCCAGTACGGCTGGGGCGGGCAGGCGTCGCCCCAGCCGCCTCCGCCGGGGGCGCGTCCGCCGATGGGCGGCCCGCCGCCCGCTCCCGGAGCGCCCCGGCCGATGCCGCACCCCCCGGGTGCTCCGGGCGGCCCGGCTCCGGCCGGTCCGGCCGCGGGCGGTCCCGGTGGCACGATGCCGGGCGGGCCGGGTGGCCCCGGCGCGTTCGGCCAGCCGCCGGGCGGCCCCAACTGGGCGCCGGTGCCCTCCCCGCCGTCCGCGGGGCGCGGCGGGCCGGGCCTCGGCGCCCTGGCGCTCATCGGACTGCTGATCGCGCTGGTCGCGGGCGGTTTCGGCGCGGGCATCGTGGCGCTCGGCACCAGCGACGGCAACGGTGACGGCAGCAAGGTGAGCTTCAGCAGCGGCAACGACAACGCGCCCGTGCAGAACCGTCCGCCGGACTCGGTCGCGGGCGTCGCGCAGCGCGTCCTGCCGAGCGTCGTCATGATCCGCGTGTCCGGCGCGAACGGCGAGGACGCCGCGGGCACCGGGTTCATCGTCAGCGGCGGTTACATCATCACCAACAACCACGTGGTGTCCGGGCTGGGCGCCGGCTCGTCCATCCGCGTGGTGTTCAACGACAAGTCGTCGCTGCCCGCGACGGTCAAGGGCACCGACCCGTCCTCGGACGTGGCCGTCATCAAGCCGTCGGGCAGCCACGCGCTGCCGCCGCTGGCCCTCGGCGACTCCAACAAGCTCGCCGTCGGCGACCCGGTGATCGCGATCGGCTCGCCGCTCGGCCTCCAGGGGTCGGTGACGACCGGCATCGTGTCCTCGCTGAACCGCGCCGTCCCGACCCGGGGCGAGGGCGGCGGCGAGTCGACGGTGATGAACGCGATCCAGACGGACGCGGCGATCAACCCCGGCAACTCGGGCGGCCCGCTGGTGGACGCCAAGGGCCGCGTGATCGGGATGAACACCGCGATCCTCACCGGTGGCTCCGACCAGCAGGGTTCGATCGGGCTCGGCTTCGCCATCCCGGTGAACCAGGCCAGCCGGGTCGCCGAGGAGATCATCAACACCGGGACGGTCAAGCAGGCCAAGCTCGGCGTGCTGCCCGACCCGCAGTGGCAGGGCGGCGGCGCCAAGATCATGACCCAGGCGCAGCAGGGCACCGCCCCGGTCACCAAGGGCGGCGCGGCCGACCGCGCCGGACTCAAGCCCGGCGACGTGATCACCAAGGTCGACGGCCGTCCGATCGAGAACGCCTCCGATCTGATCGCGACGATCCGGAGCAGGGCCCCCGGCAACGTGATCAAGGTGTCCTACCTGCCCGGTGGCAAGGGCCAGGAGAAGACCGTGGACGTCACCCTCACCGCAGGCTGACGACCACCGCGACGACCGCCGGCCGGCGTCCCCACCAGGGGCCGCCGGCCGCGGCCGTCCCGGCGCCGGACACGCTCCAGGTGAAGGCCGAGGGTGAAGTCCGGGCGTCGCGGCGGCAAAGGGCGGCTGCCGGGCCGGGGAATCCCGGCTGCGGCGGTCCCGGTGCACCGGACCGCGGGAGCCGTGCTCGGCCGAGTGCGGATACGCTGGGGGATCGGACGCGGTGAAGGTGTCCGGTCCCCTTGGCACGTGTGGAGGACGGGTTGTTCGACGTAGGACTCGGCGAGATGGTCGTGCTCGTCGTACTCGCCCTGGTGATCTTCGGGGACAAGCTGCCGACCGTCGCGGGCCAGGCGGGCCGCGCGCTCCGCCAGCTCCGCCAGATGGCCGACAGCGCCAAGGCCGATCTCCAGGACGGGCTCGGGCCGGAGTTCAAGGACTTCGACATCGCCGACCTGCACCCGAAGACGTTCGTCCGCAAGCACCTGCTCGACGACCTCGACTCCGAGCCGGAGCACCGCAACGGCTCCTCCTTCGGCGACACCTCGTACGCCGCGTCCACCGCGAGCCAGCTGGAGTACGGCGAGCGTCCCCCGTACGACACCGAAGCCACCTGATCGCCGATCAAGGCGCGGTACTTCACGACGAAGACGAAGAAAGGCCCGGCCAAACGGCCGGGCCTTTTCACGTGGGGCGTCAGCGGCCCTTGGGGGAGATGCCCAGGGACATTCCGGCCAGGCCGCGGGAGCGGGCGCCGAGCTTGTCGGCGATGGAGCGCAGCTCCTTGGCGGCCTCGGCGTCCGGGTCGGACAGGACGAGCGGCTTGCCCTCGTCGCCGCCCTCGCGCAGCCGGACGTCGATCGGGACCTGGCCGAGCACCGGCACCTGGGTGCCGAGGGTGCGGGTCAGGGCGTCCGCGACGGCCGCGCCGCCGCCGGAGCCGAAGATCTCCTGACGCTCGCCGCAGTGCGCGCAGGTCAGGTAGGACATGTTCTCGATCACGCCGGCGACCTGCTGGTGGGTCTGCGCGGCGATCGCGCCGGCGCGCTCGGCGACCTCGGCGGCGGCCTGCTGCGGCGTGGTCACGACCAGGATCTCCGCGGACGGCAGCAGCTGCGCGACCGAGATCGCGATGTCGCCGGTGCCGGGCGGCAGGTCCATCAGCAGGACGTCCAGGTCGCCCCAGTACACGTCCGAGAGGAACTGCTGGAGCGCGCGGTGCAGCATCGGCCCGCGCCACACGACCGGCTGGTTCCCGGCGGTGAACATGCCGACCGAGATGACCTTCACGTCGTGGGCGGTCGGGGGCATGATCATGTCCTCGACCTTGGTGGGCGAGTGCTCGACGCCGAGCATGCGCGGGATCGAGTGGCCGTAGATGTCGGCGTCGACGACGCCGACCTTGCGGCCCTGGGCGGCGAGGGCCGCCGCCAGGTTCACCGTGACCGAGGACTTGCCGACGCCGCCCTTGCCGGACGCCACCGCGTACACCTTGGTCAGCGAGTTCGGCTTGGCGAAGGGGATCTCCTTCGCCGACTCGTCGGGGCGGAGCTGGGAGCGCAGGGCCTTGCGCTGCTCGTCGCTCATGACGTCCAGTTCGACCTGGACGGACGCGACCCCGTCGAGTTTCGAGACGGCCTCGGTGACGCTCTTGGTGAGGGTGTCCTTCATGGGACAGCCGGCAATGGTCAGGAAGATGCCGACGCGCACGGAGCCGTCCGCGGCGATGTCGACGCTCTTGACCATGCCGAGCTCGGTGATGGGTTTGCGGATCTCAGGGTCGTTCACCGTGGCGAGAGCCGCGGTCACCTGCTCGGTCGTCAATGGGGAGGCCATACCCCCCATGCTACGAAGTCCATACCACCCCTCGCGAATCCCGGGGTGTGACTCGTGTCGCCGCAGGTCAAGGCCCCAAAAGTTGGCTAGGTCACAGGGGTGGTCGGGCGTACCCTGGGGGACGTGACAGTGCCGTCCGCCGCTACGGCGGCCCCGCAGCAGCCCGTCCAGCCGTCCACCGGCGCGCCGGACGGGCCGATGAGCCCCGCCGAGCTGACCGTCTGGCGGACGATGCTGCGCGCGCAGGCGAAGATCTCCCGGCGGCTGCAGGCGGACCTGCTCGCCGATCACGATCTCGCGCTCGCCTCCTACGACGTGCTCCTGCACCTGGGCGAGGCCGAGGACGGCCGGCTCCGCATGAACGATCTCGCCGACCGCGTCCTGCTGTCCCGCAGCGGCCTGACCCGCCTGGTCGACCGGCTCCAGCGGGACGGCCTGGTCTGCCGCGAGACGTGCAGCAGCGACGCGCGCGGCCTCTTCGCCGTCCTCACCCCGTCCGGCCGCACCCGCCTCTCCGAGGCGACCCCGACCTACCAGCGGGGCGTCCGCGAGTACGTCCTGGGCCGCCTGGACGAGAACGACCTGCGCGTCTTCGGCGCCATCCTCAACCGCCTCGCCGCCGACTGACCGCCCCCGCCCCCGAGGACGACACCGCCCGCGGATGATCTCTGGGCCGCCTACTGTGCCTGCCCGGTCCTGTCCGCGGCGCTGAGCAGCTGGAGATCGTCCTCGGTGAGCCGGATGTCCCCGGCCGCGACGTTCTCGGCCAGGTGCCGGAGGTCTCCGGTGCCCGGGATCATGAGAACGTGCGCGCCCTGGTGGAGCGTCCAGGCGAGGCGGACCTGCGCCGGGGTGACCTCGTGCGCACGCGCGACCGCCAGCACTTCCGGGCCGTCCTCGCCCTCGGCCGCTCCGGCCTCCCGCCGCGTCCCGGCGAGTGAGTAGAACGGCACGAACGCGATCCCCAGCTCGCCGCACAGCCGCAGCATCTCCCGCTGCTCGGCGAACGCGCCGAACCCGAACGGGTTCTGGACGCACACGACCGGCGCGATCGCCCGAGCCGTCACCAGATGCTCCGGCCGCACGTTGGACAGCCCCAGATTCCGGATGAGCCCGGCGTCCCGCATCTCCGCCAGCGCTCCGAACCGCTCGGCGAACTGGTCATCCCGGACAATCCTCAGGTTTACAACATCAAGGTGGTCGGTCCCCAGCTGCCGCAGGTTCTCCTCGACCTGCCCACGCAGCGCACCGGGTGTCATGGCATGCGTGCCCCACTCTCCATTGGCATCGCGCATGGGGCCGACCTTGGTCGCGATGACCAGTTCGTCCCGGTGGGGCGACAGTGCGCTGTTGATCAGCTCGTTCGCCGACAGCAGCGGCGAGAAATAGAACGCTGCCGTGTCGATGTGGTTGACCCCCAACTCGACGGCCCGCCGGAGCACGGCGACCGCCTGCCCCCGATCCCGCGGCACCGCGTCCGGGATCAGCGCCTTCCCCGTCTGAGGAAGCCGCATCGTCCCGAACCCGACCCGCCGAACCTCCACGTCCCCCAGCGTCCAGACCCCGGCACCCGCCGCCTCGATCACATCAGTCGTCATGCCCCAAACCCTCCCGCCCCGGCCGCCCAACCCCCAAACCTTCGCCCCCACGCGAAACGATCACCGGGCGCGGGCCGGGGCGGCGCGTCGAGTTCGGGGTAGGTTCCCGGCCGAGATCGTTTTGTTGGGCGGAAGGAGCGCCGGTCATGGGCGCAGGTGGGGACGGGGCGGGCGGGGGGTTCTCGGCCGAGGAGCGGGCCGCGATGAAGGAGCACGCCGCCGAGCTGAGGAAGGAGGCCCGGCGGAACGCGCGGGAGTCGAAGGCTGCGGAGAAGGCGGCCGAGGCGGAGCAGGACGTCCTCACGAAGATCGCCGAGATGCCGGACGAGGACCGCGCCCTCGCCGAGCGGCTGCACAAGATCATCAAGGACGTCGCGCCGTCCCTCGCGCCGCGGACCTGGTACGGGATGCCCGCCTACGCCAAGGACGGCAAGGTGCTCTGCTTCTTCCAGGCCGCCGACAAGTTCAAGGCCCGGTACGCGACGTTCGGGTTCAACGACGTGGCGTCCCTGGACGACGGCGAGATGTGGCCGACCGCCTTCGCGCTGACCGGCCTGACGCCCGAGATCGAAGCTCGGATCTCCGAGCTCGTGACCCGCGCCGTGGGCTGACCTCGCTCGGCGAGTCGCAGGCCCTCCTCGTGGCGACGTCCACGGGAGGGCTTCCGCGTTCCTGGAGTGTTCGCGGCGGGGCGCGTGCGGCTGGAGGGGTCGGGTTGGCTCACCCTGGGGTTTTGCCTGGTCAGGGGGCGGGAAGTACGTCAGTCACCGACTGCGACGAGCGATGACTTTGAGTGTCCGGGGGCGGATCGGCGCGTCACGTTGGACGTCACGAAAGGGAGAATCGTCATGTCAGCAAAGCGTTGTCGCACCGCCCTCGCCTGGACGACCCTCGGGGTCGCCGTGAGCCTGGTCGGCGTTCGTCCGGCGCTCGCGGAGACATCGCCGCCGACCGACGCCGGGGGCTCCTCGACCGCTTCCTCGACCACGAGGGTCTACGACGCCCGGCACGTCAACGGCGCCCTGAGCGTTCACGGGGTCGTCTACGTCGACTGGCGGCCCGACTTCGTCGAGCCCGACGCCACCGACAGGACGCGTGACGTGCGGTGCGCACCTGGAGAACTGAGCGTCCCGTCCGGCGTGGCGGCCCACCTTCCCAACGGAGGCAAGGGGCCCGTCTGCGTCGACATCGATGTGAGCGTGCCCTGGAGGGGCAGGCCCGTCTACAAGTGCGGCACCGTCAGCATCAATGGGCAGAGCCGCCCGATAGACGGCACGGCCGGTGGCCACTGCAACCTGAACGGCTCACTCTTCGACCGCAAGACCGGCCGCTTCACCGTCGTCTCCCCCTACAGCGCCAGGGGACCGCGCTAGCCGCCGAACAGCCTCAAGGACATGAGCCGACGGACTCCAGGTCCGTCGGCTCACGGACGCCGTCGTGGCGTGAGGGACCAGGCGCGTACCCAGGTGTCGTCGTGGACGGTGACCAGCGTGCGGCCGTCGGGAGTGAAGGCCGCCGCGAGGTGGTCCTTGGGGCGCGTCCACAGGGTGTGGTTGTCGGCGTCCAGGACGGTCGCGTGCTCGTCGTCCTCGACCAGGATGCGCAACCCGTTCGGGGACCAGTGCATGGCCGTGCACGTCGTTCCTTCGCCGAGCTGAATCCCGGGTGATGCGCCGTCCCGGAGCTGGACCACTTGGACGACCCCATCGCCGCCGACCGCGACCGCGCCCGCATCAGGTGAGTAGGCGAGAACGCGGGCTCCGGGCACTTCGCTGGGGTGCCGGTGCGCGACCGCACCCGAAGGCAGGTCCTGGACGACGATCTCGTCGTCCAGGCCGATGTGGGCGAGGGTCTCCCCAGTTTGATCGAGGATGGCGCCGCCCCGGATCGGGACGTCTGCCGCGTAGACGACTTCTCCCGTCGAGGCCTCGGCCACGACGATGCGCTCGGTGGGGGTTTCGATGGGCTCTGGTGTCCAGGGGCTGCCGCCCGTCGCGACGACCGATCGGCCGTCGCCGCTGAACGCGATGTGAGTGAACAGCCCTGTGGGACGCACGTCCTCTGTCTGCCCTCGTCGGGGCACATGTCCCCAGGCAGGGCCCGGTTCCGCGGACCACGCCATGGACATGTCGGCCGTCCGCCAGACGATCGCCTTCATGTCGGTCGAGGTGGCGACCGCGACCAGCGAGCCGTCGGGAGAGAACGCGATCTGCTCGCCGTCGCCGATGAAGGGCCGGCCTTCGTCCAGTTCCCGCCAGTGCCAGGCACTGGACGCGACGTCGAAGAAGCACGCCTGGCCGCTCTCGCTGTTGCCCTGGGACGAAGTGGTGAGCGCGAACCGGCTCAGATCCGAGGACGCCGCGACGGCGTGAACCCCCGAGCCGAAGTCGGGCTGATCGTCGGTGTCGACGTCCTCGACGCCATGGGCGTCGGGATCGTCCAGCCAGTCCGGATCGACGTAGAGGACACGATGGTCGGACAACGCGGCATCCGTCATGAGCGAAATGCTCGCACGCCCCACGGACGAAAGGACCTCGCTCCGCTCGGGCCGCCTCATCGGGGCTCCGCCCCAAACCCCAAGGCCAGAGGCTCCGCCCCCAGCCCAATATCGACGCATGGGTGGACGTCGTCGGAACCGGAGTTTCCCGTCGTTGACGACCTCGGCCACGACATGCAGGTGAGTGCGGTCTGAGCGCCACTCAGGGAACGACGTCCACCCAATCTGAACGCGACGAGCAGGCCGCCCTAGACGCCGCCGGTGGGTGCGCCGAGCAGCGTGTCGTCCAGGTTTCGGGGATGGCCGGGCAGTGACGCGAGTGCCGCCAGGATCTCCGCGTGCCGCATCTCGGCCTTGGCGCTGAGCGCCGCGTCGAGCGTCGCGAACCCGGCCCGCGTCTCGGAGCGGAGGACGTCGAGCTGGATCTCGATACATCGTGTCCTGGCGTCGTCCTTGGCGAGGGTGATGCGCTTCCGTCCGACGATCTCGCCGAGGACGGCCATGCCGATCAGCGCGAGGAAGGTCAGGGCCCAGAACAGTGCGGGGCTCATGGGGTCCTTTCGTGGGGCTGGTCAGCCCGGGTTCGTGGCGAGGACGTGGGCGATCCGACTGGCGGCGATGGACGGCGCGGAAGCGGGCGCGATCGTGTCGCCCCACGACCAGAGGTAGTGCCGCACGTCCCGCACGCTGACGTCTTCGCAGAAGCGCCCGCCGATCTCGGGATTGTTGACGTGCAGGAGGAGCCGCCCGTCCGGCCCGGTGCGAAGACTGCTCTTGACGCGAGGCGTGGCGGACGCGATCGCATCGCGCAGCAGCTCCAGGTCGGGGAGGTCGGCGTCGGGCTCGGCAACGCCGTCCAGTGCAGCAAGGTTCTTCTGCGCGTAGGACGAGACGACCGAGATGGTGCTGCTCAGCATCCCGTGCTGGCGCATGGCCTCTTCGTAGGCGGCCTGGACGATCTCGGCGGCGAGGCTCAGCGTCCCGCGCTCGACTCGTGTGCCCGTCATCGCCGCCCCCAACCGGACGTCCGGGCGGCGACCGCAGCGGCCACGGCGTGGACGTCCTGGACGCGGCCGAGCACGCTCCCGTCCGCAACCCACGTGAAGGCCCAGCCGGAAGCCCGGTCGAAGTCGCACCCGACCTCACCGCTCCGCGCGGGATCGGCGGCGTCGAAGACAAACAAAACCTGACATCCCGCCCGCAAAACGAGCGTCGATTTCACACCCGCCTGCGTCTCCTTGATCACCTGATGCAGCACCTCCAGAAAAGCCCGCCGCTGATTCGACGGCAACGGAAGATCCGTGGCCGCTGACGCCTGCTTGATCTTGTCGACGAACATTGCTCTCCGTCCCATGGACTCATGTGTTCGGTTCGTCGCTCCAGCGTGCTCGTGCCGGGTTACCTTGAGCCAGAGGTCTTTTTCGTCGGATGAAGTTCGACTAAAACGCGGAGGCGGCATGGGACGCCCGGGCAAGCCCATTGATCCGACCGAGTCGCTCACCTCGTGCTATGGGAAGAAAATCCGGACTTTGCGGGAAGGCCGCGGTTGGTCGCAAACCGAACTCGGCAAGCGCATCGGCGAGACCAAGGACGGCGTCTCAAAACTCGAACTCGGCAAGCAGGCCCCTTGGGACGGGACGGGCAAGCTCCTCGACCAGGCACTCGAGTCCGGTGACTACTTCGAGACCCACGCCCCGCTGGTCCGCAAGGAACACGCCGCGAAGGTTCCCGAGTCCGCACGGAGCCTCACGCAGAGCGAGGCAGAGGCATCCCACCTTCGGATCTACGAGCCGTGCCGGATCACCGGGCTGTTCCAGACCGAGCTCTACGCCAGAGCTTTCGTCCAAGCGAGTATTCGCGCCCAAGAGGTCGACGACATTTGGGAGGACAGGCGTCGTCGGCAGCAAATCCTTGAGTCTGGCGCTACGCCACGCATCTTGGCCGTTATGGACGAGACCGCCCTACGGCGCCCGGTCGGTGGGCCAGGCGTGCTCAAGGAGCAACTCGCTCATCTTGAGAAACTTGTCGAACACCCGCGTATCACGATCCAGATCGTCCCGGAAGTAACTGGTGCATATGCCGGGCTGACGGCGGGTTTCACTTTGGTCTCGTTCGGCGGTGCGGATGACGTCGCCTACGTCGAGGGGCCGATTGGGGGTGCGGGACAGTTTCTGCACGAGCGTGAGGTTGTCGGGGACCTTCGAGACGTGCATGATCTGATTAGGGCGGCGGCCTCATCGGCAGTGGAGTCCGCGCGCATGATCAGAGACATTCGGGAGTCGCTATGACCGGCCCATCCGTTGTGTGGCGCAAGTCCAGCTTCAGCGGTAGTGACTACGGACAGTGCGTTGAAGTTGCTGACCTGGGAAATATTGTTGGGATCAGAGACAGCAAGGCCCCTGGCTCGGGTCATCTGGCACTCGGTGCCGCAGGCTTCGCGTCGCTTGTAGAGCGGGTGAAGCAAACGAGGTGACGAGATGGTGCGCGCGATCAACTGGCGTAAGTCCAGCTACAGCGGCGGCGATCACGGGCAGTGTGTTGAGGTGGCCGACCTGGGAACTGTCGTTGGAATCAGGGACAGTAGGGCGCCGGACTCGGGTCATCTGACACTTGGAGCTGCGTGCTTCGGGTTGCTTGTGAAGCACGTGAAGCAGACGACGTAGCGAGGTGGTTCCTGTGATCAACTGGCGTAAGTCCAGCTACAGCGCCAACTCCGGGCAAGAGGACTGTGTTGAGCTCGCTCGCGTGAACGGTCGCATCGGTGTTCGTGACTCGAGGGACCCGGTGTCGGGCTACCTGTCCCTCCACGACATCGACTTCGCTGGGCTGGTTGCTCATGTGAAGACCGAGGGCGCAGGGAAGGGCGACCATGCTGCGGTGGCGTAAGTCCAGTTTTAGCGGCGACGACCACGGTCAGTGCGTGGAGGTCGCTGTCCTGGGAGCTTCCGTTGGCATCCGCGACAGCAAGGAGCCTGACGCGGGGCACCTTCCGCTGGACCTCGAAACCTTCGCGGCCCCGGTGAGCCACGTGAAACTTGTGGACATCCGGGGATCTGGCCGTGGTTGAGTGGCGTAAGTCCAGTCACAGTGCCAGCTCTGGCCAAGAGGACTGCGTCGAACTTGCTCGCATGACCGATGGCGTCGGTATCCGCGACTCACAGAATCCATCGGCTGGTCATCTGCGGATCGAGTTCACTGCCCTGGCTGGCCTTGCGATCCGTCTGAAGGACGAAGAAAGAGGCGAGGGATGACTGCGTCAAGGTGGCGGAAGTCCAGCTACAGCGGCACTGGCACTGCAGGTGGTCAGGACTGCGTGGAGGTCGCGCTGGTTTCTCGGATGGTTGGCCTGCGGGATTCCAAGGCCTCGGCGTCCGGCCACCTTTCGCTCGACAGCACGAGCTTCGCGGCGCTTGCAGAGCGCCTGAGGCGGGACGAGGCGACGGGCTGAGCTGTCGGCAATCCGTCCTGCGAGACCCGGCGCAGCAAGCCGGGGCTCATCTGTGTGAGGTGCCCGACCCCACGTCCTCGGTGGCGCTGGGCGTCCACCCGCGACCAACGCCACGCCGTGTCGTCCGAGACGGTCTGGACGCCCGCCTTTGGCGGCCTTATGCAGTCCCCTGCTCGGACTTCCCCTTCGGTGATCCCGAAGAAACCGTTGGCGAGCGGCCTGGGTTCTTCCACATGATGACGGTGTGATCGACAGACAGCATGCCGTCCGGTTGATCGAGGATCAGTTGCGTGCGGAAGAACGCCGGTTCGCCGAGCGAGGCGCTGTGGTGCCTCTCGGCATCAAGAAGATCATCGAGCACCGCCTCGGTTGGATCGGGCTCTGGCAATCCCAGGCGTACCTTGACAGCGGTGACGTGCGGTATGTGCTCATGGATACCGGTGCTTATCTCGTCGATCGCTACGACGGGAGCGTCCACCACATTCCCAGCGCCGATTACACCCATGACCTTTGGGAAGAGGACTACGAGCAGCGCATCAAGCCTCCGCAGAACATCGAACCAGACCCCTGGAGCGAGGTCCCCTTCGCGGCCGAGCTTCGCGAGACTCTCGACGGGGAAGGGCGGATCGCCGCCATCCGGTTTCTTCGACGCCGCGTCCGCGCCCTGAACATGGCTCAGGCCAACCAGTACGTCATCGCGATCGCGGTTGGTGAGCACCCACCGGCGCCCCTGCTCGATCTGGCTCGGCCCCCTGAGCCCTTCCCTCGGCCCTTCGGCATCACGACCCTCACGGGCCCGAACCCGGCATCCGCAGATGCGGCAGGGAGTGCGCGGGCGGCGGACTCTGTCGAAACCGCAAAGTAAGTCCGAACAAGCTCGCCTGCACGTCCGGACTCACTTTGCGGGTCGCTGCTCAGCCTGACGTGTTCTCAGGCCAGTCCTGGATCTGTTCCCGTGCAGTCCCGAGGCGCACCGTCGCTAGTTCCCCATCCCGCAATTCGGGGGGGATGGGGGCGGAGCCCCCAGCTTGGGGCTTGGAGCGAGGACCTTGTTGGACGGATGTGGGGTGACGGGGTGGTCAGGCGGGTCTGTACTCGCGATGAGGGGTGGCGAGTTTCCAGGCCGCCTCGAATGCGGTCTGGCAGAACTCGACCACGTCCGGGTCTCGGTGGAGCTGGATTTCCACGCGCTCGTCTGAACCCCCGAGCACGTTGAAGATGACCAGGTCTTCCAGGACGAAGCAGTCATTGCCGGGGAGCGGAAGCGTGGAGACGAGCCGACGGGGAAGCCAGCGCAGCTCTTCCCCGGCCTCGACCGCCGACCCGCTGATCTGCACAGCCATGCGCTGGTACTCCGAGAGCGGTTCGGAGACCACGCGCACCCTCCGAAGTCGCCTGCCTGCGGCGACCTCGGAGGCGACCTTGCCGCGCCACCCTTCAACCGTGCGGGCCATGACCTCTCGGTCTCCCCGCCTCCATGCGTCGAACAGCTCAGCGTCGAAGGCATAGCTGTCGCGAAGCTCAAGTTTCAGGAAAGGGCGACCGGCCCAGAGCAGAGCCGCCCGCTGTTCCGCCGAGATCAACTCCATTGCGCTCCCTGACGTACTTGCGGACGGACTCTTCGCGATCCCGGTTGGTCGGTCCTCGTCCACCTGGTCCCCGGGGGCCGGGGGGCGGAGCCCCCAGCTTGGGGGTTGGGGCGGGAGCCCCAAGGAGAGGGCCCGAGCGGAGCGAGGACCTTTGACTATGCCGCGCGCCGGGGCGCGGCGTGGACGGTTAGGACATCTTGCCGAGGCCGCGCATCAGGATCGTGGTGGTCTGGGCGAGGATGCGGTTGTCGACCGGCAGGCCCTTGGTGTTGCGGTGGGTGTAGACGGCGATGATCACCGGGGCCTGGCCCGGGGGGTAGGCGATCGCGATGTCGTCGGCGGCGGCGTAGAAGCTTTCCGCGGTGCCGGTCTTGTCGCCGACGGTCCAGTTCTTGGGGACGCCGGCGCGGATGCGCTCGTCACCGGTGATGGTGGCCTTCATCCACTTGATCAGCTGCTGCCTGTCCTCGGGGACCAGCGCGTTGCCGACCGTGAGCTTCTCCAGGTCGCGGGCCATGAACACGGGCATGATGGTGTCGCGCGTCTCGCCGGGGTGCCAGTCGTTGAGCTCGGTCTCGTACCTGTCCAGGCGCCCGACCGGGTCGCCCAGGGACCGGTAGAAGTGCGTCATGCCGGCAGGTCCGCCGACGACCTGCTTGAGCAGGACGTTCGCCGCCGTGTTGTCGCTGGTGGTGATGGTTGCTTCGCACAGCTTCGCCACGGTCAGGCCGTGCTTGAGGTTCTTCTTCTTCTCGGTGACGGGAGAGCTCTCGACGAGATCGTCCTTGGTCCAGTGGAGCGTACGCTTCAGCAGCCCCGGGTCGGTGGTGCGGGCCTTGTGGAGGACCGCGCCGCACAGGATCGCCTTGAACGTGGAGTTGCTGGGCACGCGCTCATGCGTCCGGTAGCCGACGGTCTTGCCAGTGCCGGTGTCGATCGCGTACGCGCCGATCCGTCCCTGGTAGGAGGTCTCCAGCTTGCTGAGCTCCTTCTGGACGTCGCCGGGCGCGAGCGTCTTTGTGACGGCGATGTCGTGCGCCACCTGCTCACCGGTCGCCGTCCTGGTCCCCGCGCCGCAGGCGGTTCCCGCGAACATCGTGGAGATCGCCAGTACGGAGATTCCGAGCTTCATCCGGACCTTCGGTTCACGGACACGTCGCATTTTCGGCCCCCTGCTCTCGTTGTCGATCTTCATCGAGCCATGAGCAGACCAGACGCCGTCACATCGTGTCCAATATTGATATGAGTCGTGTACCGATATTGATTTACATATCAGTGCAGGTGAGCAGGGCCCTACTCCTACGGGACCGTGGGAGAGATTCGGGGGCGACGGTACCTGCGCGTCCGCTATAGCCCCTCGTTTTCGGGGGTCTGGGGGCGGAGCCCCCAGCTTGGGGGTTGGGGCGGGAGCCCCAAGTAGGACTGCCCTCGCGGAGCGAGGACCTTTTCAAGGGGGGCGGTCAGGCGGGGTCTCGGCGGCCGTTCTTGTTGTCGAGGTCTCGCATGATGCGTTCCAGTTCGGAGCGGAGGAAGTCGCGGGTGGCGACTTCGGAGATGGCCATGCGGAGGCCCGCGATCTCCCGGGTGAGGTACTCGGTGTCGGCGATGTTGCGTTCGTTGCGGGAGCGGTCCTGCTCGTACTGGACGCGGTCCCGGTCGTCCTGGCGGTTCTGCGCGAGCAGGATCAGGGGGGCCGCGTAGGACGCCTGGAGGGACAGCACCAGGGTCAGGAAGATGAACGGGTACGGGTCGAAGCGCAAGGCCGATGGGGCCAGGACGTTCCAGACGATCCACACGACGATCACGGCCGTCATGTAGACGAGGAACCGGGCCGTCCCCATGAAGCGGGCGATGCGTTCGGAGAGCCTGCCGAACGACTCGGGGTCGTAGTGGACGCGGGGGATGACGGTGCGGCGGAGCTCGCGTGGCTGGTCCAGGCGTGACGTCATGCGATGCCCCCGGCGCGCAGGGCTTCCTCTTCGGGGTCGGCGGACTCCTCGGGACGGGCGGCGTCCATGACGGTCTCGCGCCAGTCCTCGGGCAGCAGATGGTCGAGGACGTCGTCGATGGTGACCGCGCCGAGCAGGTGGCCCGTCTCGTCCACCACGGCGCCCGCGACCAGGTTGTAGGTGGCCAGGAACGTCGCCACGGCCTCCAGCGACATGGTCGGGCGCAGCGGGTCCAGTTCCGCGTCCACGATGCCGCTGACCAGGGTCGGGGGAGGTTCTCGCAGCAGCCGCTGGAAGTGGACGGTGCCCAGGTAGCGGCCGGTCGGGGTGGTCGTCGGCGGACGGCACACGTACACCTGCGCGGCCAGGGCCGGGTTCAGGTCGGGGTTGCGGATCATGGCGAGGGCCTCGGCGACGGTCGCGTCCGGCGGGACGACGATGGGGTCGGTGGTCATCAGGCCGCCCGCCGAGTTGTCCGCGTACGTCAGGAGGCGGCGGACGGGCGCGGCCTCGTGCGGCTCCATCCGGGTCAGCAGGCGTTCGCGCTGGTCGGTGGGGAGTTCGCCGAGCAGGTCGGCGGCGTCGTCGGGGTCCATCGACTCCAGGACGTCGGCGGCGCGCTCCACCTCCAGCTTGCCGAGGATCTCGACCTGGTCGTCCTCGGGCAGTTCCTCCAGGACGTCCGCCAGCCGCTCGTCGTCGAGCGCGACGGCGACCTCGGTGCGGCGCTTCTCCGGCAGGTCGTGGACGAAGTTGGCGAGGTCGGCGGGCTTCATGTTCTCGAACGCGGCGATCAGCCCGGCCGCGCCCTGCCCGTGCTCGATCGTCGCGAAGCCCTCCACGGCGTCCCAGTCGACCACGGACGTCTCGCCGCGCCGCCGCAGGCCGCGGCTGGTCGAGCGGCGTATCGCGACCTTGGCCACCAGCCAGTCGCGGGTGCGGGTCGGCTCCATCGCGACGTCCACGACCGAGACGGGGTCGCCGGTCTCGCGCAGCCGGACGGTCCGGTCGAGCATCTCGGCGAGGACGAGGGTCTCGGACGCGCGCTGCTGGAACCGGCGCACGTTCAGCCGGCCGTCGAAGATGATCGCGTCCGCCTCGATCGTGGTGACCCGGGTGATGGGCAGGAACACGGTGCGGCGGGGGGCGACGTCGACGGTCAGGCCGAGGACGCGCGGAGAGCGCTCGTCCGGGCGCAGCGCGACCACCACGTCCCGCGCCCGGCCGATCTGGTCGCCGGCCGGGTCGAACACGGCGATGCCCGCCAGCCGCGCTATGAAGACCCTGCTCGGAGCTCCGCTCATGCCCGGAGCCTACCCATGATCGTCGTCGGCACCCGAGTCGCCTAACCAACGTTAACCACGCGTTTTCCCCCAGATGTCACACTGGGAGACGTCGGGTCGTCCACCAGGTGAAGGGTAAGGAGGACCGACATGGCACGTATCTCCCTCAATCCGCCCAGGACGCTCCGCTACCGCGCGGGCGCCTGGATCGCCCGCCGGATGTACGGCAAGGAACTCGACCCCGTGCGCGCGATGGGACACCACATGGGCGTCTCGACCGCGTACTCGCTGTTCGAGATCCAGGCAGGGCGCTGGAAGGCGCTCCCGCACAAGTACAAGGACCTCGCCGAGATGGCGGCCTCCGTGCGGATCGGGTGCTCCTGGTGCGTCGACTTCGGCACCTGGGCGGCCACGACGCACGGGATCCCGCTGGAGAAGCTGGAGGCCGTCCCGGCGTGGCGCGACTCCGACCTTTTCGACGAGAAGGAACGCCTGGTCATGGAGTACGCCGAGGCCATGTGCGCCGACCCGCCCGAGGTGACGGACGAGCTGACCGCGGACCTTCGGACGTTCCTGAGCGAGAGGCAGATCGTCGAGTTGACCATGATGGTGGCCGTGGAGAACATGCGCTCGCGCTTCAACGCCGCCGCCGGGCTCACCGGCCAGGGCTTCAAGGACCGCTGCGACGTCCCCGCCAGCCGTGGCTGACCGCGTCCCGCCGTCGCCGTCGACCGTGGCCGAGCCCGTCCTGTCGGCCTCGGAGGCGTGCGAGGCGCGGGGAGGGATCGCGGAGCGGTTCGAGGCGCATCGGGACCGGTTGTTCGGGGTCGCCTACCGGATGCTCGGGACGGTCACCGACGCCGAGGACGTCGTCCAGGACGCTTGGCTGCGCTGGTCGGCGGGCGATCGGGACACGGTCGCCGAGGACGAGGCGTACCTCGTGCGCGTCACGACGAACCTCGCGCTGGACCGGTTGCGGTCCGTCCGGGCCAAGCGGGAGCAGTACGTCGGGCCGTGGCTGCCGGAACCGGTGATCACCTCGCCGGACGTGGCGGAGCACGTCGAGGTGGCCGAGTCGGTGTCGACGGCGCTGCTGGTGGTCCTGGAGACGCTGACGCCGCTGGAACGCGCCGTGTTCGTGCTGCGCGAGGCGTTCGGGTTCCCCTACCCGGAGATCGCGACGGTGGTCGGACGGTCCGAGGCGGCCG
Organism: Spirillospora sp. NPDC052269; assembly: GCF_040679435.1. NCBI lineage: Bacteria > Bacillati > Actinomycetota > Actinomycetes > Streptosporangiales > Thermomonosporaceae > Spirillospora > Spirillospora sp. NPDC052269. The sequence continues at coordinate 232,827 of NZ_JBFAUU010000001.1, forward strand.
TTCGGCAGCTCGGGACGCGCGCCCGCAAGCACGTGGAGGCGCGGCGGCCCCGCTTCGACGCGCGCGCGGACGAGCAGCGCGCCGCGGTCGAGCGGTTCCTGGAGGCGGCGGTCGGCGGCGACATCAACGAGCTGATGGCCGTCCTCGCGCCGGACGTCGCGCTCTGGACGGACGGCGGCGGCAAGGTGCGCGCCCCGCTGCGCGTCATCCACGGCCCGGAGAAGATCGCCCGGTTCACCCTCGCCGTCATGGGACGGCCCTGGCAGGACGTCCCGGTGGGCGACTGGAGCTTCAGCTGGGCCGAGATCAACGGCGCGCCCGGGCTGATCCTCGAGGGCGGCGGCCGCGTGCTCGGCACGATCGGCGTCACGACGAACGAGGACGGCCTGATCACGACCCTCCACATGGTCGGCAATCCCGACAAGCTTCACGCCGTCAGCGACGGGCGCACTCTCGGCGGATAGCGGGAGGAGGGGGAAGGGGGCGGGTCAGCGGTCGGCTCGGCGGCGGCGGGAGCCGATCAGGCGGGGCGGGGAGCCCGCGGTCGTCGCGGGGGTCGGCACCGGGCGGACGACGGCGTAGGAGTCGTCGTAGTCGCCCGGTTCCTCCTCGACCTCCTCGGTCGGGGTGAGCCGGACGATCCAGGAATCGGTGGCCCAGGCGTCGATCTGGCCCTCGTGCGAGCGCGCGTTGAGCCGTTCCTTCGCCATGACCGGAGTGATCTCGTCCCAGAGCTCGGTGCCCGGTTCGACGATCTCGACGGCCGCGGTGAAGGTGATGAGGCGTCCGCCCTTGTCCTTGCTGCGGACCATCACGGTGGCGCGTGTCGCGTCCGGCAGGCCGGGGAGGGGCTGTTCGCCCTCACCGCCCGTGAGCACGTAGGCCGACCCGTCATGCCAGACGTGCCAGGCCGCGCGCGGTTGCGGGAGTCCCGAGAGGACCAGCCACAACATGCCGGACTTCTTGAGAGCCTCCTCGATCAGGGCCGATCGCGTGTCACCCATGCCGCCAGCGTCTCACACGCCGCGCCTGGGTAGCATCCGCGCCATGCGATCGCGACGCACCACCCTGGCCGTTCCCGGCAGCAATCCCCGGTTCATCGAGAAGGCCCAGGGGCTCCCGGTGGACGAGATCTTCCTCGACCTCGAGGACGCCGTCGCGCCGTCGGCCAAGGCGGACGCGCGCAAGAACGTCGTCGCGGCGCTCAACGAGGGCGACTGGACGGGCAAGGTCCGCGTCGTTCGGATCAACGACCTCGACACTCCGTTCGCCTACCGGGACGTGATCGAGGTCGTCGAGGGCGCGGGCGCGAACCTCGACTGCCTGATGCTGCCGAAGGCCCAGGACGCCTCGCACGTGCAGTGGCTCGACCGGCTGCTCACCCAGATCGAGCGCGCCGTGGGCCTGCCTGTCGGACGGATCGGCATCGAGGCCCAGATCGAGGACGCGCGCGGGATGACCAACATCGACGCGATCGCCGCGTCCTCGCCCCGCCTGGAGACGCTGGTCTTCGGGCCGGGCGACTTCATGGCGTCGATCAACATGAAGACGCTGGTCGTGGGGGAGCAGCCGCCCGGATACACCGAGGGCGACGCCTACCACTACATCCTCATGCGCATCCTGCTCGCTGCGCGCGCGCACGATCTGCAGGCCATCGACGGGCCGTACTTCAACGTCCGGGACGTGGACGCGTTCCGCCGCGTGGCGCAGCGTTCGGCGGCGCTCGGCTTCGACGGCAAGTGGGTGCTGCACCCGTCCCAGGTGGACGCGGGGAACGAGGTGTTCTCCCCGTCCCAGGAGGACTACGACCACGCCGAGCTCATCCTGGACGCCTACGAGCACGCCACGTCCGTGGAGGGACGCGGCGCGGCCATGCTCGGCGACGAGATGATCGACGAGGCGTCCCGGAAGATGGCGCTGGTGATCGCCGCCAAGGGACGCGCCGCCGGACTTTCCCGGACGAAATCCTTCGAGTCGCCCGAAAGCTGAGCGGAGGGCCGTTCGGAAGGCGGTCCGAACCGTCCGGAAAGCTGAGCTCCAGCTGCGAACCTCCTGAAAGGTCGGCGCTCGTTCGGGCTGTCCGCCGGGACGCGACCGTACTATCGACCGGGGACCCTTTCTTGCCGCTGACCGGGGGAGACGCAGGTGTCGGAGCATCCAGGGCAGCCGGATCCGTCCGACTCGCCGCATCGGCCCGGCTCGGACGGCTGGGCCAGGCCGGAGGCTCAGCCGCCGCAGGACGCATGGCCGCAGGGCTCGCCCGCGCCGACGTCCCAGCCGCAAGCCCCGCAGGGCCAGTACCCTCCAGGGCCGCAGGCGCCCGCGCATCCGTACCCGTACGGCTACGGGTACGGCCCGCAGGGCCCGAGCCCGTACCCCTACGGCTACGGATACCCGCAGGTCAAGCAGTCCTGGACGGACGATCCGCCGCCCGGGAAGCCCTTCCACCAGCTCGCCCGGACGGAGCGGAACCGGTGGTGGCGTCCGCTGGTCGGGTCGCTGTTCGTGCTGGCCGGGGCGTTCGTCGCGATGTTCGTCCTGCTGGCCCCGATGGTGATCGTCTGGTCCGCGTCCGGGCACAGCCTGGACGACTCGGGCAAGAGCGGCACGATCTTCGGGAACACCAACGCCGACCTGGTCTTCAACCTGGCCGGGCTGGCGCTGCTGATCCCGGTCGCGGGCTTCGCGGCGTGGTGGATCCAGCGCCGCCGTCCGGGGACGCTGCTATCGGTGACGGGCCGGATCCGGTGGCGCTGGCTGCTGGTCTGCTGCGGCCTGTCACTGGCGTTCCTGGCCCTGTCGTTCGGGCTTTCGCTCGCCGTCGGGATGCTCGGCGGCGGCGATGACGGCGGGGACGGCGGCCACTGGGTCGGCTGGGGGAGGTTCCTGGTCCCGGCCGTGATCGTGCTCGTCCTGGTGCCGTTCCAGGCGTCCGCCGAGGAGGTCGTGTTCCGCGGCTGGCTGGTCCAGGCGGTCGGCGCGTACACGCTGGAAGGACGCACCGCACCCTTCGCGCGCGCCCTGAGCCGCGTGCTGCGGACGCCGTGGCCCGGCATCATCGTCGCGGGCGTGGCGTTCGCCCTCGGGCACGACTACACCGGCTGGGGCCCGGTCGACATCTTCCTGTTCGGCGCGATCCTCGGCTGGCTGGCCGTCCGGACGGGCGGCCTGGAGTCCGGCATGGCCGTGCACACCTTCAACAACCTGATGTCGTTCCTCTTCCCGGCCGCGCTCGGCACGCTCGACCTGGACCAGGGCAGCGTGGGCTTCCTGCCCGTCCTCGCGGACGTGACGGCCCTCGCGCTCTACGCCCTGGCCGTCGCCTGGCTGGCCCGCCGGATGGGCATCACGAACCGGACCCCGTCCCCGGAGGCCGACCGTCCCCAGGACTCCCAGGCGCCCCAGGAGCCTCGTCCGTCCCAGGAGCCTCAGTCGTCCCAGGCGTACCCGGTGTCCCAGGAGCCTCAGGACGCCCCGGAGTCCCAGCAGGGGGCGAGGGCAGCATCCCCCACTCGCGCAGAGCCTCCAGCAACCCCGGCGTGAGGGGCAGGGCGCCCAGCTCGGGGACGGACACCCAGCGGGCGTCGGCGGCGTCGTCGCCCGCGCGAAGGACGCCCCCGACGGCCGTGGCGGCGTAGTCGCGGATCACGAAGGTGACGCCGTCCGGGCCGGGGCGCTCGACAACGCCCGCGAGGGCGCCCACGGAGACGACCAGGCCCGTCTCCTCGAGCAGTTCGCGCGCCACGGCGGCGGCGTCGGATTCGCCGGGCTCGACGCGTCCGCCGGGGACGGACCACAATCCCTCGCCCGGCGGGTGCCCGCGCCGCACCATCAGCAGCCTGCCCTGGCCGTCCCGCACGATTCCACCCACGCAAAGAACACGCATAGACACATTTGACCAGGCCGACCTTGACGTTCGCGAGGACGGCGAACCACCGTGGGTATTTATGAAGGCCGATACGGCGTGCCCGCGCTGCGCCGGGAGACTGCGCGCGCCGAACGCCTGGTCGAGTGACTGGTGGTGTCCGACGCACGGCGCCGTCCTGCCGCGTCAGCCCGCGAAGCGGCCGAACCGGGACGGCATGACGGCGGTCGTCCGGGACGCGCGGGTGCCGGTGTGGCTGCCGTGGCCGCTGCCGAAGGGCTGGCTGGTCACCGGCTTCACCACCGTCGGGGACGACCGGACCGGGGCGCGTGCCGTCGCGGTGGCGCTCGCCGGGCCGGGACTCCTGCACGGGCCCGCCGACCTGCTCCTGGTCGCCGAGGAGCCGGGCGTGGGGCTCGGCGCGCACTTCGCAGGCCTGCCGGGCCCGGATCCGGGTCTCGGCTTCGACGCCGATCCGCCGCACGTGAAACTCGAGGCGGGCGGCGCGTCCGGGCATGGCGTGTCGATGTGGGCCGTGCCGTCCGGGGAGGACCGGGCCGCCTACGTGGGCGAGGCGAAGGGCCTGTGGCTGTGGACGGTTTTGTGGCCCGCCGAGGCCGGGGCGCTGATGCTGGAGCGTCCGCCGCTCCTGGACCTCCGCGAGCCCGGCATGGAGATCAACGTCCCGTTCGGCGCCCCGTCCCCGCTCCTGGACGGCTGACCGACGCCCTCCCCGACGGCTGACCGACACCGGCCCCCCAGACGGCTGGCCGACGTCCCTCGCCGGACGACTGGACCGGCGCCCTCCCGGGACGGCACGCAATAGCCTCGGGGCATGCGGATCGATCTGCACACCCACAGCAGCGTGTCCGATGGAACGCGTCCGCCCGCCGAGGTGATGAGCCGGGCGGCGGCCGCCGGGCTGGACGTGGTGGCGCTGACCGACCACGACACCACGCGGGGCTGGGACGAGGCGCGTGCCGCGCTCCCCGAAGGCCTGACCTTCGTCCCCGGCATGGAGTTGTCCTGCGAGCTGGACGGCCGCAGCCTGCACATGCTCGCCTACCTCTTCGACCCGGACGACCCGGAACTGAGCGCCGAGCTCGTGCGCATCCAGGAGGCCCGGGATACGCGCGGGCGCGAGATGGTGGAGCGGCTGCGCGAGCTCGGCTCGTCCGTGACGATGGAGCAGGTCGAGCGGATCGCGGACGGCGCGCGGATCGGCCGTCCGCACATCGCGCGTGCGATGGTCGAGGCGGGAACGGTGGAGAACCCCGAAGACGCGTTCACCGATGAGTGGATCGGCGGGGACGGCCGCGCCTACGTGTCCCGCTACGGGCTCGACCCGGTGCGGGCCATTCGGCTGGTGCGGGACGCGGGCGGTGTGTCGGTCCTCGCGCACCCGCGCGTCCGGCGGGGCGGTGAGGTCTTCGACGACGCGGTGATCCGGAGGCTGGCCGAGGCCGGCCTTTCCGGCGTGGAGATCGACCATCCCGGCCACGAACCGGACGACCGGGACGCCCTGCGCGTCCTCGCCGCGGAACTCGGCCTGGTCGGGACGGGCGCCAGCGACGATCACGGCGAGCTGAGCGGCGACCGGATCGGCTGCGAGACGACCGATCCGGAGGCGTTCCGGCGGCTCGTCGCCCGCGCGGGCGGGGCGCGGTAGGGTGCGGGGCGTGGACGCGCGCATCGAACAGGTGGTGACGTCGGGTCAGGTGACCCTGGACGACACCGAGTACGAGGTCGAGACCAACACCTACATCGTCGGCGACGACGACGAGGTCATCGTGATCGACCCGGCGAACGACGCCGAGGCCATCCTCAAGGAGGTCGGCGACCGCGAGGTCATGGCCGTCCTGCTGACCGACGGCAACGAGCACCGCCTCAGCGTGGTCCTCGAGGTCGCCGCGGCCGGCGAGGAGGACGAGGAGAACTGGGCCCCGATCGCCCTGCACCGCGCCGACCGGCTGCTCTGGCGCGACTACTTCGGCCGCCTCGCCCGCGAGGAGGAGGACGAGGAGGACGCCAAGGCCATGCGCTCGCTGGAGCCCGACATCTGGCTCGAGGACGGCGGCGTCTTCGAGATCGCCGAGGCCCAGCTGGAGATCATGCACACCCCCGGGCACACCCCGGGCAGCGTGAGTGTGATCTGCGAGCAGCTCGGCGTGCTCTTCTCCGGCGACACCCTGCACCGCGGCCGGCCGGGCTCGATCGGCGGCGCCTACGACGACCTGCGCAAGCAGCTGAACTCGATCGGCGCCCTGCTCACCCCGCTGCCGAAGGAGCTGCGGGTGCTGCCGGGCCAGGGCGACGAGACCACCGTCGGCGACGAGGACGCCCGCTGGGAGAGCTGGGGCGCGCTCGCCACCGAGGGCGACGACGAGTAGTCCTCCGGCCTTGGCGCAGGAGCAACTCGGCTTCGAGGGCATGCCGCGACGGCTGTACACGTGTACGCCGTCGCGGCTGAACGCCTGGCTGGACTGCCCCCGCCGGTACCGGATGACCTACCTGGACCGTCCGGCCCCGCCGAAGGGCCCGCCGTGGGCGCACAACAGCGTGGGCGCGAGCGTCCACAACGCCCTGGCGAACTGGTGGAAGCTCCCGCTGGAGGAGCGCACCCCCGAGGCCGTCGGCACGCTGCTGCTGCGCGGCTGGCTCACCGACGGGTTCCGGGACGGCGAGCAGTCCGCGCGCTGGCGCGTCCGGGCGCGGACGATGGTCGAGCGGTACGTCGCCCGGATCGACCCGGCGGACGAGCCGGTCGGCGTCGAGCGGACGGTCGCGACCCGCACGTCCCGGATCGCCGTGTCCGGACGCATCGACCGCCTCGACGAGCGCGGCGGCGAACTGGTCGTCGTCGACTACAAGACCGGGCGGCACGTCCTGACCCCCGACGACGCGCGCGGCTCCCTGGCCCTGGCGATCTACGCGGTCGCCGCGTCCCGGGTGCTGCACAAGCCGTGCCACCGGGTCGAGCTGCACCACCTGCCGTCCGACGGGGTCGCGGTGTGGGAGCACACCGAGGAGTCCCTCGGCCGGCACATCACGCGCGCCGAGCAGATCGCGGACGAGGCGTCCGCCGCCGACGAGGCCTACAAGGCGTCCCGGGTGCCGCGTCCGCGCACCGGCGAGGCCCCGCCCGTCGATCATGAGCCGTGGGACGAGCTGTTCCCGCCGCGTCCCGGCAACCTGTGCTCGTACTGCGACTTCGCCCGCCACTGCCCCGAGGGGCTGCGGGCCGCGCCGCGCAAGGACCCCTGGGCGTCCCTCGACGCCACCGAGGCCGCCGAAGCCGCCTCCCAGCCCGAGTCCTAGACCCCTGGTAGCGGGGTGCTCCCCTGTGCCCCGCCGTTCCCGAGGGCTGACCGCACGCCTTGCGGGCCGAACAGGATGAGAAGCTCGACCGCGCCGCCGTCCGCGCCGCCGTCCGCGCTGCCCGGCCGGGCGTCAGGTGTTGGCCGGGGTCCGTTCGGGCCAGCGGCGGGGGTCGCGGAGGCCGTAGAGGCCGTGGCGCGTGTCGTAGCCCTCGGCCCCCAGACGCCGCCGTGCGCGCTCCAGCATGTCGCGGGTGGGCTTGGCGAAGGCGAAGTCGTGCAGACGCTCAGGAACGGTGCTCAGGGCCGTACGGAAGGAACGCAGGGCGGCCGTGACGGCGGGCTGCGGCACTTCGGGCAGAACGCCGTACATCTGGCGGGCCCAGACCGGCAGCGAGTAGTAGCAGAGCGCGCCGAACGGGAAGTAGCCCGGCTTGCCCGGCGACAGGAAGCGCAGGTTCTCCGGCAGGGTCGGCCACAGCAGGAACCGGACGGTCGCGGCGGCCTCCTCGGTCACGCGGAGCTGCGGCCGCATGTCGTTGAGGTACTCGTCCAGCTCCCGGACGCTGCCGGGGACGTCCTCGGCGTGCAGGCCGACGAACGTGGCCGTCTGGCGCTGTTCGTCCAGGTAGCGGTCGGCCATGGCGTCCGTGAGGGGCAGGCCGGAGCGGCGCGCGACGTCCAGGTAGGAGGAGACCTCGGCGCAGTGGACCCAGAGCAGCAGCTCGGGCTGGTCGAGGCGCTCCCTCCTCCCGGTGTCGTGGTTGAGGATGCGCAGGCTGCGGTGGATGCCGCGGACGCGCGCCGCCAGCTCCTCGATCTCGGTCCGGCTGCCGAACGTCGCCATCCCGACGAAGTCGGCGGTGCGCTGGAGCCGCCCGAACGGGTCCTCCTGGAAGGTGGAGTTCTGCCAGACGCCCCACATGGCGACGGGGTGCAGGGCCTGCAGCATGAGCCCGCGGACGCCGCCGACCCACATGGACCGGTCGATGTGCACGCGCCAGGTGACGCTTTCGGGGGGAACGACCGTTGCCGCCATCACGCACCTCCGGTGAGACAAACTCAAGTAAGTGTGTCATTACAGAATCGAGTTCGGCCAGCGGGGGTGCGTGCAGCGGACCGCGCCCGGCGAAGCGCCTGCTCAGCCCGGACGCTCAGGCGCGGTCGGCGGTGCGCGTCAGGAGGGGGCGGTCAGCGGAGGGCGCGTTCGGCGGCGGCCCAGAAGTCGGTGAGGGCGGCGGCGGTGGTCTCCGGGGCGTCCACGGCGGGGGAGTGCGCGGCGCTCGGGATGACGACCTTCTCCGCGCCGAGGGACTCGGCCATGGCCGCCTGGACGCGCGGGTCCCACACGTCGTCGTCCTCGCCGTAGAGGACGAGCGTGCGCAGGCCCTCGTCGGCCATGAACTTCGCCAGCTCGTCCACGCGGTCGGGGCAGGACGTCAGCTCGGTCGCCATGGTGATCAGGCCGGTCTCGCAGTTGCCGAGCGTCCGCGCCTTGAGGAAGGCGACGATCTCCGGCGGGACGCCGCGGGAGGCGGCGTCCGGCTCCAGCGCGAGGGACCAGATCTGCTCCATGCCGAGCTGCGGGATCGAGTCGCGCAGCAGCAGGGCCTTGTCGGCGGACGGCCCGGTCAGCGCGCCCGGACCCGAGCTCATCAGGGTGAACGACGCCACCCGCGCCGCCCGCGAGAGGACGGTCTCCCGCGTCACCAGGCCGCCGAAGGAGTGCCCGACCAGGTGGACGGGCCAGTCGCCGTCCTCGCCGAGGGTCGCCGCGAGGGCCGCCACGTCAGCGCCGAGCTCGGCGCGCGTGTAGGACTCGGGGCCCGCCCCGGCCGGGGTCTCGTACTGGCCGCGCAGGTCGATCGCGAGGACGCGCCGTCCGGACGCGGCGAGCGTCTGCAGGACGGAGAGGAAGTCCTCCTTGCTCCCGGTGAAGCCCGGCACCAGGAGGGCGGGCCAGCGCTCGGGGACTCCCGAGCCGGGCAGCGCCTCGAGCGCCGCGAACCTCCCGCGGGAGGTCTCGACGAACGTCCGGCGCACTCCGGAGGGCAAGGTCAGGAACCGGGGCGTACTCACGGGCCGTCAGCATACTGAACGCTCCCGTCGGAACACCTCCGAAGACGCTTCGGTGGTAGCGTTCGAGCCGTGGCCCAGCATCCGGCGGTCTCCGCCCACCGCCGTGACGCGGCGGGCCTGACCGGACTCCACGACGCCGCCCGCTCGGGCGCCGACTACGTCGAGATCGACGTCCGCCGCACCGGCGACGGCGCGCTGGTCGTCCATCACGATGCCACGGTCGGCGACCTGCCGCTCACCCGGCTCTCCCACGATCGCGCCAAGGAGCTGGCCGACCACCCGATTCCGCTGGTCAGCGAGGCGATGGAGATCATCGCCGGAAACGCCCGGGGCCATCTGGACCTCAAGGAGCGCGGCTGCGAGACCGAGCTGGTCGAGCTGGCGGAGGCGGCGCTCGGCCCGGACGGCTTCGTCGTCACCACCCGCGACGTCGCCAGCATCCGGCAGATCAAGCGTGACTTCCCGCACGTCCGGGTCGCGATGTCGGTCGGGCGCAGCCTGTGGGAGCCCGGCGCGCACCGCGACTTCCTCCCGGTGCGCGCGATCCGCGCGTCCGGCGCCGACCTGGTCGCGCTGAACCACCGGCTGGCGCGGGTCGGCGTCCTCGCCCAGATCGCCCGGGCCGGGTTCCCGGCGATGATCTGGACGGTCAACGCCGAGCCCCAGATGCGCCGCTTCCTCGCCGACCCGCGCGTCGAGGTCCTGATCACCGACCACCCCCGCCGGGCCCTCGACCTGCGCGACGGCTCCTCCTGACCTGCGGTTCCGCCCGGCCTGCGGCGGCGGGTCAGGCGGCGGCCGACTCGCGTGTCGGCGCCGCCTGACCGGTGGGCCCGGTGGTCACGAGGGATTGCTAGCCGGTGGTGCCGGGGCGGCCGTCCTCCAGGCGGCCCATGAGGCGGCGGCGGAACGTGGCGTCCTCGGCGGCCTTGATCTCCACGTCGTACCAGCCGTCGCGGGTGGGCCAGGTGAGCGTGCGGGACCTGCCGGGGGCGAGGGTGACCTTCTCGGTGGACGTTCCGTAGGCGAGGGCGGCCAGCGTGAAGGTCAGGGCGTCCGGTCCCTTGTTCTCCAGGGTGATCGCCAGGGTGCGGGCGCCCTTTCCGGACGAGTGGACGTCCACCTTCGCGGCCTTGCCGGCGGTCGTCCCGGCGAACTCGCGGCGGAAGCCGTTCGGGCCGGTCAGGGTCAGGCGGTACCGGCCGTCCTGGAGGGCGATGCGGTCGGTGCGCGACTTGGCGACGTCGTAGTGGCGCGGCTTCGCGAACTCCTTCGCGTACGGGTAGAGCGCGAAGTGGGCCGAGGTCGCGCCGCGGTCCTCAAGGGAGAGGACGAGGGCGCCGCCGTCCAGGCGGGCGCTCGCCTCGGGCCGGTAGGGGAGCGGGCGGGACGGCTTGGCGCCGGGCTCCACGACCGGGTCCTTCTGGACGACCGGGGGCAGCGCGGGCCAGCGGTAGTAGAACTTCGGCGGCGTCGCGGGCCGGTCCGGAAGCGTCGGACGCGTCCGCCGGGTGAAGTCGAACGCCGAGGTCAGGTCGCCCGCGACCGTCCGGCGCCAGGCGCTGATGTTCGGCTCCCGGACGCCCAGCCAGCGCTCCAGGAAGCGGATCGTCGAGGTGTGGTCGAAGACCTCCGAGCAGACGCTGCCGCCCGCCGTCCAGGGCGAGACGACGATCATCGGCACGCGGAAGCCCAGGCCGATCGGCTCGCCGTCCACCCACTCGTCCTTGGCCGACTCGGGCGGCGCCGGCGGCGGGACGTGGTCGAAGTAGCCGTCGTTCTCGTCGAACAGCAGGAACAGCGCCGTGGACTCCCAGACCTTGGGATGTGAGGCCAGCGCGTCCAGGACCTCGTAGGTGATCCCCGCGCCCTGGATCGGGCTGCCGGCGCCCGGGTGCTCGGACTCGGCCGCGGACGCCACGATGTACGAGACCTGGGGCAGGTCCCCCTTGGCGACGGTGTCCCGGAAGGTCTGGGCGAGCGTCCCGCCGTCGACGCGGCGCAGCGCGCGCTCGAAGAGGTCCCGCTCGTTCGGCGGGAGCGCGGCGACGGCCTTGTCCAGGTTCGCGAGCATCGTCGCCCGGTCGGCGGGCGCGGCCTTCGCGACGTCCTCGTAGAACGCGGTCAGGCTCTTGTACTGGCTGAACGAGCCGAGCGCCTTCCGCATGACCCCCTTGAACGTGACCAGGAACTCCAGGGGGTTGTCGGTGAAGTTGTCCCACTCCTGGAAGACCCGCCAGCCCACCCCGGCCTTGGACAGGCGCTCGGCGTACGAGGTGAGGGCGTAGCCGGGGTGCGTGTCCTCGTCGTAGGCGTCGTTCTCGACCGCGCGGCGGCCGTTCGGCTCGACGCCGATCGTGCCCGTCCAGTGGTAGGTCCGGTTCGGGTTCGTGGGGCCGTACACCGAGCAGTGGTAGGCGTCGCAGATCGTGAACGTGTCGGCCAGCTCGTACTGGAACGGCAGGTCGCGGCGGTCGTAGTGGACCATCGTCGGCAGCTGCTTGGCGGCGATCCAGCCGTCGTTCCAGCCGTCCCCGCGCGCCTTCTGGCCGCCGTCCCACGAGTGGTCGAGGCCCGCGATGTAGTTGACGTCGGCGAGCGGGCCGTGGCCGACCGCGTCCCGCGCGAGGAACGGCGTCTCGCGGCGCAGCAGGCCCTTCTGCTGGAACACCGGGTGCCCGTCGGGCAGCTCGATCGCGTTCCGGTCGGCGTACCCGCGCACGCCCCGCAACGTCCCGAAGTAGTGGTCGAAGCTGCGGTTCTCCTGCATCAGGAAGACCACGTGCTTGATCGCCTTCATCCCGCCCGGAGGCAGCGGACGGGCCAGGGCGGCGTGGACGGACGGCGGGAGCAGGGACGCGGCCGTCGCGCCCCCGGCGACGGCGGCGCCGGACGCGAGGAAACGGCGGCGAGAGGGACCGGAGTTCATGCCGAGAACGGTGATCTCACCCGGTAACGGGAGAACGGCGGGCCGGTATCGCCCCGGCAACGGACATGAAATCTCTTCAGTTCCCCGGACGGCCCCGGACGCGAAGAACGCCGGTCCCGAGTGGTTCGGGACCGGCGTTTCAGCGCTCTTGCTCCTTGGGTCAGACGCCCTGCGGCTCCTCGACCGGAGCCCCGGCCGGACGCCGTGCGCGCCGCGGCTTGGCCTCGGCCTCCGCCGCGTCGGCGGTCACGTCCGGGGTCGCCTTCCGGGCCCGCGTCCGCTTGGGCGCCGCCTCGGTCGCGCCGTCCGCCTCGGTCACGTCCGCCGGAGCGGCCGCCTTCCGGGTGCGCTTGGGCTTGACCTCGGCGCCGTCCGCCACGAGAGCGGCCTCGGCCTCGACGGCGGCCTTGCGAGCCCGCGTCCGCTTGGGAGCGGCCTCGGCGGCGGCCTGCGCGTCCGTGCCCTCGGCGGACGCCGCACCCTCACCCGCGGTGCTCTTGCGAGCCCGCGTGCGCTTGGGGGCGGCCTCAGCCGTGGCGACGGTCTCGTCCGCCGCGGCCTTGCGGGTCCGCTGGGGCTTGACCTCGGCCGGAGCCTCGGCCACGGCCTCGGCGTCCGTGCTCTTGCGAGCCCGGGTGCGCCTCGGCGCGGCCTCAGCCGTCGCGGTCACGTCGACGGACACGTCCGCCGCGGCCGTGACCTCGGCGGCAGCGCTCTTACGAGCGCGCGTCCGCTTCGGCGCGGCTTCGGCGGCGGCCTCCGTCGCGACCTCGGTCGTCGCGGCGGCCTTGCGCGTGCGGGTCCGCTTTGGCGCGGTGGCCTCGGCGGTCACGTCCGCGGTGGCCGTGACCTCGGCGGGTGCCTCGGTCGCGGTGGCCTTGCGGGTGCGCGTGCGCTTCGGCGCGGCCTCGGCCGTCGCGTCCGCAGCGGCCGGAACCTCGGTCGCGACCTCGCTCACGGCGGCCTTGCGGGTCCGCGTGCGCTTGGGCGCGGCTTCGACGGTCGCGTCCACGGTGACCTCGGCGGGAGCCTCGGCCGTGGCGGCCTTGCGGGCCCGCGTGCGCTTCGGCGCGGCCTCGGCCGTCGCGTCCGGCGTGGCCGTGACTTCGGTGGGAGCCTCGGTCGCGGTGACCTTGCGGGTGCGGGTCCGCTTGGGCGCGGTCGCGGTGGCGTCCACCTCGGGGGTGGTCGCGTCGAGACCGGCTTCGGTGACCGCGGGCTTGCGCGTCCGCGTGCGCTTCGGCGCGGCTTGGGCGGTCACATCCGCGGTGGCCGTGACCTCGGCGGGAGCCTCGGTCGCAGTCGCCGCGCGGGTGCGCGTCCGCTTGGGCGCTGCCTCGGCGGTCGCGGCGGCACTCGCCCGCGTGGCCGTGACCTCGGCGGATGCCTCGGTCGCGACCTCGGTCGAGGTGACCTTGCGCGAACGCGTGCGCTTCGGCGGGGCCTGCGCGGTCGCGGCGGCGTCCACCTCGGGGGTGGTCGCGTCGAGACCGGCCTCGGCGGCTGCGGGCTTGCGCGTCCGCGTGCGCTTGGGCGCGGCCTCGGCGGTCACGTCCTGCGGGCGCGCGGGGACGGCCTCGGCGGACGCCTCACCCGCGGTGGACCTGCGCGAACGGGTGCGCGGGGCCTCCGCGTCCCTGCGGGTGCGCGTGCGCCTCGGCTCGGCCTCCACGGCCTGCTTGGCCTTGCGGATGGCCTCGCGCTCGGCGGCCAGGACCTCGTCCTGGGACGTCGTGACGCGGCGGCGGGGACGCCTGGGGGCGTCCTCGACGAGAGCCTCGGCCGGGGCCGTGGTGTCCGGGGTGGACACCACGGGAGCGGTGTCCGGGGTGGACACGACCGGCTGCCGGTCCTTGCGGCCGCGGTTGCGCTTGCGGCGGCGCGGGGTCTCGGCGGGCTCCTCCTGCGCGGCGGGGCGCGTCGCGGACTCCACGACGGGCTTCGTCGCGGGCTCGACGACGGGCTTCGTCGCGGGCTCCACGACGGACTTCGTCATGGCCTGCGTCTCGGCCTGCTCCTCGGCGAGCGGACGCCCGCTGCGGGTGCGCGTGCGGGAGCGGTTGCGGCGGTTGCGGCGAGGACGGTCCTCGTCCCGCTCGTGCTCGCGGTTCCGGTCGCGGTCGCGGTCGTGGCCTCGGCCACGGTCGCGGTCCTGGTCACGGTCGCGGTCACGGGAGCGGGTCTTGCCGGTCTCGCCGATGTCCTCCAGCTCCTCGGCCTCCAGACCGGCGCGGCCGTGCCGGCGGTCCTTCGGGAGGGTGCCCCGGGTGCCCTTGGGGATGCCGAGGGCCTCGAAGAAGTGGGGGCTGCTGGAGTAGGTCTCCTCGGGCTGGGCGAAGTCCAGGTCGAGGGTGGTGTTGATCAGCTTCCAGCGCGGGATGTCCGACCAGTCGACCAGGGTGACGGCGGTGCCCTCGCGTCCCGCGCGGCCGGTGCGGCCGATGCGGTGGACGTAGGTCTCCGCGCTGTCCGGGCACTCGAAGTTGACCACGTGCGTGACGTCGTCCACATCGAGGCCGCGCGCGGCGACGTCCGTGGCGACCAGCACCTCGATCTTGCCGCTGCGGAACGCGCGGAGCGCGCGCTCACGCTGGGACTGGCCCAGGTCGCCGTGGACGGCGGCGGCGTCGAAGCCGCGCTGGACCAGGTCGGCGGCGACGCGGTCGCAGGCGCGCTTGGTCTGGCAGAACACCATGGTCAGGCCGCGGCCCTCCGCCTGGAGCAGGCGGGCGACGATCTCCGGCTTGTCCATCTGGTGGGCCTGCCACACGAACTGCTGGACCTGCGGCGTCGCCTCGGACTCCGAGTGCGCCTCGGCCCGGACGTTCGTCGGGCGGGTCAGGTAGCGGCGGGACAGCGCGGCGATCTCGCCCGGCATGGTGGCCGAGAAGAGCATCGTCTGGCGCTTCTCCGGGACGCGCTTGATGATCCGCTCGATGTCGGGCAGGAACCCGAGGTCGAGCATGCGGTCGGCCTCGTCCAGCACGAGCACCTTGACCTCGGACAGGTCGAGGTACTTCTGCTTGCAGAGGTCGAGCAGCCGGCCCGGGGTGCCGACGACGACGTCCACGCCGGAGCGCAGCGCCTCGATCTGCGGCTCGTACGCGCGGCCGCCGTAGACCGACAGCACGCGGGTGCCGAGCTTGCCGCCCGCGACCAGCAGGTCGTCGGTGACCTGCAGGGCCAGTTCGCGGGTCGGGGCGATGACCAGGGCCTGGGGCTTGATGTGGCCGTGCTCGATGCGCTGCAGCGCGGCGATGCCGAACGCGAGCGTCTTGCCGGTGCCCGTGCGGGCCTGGCCGATGATGTCGTGGCCGCCCAGCGCGATCGGCAGGGCGAGCTCCTGGATGGGGAACGCGTCGACGATGCCCTCGGCTTTCAGGGCGTCGGCTATCTCGGGGACGACCCCGAGGTCAGCAAAGGTAGTCAGGGCTTCCAGCCTCCAATATGCGGGGTCCTCGCTCCCGTTCGCGGCGCAGCGCCGTCGGCTCCGCCGGAGCCCGTTCGCCGGTGCTCCGGGCCGACCTCGCACGGCTGCGTACCCGGCAGGCCGCTTGCCCGCCGGTCGCTTTCCGTGGCCGCGCGCTCGCGCGGGAGGGACCAGCCGTCGATCAATTCCTTACGGCGACCGCAGTCAGGGGTTGAAAGCAGTCACTCAATGTGGCTGCGTGCGGTCACACTCCGCGACGCAGTGTACCGGCGGTGGTGTTACTACACCAATAGCCGATCACCTGTCCCAACGTTTCCCCGATCTGGGGTATTCCCCATGCCCTGCGGTACCGGGGTTTTCCGCCTTCCAGGTGGCCGGGACTGGCCGCCGTTCCGGCGGGATCCTGACATTCTGTGATGCGCCCAGGTTCACAGGCGAGGAAGGCGGAACGCATGCGGACGGTCATGCGCAGTGTGGCGACGGTCACGGTCGCGGTGGTCGGGATGGCGCTGACCGGGTGCTCGTCCGGAGGTGGTGGCGGTGGAGGCGGCCCGGCGGCCGCGGACGTCCCGGCGAAGGGGACGGTCGTCCTCCAGGACAACAGCGAACACCCCCAGCAGCTGGTCAAGTTCAAGGACGCCGAGTACGTCAAGGTCGGCGGGCTGGCCGACAAGGCCGCCGAGGAGCGCATCGGGCAGGAGTTCCGCGCCCCGCTGGACTGGGCGGTCAAGTGGTTCGGCGCGACCCTGGACGCCGACCGGCGCAAGCAGTGCCAGGGCAAGTCGAGCATCGTGCAGACCAAGGTGCGGTTCGGCCTCGGCGGCCCGGACATCGTGTCCGCGACCAGCGCGTTCACCATGATCCCCTGCTACGAGAGCGAGGAGGCGCTGCCGACCGTCCCGGTCACCGTGGACGTCAAGGCGGGCAAGGCCCTCGCCGCGCAGGACGTGCTGACCGGCAAGACCCTCGACGACACCAAGGACCTCTGGGACAAGCTGTCGGGCCCGAAGGACGACTGGAAGCAGTGCGATCTGTCCGACATCAAGCGTGAGGACTTCCTGCCCGGCAAGAAGGAGGGGCCGGTCGAGACGCCGCCGAGCGCCGGGCTGTTCTTCGACCGGAACGGCATGAACCTGGTCTGGTCGACGATCGGCACCGACTGCTCGAGCTTCTCCTTCAACGCGCCGTACTCCAAGCTCAAGGACATCGTGAAGCCGGACGTCCTGTCCCGGCTCCAGGCCGCCGCGTCCAAGAAATGACCTCTGGCGGCGGGCCCGCCGGGCGGAGCTGGCGGGTCGCGGGGTTCGAGGAGGTCCGCGAGCTGGGGGCGGGCGCGCAGGGACGGGTCGTCCTCGCGCGGCACGAGGGCGACGGGACGCCGGTCGCGATCAAGTACCTCGACGTCCCCGCCGGCGATCCGGAGGAGCGGGAGCGGCGGCTCGCCCGGCTGCGGGACGAGGCGGTCATGCTCGGCCGGGTCGCCGACCCGCACGTGGTGCGGCTGTTCCGGTTCGTGACCGCGCCCGAGGACGCCCCAGGGGGCGGCGGGCCGGGCGCGGCGCTCGTGATGGAGGCGGTGGACGGCGTCCCGCTGGCGCGCGTCCTGGCCGAGAACGGCCCGCTCGCGCCCGAGGCGGCGCTGACCGTTCTCAAGGGCTCGCTGCGCGGCCTCGCCGCCGCGCACGCCGCCGGGATCGTCCACCGCGACTACAAGCCGGGCAACGTGGTCGTCCGGCCGGACGGGCTCAGCAAGCTGGTCGACTTCGGGATCGCGGTCCCGGTCGGCGAGGCGTCCGCCGTGGGCACGCCCGCGTACATGGCGCCGGAGCAGTGGCGCGGCGGGCCCGCCTCGCCCGCCACCGACGTGTACGCGGCGACCTGCGTGTTCATGGAGGCCGTCACAGGCGAGCGGCCCTTCGCCGCCGCGAGCCGGGCCGCGCTCGCGAACCTGCACCTCACGGCCCCGCCGCCGCTCGACCGGCTGCCCGAGTCGCTGCGTCCCCTGGCCGGACGCGGCCTCGCCAAGGACGCGTCGGACCGTCCGGCGTCCGCCTCCGACTTCGCCGCCGAACTCGAGGCCGCCGCGTCGGCCGCCTACGGGCCGGAGTGGGAGACCCGCGGCGTCCGCGCCCTGGCCGGGCTCGCCATGGCCCTGGCCGCCGCCTTCCCCCTCGCCGCCCTCACTACCGCGGGTGGCGCCGCCACCGCGGCGGGGACGGCGGGCGCTGCCGGGACGACGGGTGCGGCCGCCGGGGGCGGGTTGCTGGCCGCGACCGGGGCGAAGATCGCGGTGGCGGCGATCGCGACCACCGTCATCGCAGGTGGAGCGGGCACCTACGTGGCCACGCAGGACGGCGGGCATCCTGCGGCGAGCCCGTCCCCGAAGGCGGTCCGGGTCACGCTGCTGAGCGAGACCAAGACCTTCACCCGGCCGGACGTCACCGCGACCGTCGCCTATCCGCACGTGACCGGGCTCGCGTCGGCGGCGATCGAGAACCGCGTCAACAAGCTCCTCCGCGACCCGGCCGATCTGTGGGCCAAGTCCGTCCGCGACGACTACGCCTCCTTCGTCGGGGCGTCGCCGCCCTCGGGACCGGCCTTCCGCCCGTCCTCGGCCGTGGACTTCGGCGTGAGGGGGCCGCGCTACCTCTCCGTCCGGTACCGGCCGGTGACGGCCTGGCGGAACACGTCGGGCAAATCCGTCCTCACCATCGATCTCGCGACCGGGAGGGAGGCGCGGACCCGCGACCTGCTGCTTCCGGCCGTGGACACCGCACAGGGCGCACGGGACCTGACCGTCCTGCTCGAGCGGCAGACCCCGCACGGCGCGTTCTGCGGCAGGGACAAGCACCCCGAAACCGGCGACCCTTACCTGACCGCCGAGACGGTCGACAAGGGGTACGTCCGTCCGCTGCTCACGCCGTCCGGGGTGGAGTTCCACATCCCGATGTTCCAGCTCGGCTACGACATGGCGTGCAACCGCGAGGACCCGTCGATCAAGGTTCCCTACGGGGAACTGCGCGGGACGCTGCGACCTGACGTCCTCAAGGCCGTGACCAGGGGCTGAGGGCCCGGACGCGCCGGAGCCCCCATGCGCGGGCCCGGACGTGCCGGAGCCCCCGTGTGCGGGCACGGGGGCTCCGAACGAGCGGGGCGGGCGGCCGGGGCCGGCCGGGTGGTGGCCCGGCCGTCCCCGGGGCTTCGGGCGTGCGTCAGAAGTACGAGCGGCGGCGCCTGCCGCCCGAGCCCCAGCGGCCGGTGCCGTGCGAGGTCAGGGCGACCACGCCGACCGCCGCGATGATCACGCTGAAGATGAAGGCGATCAGCGATCCGGCGCCGAGGGCGCCGGCGATCAGCCCGCCGAGGATTGAGCCGACGATTCCGACGCCGATGGTCAGCAGGATTCCGATCGGGTTGCGGCCGGGGACCAGCAGACGCGCCAGCGCACCGATCACCGCTCCCACGATGATGAACCAGAGGACCGTGAGCATGACTTTCGATCACCGTTCCGTGGTTGGGACGCCCCGCCGGTGCGAGGCGGCCTGTCCGTGGACGGTATGCCCCCGGTGCGGGCTTCAAACATCCCGCGGGTCAGGCGAGGGCCCGGATCCCCTGCGGCCGGACCACCTACGACCGGGTCACGTGTCGCCGGGCCCCGTGCGGCCGGGCCAGGTGCGGCCGGATCACGTGTAGGTGGTGCCGAAGCCGACCGAGTGGCCCTCGTCCTCGCCGATCTCCAGGTAGCCGACGTGGGCGGCCGGGACCACCATGCGGCCGCCCTTGCGGTCCTCCAGCACGAACACGCCGCCGGTCTCGGCGAGGGCCTCGGCGAGGAGGCGCTGGACCTCGTCCGCGGTCAGCCCCGTCTCGACCACCAGCTCCTTGGGGACGAACTGCACCCCGATGCGTACCTGCACGCGACGCTCCTTCTGTCCGGGGCTCACCGTCGGGCTCTCCGTCAGGTTCGCCGCCGGTTCTCCGTCGGGTTCCTCCGTCCGAGTGTGCCCGGTCGGAGCGTCCGCCGGAACGTGCGGATCAGGAGGAACTGCGGGGGAATCCGGAGATGCCGCGCCACGCGAGGCGGGCGATCATCTTCTCGGCGGTGTCCTTGGGGATCTTGCCGTGCTGGCCGAGCCAGTAGCGGGCGCTCACCTCGGCCATGCCGACCAGGCCCATGCCGAGCAGGTGCGCCTCGTCGCTCTCGGCGCCGGTGTCCTCGGCGATCACCTGGGCGACCATCTCGGCGCACTGCAGGTTGGCGCGCTCGACCCGGGCCCGGACGGGGGCCACGTTGCGCAGGTCGGACTCGAAGACGAGCCGGTACGCCTCGCCGTCGCCCGCCACGAAGTCGTAGAAGGCCGCCATGGCCGCCTGCACGCGCAGCTTGTTGTCGTTCGTGGACGCCAGCGCCTCGCGGACGGTCCGGACCAGCGCCTCGGCGTGCTCGTCGAGCAGCGCCAGGTACAGCTCCAGCTTGCCCGGGAAGTGCTGGTAGAGCACGGGCTTGCTGACGCCCGCCCGCTCGGCGATCTCGTCCATCGCCGCGGCGTGGTAGCCCTGGGCGACGAACACCTCCTGCGCAGCGCCGAGCAGCTGCCTGCGCCGCGCCAGGCGCGGCAGGCGCGTGCCACGGGGGCGGGCGTCCGGGGTCGCGGTCACCACACTCTCCGATCACCGTTCGATGCGGCGGTCCGGGGGATCGTCCGCCGCGGGAAACAATCCCACCATCCTACGCGCCGGTAACCTCAAAGGTCACCCACGGGCGGATCCGTGTCGCTGCGCGTGTCTCGTCCGTCACACCCGCCCTACCCGTGTCCGGGCAGGTCAGGGGCGGTACGGGGTGGTCAGCGGTAGTCCTCCTCGTCCTCCGGGACGACACGTCCCTGCTCGACGAAGTCGGCCTCGTCCACGTCCATCGGAGGCTGGCCCTTCGGGCCCTCCTCGTCGGAGCGCATGTCGGCCGCCTGCTCGGCGGCGTCGGCGTCGTTCCGGTCGTAGGACGGCGCGGGCGGCTCGGGAACGGGCCGCCGGTCCTCGGTCTCGCTCATCGCGTGTTCATCCCCCTCGTGCGGGCGGGAGTGCGGGCGGAGTGCCCCCGGACGCGCCGGGGAGCCGGGCGTCAGAGCCGTCCGGCCAGCTCGCGCAGCGGCGTCTCCACGGCCTCCCCGAACGTGGGGAAGGCGTGGACGACGTCGGTGAGCAGGCTCAGCGGCGTCTCCGCCCGGATCGCCAGCGCGATCTCACTCATCCACTCTTCAGCGTAGAGCCCGACCGCGGCGGCCCCCACGAGCAGCCCGCGTTCGGCGTCCGCGTACAGCTCGACCCGGCCCCGGTCCTCGGCCTCCACGGACGCGCGGGCCGTCTCGGACAGGTCGCAGCCGGCCATGATCAGGTGCATGCCGATCCGCTCGGCGTGGACGGGGCTGACGCCCACGGCGTAGACGGTCGGGGCCGTGTAGACGACGCGCGGGATCGCCCGGTAGTCGGCCTCGCGGACCTTGCCCAGGATGTTCGAGACGACCACGCGGGCCTGGTAGCGGGCCGCGTGCGTGGTGCGGGCGACGCCGGTGACGTCCCCGGCGGCCCAGACGCCGCCGCCCGGCTCCGGCATCAGCGCCGCGCCCTGGGGGCGGCCCTGGGCGGCCTCGTGGGCGTTCTGCGGGGCCCAGGCGCCGTCGTCCCCGGCCTCCGCCCCGGCTCCGGCGGCGCCGGAGGCCCCCGAGGCCCCGGCGCCGCCGAACGGCCGGACGCGGCAGGTCCCGTCCACCGCGAGCGGGAGCCCGCCCCGGACGGCGATGCCGAGCGTCTCCAGGCCGAGGCCCTCGACCCGGGGACGGCGCCCGGCGGCGACGAGGATCCGGTCGGCCTCGACGACCCCGCCGTCCGACAGCCAGAGCCGCAGCCCGGCCGGGCCGCGCTCGACCCGCGCGGGCTCCGCGCCGAGCCGCAGGTCCACGCCGCCGCGGCGGAGCGCCTCGGCGAGGATCTCCCCGGCGAACGGGGCCTCGCCCGTCAGCAGCCGCCCGGACGCCTCGACCACCGTGACCGCCGACCCGAACGCCGCGTACACCTGGGCCATCTCGCAGCCGACCGGCCCGCCGCCGAGGACGACCAGGCGGCGCGGCAGGTCCGGGACGGTCAGCGCCTCGTCGCTCGTCCAGACCGGGACGCCCGCCAGGCCCTCGACGGCCGGGACGGCCGGTTCGCTGCCGGTGCTGACGACCAGGTCGGTGAAGCGGTGCTCGACGCCGTCCACGTCGAGGACGCCGGGACCGGTGACGCGGCCCCAGCCGCGCAGCACGGTCACCCCGGCCTCGGCCATCCGGGCGACGGCGCGGTCGTCGTCGAGGTTGCCGGTGACCTCGTCCCGGCGCGCGATGGCCAGCTCCCACGTCTCGCCGCGCCGCGCGGACAGCAGCAGCGACTTGGACGGGACGCACGCGAAGTACGGCGACTCGCCGCCGACCAGGCGGTTCTCCACGAGGGCGACGAACCGCCCGGCACGGGCGAGGTCGGCCGCGACGCTCTCCCCGGCCGTCCCACCGCCCAGCACGATCACGTCGAAGTGGTTCTGCGACATCGACAACAACTCCGCCTCCGGCACCGCTCGTGAGTCCCCGTCCCTCATGGTGGCGGAATCCGACGCCGGAGAGTGGCGGTTCGAACACAATCGGCGGTGGAAATTCGTCCCGGTCGGTCAGGGAAGCTGGTGGTGTGCGTCCGCGGGTCCGCCGCCGAGGAGCGGCGCGAGGAGATCACCGTCCCGCTCGACGCGTTCCAGCACGTCGGCGGGGCCGAAGACCAGGTCGGCGGCGCTCGCGGCGGATTCCAGCTCGTCCCAGGTGACGGGCGTGGACACCGACGGACGGGGCGCCGCGCGCAGCGAGTAGGGCGCGACGGTCGTCTTGGACGGGCTGTTCTGGCTCCAGTCCACGAAGACCTTGCCCCTGCGCAGGTCGCGGCCCATCTTCGCGACGACCAGGTCCGGATGATCGGCGGCGAGGCGCTGCGCGGCCGCCTTGGCGTACTCCGACGTCCGGTCGGTCTCCTCGACCGGGACGTACAGGTGCAGGCCCTTCTTCCCGCTGGTCTTCGGGTGGCAGGTCAGGCCGTCCTCGTCGAGGAGGTCCCGCAGCAGGACGGCGACCTCGCGTGCGTCCATGATCGTCGCGGGCGGTCCGGGGTCGAGGTCGAAGACGATCAGGTCGGGCGGGCGCAGGGCGCCGCGCGGCCCGACCTTCCACTGCGGGACGTGCAGCTCCAGCGCCGCCAGGTTCGCGCACCACACCAGCGTCGCCAGGTCGTCGACCACGACGAAGTCGAGGCTGTCGCGGCCGCTCGAGCTGCCCGGCGTCGGGACGGTCGCGCGCCGCACCCACTCCGGGGTGTGCGAGGGGGCGTTCTTCTCGAAGAACGAGCCGCCGTCGACGCCGTCCGGGAACCGCTTGCGGGTGGCGGGACGGTCCCGCAGGTGCGGCAGCAGCACCGGGGCGATCCGGACGTAGTAGTCGATCACCTCGCCCTTGGTGAAGCCCGGATACAGCTCCTTGCCCAGGTTGGACAGGGACAGCGCGTGCCCGTCCACCTGGACGGTCTGCCTGCCTCCCGCCGCCTGCCCGCTCCCCGCGGCCTGTTTGGGTGCCTCAGGGCTCACGGGTCACCTCCTGCGGGTCCTTGTCGTCGCGCAGCCCGCGCCAGGACGGGAACCGCAGCCGGTCGTCCCGGGTGCGGACGGCGTAGGCGACCTCCCCGACCAGCAGGGGCTCGACCCACTGCGCGTCCCGGGCCACGTCGCGCGGCACCTCGTCGTCGAACGGGCTGGACGGGCGGCGCAGCGGCCACAGCCGGTCGTACAGCTCGTCCAGCATGCGTTCGGTGAAACCGGTGCCGACGTGCCCGACGAAGCACAGCCGCCCCTTGGCGTCGTACTCGCCGAGCAGCAGCGAGCCGACGCCGCCCTCGCGCCGTCCGCGACCCGGCTTCCAGCCGCAGACCACGACCTCCTGGGTGTGGAAGTTCTTGATCTTCCGCCAGAAGTCGACCCGGCGGCCGGGCCGGTAGGGCGAGTCGAGCCGCTTGGCCATCAGGCCCTCGAGGCGCTGCTCGCGGGTGAAGTCGAGCAGCTCGGTGACCTGGGCGGTGTCCGAGCCGTCCAGGTAGGGCGGGGCCTCGACGGGGCCGGTCGCGGCCAGTTCGAGCTCGCCCAGCATCGCGCGCCGCTCCGCGTAGGGGACGTCGAAGAGCGTCCGGCCGTCCAGGAAGAGCAGGTCGAACACGACGTACCGGACGGGCACCTCGCGGATCAGCCGGGCGCCGGGGTGCGCCACGTGCATCCGCCGCTGCAGCCGGCCGAAGCTCGGACGGCCCTGCTCGAACGCGACGACCTCGCCGTCCAGGACCACGTCGTGCTGGGGGAGGAGGTCGGCCAGCCCGGACAGCTCGGGGTAGCGGGACAGGACGTCCGTGCCGCGCCGGGACACCGCCCGCACGCCGTCCGCGGACACGCCGGTCAGCACGCGCACGCCGTCCCACTTGAGCTCCAGGCCCCAGCGCGCGGTGTCGTCGGGGAGATCGCCGGTGACGGCCGTCATCGGTTCCACGGGCCACGGCATGGTCATAGAGCCGTTTCTACCCCCGGCCCGCGTCCTGGAAAAGGATCTCCCGCCGCCGTGTGGGCGAAACGAACCGGTTCGCCACATCGACGTGATCTGCACGCAGATATGGCTATTTGGGACAGGTGAACGTGCACGTCCGCGGACCCCGGCGCCCGCTTGTGGACGGCTCAGGAGGGTAAGCACCGAAGTATGCGCAGCATCTGGAAGGGCGCGATCTCGTTCGGCCTGGTCACGATCCCGGTGAAGGTGTACTCGGCGACCGAGCAGCGGGACGTGTCCTTCCACCAGGTCCACCGTGAGGACGGCGGGCGCGTCCGCTACAAGCGGGTCTGCACGATCGACGGCCAGGAGGTCGCCTACTCCGACATCGCCAAGGGGTACGAGCTGCCGTCCGGGGAGATCGTCGTGCTCACCGACGACGACTTCGCCGACCTGCCGCTGACCAGCAGCCGCCGCGTGGACGTCCTGCGGTTCGTGGACGCCGAGGACGTGGACCCGATCTACTTCAACAAGACCTACTACCTCGAGCCCGACTCCCAGGGCGTCAAGCCGTACGTCCTGCTGCGGGACGCGCTGGAGGAGTCCGGCAGGGTCGCGGTCGTGAAGGTCGCGCTGCGGCAGCGCGAGTCGCTGGCGACACTGCGCGTCCGGGACGGCGTGTTCGTTCTGGAGACCATGCTCTGGCCGGACGAGGTCCGCATCCCCGACTTCCCCCTCCTGGACGAGGACGTCGACGTCCGCGACCAGGAGCTGTCGATGGCGACCTCGCTCATCGACAGCATGTCCGGCGACTTCGACCCGGCCGAGTACAAGGACGCCTACCGCGAGGCCCTCGAGGCCGTCATCGAGGCCAAGGTCGAGGGGCGCGAGGTCGTCCAGCCCGTCGAGGAGCCCAGCGCGGAGCCCGCCGCCGACCTGCTGAGCGCCCTGCGCGCCAGCGTCGAGGCCGCCAAGAAGGAACGCGGCTCCGCGGCCGCGCCGAAGAAGCGCGCCCCGGCGAAGAAGTCCGCATCCGGCAAGAAGGCAGCCGCTGGCAAGAAGGCGGCGTCGACCGGGAAGGCCGCCTCGTCCGGCGGTGGGACGTCAGGGCGGGGCGGAACGTCCACACGAGGCGGAACGGCCCGCAAGAGCGCCAAGAAGGCCGCCACGCCCAAACCGCGCTCCCGAGCCCGCAAATCCGCCTAGCCGCGCGGGCTAGTGGTCGACGGGCTCCAGGGTGGGGCGCTTGGCCGTGACGGTGTCGCCGGACGAGTGGCCGCGCAGGCGGCGGGCGACCCACGGCAGCAGGTGGGCGCGCGCCCACCGGGCGTCGAAGAGGAGCCGCGCGCCCCGGCTGAGCTCGGGCAGCGGGGCGAGCTTCGGCTCGCGCCAGTCGCCCGCGTCCGGGACGTTCAGGGCCGCGAGGACGGCCAGCGCGACGCGGCGGTGGCCCTCCGGCGACATGTGCAGGCGGTCGACCCCCCAGGAGCGCCAGTCGCGCAGGACGTCCATGGTCCACTGGTCCACGACGAACGCGCCGTGGCGGGCGGCGATCTCGCGGAGGTGGTCGTTGTACCGGGAGACCCGGTCGCGGGTCAGCCGGATCACGGCCGAGTCGGCCGGGTCGACCCCGGTGAACAGGACGACGTCCGCGCCGGACGCCCGCAGGCGCGCGACGGCGGCGTCCATGGAGACGGCCAGGTCGGCCACGTCCGTCCCGGGGCGGAGCAGGTCGTTGCCGCCGCCGGACACGGTCACCAGGTCGGGGCCGAGCTCCAGCGCGGCGGGGACCTGCGTCTCGATGATCTGTCCGAGCAGCTTCCCGCGGACGGCGAGGTTGGCGTAGGTGAAGTCGTCCTCCCGCTCCGAGAGGGCCTCGGCGACCCGGTCGGCCCACCCTCGGGGACGGCCGTCCGGATACTCGTCCCCGATGCCCTCGCTGAAGGAGTCGCCGATCGCAACATAACGCGTCCAAGCCATGGCCCCATCGTATTTGGCCAGCTCACACGCGTCGTCCATTCCCGTGGGGCCTGGTGGCCGGGTGCGGTCCTCAGAGGTCGGTGTGGACGGCCAGGACGCGGGCCAGCGTGGCGAGGGCGCGGTCCGGTTCGGCGCACGGCGAGATCCGCTCGCCCCAGCCGAAGTAGTAGAACCAGTCGCCGCCGGAGTGGTCCGGGGCGGCGATCACGCTCTCGTTCAGGCCGGGCAGCTCCATGTTGCTGACCAGGGCCGTCGGCCACCGGTCGCCCGGGGCCGCGACCTCGACCAGCCAGCCGCGCGAGCGCAGCCGGTCGACGAGGTGCTCCAGGTGGCCGAGGGCCCGTTCGGCATCGGTCGTGACCCGAATGGACATGGTTCCTCCAAGTGCGGTGCGGGACGCGGCGGGCGGCCACGGCCGAGACGCCGACCCCTGCGGGAGCAGGGGCCGGCGTGCGGGGCACAAGGAATGTGGTCGCCGGTCACGGCGCGGTGTGCGCGGCCCGGCCAGCACGTCGGGTCGCGGCGTTGGCGGCCCGCGCTCGTGCGGGCGGCGGGACCGGAAACGCGTTCAGTCTGACCAGCGGTGACCCAGATCACAAGCGGTTCGGGTCACAGAAACCTGACGGAACGCCTCTGCCCTCCCGCCGGTCTCCCGAAACCTCGCAGGTCACGAGGGGGACGCGGGCCTTGGAGGCGATCCGGTCCGGTCGGAACCGGCCGGGAGTCGCACCCGGGAACGCCGAAGGCCCCCGGAGTGGACTCCGGGGGCCTCGCGTTCGGTCCGGTGGCCGGAACCGGTCACCGATCGGTCAGTGAAACGGCAGCGCGTCGGTAAGACGGCAGCGCGTCGGCAAGACGGCGGCGCGTCAGTAGGACGGCAGGCTCGGGTCGATCTGGTTGACCCACGCCACGATGCCGCCGCCGACGTGGACGGCGTCGCCGAAGCCCGCGTTCTTCACCACGGCCAGCGCCTCGGCCGACCGCACGCCGGACTTGCAGTGCAGCACGATCTTCTTGTCCTGCGGCAGCTTCTCCAGGGCGGACCCGTTGAGGAACTCGCCCTTCGGGATCAGCGTCGCGCCCGGGATCGAGACGATCTCGTACTCGTTCGGCTCGCGGACGTCCACGAGGAAGATGTCCTCGTCCCGGTCCTGCATGGCCTTGAGGTCGTGGACGGAGATCGTGGACTCCTTGGCGGCCAGGCTGGCCTCCTCGGAGACCGCGCCGCAGAACGCCTCGTAGTCCTCCATCAGCTCGGTGATGGTGGGGTTCTCGCCGCAGAGCGGGCATTCCGGGTCCTTGCGGACCTTGACCGCCCGGTAGCTCATCTCCAGGGCGTCGTAGATCATCAGCCGGCCGACCAGCGGCTCGCCGATGCCGGTCACCAGCTTGATCGCCTCGTTCACCTGGATCGAGCCGATGGACGCGCACAGCACGCCGAGCACGCCGCCCTCGGCGCAGGACGGCACCATGCCGGGCGGCGGGGGCTCGGGGTAGAGGCAGCGGTAGCAGGGGCCGTGCTCGGCCCAGAACACCGACGCCTGGCCGTCGAACCGGTAGATCGAGCCCCAGACGTACGGCTTGCCGAGCAGGACGGCCGCGTCGTTCACCATGTAGCGGGTGGCGAAGTTGTCGGTGCCGTCCACGATCAGGTCGTACTGACCGAAGATGTCCAGGATGTTGTCGCGGTCGAGCGCGGTGTTGTGCACCACGACGTCGATCAGCGGGTTGATCTCGCGGACGGTCGCGGCGGCCGACTCGGCCTTCGGCAGGCCGAGCGTGGACTGCCGGTGGATGACCTGGCGCTGCAGGTTCGACTCGTCCACGACGTCGAAGTCGATGACGCCGAGGGTTCCGACCCCGGCCGCGGCCAGGTACATCAGGGCGGGCGAGCCTAGGCCGCCCGCGCCGACGCACAGCACGCGGGCGTTCTTCAGGCGCTTCTGCCCGGCCATCCCGACGTCGGGGATGATCAGGTGCCGCGAGTAGCGGTTGACCTCGTCACGGGTGAGCTCCGGAGCGGGCTCGACCAGCGGTGGCAACGACACGGTGGGTGCTCCTGTGCTGACGCGTTGCGGTTTACGGGGGCGGACGCCATCGTCCTCTCACGGGACAACCTTGCCATGCCCCGGGGCATTCCCGGCAGCGACTGCCCAGGTGGGACGCCTCACACGGCATTCTGGAAGTTGCCGGACATCTGAGGGTTCCCTGTGAGATGGGCTGGATCGGTACTTCGCCGGGTTAGCCTTTCCGGTTGTGGCGTTCCAGCCCCCCGTACAGCAGCCTCCGCCCCTCCACGGCCGCCCGGCGGAGCCGCCGGGGCCACCGCCGGCCGTCGTCCTCGGGCTGCGCGCGCGGCAGTGGATGCTCGTGGCCGCCGCCCTCGGCTGCGTCTTCGCCCTCGTCGGCGGGATCGCGCTGGTGTCGGCGTCGAGGTCGCTGACCCGCGGCCCGACCAACGCCGAACTCCAGACCGCCGCGCGCGCCGAGGTCGCGCGCCGCTGGGAGGCGTGGCCCGTGGAGCGGATCTTCCCGGACCGGATCGCCTACGACGTGCGGCGCGGCCGGACCGAGTACGCGGGCCGCGTCGGGATCGCGCCGGAGACCGACTGCGCGACCTCCGTCGACCCGTCCGTCGCGGGCGTCCTCGGCCGCAACGGCTGCAAGGCCGTGCTCCGCGCCACCTACGTCGACCAGATCCAGGGCGTCGCGGTGACCGTCGGGATCGCGGTCCTGCCGGACGCCACGACCGCCGACCGCGTCCTGCAGCAGACGCCGACCGACAAGGACGGCACGCCGGTCAGGAACGGCGTCCGGGCCGTGGCGTTCCCCGGGACGGCGGCGGCGAAGTTCACCGACCCCGTCCGGCAGGACTCCACGGCCGACCGGGGCGGTCCCTACCTGGTGCTGACCTCGTCCGGCGAGACCGACGGACGGCCCGCCGCGTCCGTCGCCGAGCGCCGTCCCAACCTTCCGTTCGCGGTCGCCCCGCAGCTCGCCCGCCAGATCGCGCACACCCTCGGCGCCCAGGCCATGCCCGACTGCTCCCGCCCCGAATGGAAGTGCTGATCTTGAGGCGTTCGGTGAGACGGGCCGGGGCGGTCGCGGCGGCTCTCGCGCTGGCCTGGCCGCTCGCCGGGACGGGCGCCGGATCGTTCAGCGGGTCGCCCGGCGGGGCGGGCGTGGCGTGGGCCGATCCCGTGCGGGACGCCCAGGAGCCCGCCTTCACCGCGATGGACGTGCCGTCCGCGTGGAAGATCACGCGCGGGGCGGGGGTCACCGTCGGGATCGTCGACTCCGGCGTCCAGACCGGCCAGCCGGAGCTCGCGGGCCAGGTCACGACCGGTCCGGACATGCTCGCCAACGTCGACGGCCGGACGAAGCCCGCCCGGCTGCACGGCACGAGCATGGCGATGCTCATCGCCGGGAAGGGCCGCGGGCCGGGCGGCGGGGACGGCGTGATCGGCGTCGCGCCGAAGTCGAGGATCCTCGCGGTGCGGGCCATCGCCGAGCCGGAGGACGCGTCCTACCGGACCTACAAGACGACCGACAAGGGCGAGGGCGCGACCGCGCGCGGGATCCGCTACGTCGTGGACCACGGCGCCGACGTGATCAACCTGTCCATCGGGCGCTACGACGAGCAGCCGGACGAGCGGGACGCCATCGGCTACGCCGTCTCCAAGGGCGTCGTCGTGATCGCGGCCGTCGGCAACGACGGCGACAAGCGCAGCGGCTTCGACGGCAAGGGCTACGCGCCCTACTCCTACCCGGCGTCCTACCCGGGCGTGATCGCCGTCGCCGCGACGAACCAGAGGCACGTCCGCGCGGGCTTCTCCAACCGGAACTTCTCGGTGCTGGTCGCCGCGCCCGGCGTGAGCCTTCCCGGCGTCGGCCCCGAGCACGGCGCCTACTACGTCACCGACGGCACCAGCGACTCGACCGCGCTGGTCTCCGGGATCGCGGCGCTGATCCGCTCCAAGCACCCCAGGCTCGCCCCGGCGCTGGTCGCGCAGGCGCTCGTCGCGAGCACGCCGGACGGCGGGGCGTCGTACGACGCGTCCCTGGGGCACGGCGAGGTGAACGCGGTGAAGGCGCTGAACGCCGCCGACCGGCTCGCCGCGATCCCGAAGGACGTCCAGGGCAAGCCCGACGGCACCCGGTTCGGCGCGGGCGGCGAGCCCCGGCCGGTGACCGTGATCCCGCGTCCGGCCTGGGCGAAGATCGTGATCGTGGTGGTGATCCTGGGAGCCGTCGGGGGCGCGGCCGCGGCCGTCGCGATCGCCGTGACGCTCGCCCGCCGCCACCCGAGGTCGTCCACGCCGCCGCCGACCCCGCACCCGCAGGGCATGGCGCCCCCGCCGACACCGCAGGTCATCGTCCCGCAGAGCGCATCGCCGCAGGCCATGCCCTCGCCGGGCGCGCAACCCGAGTACATGCCCCCGCAAGGCACGCCTGCGGAGCCGGGGTACATGCCGCCGCAGGGCACACCTGCGGAGCCGGGGTACATGCCGCCGCAGGGCACGCCTGCGGAGTCGGGGTACGTGCCGCCGCAGGGTGGGCCTGTGGAGCCGGAGGGTGTGGTGTCTCAGGGGGAGCCGCCGGAGGGGCCGCCGCCGATCTGGGGTGCGCCGCCTCGGCACTGACGTGGCCGGACGTCGTTTCAAGATCGTCTGATCGGCTACGCTCCGCTGCGTGGCCCGTGCCGAGATCACGACGGCCGGGTTCGGATCCCGGCGCATGCTGCAGGCGGCGGCCGTCGTGTGCCTGGCCGTCCTCGTCGCGGCCGGGGCCCGGCTCGCGCGGGAGCTGCTGCGCGGGCCGACGGCGGCCGAGCGCTCCGCCGCGTCGTCCGCCGAGCTCGCCGGACGCTGGCGCGCCTGGCCCGCCGGACGGATCTTCCCCGGCGCGCTCCGCTACAGCCTCGACCAGGGCGGCCCCGAGTACGCCCGCCGCGTGGGCATCGCCCCGTCCACGACCTGCCAGGACGCCGTGGACGCGGCGCTCGGCCCGTCCCTGGCCGTGCGCGGCTGCCGGGGCGCCCTGCGCGCCACCTACCTCGACCAGCTCCAGGGGATCGCGGTCACGCTCGGCGTCGTGGCCTTCCCGGACGAGCCGTCCGCGCGGGCCGCCGCCCCCTGGTTCCCGCGCCACGGCGCGGTCGCGCCCGGACTGCGCGCGCTCGGCTTCCCCGGCTCGGTCGCCGGACGGTTCGGCGACGCGTCCCGGCAGGCCGCGGCGCTCGCCCAGCGCGGCCCGTACCTGGTCGCCGCCACGGTCGGCTACGCCGACGGGCGTCCGACGTTGCGCGCCAGGCAGCTCCAGGACGATCTCACCCAGCTCGGCCCGCAGCTGGTCGAGGGCGTGCTGCGTCCCCTCGCCGCGCCCGCCGCCGTCCGCTGCGGGGAGCGGCAGTGGGTGTGCTGAGGATCCTCCTCGCCGTCCTGCCGGCCGCGCTGACCTGCGTGCTTCCCGTCGAGCCCGCGCACGCCGACCGGGTGCGGGACGAGATGGCGCCCGTCCTGGAATCGCTCGACGTGCCGCGCGCCTGGGCCGCCTCGCGCGGACGCGGCGTGACCGTCGCCGTCCTGGACTCCGGCGTGGACGCGTCGCAGTCGGACCTCGCCGGGAGCGTCGTCACCGGGCCCGACTACACCGCCGGGGCCGCGCCGTCCGGGACCGTCCCCAAGCGGCTGCACGGCACCAACATGGCGTCCATCATCGCAGGTCACGGCCATGGTTTCGGGAACGCGGACGGCATGATGGGCGTCGCTCCCGAGGCCGGTGTCCTGGCGGTGCGGGTCGTCCTCGAACGGGACGAGCCGGGCTACGGCACGTTCGGCGGCGACAAGCGCTACGAGGGGACGATCGCGCGCGGCATCCGCTACGCCGCCGATCACGGCGCGGACGTCGTCAACCTGTCCCTCGGCCGCGCGTACCCCCTCCCGGCCGAGCGGGACGCCGTCGCCTACGCGATCAGCAAGGGCGTGGTCGTGGTCGCGGCGGCGGGCAACGGCGGCGCGGACCGTCCGGCCAAGGGCGACGGCCGCGCGCCGTTCACCTACCCGGCGTCCTTCCCCGGCGTGATCTCGGTCGCCGCCGTCGACTCCGGCGGACGCCACGCCGGTTTCTCCAACCGGAACTCTGCGGTCGTGCTGTCGGCGCCCGGCGTCCGGATCATCGGCGCGGGCCCCGGCGACCGGTACTGGATCGGGGACGGGACGAGCCCCGCGACGGCGTTCGTGTCCGGAATCGCGGCGCTCATCCGTTCGAGACATCCGAAAATGCCGCCCGCGCTGGTCGCGCAGGCGCTCGTCGAGAGCGCCCGGAGCCGTCCGTCCGGGGGGTACGACCTGGGTGTCGGGTTCGGCCCGGTGAACGCCGCCGCCGCGCTCGATGCGTCGGACTCCCTGGTCGGGGCCCGGACGGCCGGTCTGGGCGCGGCCCCGGACCGTGCGGTCGACCTCCGGTCGCGGGTCCGGGTCGTCCGGCATCCGGGGCCGCTCATCGTGGGGTGCTCGGTCGCCTGCGTCCTCGCCCTGGCCGGATTGGTCCTGTCCGTAACCATCCTTAAGTATCGACCGTATATGACATTCAGCGACTGAGCGGAATGGGTTCCGGTTAAAGTCCGGTTTGTGTCAGAAATACCCTCAGTGGAGGAGTCCAACGGGCCCCTCCAAGCCCAGGACGGGCCCTCACTCACTTCCGCGCCCGTCCAGCCCAAGAACCGCCGTCGTCCCCGCGCGGCCATCACCCTGCTGCTGGTGTTCGGCCTCCTGGCCCTCGCGGGCGGCGGCGGGGCGATCGCCTACCAGCTCGTCCGCAAACCCACCGCGGCCGAGATCGACAAGGCCGGAACCCGAGAGCTCGCCACCCGCTGGCAGCGCATCCCCGCGGCCGACCTCTTCCCTGAACGGGTCCGCTTCGCCAAGGAGGACGACCCGTCCGGAACCCTCGCGCAGGTCCACCGGGTCGGCATCGCCGCGCCCGGGACCTGCGCCGCCGCCGTGGACGAGCCCACGGCGGCGATCCTCACCAAGCACGGCTGCAGGACCGTCCTGCGGGCGACCTACCTCGACCCGAGCGGAACGCGCGCCCTCGCCGTCGGCGTCGCCGTCTTCCCGGACAGCGGGTCGTCCGACGACGCGGCCACCGGCCTCGCCGGGCTGACCGGCGGCAAGGGGGCCTCCGGCGCGGGCCTGCGCGTCGCGACGTTCCCCGGCACCGCCGTCGAGCGCTTCGACGACGCGTCCCGGCAGTCGCTCAAGTCGATGACCAACCACACGCCCTACCTCTTCCTGCGAGCCGAGGGGACGCTGCTCCCGCAGGGCCGCCTCAAGCCGGGCGAGCTGGTGAACCTCGAGTTCGCGCCGGAGATCCTGGACCAGATCATGGCCAAGTTCGCCGGCGACGACACGCCCTGCCTCCGGAAGGGCGTGCGATGCTGACCCGCACCCACGGCCGCACCCACGGCCGCACCCGCATCCTGCGTCGGGGCCTCGCGGCCGCGCTGGCGGCGGCGCTCACCACCGTCCTTGCTCCGCCGCTCGCACCGGCCGCACACGCGGACACCCTGGACCCGAGCGTGAAGCAGATGCTGCGCGACCTGCGGGACGCCGGTCGGCAGACCCACGGCGGCGGGACGAAGATCGCGCTCCTGTCGGACGGGGTGGCGGACGTCCTCGCCAAGGGCGTCCACGTCCAGGACGAGAAGGACTTCATCCGCACGGCCCACCCGAAGCGCGAACAGGGCACCCTGCTGGCGTCGGTGATGTTCGGCGGGGAGGGCGGGATCGCGGACGCCGGGGAGCTGGCGCTGCCCGGCCTGATCAAGGACGCCGAACTGCTGCCCGTCCGCGTCCAGCCGGACGACGGCCCGGGCGGGCCGGATCGGTCCGTGTCCTCGGACAGGCTGGACCGCGCGCTGGGCGACGGCATGCGCTACGCCGTCGACCACGGGGCCCGCGTCATCGCCGTCGCCGAGAGCTGGATGTACGACCGCGGCAGGGCCGCCATGGCGATCGCGTACGCCCAGTCGAAGGACGTCCTGGTCGTCGCCCCCGTCGGAATCCGCAAGCCGAACGAGCCCGGCGTGTTCACCAGCACGCCCGGCGTACTGGGCGTCGGCGACGTGGACCGGAACGGCGACCGCTACGACAAGTACTCCCAGGCGTCCAGCGCGCTGCTGGTGTCCGCCTACGGCGACCGGTTCCCGGGCGTCGGCAGCGACGGCAGCGGCAGCTGGACGTTCTGGGGGGACGGACCGGCGCTCGCCTTCGTGGCGTCCGCGGCCGTCATGGTCCGCGCGGCATACCCGAAACTGACCGCCGCGCAGGTCACCGAGGCGATCACGTCGTCCGCGCGCCACCCGAAGGGGCACTACACGACCGACCTGGGCTTCGGCTATCTCAACGCGTCCGGGGCGCTGACCAAGGCCGCGACCATGGCCAAGCGGCCTCCGCCCGCTGAGAAGGCCGACCGTGCCGTCGCCGGCAACGCGCACTTCGGGGGGAAGGCACCCGGGCGGGTGCGGGCGGTGCCGGTCACCTTGCCGTGGTTCGGGGGCTTCGGGGTTCTCGCCGGGGTCGGGGTGCTGATGATCGGGGCCGCGGTCTGGCTGATCGTGCGTCGCCGTCCGGCCGTCGGGGACGAGGCGGTGCCGCCGCCTCCGGTCCCGGACGAGGCGTGACTCAGCCGGCCCGGCGGGCGCGCGGACGCGCGTCCTGCCGGGCCGGTCCCTTTTGCGGGAGATGAGTGTTTGGAAGAGTTGACGGCATGTATCCCGCTTCTGCACTTGGCGAGTTCCTGCGGTCGAGGCGCGCCCGGGTCGCCCCCGAGGACGTCGGGCTGAACCCCGGGCTCCGGCACCGGCGCGTGGCCGGGCTCCGGCGCGAGGAGCTGGCGCCGCTGGCCGGGGTCAGCGTCGGGTACTACACGCGGCTCGAGCAGGGGCAGAGCCCGAACGTCTCGGACGAGGTCCTGGACGCCATCGCCCGCGTCCTGCGCCTGGACACCGACGAGTCCGCCCACATGCTCCGGCTGGCCCGGCTCGCGCGGGCGCGGGGGAGCGCACCGCCCGAGCGCCTGCGGCCCGGCATCCGGATGATGGTCGACTCGATGACCGAGGTCCCCGCCGTCGCGGTCGGCCGCCGCGGCGACTTCCTGGCCTGGAACCGGCCCGCGCACGCTCTGCTGGCCCCGCACTGGGACTTCGACGCGGACGAGAAGCCGAACTTCGTCCGCATGGACTTCCTGGAGACGG
The DNA here is from genome assembly GCF_040679435.1 of Spirillospora sp. NPDC052269. NCBI lineage: Bacteria > Bacillati > Actinomycetota > Actinomycetes > Streptosporangiales > Thermomonosporaceae > Spirillospora > Spirillospora sp. NPDC052269. The sequence goes on from NZ_JBFAUU010000001.1 coordinate 268,280, forward strand.
AGTTCTCCCGCGCCCTCTATCCCGACTGGGAGCAGAAGGCCCAGGACGACATCGCCTACCTGGAGGGATCGCTGAGCCGGTTCCCCGGGGACGAGGGCCTGACCGCGCTCGTCGAGGAGCTTCTGGCGCTCAGCCCCGAGTTCAAGGCGATGTGGACCGAGCATCCCGTGAGCAACTGCGCGTCCATCTCGCGGGAGTACCGGCATCCGGAGGTCGGCCTCATGACGCTCACCGCCGAACTGCTCCGGACCCCCGACGACGAGGGCCAGGGCGTGACGCTGTTCCAGGCCGAGGCCGGATCGCCGTCCCAGGAGCGGCTGCGGCGGCTCGCGGAAACGGTCGCCGCCCCCGCCGAGTAGCGGGGGCGGCGAAGGGCGGCGGTCACCGGGCCGCGAGTTCGGCGGCGGGCTCGGCGGGCTCGGCTGCCGTGCCCATGGCCTTGCGGAGGAGCAGGGCGGCCGCCACGGCGCCCAGGAGGGCGACGGCGCCCGCCGTGAGGAAGGCGGTGTGGAGGCCGCCGAGCATCGCCAGGGCCTTGGTCGTGGACGGGGCGAGCGCCGCGGTCCGGGCGGACGCGACGGCGGTCAGGGCGGCGACGCCGACCGCGCCGACGAAGGTGGGCATCTGGGCGAGGCTCCCGGCGACGCCCTGGTCCGCCTCGTCCAGGCCGGAGGTGATCGTGGTGATCGCCGCGACCACGGTCAGGACGTGCCCGAACCCCATGACGGCCGAGGACGCCAGCAGCAGGACCAGGCCGCCGTGTGCGGGCAGGAGCGCCATCGCGGCGGTGCCGAGCGCCTGGACGGTCAGCCCGAGGACGATCGTCGCGACCGTGCCGCGCGCGTTGATCAGCCGGGCCACGAGGGTTCCGCCGAGCAGCGCCGCCGCGCCCTCGCCGAGGAAGCCGAGGCCGGTCGCGAGCGGCGAGTACCCGAGGACGTCCTGCATGTACAGGCTGAGCAGCAGGGTCGCGCCGCCGCACATCCCGAACGTGACGAGCCCGACCGTCATGCCCCACTTCACCGTCGGGCGGCGGAGCAGGCGCGGCGGGACGAGCGGGGCCGCGTGCCGCGCCTCGACCACCAGGAACGCGCCGAGCAGGACGGCCGCGACGAGCAGGGTCGTGATCGTCCGGACGCTGCCCCAGCCCGCCCGGCCGCCGTCGGAGATGCCGTAGACCAGGGCGAACAGGCCGCCGCTCGCCAGGATCGCGCCCGGGACGTCCAGCCGTGCCCGGGACCGTCCGGACGGCTCCGGCACGACCGTCGCCGCGCCGGTCACGACCAGCGCGCCGATGCCGAACAGGATGAGCATCGTCCAGCGCCAGTTCAGCCCGCTGGTGATGAGGCCGCCGCCGATCGTCCCGATGACGAACCCGAGCGAGAGCAGCGCGCCGTTGACGCCGAGGGCGCGCGTCCGCTGCGGCCCCTCGGGGAACGCGGCGGTCATCAGCGCGAGCGCGGTCGGGCCGATCATCGCCGCCGCCACGCCCTGCCCGGCGCGCGCGGCGATCAGCAGCCCGGGGTTCGGTGCGAGCCCCGCGAGGAGGGAGAAGAGGGTGAAGATCACGACGCCCGCGATGAACAGCCGCCGCCGTCCGAGCATGTCGGACGCGCGGCCGAACAGCGGCATCAGCGCGGCCGTGGGGAGCAGGGACGCGGTCGCGACCCACTGGAGGTCCGAGGCGCTCGCGAAGCCGAGGCTCCGGCCGATCTCGGGGAGCGCGACCGTGACGATCGAGTAGTCGAGCCCGGTCATGAACGTCGCGCCGCAGAGCGTGAGGAGGATGAGCCACCCGCGGAGTCCGAGCCCCGCGGTGTCGGTGGAGGTCGCCATGGGGACTACGGTGCGCTCCCCGGAGGCGGCCAACCAGAACGCTGCTGGGGGTACCACTGTCAGGTGCAGGCTCCGCCGCCGAGGTGCGGGAGAATCCCCGGATGATGTCGGAACCTGACGAGTATGCGGAGCTCGTGCTCGACACCGTGGAGCGCATCCCGCCCGGCCGGGTGCTCGCCTACGGGGACATCGCCGAGATGCTCGGCGTGGGCGGTCCGCGCCAGGTCGGACGGGTCATGTCGCTGTTCGGCGGCGGCGTTCCCTGGTGGCGCGTGGTGCGCGCCGACGGCAGCCCGGCGTCCGGGCACGAGGTGCGCGCGATGGAGGAGTACCGCGTCGAGGGCACCCCGCTCCGTCCGGACGGGCGCCGCGTCGACATGCGCCGCGCCCGCTGGGACGGCCCGGACCTCGAGGACCGGCCCGAGGGCTAGAGGGTCACGAAGGTCAGCCCGCGCTTCTTGAGGGCGGGCAGGACGGTCCGGAGCGCCTCGAGCGTCTGGCGGCGGTCGCCGCCGCCGTCGTGGCAGAGCAGGACGTCCCCGGCCTTCGCGGCGAGCATCGCGCGGCGGATGTGCGGCGTCCCCGGACGGGACCAGTCGCGCGGGTCGATGTTCCACGCGATCGGCATCATGCCCTGGCTCCGGCACTGCTCGAAGACGTACCGGTTCCAGTCGCCGCCGGGCGAGCGGAAGAACCTCGGGGAGAACCCGGCCGCGTTCTCGATCCGCTCCTTCGCCTCGATGATCTCCCGGCGGATGCGGTCGTGCCCGATCGCCGTGAAGGGGCTCGGATGGTTCTGCGAGTGGTTGGAGATCTGGTGCCCGTCCGCCGCGATCCGCGCGACGAGCTTCGGGAACATCTTCACCTGCATGCCGATCAGCGAGAACGTCGCCTTGATCCCGTTCTCGGCGAGCAGGTCGAGCATCATCGGCGTGTAGACGGGGTGCGGGCCGTCGTCGATGGTCAGCGTGACGGCCGTCGGCGGCGCCGGGGGCGTCAGCTCGCGCAGGTCGAACAGGGGCGTCCGGCTCGACTGGATCGGCGCGTTCGTCCAGCTCGCGGGCGGCGCCGTGCGCTGTGCCGGGACGCTCGGGCGCGGCCCGGCCATGCCGGCGGCGTGCCCCGCGCTGTGCCGGACGGACGATCCGCGCGAGAAGATCTCGTCCGCGGCGTACGCCGTCACCGCGGTGAGCCCGGCGGCGCCGATGCCGCCGAACAGCATCGCCCGCCGGCTGATCCGCCGCCCGGGCGGAGGCGGCGGCCTGAGCGAGGGGTCGCCGACCCGCGTGTCCGAGAAGCCGGACGCGCCGTCCGGGAGCGGCACGTCCTGCCGGGTCGGATCGGATCCGGGCCGGGGCGTCTCCGCGTCCCCCGGCGTGGCGGCGGGGTCCGGAGCGGGAGCGCCGGGGGCCGGTTCGCCGCGGGTCGCGTCCGGATCGGGGGTCTGGCCGTGGTCGCGCGGGTCCGTCGTTCCCACCCCTTCGAACGTGGTCGTCGGCCCGCGGGCGTCGGTCCGCGGGCGGTCGATGTGCGGGCACCGTACCGCCAACGTGCCCGCGGGGCCCCGATGAAACCCCCGAATCAACGGGAAAGATGCTGAATGCGAGCTGAATCCATGCCGAAGATCGACGTTGCCGCCCGCTCCCGCCCCCGAGTGTGTGACGATCTCACGACGCTCTGTCGTTCCGTCGCAGGTGGGAGGCGTGTGTTCGGGTGTTCACCCTGCGGGACATGGGCGACATGCGGCGGATGTGGTCGGGGGAGTCCCGATGATCTGCTGCAATGAAGGGTCGTGTCAGCAGCCTCGTATCGTCTCGTGCGTCGCGCGGGTCCCGCGCGCACCGCCGCGCCCGCTCTGGACGAGCGGCAGCGCGCGGTCGTCGAGCATGCGGGCGGGCCGCTCCTGGTGCTGGCCGGGCCCGGCACCGGGAAGACCACCACGATCGTCGAGGCGGTCGTCGACCGGATCGAGAACCGGGGCGTCGACCCCGAGCGGGTGCTCGTCCTGACGTTCAGCCGCAAGGCCGCCGGGGAGCTGCGCGAGCGGATCACCGGCCGGATGCGCCGCACCACCCGCACGCCCCTCGCGCTCACCTTCCACAGCTACGCCTACGCGCTGCTGCGCCGCGACGCCGTCCTGAACGACGAGCCCGCGCCCCGGCTGCTGACCGGCCCCGAGCAGCTCCTGGAGGTCCGGCGGCTGCTCCAGGGCGAGCTGATGGACGGCGCGCGCGGCTGGCCCCAGCGCCTCCACGAGACCCTCGCCACCCGCGGGTTCGCCGAGGAGCTGCGCGACTTCATGCTCCGCGCGGGCGAGCGCGGCGTCCTCCCCGAGGACCTGGACGGCCTCGGCCGGATGCGCGGACGCGACGACTGGCCCGCCGTCGCCGGGTTCGTCGACCGGTACGGCGACCGGTTCGCGCTCGACCCGACGCCCACCTTCGACTACGGCGAGCTGATCCACATCGCGGCCGGGACGCTGGCCGACGAGGAGGTCCGGCTCCGCGAGCGGGACGCCTACGACGTCGTGTTCGTCGACGAGTACCAGGACACCGACCCCGCCCAGGAGGACCTGCTCCGGCACCTGGCGGGCGACGGCCGCGACCTCGTCGTCGTCGGCGACCCGGACCAGTCGATCTACGGCTTCCGGGGCGCGGACGTCCGGGGCATTCTGGAGTTCCCGCAGCGCTTCCGCACCCTGACCGGCGAACCAGCGCCGGTCGTCGCGTTGCGCACCTGCCGCCGCATGGCCCCCGAGCCGCTGGCCGCGTCCCGCCGCATCGCGCGCCGCCTCCCCGCCGGGACGGCCCTCGCCGCCGAGCACCGCGCCCTCCTCCACCCGTCCGAGCTCCCGGACGCGCCGGGCGGTCCCGCCGAGGCGGACGAGGGGATCGCGGGGGAGGTCCGGGCCGTCATCGCGGACTCGGAGTCCCAGGAGGCGGCGCTCGTCGCGGACGAGCTGCGCCGCGCGCACCTGCTGGACGGCGTGCCCTGGTCGCGGATGGCGGTGCTCGTCCGGAGCGCCGCGCGCCAGGTGCCGACGCTGCGCCGCGCGCTCTCGCAGGCGGGCGTGCCCGTCGTCGTCGCCGGGGACGAGGTGCCGCTCGTCGGGGAGCCCGCCGTCCGGCCGTTCCTGGTGCTGCTGCGCGCCGCCCTCAAGAAGGACTTCCTCGACGAGGTCGTCGCCGAGGACCTGCTGACCAGCGCGCTCGGCGGCGCCGACGCCCTGGCGATGCGGCGGCTCAAGCGCGCGCTGCGCGACCTGGAGGAGATCTCCGGCGGACGCCGCGACCTGGCCGAGCTGCTCGTCGCGGCCGTGGACGACCCGCGCGAGCTGGTGCTCGTCCACGAGAAGGTGCGGGCGCCCGCCGAGCGGATCGCGTCGCTGATCGAGGTGGCGCGGCGGAGCGCGGCCGAGGGCGGCAGCGCCGAGGACGTGCTGTGGGAGGTGTGGAGGGAGTCCGGGCGGGCGGACGTCCTGCTGGAGCAGAGCGTCCGCGGCGGGATGCGCGGCGCGTCCGCCGACCGCGACCTGGACGCCGTCGTCGCGCTGTTCGACGCCGCCGCGCGGTTCGTCGACCGGCTGCCGCAGGCGGGCCCGGAGCTGTTCGTCGACACGATCTCCGCGCAGGAGATCGCCGGGGACACCCTCGCCGAGCGCGCCCCCGACGGCGAGGCCGTCCGGATCCTGACCGCGCACCGCGCGAAGGGCCTGGAGTGGGACGTGGTGGTCGTCGCGGGCGTCCAGGAGGGCGTCTGGCCGGACGTCCGGCTCCGCGGTTCGCTGCTCGGCGTCGAGGAGCTGGTGGAGCACGCCGCCGGTTCGCAGGTGCCGGACGAGGGCGCGGCGGCCGGGGCGTCCCTGTCGGCGAAGATGCTGGACGAGGAACGCCGCCTGTTCTACGTGGCCGTCACGCGCGCGCGTAGGCGGCTGGTCGTGACGGCGGTCGGCGGGGACGACACCGAGGAGCGTCCGTCCCGGTTCCTGAACGAGCTGCTGCCCGGCGCGATCGAGCAGTCCCAGCTGGACGAGAAGACGCGCTGGCTGTCGTTGTCCGCGCTGGTCGCCGACCTGCGTTCGGTGGTGGCCGATCCGAGCCGTCCCGAGCCGATGCGGAGGGCGGCGGCCGGGCACCTGGCGCGGCTCGCGCGCGCGGGAGTGCGGGGCGCGCGTCCAGAGAACTGGTACGCGATCACGGCGCTGTCGGACGCGGGCCCGGCGTTCACCGAGGACGAGCAGATCACCATCTCGCCGTCCCAGGTCGAGACGTTCACGACCTGCGGCCTGCGCTGGCTCCTGACCTCGGCGGTCGGCGCCCAGGAGGGCGGGCCGAACGAGTACTCGACCATGGGCAAGGTCGTGCACGCGGTCGCCGAGATGGCGGGCGCGGACGAGGGCGTCACCGAGGTGGACGTCGCGCGCCGCCTGGACGAGATCTGGAACGACCTGGACTTCCGGTCGTCCTGGTACTCCGAGAAGCAGCGCGAGCAGGCCGCGACGATGGTCGACAAGTTCCTGACCTGGAACCGGGAGAACCCGAACGAGGTCGTCGCGCTGGAGGAGTCGTTCAAGGTCGACCTCGGCCGCGTGGTGATCAAGGGACGCATCGACCGCGCCGAGCGGGACGCCGAGGGCCGTGCGGTGATCATCGACATCAAGACCTCCACGACGGCCGTCGGGAAGAACGACCTGGCCCGGCACCCGCAGCTCGGCGTGTACCAGTACGCGGTGATGCTCGGCGCGTTCCAGCGGCACGGGCTGGTCGAGCCGGGCGGCGCGAAGCTGGTCCAGGTGGGGAAGGCCGCGTTCGCGAACCGCGTCCGCGAGCAGGAGCAGCCGCCGCCCTCGGACGACCCCGATCCCGAGTGGCCGAAGAAGCTGGTCGAGATCGTCGCGACCGGGATGGCCAGCGAGGTCTTCCAGGCGCGGGCGAACGACAAGTGTCGGACCTGCCCGGTACGGTCCTGCTGCCCAGTGCACGAGACGGGGGGACAGGTCGGTCCATGATCACTCCGGCGGAGCTGGCGCGGCTGCTCGGGGTGCCGGAGCCGACCGAGGAGCAGGCGCGGGTCATCGAGGCCCCGCTCGCGCCCATGGCGGTGATCGCGGGCGCCGGGTCCGGCAAGAGCGAGACGATGGCGGCGCGGGTCGTCTGGCTGGTCGCGAACGGGTTCGTCCGGCCCGAGCGCGTCCTCGGCCTGACCTTCACCCGGAAGGCGGCGGCCGAGCTCGGCGTGCGCGTCCGCAAGAGGCTCGACACGCTGCGTGAGCAGCTGCCCGCGCACGAGCTGGAGCGGCTCGGCGGCGAGCAGATCTTCGACGGCGAGCCGATGGTCTCGACCTACCACGCCTACGCGGCGCGGCTGTTCGGCGATCACGCGCTCCGCGAGGCGCTCGAGCCGACGATGCGGCTGATCTCCCCGGCGGTCGCCTGGCAGCTCTGCTCGCGTGTGGTGGACGCCTACGCCGGCCCGATGGACAAGATCGAATGGTCGCCGGACACGGTCACCAAGGCCGTCATGGAACTCGGCGGCGACCTGTCGGAGCACCTGCGCACGCCGGAGGACGTCCGCCGCGTCGGCGACCGCCTCGACACGATGTTCGCCGCGCTGAAGAAGCCGCTCAAGGCGCAGAAGGACATCCTCGCCAAGCACGAGGTGCGGCTGCAGCTCATGCCGCTGATCGAGCGCTACCAGCAGGCCAAGCGCGACCGCGAGGTCATCGACCACGGCGACCAGATGGCGCTGTCCGCGCGGATCGCGCGCAACCACCCCGAGGTCGGGATGATCGAGCGGTCCCGGTTCTCGGTCGTCCTGCTGGACGAGTACCAGGACACCAGCCAGGCCCAGCTCGTCCTGCTGACCTCGCTGTTCGGCGGCGGGCACGCGGTGACGGCGGTCGGTGACCCGTGCCAGTCGATCTACGGGTGGCGCGGCGCGAGCGCGGGCAACCTGCTGCGGTTCGCGCACGACTTCCCGCGCCGTCCGGCGGCCGGGACGGTCCCGGCGGAGCCCGCGCCGATCAACAAGCTCAGCCGCAGCTTCCGCAACGGCGAGCGCATCCTGGACGCCGCCGCGCGCGTCCAGGCCGAGCTGCGCGAGGACGCCCGCGACGTGCCCGTCCTCGTCCCCGGCGCCGGACGCGACGGACGCGGCCGGGTCGAGTGCGCGCTGTTCGCCACGGTCGAGGACGAGGCCGACCGGATCGCCGAGCGGATCGTCCAGCTGATGGGCCCGACCGAGTACGCCCCGGACGGCGGCCCGGCCGGGGACGAACCGCTGAAGTGGTCCGACATCGCCGTCCTGGCGCGGAAGCGTTCGCAGTTCCCGCTGCTCAGGCGTGCGCTCGAGCTGCGGGACGTGCCGGTCGAGGTGGTCGGGCTCGGCGGCCTGCTGACCGTCCCGGAGGTGCAGGACGTCGTCGCGTCGCTGCGCGTCATGCACGACCCGACCGCCGGGGCGTCGCTCGCGCGGCTGCTCACCGGCCCGCGCTGGCGGCTCGGTCCCCGCGACCTGGTCGCGCTCGGCCGCCGCGCCCGCGCGCTCGCCAACGAGCAGGGCCGCGACGTCACGCCGCCTGAGCCCTCGCCCGAGGACGCGCCTTCCGAAACGTCCGAAACCCCGGTTGCGGACGCCGACCCCCTGCGGCAGCTCGTGTCCGAGCTGAACCAGGAGACCGGCAGCCTGGTCGACGCGCTGGACGACCTCGGCGACCCGTCCGCGTACTCGCCGGAGGGTTTCGGACGGCTCCGCCGCCTGCGCGACGAGCTGCGGCACCTGCGGTCCCAGGCCGGACTGCCGCTGCCCGACCTGGTCGCCGAGGTCGAGCGGGCGCTCGGCCTGGACATCGAGGTCGCCGCGCGGTCCGGGCTCGACCCGGTCACCGCCCGCGCCGACCTGGACGCGTTCGTCGGCGCCGCCGCCGACTTCGCCGGGGACGCCGAGGACCCGACGCTCGGCGCGTTCCTCGCCTACCTGACCGCCGCCGAGTCCGAGGAGTTCGGCCTGGAGGCGGGACGGGTCGGCGAGACGAACAGCGTGAAGCTGCTGACCGTCCACGCGTCCAAGGGGCTGGAGTGGCCGGTCGTCGTCGTGCCGGGGCTGACGTCGATGGAGCAGAAGAACGGCGCTCCGGCGAAGGGCTCGATCTTCCCGTCCCCGCCGCAGAACACCACGCGCTGGACGGCCAACCCGCGCGTCCTGCCGTTCCCGCTCCGCGGCGACTACGCCGACCTGCCGAAACTCAACGGGCTGGAGAAGGACGACCTGGCCCGGTTCGAGGAGCAGTCCATCCGGCGCGACCTGCTGGAGGAGCGGCGCCTCGCCTATGTCGCGCTGACCCGGGCGTCCGCGCTGCTGATCGCGACGGGGTACTGGTGGGGCGGGTCGAGCCGTCCGGTCGGGCCGTCCCCGTACCTGGAGGAGGTCCGCGAGGTGTGCGTCGCGGGCGCGGGCACCGTCGCGGTCTGGACCGACCCGCCCGGCGAGGACGACACCAACCCGCTGCTCACCGAGGATCAGGAGGCCGAGTGGCCGGTCGCGCCCGGCGACCTTAGCAATTCGGATTCGTCCGCTCGTGCCCGGTATGACGCGATCGTCGAGGCCGCCGGGATGGTCCGGGACGCGATGCAGGGCAGCACCGGCCTGTGGGCGGGCACGGGCGGCCTCAACGACGACGACCGGGGCCGCATGACCGCGTGGGCGCGCGACGTCGAACTGCTGCTCGCCGAACGCGACCGGGGCCGCTCGGGCGACGGCCCGCTGGTCGAGCTGCCCGCGAACCTGACCGTGTCGTCCCTGGTCACGCTGGCCGGGGATCCGGGAGCGCTGGCCCGGCAGATCCGCCGGCCGATGCCGCGCCAGCCCGCCCCCTACGCCCGCCGCGGCACCGCGTTCCACGCCTGGCTGGAGAGCCGGTGGGGGCAGCAGCGCCTCATGGACATGGGCGAACTGCCCGGCTCCGCCGACGACGACGCGTCCGACGACTCGCAGCTCGACCGGCTCCAGAAGATGTTCGAGGAGTCCGAGTGGGCGAACCGCGAACCCCTGGACGTCGAGGTCCCGTTCGAGACGATCATCGGCGACCGGCTCGTCCGGGGCCGCATGGACGCGGTGTTCCGCAACGCCGACGGCACCTACGAGGTCGTCGACTGGAAGACCGGCCTCCCGCCGGACGGCCCCAAGGCCGACGCCGCCGCCGTCCAGCTCGCCGCCTACCGGGTCGCCTGGGCCGAGCTCGCGGGCGTCCCGTTGGAGCAGGTCAGCGCCGCCTTCCACTATGTGAAGGCGAACCACACGATCCGTCCGGCCGACCTGCTCGACGTCGCGGGCCTCGCCGCGCTGCTCGACAGGATCCCGGCCGCCTGACCGGCGGCCCGTTCGCCGCCTGACCGGCGGCCCGTTCGCCGCCTGACCGGCGGCCCGTTCGCCGCCTGGTCGGCCGACCGCAACAGGTGGCCGCCGCGCCGTTCAGAGCAGGGGGAAACGGGGAAGATCCCGGAGAACCCTGAGGAGGCCGACGTGGCGGTGACCCCTGTCGAAAAGCACGGCGACATGATCGTGCGCGAGTTCACCAGGCAGGCGGAGGGCTTCGCCGACCCGCGCCGCAATTCGGCCTTCACCGCCCAGCTCGGACGGCTCGTTCAATTCGTGGAGCCCGAGCTCGACCTCGAGGACGTCGTCCTGGAGGTCGCCGCCGGAACGGCCCTGGTCTCCCGCGCCGTCGCCGCGCGCGTCCGGCACGTGACCGCGCTCGACCTCACCCCCGCGATGCTCGCCGAGGGCAAGCGCGCCGCCGACGCGTCCGGCGTCACGAACATGACGTTCACCAGGGGAGACGCGAACGACCTGCCCTACCTCGACCGCTCCTTCACGCTCGTCCTCACCCGGTTCTCGATGCACCAGGTGGACGACCCGGAGACGGTCGTCCGCGAGATGGTCCGCGTCGCCCGGCCCGGCGCGGCGATCGTCGTCGCCGACATCGTCCGCCCGGAGGGCGCGGCCGGCGACCCCGACCGGATCGAACGGCTGCGCGACCCGTCCCACGCGACCCTGCGCACCGAGGCCGAGATCGCCGCGATGCTCGCCGCCGCGGGCGCCGAGGTCCGCCGCACCGACCGCTTCGACGTCGTCCGCCCGCTCGACCCCTGGCTGGCGTTCACCGGGACCTCCGCCGAGACGTCCGCGGCGATCCGCGGGGAGCTGGAGGCCGAGCTCGCGGGCGGCGCCCCGACGGGCATGCGCCCCACCTTCATGGACGGCAACCTCCACTTCACGCACGCGCACGCCTTCATTCAGGCGATAGCGGGTTGAACCGGACCGGTTTCTCGACCAAACGTTCGACGATCTTCGCTCACGTGTTCTATGTTGTCCGCCATGGCTCTTCCCCTGGAGCGCGAACCGGCCGCGCTCGCGATGCGGATCGGGATCGTCGCCGCCGAGGCCGCCCTCGCGACCTTCGCGCGCAACCTCGACCTCGACGACCTCGCGGCCGGTGAGGTCGACTTCCGCGGCGCCATCGGCCCCGCCGAGTGGCCCGTCTTCTCCCTGGTCATCGACACCCTCGCCGAGTCGAAGCCCGGCGACGACCGCTCCCTGGACGAACGCCGCGCCGAGGCCCTCAACGACCTCGCCCGCATCTGCATGGCCGCCCGCACAGGCGCCGCCGCCTGACCGGCTATTCGGGCAGCGCCCGGGGCTTGACCTTGCCGGTGCTGGTTCGGGGGAGGTCGTTCACGAAGTGGACGTCGCGGGGGACCTTGTAGCGGGCCAGGCGGGTCCGGACGTGGTCCTTGACGGCGTCCTCGGTGAGGGACGCGCCGGCGCGCAGGACGATCCAGGCGGCCAGACGCTGGCCGAAGGCGTCGTCGTCGACGCCGCGGACGGTGACCTCGGCGATGGCGGGGTTCGCGGCGAGGAGGTCCTCGACCTCGGAGGGGAAGACGTTCTCGCCGCCGGAGACGATCATGTCGTCCGCGCGGCCGTCGATGAAGAGGCGGCCGCGGGCGTCGAAGTGGCCCAGGTCGCCGCTGGCGGTCAGGCCGTCGCGGACGGGTTTGGAGCCGCCGCCCGTGTAGCCGGTGAACCGCAGGCCACCGCCGGTGTGGACCTCGCCGATCTCGCCCTGCGGTAGTTCGGCGCCCTGCTCGTCCAGGATCTTGATGGTGAGGCCGAGGGACGGCCTGCCGACGGTGCCGGGGGCGGCGCGGAGGTCGGCGGGGGTGGCGATGGTGGCCCAGCCGGTCTCGGTCGCGCCGTAGATGTTGATGAGGACGTCGCCGAAGGCGTCCATGAAGCGGGACGACAGGTGCGGCTGGAGGGCCGCGCCGCCGCAGACGACGGCCTTGAGGGACGGCGGGCGCGGGCCGTCCGGGACGTCCAGGACGCGGGCCAGCATGACCGGGACGGCGACCAGCGCCCCGGCGCGGTGCTCGTCCATGAGGCGCAGGAGCCGGGCCGCGTCGAAGCGGCGGGTCAGGATCAGGGGCATGCCGAGGCCGAGACCCGCGAAGCAGTAGGCCATGCCGAGCAGGTGGAACAGCGGCGGCGCGATCGCCAGGGGCGCGCCGGATCTCAGCGGGACGCGCATCATGTGGGTGAGCCCGGCGGGCAGCAGCATGGCCGGGCCGAGGTCGTGCCGCGCGCCCTTGGGGGCGCCGGTGGTCCCGGACGTCATGATGATCACGCGGCTCGTCCGGGACGGCTTGTGCGGCACAGGGACGGTCGCCGCGACGAACTCGTCGATCGAGGTGTGCTTGCCGTCCGGGTCGTCCTGCCAGGCGTGGACGCGGAGTCCGGTGAAGCCGGACTCGTCCACCAGGCCGTCGAACTCCTGGTCGTGGACGAGCACGCCCACGCCCTCGCGCGCGGCGACTTCGCGCAGTTGGGGCGCGGAGAAGTCGGTGTTCAGGAGGACGACGTCGTTGCCCAGGCGCGACGCGGCGAGCACGGCCTCAACGAAGCCGCGGTGGTTCCGGCACAGGACGCCGACCCGGTCGGATTCCTCCACGTGCGCGCGTAGGGCGGTCGCCAAGGCGGCCACGCGGCGTTCCAGTTCGCTGTGGGTGAGGGCGCCACGGTCGTCCAGGAGAGCGGTGCGGTTGGGGAAGCGCAGTGCGGACATCGCCTCGACCGTGCCCGGTGTCGCGCCGTAGCGGACGTACTGGAGCGGCATCCGGAGGGCCCGGTCGGGACGCACCGGATGCAGCACGCCCGCGTCCCAGACCGCCCGGGGGAACCGCGCCGCCGCTCGCACCAGCTCGAACGCCACGGGCTCTCTCCTTCGACGGGGGATGATCCGGGATCAATACCCCTCAATCATGGCTGTTCCACCCGCAGCGGGTTGGCGACCGGGACATATCCGGCCGAGCGGTCGGCGGACCGGGACCATCGCGTCCGCAGGTTCGCCTTCGCCGGAACCGGGACACCGGCGAGCAGCGCGCGCACGCGGGGATGGTCGCCTGCGAAGTGCGTCCGGGCCGTCCGCCACAGGTCCGGCTCAAGGTCGGGGTGCAGGTCGGCGAGTGTGGCGGCGACCTCGGTCAGGTGGTTGACGAGGAGGCAGTAGATGACGCGGTCCCAGCCCTGGTGCGCGTCGTAGGTGACGGCCTCGCGCACGCGCGCGGGGAGGTGGCCGAGGTCCCAGCGTCCGGCGACGAGTTTCGTGCCTTCCAGGTCGCGGAACGCCGCCTGGACGGGCATTCCGTTGTCGTCCACGCAGACGAGCACGTTCTGGAGGTGCGGCTCCAGGACGACGCCATGTTCCAGATACGCGCGCAGGACGGGTGGCGCGACGTGCCCGACATAGGCGTCCCACCAGGTCAGCGGGTCGGTGTGGACGGCGGGCAGGGCGGCCAGGCCGTCCGGGGTGGCGAGCGCGGCGGCGAGGAGCGGACGTCCGCGCAGCCCCCGCACACCCTGCCGGACGATCACACCCAGCCCTTCGTACAGGCGGCGACCGGCGAGGGCGAGCGTCCGGTACGCGGGTTCTGCCAGGAGTGTCGCGTCCAGCGCGGCGAACACCGGACGCAGCAGCCGGTCGAGCGCGACCGCGCCGGACAGCTCATACCAGGCGTTCTTCCTGACGCAGTTGGTGATCCGCACGTCCAGGCTGAACTTCAGGAACGCGTCGGCGTCCGGAAGGTACGCCGTCCGGACGGACGAGGTCGGGTATGCGTCCGACGGCCCCGGACCGAGGTCGCGGACGAGACCGTCCGCGAACGCCCGGCGCAGGAGCGGATCGTCCCGCAGCAGATCGAGCTGCCAGGGATGCGCGGGCAGCAGACGGCATCCGGGCGGGGCGGCGAACGGTTCGAGCGTCGCGAACGCGCCCGGGTCGCCCTCCTCGACCAGCAGCGATTCCGGGACGGCCAGCCACCGCGGCCGGAACCGCGCCCGGACCTCCGGCGCGTACCCCAGCCACTCCTCGGGCGCGCCCTGCCGTGCCTTCGGCGACGGGTGGAACCGGTGCCCGAACACCAGCGACTGCTCGGATTCGAGGTAGGCGTCGTCGCCCTCACGGGTCCGCGACCGCGCGGCGAGGATGGCGGCGAGCGCGCGGTGGCCGTCCTCGACCTGCGCCACGAACTCGGGGTTCGCGTGTCCGGTCGACAACTCCAGCTCACCGGCGATCAGGGACGCCAGCCGCGCCCAGTCCGCCGCGATCCAGCCGCCGTCGCGCCGCTCCTCGAACGGCGGGACGATCCGGAACGTCGGCCCGTGCGGCGGGCGCGCGAGCCCGGCGCGCAGCAGCACCCCGACACGCGGCAGGCGCATGACCAGGTGGCCGTCCCCGGGGAAGAGCTGCCGATCCGGCCCGCACACCTCGCGGACGAGGCAGTTCAGGAGCGCGGCGGACGTGCCGTCCGCGGCGGAGGCCACGGCGGCCGGGTGGGTCAGCGTCACGTGAGGTCCCGTAGGTAGTTCGGCCCGTCCGGGCCGTAGTGCTTGTTGATGTCGGCGGCGCCGGTGCGGACCTTGTCGACCAGGGTTCCGGCGGTGACCATCGCCTTGCCCGGCAGGGTCGGCGCGTCCAGCACGCGGGCGCGCAGGAACGCGTCGGCGCGGCCGCCACCGCGCCGTCCGAGCAGCGCGTCGAGCCGGTCGCGGATCATCGCCAGGCCGGTCGCGCGGGGCAGCAGGCCGTGCTCGGCCAGTGCGAACGCGGGCGCGGCGGCGCACAGGTGCAGGGTGATCGTGATGAACACGCGGGCGAGGGCCTCGCGGTCGGCGGTGCGCATCCGGTGGTCCTCGAACGGGCAGGGCGCGCCGAGGACGTCGGGGTCCACGAGCATCCCGTCGTTGTCCTTCAGCAGCAGCCGCGGCGGCGCGCCGGGCGCGAGGACGAGCGCGACGTTCTGCTGGTGCGCCTCCAGCGCGATCCCGCGCCGGAACAGCGCGACGTTCCAGGCCAGCAGGACGTCCAGGTACCGGCCGAACAGGTCGCGGACGTCCCAGCGCTCGATCACCAGGCCGCCGCCCGGATGCGGCGCGGTGAGCGCGGCGACCGGGATGACGTGCGCGTGCTCCGTCTCGTCCGGGAACCGGCGCACGAGGTAGCCGAGCAGCGGAGACCCGGCGTGCCCATATGTCTGCTCGTCGGCCAGCAGGACGGGATGGTCCTCCTCGGCGAGGACGCGGCGCAGCAGCCGTTCGGCGAGCGCGCCGTCGTGCAGCGTGCCCGGCACGATCGTCCGCCGGTTCCGCAGCCCGAGCGTGCTCGTCGGCAGCGGCACCTTCACATGGACGCGCGGACCGGCGGCGAGCGTCCGCATCGACAGCGTCGGACGCACCGGACGGAACGCCTTCGGCAGCAACTCCGCACGCTTCCGCACAGCCGAAACAGCCAGCGGATGCACCGGGAACAGCTCGGGATCGGGCCACCAGGCGGGCAGCCTCCCGGCGGCCGTGGCCTTCCCGCCGGGCACCCGCGCCCAGCGCAGCGGGAACTCCGGCGCGTACTCGGGTGCGTATCGTCGCAGGTCAGATGTGGTGAGCCCGGCACGGGCGCGCGAACACGGGTACACCGGATGCTCGGTGTGCGCGGCGAGGGTCTCGTAGAACACGCCGGGCCCGAGCGGGTCCGCTCCCGCGAGCCGCCGCATGATCTCCGGACGTGTGCCCTCGCCGAGCAGCGTCGCCGTCAGCGCCTCCCGGCACTCGCGGACGAACGCCGTCACGTCGTCCCGAGGGTCGGCGACCCGGCGCGCGATCGCGAGCACATCGGTGAGGCGAAGCTCCTGATGGACGTCGACGACGGCGCGCGCTAAGAAACCCGGATGCAGGCCGCCCGCCGAGGCGTCCGTGCGCAGTCTGATGGGCGCGGAGCCCGGCGGGGTGAGCACGCCATCGCGCGCGTACGAGCGCAGGCCGCCGTAGTCCTCGCGCAGCAGGGCGTCCATGGCGCGCGCCGCGAGAATCCCTTCGGCCGACGGGTGGGGGACGCGGCGGGCCCGGCCGAGGGAAGGCGACTCCGGAAGGCCGGCCCGCCGCGCGTCAGGCCCGGCGGTGCCGCCGGGGCCACCGCCGAGGGCGGATCCGGGGGTCACGCGATGGTCCAGGTGTGCGCGGCGCGGAAGCGGTCGACGGCGTCCTCGACCGCGTGCCGGGACGCTCCGATCGCCCGGATCGTCCCGAGGTAGTCGCGGTTGGTGCGGGTCAGCGGCGCGTCCACCCCGACCGGACGCAGCGGACGGTAGGTCAGCCGCACTTCGCCGTCGCTCTGGTCGAGGGCCTCAGGTGCGGAGGTCAGCGTGCCCGCGCGGTCCGCGAGGACCCAGTCGGCGACCGCGTGCCGGTCCGGGCGTGGAGGCGCCGGCGGGAGGCGTTCGCCCAGGTGGACGCGGAGGATCCACTCGAACAGCGGCACCTCGAGCAGGTCCGCGAGCATGAAGTCGCAGTGGTCGCCGATGGCCCGGTAGTTGACCTCGATGATCCGCGCCCGCCCCTCGTGGACGACGAACTCGGTGTGGCACGCGCCGAACCCGACGCCCAGCGCGTCCAGTTGTGCGAGGACCTGCGGCGTCTCGGGCGGCGGCGGGGCCCACTCCAGGCGCTCCTCGACGAAGTGCGGGGGAGGGGACAGGCGCGTCCGGAACGAGCCGAGAACGCGCAGCTCATGGCCGTCGCCGAGCGTCTCGAGGGTGTGCAGGTCCCCCGGCAGGTACTCCTCGACGATGAGCGGGCGGCCCGTGCCGATCCGCGCGCGCCGGGCGGCGAGCTCGGCGGCGTCCGCGACCAGGACGACGTCCTCGCCGGCCACGCCCTCGCGCGGTTTGAGGACGAGCGGGTACGGCGCATCCGGCGGGACGCGGTCGGCGGGCGCGGCGAACACCGGGTCGAAGGCGGCCAGGCCGCGCCGCGTCTCCTGCTTGTTCTTCGCGCGGACGGCGGCCCGCCAGTCCTTGCCCGGCAGCCCGAGGTAGGCGGCGGCGAGCGCGACCGGCGCCTGCAGGAAGTCGGAGTTCGTGAACACCGCGTCCGGCCGTCCCGCCGCCGCGTCCGGCCGTCCCGCCGCCGCGTCCGGCCGTCCCGCCGCCGCGTCCGGCCGTCCCTCGGCGAGGATCTCGCGGAAGTCGGAGACGTCGCACCGCACGATCGGGCCGCCGAAGACCTCGGCGTGCGCGTCCGGACGGTCCGTCAGCACGGTCACGTCCAGGCCGAGCGCGGCGGCGGCGGGGAGGAACCCGTGCGCGACGGAGTCGGTGAGCTTCCCGGAGACGAGGTGGAGCGCGACGGTCACGGCACCCTTCCCACAGCAAGTGAGGTTAGCCTTGCCTAACTCGAATCGCCACCATAGTGACCGGACCCCGCCCGGTGTGCAAGAACGGCGACGCCGCGTGTTGGATGGGGGCATGGAGCCCGTCGACCGCTGGGTCGCCCTCGCCGGACCGGCCACCCGGCACATCGGCGAGGCGCTGGCCGCCCGTTACGCCGAGCCGCACCGCAGGCACCACGCCCTCGCGCACCTCATCGACGTCCTCGACCTCGTGGACGAGCTGGCCGCGCACGCGGGCGACCCCGACGCCGTGCGCCTCGCCGCCTGGTTCCACGACGCCGTCTACGACCCGCAGCGCGCCGACAACGAGGCCCGCAGCGCCCGCCTCGCCGCCCGCATGCTCACCGACACCGACCTCGGGCCCGCGCGCGTCGCCGAGGTCGTCCGGCTGGTCGAGCTGACCGAGACGCACGAACCGGACGACGACGACCGGAACGGCCAGGTGCTGTGCGACGCCGACCTGGCGATCCTCGGCGCGGACCCGGAGCGCTACGCCGCCTACTCCGCCGCCGTCCGGGAGGAGTACGCCTTCGTCCCGGAGGAGATCTTCCGCGCCGGCCGGGCCGAGATCCTGGGCGGCCTCCTCGACCTTCCGCGGATCTTCCACACCCCCGAGGCCCGCGCCCGCTTCGAGGACGCCGCCCGCCGCAACCTCACCACCGAACTCATGCTCCTCAACGCCTGACCGGTCGGCGCTCCGGCCCGTCCGACCATGCCACCGTCCGATGGCGGCAACATCCCGGACTCTCCGGGCGTCAACGCCCGTTCTCCTGCGCATCGCCCGGCTCTGACGTCCCCTAGAGTTCGGGGGCAAAGCATCAGCAAGGGAGCATGTCAGTGGACGTTGTGGAGTACATCCAGGCCAACAAGGCCCAGTTCTTCGCGGATCTCAAGGAGTGGCTGGCGATCCCGTCCATCTCCGGGGACCCGGCCCACCACGACGACGTGCGCCGCTCGGCCGACTGGCTCGCGGACTACCTGCGAGGCCTCGGTTTTCCGACGGTGGAGGTGTGGCCGACCGCCGGCCTGCCCGCCGTGTACGCCGAGTGGCCCGCCGCCGATCCGGACGCCCCGGCCGTCGTGGTCTACGGTCACCACGACGTCCAGCCGGTGACGCCGCTGGAGGAGTGGGACACCGACCCGTTCACCCCCGTCGAGCGCGGCGACCAGCTGGTCGGGCGCGGCACGTCCGACGACAAGGGCCAGATCTTCTTCCACACCCTGGGCCTGCGCGCGAACCTCGCCGCGGCCGGGACGGACGCCCCGCCCGTCACGATCAAGCTGCTGGTCGAGGGCGAGGAGGAGTCCGGCTCGGTGCACTTCGCCGAGCTGCTGACCGAGCACCGCGCCCGCCTCGCCGCCGACGCCGTGATCATCTCCGACACGACCATGTGGGCCGCGGACGTCCCGTCCATGTGCACCGGCATGCGCGGCCTGACCGAGGCCGAGATCACGCTGCGCGGCGCCGAGGTCGACCTGCACTCCGGGTCGTTCGGCGGGGCCGTCCCGAACACCCTGCACGCCATGGTCGAGCTGCTCGCCAAGCTGCACGACGCCGACGGCCGGGTCACGGTCCCGGGCTTCTACGACGACGTCATCCCGCTGACCGACGAGGAGCGCGAGCTGTTCGCGCGGCTCCCGTTCGACGAGGCCTCCTGGCTGGAGACCGCCGGGAACAGCCGCGCCGCGTACGGCGAGGCGGGCTTCAGCACCCTGGAGCGGATCTGGGCGCGGCCGACCGCCGAGATCAACGGCATGTGGGGCGGGCACACCGGCCCCGGCGGCAAGACCATCGTGCCGCGCGAGGCGCACGCCAAGATCTCCTTCCGGCTGGTCGCCGGGCAGGAGCCGGCCAAGGTCCGGGACGCGTTCGTCGCGTGGGTCGAGGCGAACACCCCGGCGGGCGTCGAGGTCGAGGTGCACACCCCGGGCGGCGGCGTCCGGCCGTGCTTCTCGCCGATCGACTCGGCCGGCGTCGAGGCCGCCCGGCGCGCGATGGAGAAGGCGTTCGGCACGCAGGTGCTGTTCACCCGCGAGGGCGGCTCCGGCCCGGAGGCCGACCTCGCCGACATCCTCGAGGCGCCGCTGGTGTTCGTCGCGGTCGGGCTGAACGACGACCGCATCCACGCACCGAACGAGAAGGTCGAGATGCCGCTCCTGCTCAAGGGCGCCGAGGCCGCCGCGTACCTGTGGGACGAGCTGGGGACCGCGCTGCGCTAGCGTGACCGGGTGAGCGAAACCCCCCGGAACGGCAGCGAGAACGGCACGGCGGACGGTGCGCGGACCGGCACGGACCGCGCGACGACCGGCACGGGCGGCGCGAAGGGCGGTGCGGGCGGCGGCACGCTGGAGTGGCTGGCGCTGGCGCGCGGCACCCTCGACCGGGCCTCCGACCGCCGCACCGACGACGCCTTCCTGGACGCCGCGTGGAACGATCCGCGCAGCCGCGTCCTGGTCGTCTGCAAGGGCCAGGTCAACGCCATCGTCGGCGACGACCCGACGCTCGTGCTGCTGCCTCCGGGGGACGCGCCGTCCGGGGACCGGTACTTCCTCGGCGTGGACGGCGACGGCACCGCCTACTTCGCCGTCGCCGCCCCGCTCCCGGTCATCGAGGGCGCCGACCCGGTGGGCCTCCGCCGCGTCGGCGCGCTGCTGCCGGACCGCGACTCCGGGCTGATGACGCACGCCGTCTCGCTGGAGCACTGGCACGACACGCACACGTACTGCTCGCGCTGCGGGACGAGGACGGAGATCCGGCAGGCCGGGCACGTCCGGCACTGCCCGCACGACGACAGCGACCACTTCCCGCGCCTCGACCCGGCCGTGATCATGCTGGTCACCGACCAGGACGACCGGATCCTGCTGGCCCGCGGGCCGCAGTGGCCGGAGGACCGCCGGTCCATCCTCGCCGGGTTCGTCGAGCCCGGCGAGTCCCTGGAGCAGGCCGTCGCGCGCGAGGTGCGCGAGGAGGTCGGGCTGGAGGTCCGGGACGCCCGCTACCTGGGCAGCCAGCCGTGGCCGCTGCCGCAGAGCCTGATGATCGGCTTCAGCGCCGTCGCGGACGGCGCCGCCCCGCTCGTCCCGGACCCGGTCGAGATCCGCGACGCCGCCTGGTACACCCGCGACGAGCTGACCGAGGAGATCGCCGCCGGACGGATCGTCGCGCCCGGCCCGCTGTCGATCGCGGCGCAGCTCATCATGCGCTGGTACGGCGGCCCGCTCCCCAAGATGCCCGCCTTCTGACCCACCGTCCGGCCCGGCGCCGTTCGAGCGCGGCCGGATCGCGTCGGGTTCCGTCCGAGGCAGGCCGGTTGCGTTCGGGTCAGACGGGTTCGGGGACGCGGTTGAGGCGGAGCGGCGCGGACGCCGAGCCGCCCGCCTCGTGGCGCGCGACCGCGTAGACCGCGACGAGGTAGGCCAGGTCGAGGACGGCCGTGGTGATCATCAGGTAGGGCAGCAGCGAGCCGTGCCGCCACGGCTCGTCCTGCGCCCAGATCCAGGACGCGCCGGACGCCAGGGCCGTCCCGACGCCCTTGGCGAGCGCGATCCACACCGACTGCCCGCGCGTCGAGCCGCGTGCGATCAGCATCGACAGGAACAGCCCGGACATCATCAGGTTCTGCCCGAACGCGGCGAACGTGGCGAGCCCGTGGTCGAACTGGCGGCTCACCAGGTCCACGCCGAGGTAGCCCATGACCAGCACGGACGCCAGCATCGCGAGGAATCCCCAGCGCGGCAGGAAGCGGAACTCGCGCGGCCCGTAGGCGATGACGAGGCCCAGGATGGCCACGTCGAACCCGAACCAGACGTAGTTCACCACCAGCTGCATCCCGTCGCCCGGCCGGACGAACGAGAAGAGGAACTCCCAGCCGAGGTTGGCGCCGAGCGCGGCGATCGGCATGCCGTAGGTCTTCTCGCGCCGGTTCGTCCAGATGATCAGCAGGTAGGTCGCCGTCCAGGCCAGCCCCGAGCCCAGCGACAGCACGTCCGCCACGTCCAACGTGAATCCCCTTCGCGTCATCGCAGGGGCCCAAGGCTGCCATAACGGACATCTCCCTGGAATGCCGGAGGCCCTTCCGTTATCCGAACGGAAGGGCCTCGGCGGAGTTCTGTCCTCGGTCAGGCGCCGGACCGGCGGCCGACCTGGGGCGGGATCAGGCGCCGATGAGGCGCTTGACCTCCTTGGCGCTGGGGTTGGTCAGCACGACCTCGCCCGCGTCCCGGGTCTTGATCACCAGGGTCGGGACGGTCTGGTTGCCGTTGTTCACGCTCATCACGAACTCGGCGGCCTTCGGGTCGCGCTCGATGTCCACCTCGACCATCTCGATGCCGTCCCGGCCGAGCTGGGTCTTGAGGCGGCGGCAGAAACCACACCACTTGGTGGTGTACATCGTGATCCGGCCCTGCTGGTCGGACTTCTCGGTGGCCTGCGTCGTCATCGCTCTCGTCGGCTCCTCACCTGGACGGACTGGAATCGTGCCGGGGGGTACGTTCTGCCCGATCGTTCGAGGACGATCGTTCCAGGACATCAACACGCGGACGTCCCCGAGCATTCCGTCCGGCCTGACACCATGGGGGGATGCAGGCGGAGGCGGTGCTGGCGGGGCTGGACCCCGAGCAGCGGGCGGTGGCGGAGGCGACGCGCGGCCCGGTGTGCGTGCTGGCGGGCGCGGGCACGGGCAAGACCCGGGCGATCACGCACCGGATCGCGTACGCGACGCTGACCGGCGTCGTCACCCCGCAGCGGGTCCTCGCCGTGACGTTCACCACACGCGCCGCGGGCGAGCTGCGGTCCCGGCTGCGCGCGCTCGGCGCGCCCGGCGTGCAGGCCCGCACCTTCCACGCCGCCGCGCTGCGGCAGCTGTCCTACTTCTGGCCGAAGGTGGTCGGCGGCGACCCGCCGAAGATCATCGAGTCCAAGCTCGGGCTGGTCCGGGACGCGGCGCGCGAGTGCGGCATCCGCGAGTCCGACCCGTCCCGGCTGCGCGACATCGCCTCCGAGATCGAGTGGGCCAAGGTCACCCAGCACCGGCCCGAGGACTACATGGACGCCGCGTCCCGCGCGGGCCGCAAGCCGTCCACCGACGTGGTCGAGGTCGCCCGCGTCTACGCCGAGTACGACCGGCTGCGCCGCGAGCGCAACCTGCTCGACTTCGAGGGCATGCTCGAGCTGACCGTCGCCGTCCTGCACGACGAGCCGCAGGTGCTCCGCCAGGTCCGCGACCAGTACCGGTTCTTCGTGGTGGACGAGTTCCAGGACGTCAACCCCCTGCAGCGGATGCTCCTGGACACCTGGCTCGGCGACCGCGACGACCTCTGCGTCGTCGGCGACCCGAACCAGACGATCTACTCCTTCACCGGCGCGACCTCGTCCTACCTGCTCGACTTCACCAAGCGGTACGACGCGGCGAAGGTCGTCCGGCTCGTCCGCGACTACCGTTCGACGCCGCAGGTCGTGAAGCTCGCCAACGACGTGATCGGACGGGCCCGGGGCGACGCCGCAAAGCGCCACAAGCTCGAACTGATCGCCCAGCGCGAGGACGGCCCGGACCCGGTCTTCAGCGAGTACGGGGACGACACGTCCGAGGTCGCCGACGTCGCGCAGCGCTGCCGCAAGCTCATCGAGGAGGGCGTCCCGGCCCGCGAGATCGCGATCCTGTTCCGGATCAACGCGCAGTCGGCCCGCATCGAGGAGGCGCTGAGCGACGCGGGCGTCCCGTACGTCGTGCGCGGCGCCGAGCGGTTCTTCGAGCGTCCCGAGGTGCGGGAGGCCGTCGTCCGCCTCCGCGGCGCCGCGCGCGCCGGGGGAGACGCCGAACTGGACGGCCTCGGGCTGATCCAGACCGTCCGGCACGTCCTGATGGGCGCGGGCCTCACCGACGCCCCGCCCGACGGCGCGGGCGCGGCGCGGTCCCGCTGGGAGTCCCTCGCCGCCCTCGCCCAGCTCGCCGAGGACATGGCGGTCGACAACCCGTCCGCCGGCCTTCCCGACTTCGTCGCCGAGCTCGAGGAACGCGCCGCCGCGCAGCACGCGCCGACCCTGGAGGGCGTCACCCTCGCGTCCCTGCACGCCACCAAGGGCCTGGAGTGGGACGCGGTCTTCCTCATCGGCCTGACCGACGGCATGATGCCGATCAAGTACGCCGAGACGCCCGAGCAGATCGAGGAGGAACGCCGCCTCCTCTACGTCGGCGTCACCCGGGCCCGCGCGCACCTGCACCTGTCGTGGGCGCTGTCCCGCGACCCCGGCGGCGAGCGCTACAGGCAGCCGTCCCGCTTCCTGGACGGCCTGACCAGCAAGACCGGCACCCCCATGCCCGCCCGCGTCGACCGCGCCGCGTCCCGCCGCAACCGCCGTTCGGGCCCGCGGCCGTGCCGGGTCTGCGGCCGTCCGCTCACCGCCGCGATCGAGCAGAAGCTCGGCCGCTGCGAGGACTGCCCGGCCGAGCTGAACGAGGAGGTCCTCCTCGCGCTCAAGGACTGGCGCGCCCGCACCGCCGAGGAGCGCCGCGAACCCGCCTTCGTGGTCTTCACCGACTCCACCCTCCAGGCCATCGCCGAGCGCGCCCCGTCCTCCCTGGACGAACTGGCGCAGATCCCCGGCGTCGGCCGCGTCAAGCTCGACCGCTTCGGCCAGGACGTGTTGTCCCTGCTCAACGGCCGTTGACCGATCGGCGGGGGTGAGAGCCCGCTCACACGCCCGCGTTTGGGACACTGATCCGCGTGAAGGAATCAGTGAAGGCGCTGCTGGACATCCTCGATCTGGAGCAGATCGAGAACGACATCTTCCGGGGTCGCAGCCCCGAGGACCGGCAGCAGCGGGTGTTCGGCGGCCAGGTCGCCGGCCAGGCCCTCGTCGCCGCCGGACGCACCGTCCCGCCGACCCGCGCCGTGCACTCCCTGCACGCCTACTTCATCCGCCCGGGCGACCCGTCCGTGCCGATCGTCTACCAGGTCGACCGCGTCCGCGACGGCCGCTCCTTCACCACCCGGCGCGTCCTCGCCATCCAGCACGGCAAGGCGATCTTCAGCCTCTCCGCGTCCTTCCAGATCACCGAGGCCGGCCCGACCCACCACGCGCCCATGCCGGACGCCCCGGACCCCGAGTCCCTCCCCACCGCCCTGGACCGCCTCATCCCGGTCTTCGGCGAGCGCGCCGCCGAGGAGTTCGTCAACCGCCGCCCCTTCGACGTCCGCCACGCGACCCCCCTGACCTGGGAGGCCGCCAAGGACACCACCCTGGCCACCCCCGAGTCCAAGGTCTGGCTCAAGGTCGACGACGACCTCCCCGAGGACCCCCTCCTCCACGTCTGCCTCATGACCTACGCCTCGGACATGACCCTCCTGGACACCGTCCTCCTCAACCACGGCCTGGCCTGGGGCGACAAGCGCACCATGGGCGCCTCCCTGGACCACGCCATGTGGTTCCACAAGCCCTTCAGAACCGACGACTGGCTCCTCTACTACCAAGACACCCCCTTCGCCGGCGGCGCGAGAGGCCTGGCAAGAGGCCAAATCTTCACCCGCGAAGGCGACCTCGTAGCCTCCGTGATGCAGGAAGGCCTGATCCGCGTCACGGACGCCTGACCTGCAGAAACGTGAGGCGCTGAGCCTGGCGGAGATCAAACTCAGCGCCCCGCTCGCCCCGGCGACCGACCCGTGTACATCGGAGCGGACGGGCCGGTTCGGCCATTGCTGACACAACCGGTCGTTCGTCGTCGTTCCGCGACGATCACCAACACTTCTGTGCCAGAAGTGTGCCGACCTTGGTTAATGGTCTAGACCATTAGCTGTGCCGTCTCATGAGGTTGGTGCCACGGCCCTGATCATTCCGAGGTAGGCCACGAGACGCCCTGCCCCAGGTACTCAGGGCGAGGGTTTCGGCGGGGGTGCGCTGTTGCCGTCAGTCTGTGACTGGGGTGGGGGCCCGTGGGCTATGGAGAGGTTCTCCTGGTGGGCCTTCATGAGGTCGATGTGGTTGCTCGCCAACATCACGAAGTGGGCCGCCCGCCGCTGGAGCTCTTCGGCCGCGTCCAGCAGGGCGGCGCCCCACTGAGGGGAGACCGGTTGGGTGGCCGCGGCGGCTACGACGGCGGCAGCGGCATGGGTGAGTTCCTGGGCCTGCTTAGCTGCGTCTTCCTGGACCTGTTCGGCCTGGGCGAGCTTCTTCTTCGCGCGGGTGTGGGCCCGGTGGGAGGTCTGGCGGCAGCCCTTGGAGCAGAATTTCTGCGGGCGGCCGTGGCCGCGGTACGTGAGTGACGTTCCACATTTGAGGCATCGCGGCAGGTCAGGCTGGGGCATTGAACGCCTCCGAGGGTGGGCACGGCGGAGTTTCGTCGCACCTTCGCACCGCCCCCCGCGGCGACGAAAAGTACAAGACTTCCCATCCTAGTTTCGTCGCTCCATGACGGCGACTTCACGCTGTCTGCCGGGCCGGGGATGATCTTGAAAGGGACTTGCTACTCGGTTCGGCAACGAGGCCGAGTAGCCGCTCGACCCTCCTGGACATGGATTGTCAATGATGCCAGGGAAGAGTATGTGGACGACTGAGGAGAATGGGCAAAATGTCGGAAAGAGGGATGATTGGCTGCGGGGTCGCATTTATTTTCGGAAGGGCATGCCAGGAAATACCGATCGGTATTCGAAAGAACAATCGAGTCTGATATGCACTCATCTTGCACTTCTTGGTCATTATTAATATGCATTGAAGGTGTCGAGAGCATCGGTCGCTTTCGTTACGGTACGGTTCAGTACGTATCTAAGTGTTTCAGACTGGTATCATCTCGGTGTCAGTACGTTTCGTATGAGCATCCCAAAGGTGTGCTACCCGCATGATGTATCCAGCACTCTGAAGCCCATGTGTCCTGGTGAGGGCACGCGGCCACCGAGTGTAATATTGTATTACCATTGCGAGATGTGGTTTTCCGATCACCGCTTGTTGGTCCAGGTGGGCATCGGGATTAGAAGGGGCTCTCCGCGGCAACGGAGGGCCTCTTCGTTTTTTATGACCTGAACCGGTTGCGGAGCGTAAGTCGGGCGGACGCTTCGGGGCATCTTCCACTCGGAGTCCACATCTCTGCGGCGGCGACCGGGGTTTCGTCGCCCCGTCCCCGGGACGGTGGTCCGTCGCCGGTTCGCACGCTTCTCTCGTCCCGAGCGTTCGCGCTCGGGGGCCCGTACAATGCCGGCTTAAGGCGCATGCCTCGCGTGCCCCATCGGTTGCCGCCGAGGGGACTTCACGTGGGACGTGCGCCCAATTTCCACCTGGACCAGCATGTGGGTGTCCCTGTCCGGACTCTGAGCCCGGACAGGGACACTCGGAAAGGCGCGTCTCGTGCTCCATTCCGTCCCCCCGACCAGCAAAAACAAGCCGCCGGCCTCGGCGAACAAGGGCCCGTGGGTGAGCGCCGCGGTGGCCCTGCACTCGATGTACCTCGGCTTCGTTGTGTACCTCATGAAGCATGGGCAGCCGGTGTACCTGGCCTTCGGGCTGGCGTTCCTGCTCATGCTTGGCTCCGGCGTCGCGCTGCGGCTCGCGATGCCGCCCTCGGCCGGCGGCTGGGGAGTCACCCTCCCGCTGGTGAGGATCGGCAAGGCGGTCCTGCGGCCCTGGCTCACTCCCGCCTCGCCCGACGAGGTCACAGCAAAGCGGTCCTCCGATGCGGAGGAGGAGTGACGTGACGGCCGTCGACCCCGCGACCTTCAGCTTCACCGGGTCCACTGCGCTCGACCAGTACTTCGTCTTGACGGCCCAGGATGGCGAGGCGGGAACCCTCAGGCTGATCTGCCAGCACACGGGCATGATCCCGCCGCGCGCGTCCGCCCTGCTCAAGGGCATGCGCTTGGTGGAGATGCTCGCCAGTTACGAGCCTCCGGTCGCGGGCCGTCCCATCACCTGGCTGGAGTTTCTTCTCACCGCCGAGCCGGAGCACGCAGTCAGCCGCATTACGGCCACGGGGTTCGGGCGCAACTACGCCTGGGAGCTCTTCCGCGAGTTCCAGACGGCCGTCTCGGTCGCACGCTTCCAACAGAACCAGAAGGACGTGCCGACCGACTCTGACGACCTGCCACAGCCCGACCCGGACGCCGACCTGACGCTGGAGTTCTCCATCCAGCTCCGCATCGCGCGTCGGCGAGGCGGAGAGCGCTCGTACTCTCAGCTGGCCGCGATCACCGGCGTCTCCAAGGCCACCATCGCCCGAGCCTTTACCGGCAAGCAGCTGCCCAGCTGGGGACTGACGGGGTTGCTCCTGGAGTGCTTCGGCGTTAGCCGCGAGGAGGCGTTCGGCATTTGGCGGCGCCGCTGGCTCCTTGCTCTCGAGCAGCGCAACCCCGTCGGCCTGCACGACACCAGCGACGCCTTCGGCGAGCACTCCTTCGCCGTCAAGGAGCATGTCGACACGACAGCCGAGCGCGCCGAAGGTCCCGCGCCCACCCCCTCCCAGGTCGACACGACCGATGAGGAACCCACCGGCACGCCCGCTGGCGCTCCTGACGGCATGGTCTGTGAAAGCTGCGGTGCCTGGATGGTCGATGTTCCACGGCACCAGCAGTGGCATCGGAACCTGGCGAAGGTCGGACGTCGGGCTCTGCGCGGTGCCGCGCTGCCCGAGACCTCCGGCGACCGGCCGCCGAGTCACCCTGTGCCGTAATCCCTGAGTAGCTGAGCGACTGGTTCAGCGGTGAGAGGGCCCGGTTCGCTTTCGCCGGGCCCTCTCGCTTGCTCGGAGGAGTTGCCCAAACTCATGAGACGGCACAATTAGCTGTCGTCCTCGCCGAGGGCATCGATGATCCGCTGGGTGTCGGTGTCCTCTTGGCCGTGGATGCATCGGGCGTAGGTCTGCAGCAGGATCGGCACGGTGTTACCTGCTCGCCGCGCGACTTCCGGTGCGGGAACGCCCGAGTTGAGCCAGAGCGACAGCGCCGCATGCCTCAAGTCGTAGGGACGTCCGGCCAGGCGGGACGAGGCCAGGTGGGGCGGCAGGGCCAGTTCCCGGGCCTTGGCCCACGTGTCTAGGTAGCGCGTCGAGTCCAGAGCCTGTCCCTGCGGCCCGGGGAAGAGGCGACCGTCCTTGGCCGTCCCGAATTTCCTCATATGCTCGTGGAGCGCGCGGACGAGTTTCGGGGGGATCGGCACGTCCCGTCCGTCTCCCTTTGCGCGATGCTTGAGCCCGCGTGTCTCGTGCTTCTTGCCGTCGTCGGTCCATGCTCCCCCCACGCGAGTCGTGGCGTTGGACAGCATGAGAAGGCCAGGGCCAGCCTCTGGCAGCTTGCAGTCCTGTTCACGCAGAGCCACGACCTCTTCCGGCCGAAGCCCGGCGTAGTACATGCAGGCGAAGAACGCCTCCAGGCGAGGTCCACGCTGCTTTTCCCAGACGCCCACGTAGGTGACAGCCGTGAGCAGGTCCCGGACTTGGCGAGGGGAGGCCACCACTCGGGGGTCGATCTGGCGCGGCAGGGTCGGTGGGCGCCAAGCCAGTCTGTCGACGGGGTTGTGCTCCAGCAGCCCTCGCTCGACCGCGTAGTTCAACGCGTTCGTCAGGACCGCCCGGTGCCGGGCGAGGGTGCTGGGTTTGGCCATCGAGCCGTTGTCCAGCGTCCCCAGGATGCGCAGCAACTGTCGCAGTGTGTCCAGCTCGTTCAAGTTGGTGATCGGTAGCGACCGCTCCGCAACCCACGCCAGCAACTCGGCCTGTTCGGCCGGAATCGCGGCTTCGTCGACGGGACGAAGAGCCCAGTGCCGGAGTGCGTTGCGCAGAGCCGCTTCGTTCGCCTTCTCGTAGGGCGACGACAGCATGAACAGCGTGATCCGGGTGAGGCCGGATGCTGCGTTCCGCCGGCTGTTGCCCGCCGCCTCGGGCCACTTCATCGCTGCGTAGGAGCGAACGAACTCGTACCACGTGACGGCTTTCAGCTCGGGGCGCATCGACGGGGGGAGGCCGTTGGCGTCGACGTCGAAGTGCTCCCCGCGGCGGGCCGCCGCGACCAGGTCGTTTCTGAACTGCTCGGCGAGTGCGGAGGTGAGGTAGGAGAGGTGGAAGGGCCTGCTGTCGACGGTCCAGCGGACCTGGTAGGGCTTGCGTCGCCCCTTGCGGAACTGGGTCTTCCAGAACTGCACGTTGCCGATGCGCACGGTGGTGTGGTCTCGCTTTCGAGGGGCTCCGGCCCGTTCGGGGCGGGCCGGAGCGGCTTGATAAGTCAGTGACGGGGAGCTGGCGGTAGGGGCTGCGGGGGCGAGGTCACGTCTGCTCTTCGAGCCAGGCGAGGACATCCGCGGGGCGGTAGCGGATGTGCTTGCCGATCCGACGGCCTCGGGGCCCCTTGTTCTTCTGGCGCCAGCCGTAGACGGTCTGCAGGGGCACGTGGAGAAAGTGGGCGACCTCCTCCACGCTCCAGAGCCGGTTCAGGGGGAGGCCCTCTTCCGGGTTGACCTGCATGGCCAGGGGAGACGTCGTCATGATGGGGATACCTCTTCCAAGAGGTGGCGGCCCCGGCGGGGTCTGCTGGCAGGCGTCGCTGCCGGGGCCGTCCACAGTCGGTGGGTTGCTTGCTCGGGTGTTCACACGGTCTGGCGGTCGCGGGGCGCGGGGAGCGGTCGGGTGAGGCCGTTGGTCAGGGCGCGGTGGACGATGCGGCGGGCTTGGCGTTCGAGGAGTCCGCTGGCCAGGCCCGCGTAGATGAGTTGGTCTTCGACGTCGGCGGGGCTGAGCCGCGCCCAGGTCAGCAGGCCGCCGACCTTGTAGGCCAGGGCGGACAGTGCGGCCTTGCGTCCGTCGGTGAGGGGTGCGAGCTCGGCGGCGCCGCGGTCGAGGACGGTGCGGACATAGCCTGCGGCGTTGCCCTGGCCTGGTGTCGCGGGGACGACGGTGGGCGGTGGCGGAGCGGGCTTCGGGCCTGCGACACGGCGGATTTCCTCGAGGAGCCAGTCGGGCATTCGGCCGGGTGCGTGCGGGGATCCGCCGTGGACGGCGTAGGTCCCGGAGCTCGTCGTTGCGCCGGGGGCGATGCCGTAGGACCACCCGGCCTTGATGTCGATCTGCCAGCCGAGGGCGGACAGGGCCTGATGGAGGTGGCCGTCGGGGGCGCGGTACCAGAGGTGGCGTCCGCCGGACGGAGTGTGGACGCTGACGGGCTGGTAGTCGGGTCCGCTCGGCCAGGGGCATCGGCCACCGCGAACGCGGGCCAGCAGATGCATGGCGTCGATGCCGTTGCGGATGCTGTCGAAGCCGCCGGGCACCTGCTCGTCGGACAGCGGGATGCCGGGCAGGAGCTGAGTGGCGGGGGCGCCGGGCGGTTGGTCGCTGTGGGTGTCCAGGTCTATGAGGACGAGGCCGGACGGTCCGGCGGCGATGGCGGGGACGGCGTGGGGTGCGCGTCGCCACCAGGTGGTGATGCGGTCGGGGTCGGTGGTGGCGGCTCGGACGCCGTGGCACCACTGGCCGTCCGGCAGACAGGGGCAGTGGGCGTAGTCGTCGCCGGGGCAGTGCGGGTTGTCCTGGCAGTCCAGGCAGTTGGCCAGGGGGCGCTTGTTGCTGGGGGACAGGGGGAAGACGTGCCAGCCGAGGGCGGCCAGGTTCAGGGCGAGCTGGACCGGCCGGACGGCGGTCGGTTCGGTGACGGCCATCAGGGGCTCCTTCCAGGCGGTTGAGTGCGGGTCACCGGGGACAGGTGCGTGCGGGGCGGTGGAAGTGACAGCGCCGCTGAAGAAATCCGGGAAGTGCGGGCCGCCCTGGTGCGAAGGGCGCGGAGACATCCCCACTCTTTTTCCGCGTAAAGGGGGTGTGTTTCGAGTGGCGCGTACCCACCCCAAAAACAGGGCCTGACCTGCTGAAATGGTGGGTACGCATGGCGCGTACCCAGGCCCGGCCAAGGCGCGTACCCAGGCCCATCGGGGGACGCGGTGCGTACCCGGCGCGTACCCGGCCCGCGTACCCACCTCTTTGCAGGTATGACCTGGATAAATGTGAGTTCTTGTAGATGTGGGTACGCGGGGTACGCGCCTCGGCCGGACTCCACGGGACGAACGGGGTGGGGATGTCTACTCGTCGTCGCTGAACAACTCGCCGCGGAAGACGTAGCAGCGGGGCTTGGACCCGCCGATGCGCCGAGCGATCTGGTAGATCGGTCGCTGCTTGGAACCGGGCGGGTGCTCGTGCAGCGCCTTGGCCTCGCGCCACCCCTGCACGACGGCCTCGAGCACGTACCCGGCGCGGTCCAGGGCTTCGTGGACACGTTGAGGCAGGAGCGCGATGGCGTTCGTGTCGTCGCCGACCTGGGTGCGGACGCCGATCCATCCGCCGGGCGGGGCGACGGGACGTCCGGAGTCGTACAGCCGGTCGGAGTAGCTGGCGATGTACTCCTTGATGACCTCCAGGGCGAGCTGGGCGCGGTTGTCGCGGGGGTCGTCGGCGACGAACAGGGTCCGCCAGGTGGCGTCGGGAAAGGACGGGAACGGCACGATCTCGAAGTAGTGGGCGAGTTCGGCGGCCAGCCGGATGGTCGCGACGAGCGGTGCGCGGCGGCGGGCGATGGTGGTGGCGTCCTGGCGGTGCAGCGCGGTGAGTTCGGCGTGCCGGGTCAGGAGCTTGTCGGGGCCGTGGGTGTCCAGGTACTCGCGGAGCCGGGCGACGAAGGCGGGGCCGGCCACGCCGTAGTTGGCGGTGACACCCTCGCGGAACGCCTCGGCGTCGCGGCCGGAGTGTTCGCTGTTTCCGAAGGGTGCCCCGGCCAGGTCCAGGACGCGGGCGGAGATGCCCTGGTGGGTGGCGAACGACAGGGCCGAGCGCTCACCGGTGGACAGCAGGATGGTGCGCCACCGGTAGGTGCGCCAGTCACCCATGCGGCCTTTTCCCTGGTTCTGGGTGACCTGGTACAGCATCTCGGAGACGGCCTCGGGCTTGCCCGCTAGCTGGGTCTCGTCGAACAGGACGGGGATGCCGTTCCCGGCCAGGGCGAGGCGGGCCTCGCGGTAGGCCTTGCTGGTGGACCAGCTGGTGATGGCGCCGCTGTTCTCGTCGGGGTCGGCCCAGGGCGACAGGCCGCCTTGGGCGGCGGTGGTCTTGCCGCGGGAGGAGGTGCCGCCCCAGTTGAGGGTGAAGGAGCTGACGCCGAGGATCCGCAGGAGAGAGGCAGCGAGTCCGGTGTAGACGCCCATGGCCGCGGACGGGTAGCGCCGGGTGATCTGGACGGCGTTCTGCCAGCCGGTCAGCGAGCCGTGTTCACGGTGGGCGTCCAGGGCCGACTGCTGCTGGTGGTCGACCCCGTGGACCTGGTAGGGCTGGCCGCTGGCGGCGACGAACTCGCCGTCGGCCTGCCAGCCGAGTGCGCGCGCGATGGTGACCTCCTGGATGGTGTCGGTGTTGGCGGTCTCCACGGCCGCCAGAAAGCGTTCGGCGGACTTGGCGTCGGCCTCGGTGATCGGGAGCCCGCGCCCGCCGAGCTCGCGGACGAGCATCCGGCCGCTCTTGGCGATGGCGCGGGGGACGGTCGCCGAGCGCCAGCGGTGGCGGTGCCACCAGGCCAGCTCGACGAGCTCCTCGCCGTCGGGGGCGGTGAACACGCGGGTGACCAAGACCGGGCCCCAGGCGACCCGTTCGGGCGGACCGTCGATCCGCCACCGCCAGATCGCATCCGAGGCGACGGTGTAGGAGTCGGGGATGACATAGCCGCCGTCGACCGGCGCGCCGGGCAGCTCCAGCAGGGCAGCCAGGCCGCCTTCGGCGTCGGACTCGGCCGGGGGCGCCTCCACCCCGTGCTCGCCCAGCCACTCGGTGGCCGCGGCGTCGTCGGGGGTGGCGTCCTGGGCAGCGCGCTGCAGGTCGGCGACGACCTGGCGGAGGGTGCGCTCGTCCGGCGGCGGGTCCTCCTGGGTCTTGCGCCACAGGTGCCGCGCCTCGGCGTACAGGTCGGAGCGTCCGGCCCGGTCGAACCGGAACAACTTGTTCCCGACCCGGGCATACGGCCAGCCGTACTCGCTGAACCGCAGCTGCAGGTGCTCGGTCAGCAGGGTTAGGGCCCGGTCGTGCTTGGTCGGGCGTCGGCCTTTGGCGTCGGCCGAGGGGTCCTGGTGGTCGGTGGAGCTGGGGTCGCTGGGGTCCTCGGTCTGGTCTCGGCGACGGTCGTCTTCACCGTCGTGATCACGTGTCATGTGCGACCCTTCGTGCTGCGTGTGTCGCGTGAAGCCCCCAGGCCCGGGGGCTTCACGCGTGTGCGGGGTGAGGCGGGACGGTCAGATGCGCTCGCGCGGCTGGACCGCTGCGTGCAGGTAGGGCAGGGCGACCGGGTCGGCCGGGGCGTGCGGGTTCAGCGGGATCCAGATCGGCGCGGTCAGGTCACCGGCACGCACGAGGTGGCTCAGCAGGACCGCGTGTGGCACGGCCGCGACGGCGACCTCTCCGCTCTTCAAGCCGCTGTACCTGGACTGCTCCAGCAGGCCCCGCACCAGGTCCATCCGGCGGGCCGCCCGCTCGGCAGGGCCGGTGATGACCACCAGCACCGGGGGGAACCAGTACCCGCTGGAGGGGTAGCGGGTACTCCAGCTGGACGGACTGCTGGCTCGGGACGACGCGTGGCGGTGCTGGCGATACCGGGCGTAGGCGTGCAGCTTGTCTGCCAGCCGGTACGCGCTCATGGTCGACCGGTCCACCTCGACGAACAGCACCGGCGGCACGCCTTTGTCGACCATGTCGGGGGACGTGCGGATGAGCGCGTCGGTGATGACCAACGAACGGCTGGACAGTCCGGTCGGGTCTACGGCGTTGCCGGGGCCGTGGGAGACCTCCACCCGGCAGTCCAGGAGGGAGGCTTGTCCGGAGGACTGCAGGGCCGCCAGCACGTCGGTGACGGCCAGGGCGTGGTTCTGCAGGGGGCCCGCAGCTTTGGCCGCCGTCATCCGGTACGGCCTCGGGGTGATCTCCGAGGCCGCCTCGGCCGCGTTCGCTCCGGTGCGGGTCAGGAACCACACCTTGGCCTGGGTTCTGCCGCGCAGTCGGACAGCGCCGACCAGCCCGGCGCGCGCGAGCTTGCCGAGCTCGGCGCGGACGTACCGGGATGAGGTGCTGGTGGGGGTGAGGATCCGCCGTAGCTGTTCGGCGGTGGCCATGCGGCACTGGTAGAGCACCAGCATCGCCCCCGCGCCCCCGTGACTGATCGATCCAATCGCGGGATCGAGAAGGAAGTCGCCGCCTTCGGTACCCTTGACACGCATGCTGTGACCAGCGGAAACGCCGCTTCTGCGGGAATTGCGGCTGGTATCGGGGTCGGTAGCGCCTGCGGTATCCCCGGCGGCACCACCGCCGGTACCGCGAGCGGTACTGGTCTGCGGCGGTTTAGTGGATCCGACGACGGTCAGGTGGGCACGGCGGAGCGGCTCGGCTCCGCGGGTTTCGTCTCGCATACCCACTACAGGTGCATCGGCTCGCCAGAAGGTGACAGGTGATCCTGGTGAGTTTCTGCCCCGGGCCGGACTGGTCCCCGGCGATGAGCGCCCCGGCGCTCCTACCTCCCGAGGAGCGCCCCCTCGCATTGCTCCTCCTGCCGAGGTGAGCGCTCCCGCCGGTCCGAGGAGCGCGCCTCACCGAACCAGGAGCGCGCTCCTGGGACGTCACGCGCCCGTGGTTCTCCTGAGCTCGGCGAGGAGCGGACCCTTGACACACCCTTGCCAACCCCTTGCCACGGTCCTTCAACCAGCGGAAATGCGAAGACAACTGGGGTGCTTCTTCCGCGCGCTCCACCGCGAACGTGTGCGGGTCGGAGCGCGCTCCTCAGCAGGGAAGCGTTCCTCGCGGAGCGGGAGCGCTGCGGCGGGTGTGCCAGGTGGGGTTTGGGTGGGTGAAGAAAAGCCCGGACGGCGCTGGCCGTCCGGGCTGGCGGGGTCGTCGGTCGGGCGTCAGTGGCGGGTGCGGTTGTAGCGGCCGGTGGCACCGGGGCGGTTCTGGCGGCCGGTGCCGCCGCAGCGTCGGCACGCGCGGTGGGCGTCGGTGAAGTGCGAGCTGTGCTTCTTCCCGGTGCCGCTGCAGCTCCGGCAGGGGCGGAAGGGGTGCCGTCGGATGGAGACCAGGTAGCTGCCCAGCAGGAGCAGCCCGAAGACCAGTGCGAGGAACAGCAGACCGCCGGCGCCGGTCGCGTCGTGGTGGAGAGCGGGCGGGGTGGCGGGGGCCGGGTTGGGCGGCGCGGTGTTGATGAGGCGGACAAGTTGCAGGGACGCGCGAGAGATGTCCATGAGGGACTCGCTTTCGACCGGGTGGCAGAGGCGCGTGGGATGAGGCGTGCGTGGGCGCGCCGGAGCGCGCGAAGGTGCTTGGGTGGGCCCGCGTGTGCGGGCGGGCATTACCGTGCGTGCGGGGACGGGATCGTCTCGCGGGATCGTCTCGATCGTCTCGCCGGTGGGGGCCTCGTCCACCACGTGCGCGCGTTGGGCCCTGGTGAGACGATTCGCGAGACGATCGGGTGAGACGATTCGTGAGACGAACCCGCACCGCTGATGGTTACTGTTCGTGTTCGCCGGTGGGGGCGTGGCCGGGTAGGTAGTAGCGGGTCGCGGGGCCTTGCCCGGCGCGCGCGATGACCTTGTGCTTGTAGAGCGCGGCCAGCCATCGGGCGGTGGTGGAGGCGGGCTCCTCAAGGAAGGCCACCAGTTCGCTCCGGCGGGCGCCCTGCGGGCCGCGGTCGGCGAGGAACCGCAGGATCGACTTGCGGACGTTGTCGGGGACGGTGGTTCCGTCGATCGCCTGCTGTGCGGCGAACAGGTCGTCCAGTTGGGTGGCCTCCTGCGGTGGGGCGGCGGCGGAGTTGACGTAGGCGTCGATCTTGTCCACCAGGCCATGGGCGGCCCTGTCGACCTCCTGTTCGTCGGTGGTGTCGAACCCCCAGTCCCGAGCCTGTCCGTCCGGCGGGCCACCGTCGCCGGGAGCCTGGTCGGACGGCTCGGAGGGTGACTGCCTCGAGGTGGTGTCGACGGGGGGTGTCGGTCGCGCGCCGGGCCCTGAGGTCGACGCAGTTTCTGACGGCGTGGCCGAAGGGCCGGCCGCAGCGGTCGCGGGCACCGGGACGGGGTGCCGTTCGGCGTAGCCGGGCAGATTGGCGGCGATCTCCGGTTCCAGAGTGGCGTCGGCGGGGCCGTAGGCGGCTGCCAGAGCCTGCACTGCCTCCGGCTCGTACAGGGCGCGGGTGCGTCCGGCCTGCCAGGAGCCGCCCTGGCGGGCCAGCAGGACGACGCCTTCGGCACCGTCGCCGTAGGTGGACATGTCGGGGCAGCCGCGGGACTCCCAGTCGGGGACGGCCTTGGTCATCTCCTTGGTGCTGGAGACCCGTCCGACGACGGTGGTGACGGCGTTGGCCGAGCCTTCCTTGTCACCGGTGTGCTGGACGACGTTGCGCTGCTTGGCGGTGACCATGGCGATGGCAACGGACCGGCCGCGTTTGTGGATCTTGGCGATGACCGGCTTGATCTCGGGGGCGATATCGGAGTCGTAGCCGGAGGCGGTGTCCTGCTCGTCGACGATGACGATGACGGCGGGGGCCGTCGGTGACGGCTTGTGGGTGCCGCCGGCGCAGGCGATCGCGCGTTCGTCCAGCAGGCCGTCGATCCACTCGAAGATCTCGATTGCGGTGGCCTCTTCGCCGACTCCGGCCTTGTCGTGCAGGTAGGCGCCCCACAGGGAGGGGATGACTTCCTTGCCCAGGTCGATGGCGACGACCAGTACGTCGTTGCATTCGGCGGCCTGCTGAACGATGTTCGACAAGACGTTGGACTTGCCGCCGCCGTTGGACGCGACGATCTCGGCGTGCCGGGCGCCGCCCTTGTCGAACAGGACCAGTCCCAAGTCTTCGCCGGTCTCGGGGTCGGTGCCGAGGACGAACGGGCCGTCCAGGATGGACCGGCTGCCCTTGGCCTTGGCGGCCTCGGCCGGGCCCTGGTCGACCAGCGCCGGGTGCGGGATCTCTTCGGCCCACATGTCGCGCATCCGGATGGTGATCCAGATGATGCGGGCGTTCTTCTTCTCCTCGTCGACCTGGACCTGGTCGGCGCCGATGCCGTAGCAGCGGGCGATCTGGACGCCGAGGTCCCCGCGTTCGAGGCGGGCGCCGGTCGGGCCGTCCACGCCGACGTCCACCTTGAAACGGACACCGACGCGGGTGGTCTTGGTGGCCAGCAGCCGGGACCCTTCCAGCCCGGCGAGCCCGGCGATGGTCTCCCATCGGGCCTGGAGCTCGGCGGTCCGGCGGCGCTGCTTGAGGACGTCGGACCAGGTGTAGGCCGACCACAGGCCGCTGGCTGCCAGCGTGTACCAGAGCAGGACCGGCAGGGTGGTGACGCCGGTGTGGGCGGCCACGGCCAGCCAGGTGGGGATCGCGGTGGTGATGGCGGCGATCGCACCGGAGTAGCGCGGGGACCCGTGGGTCTTGTAGGTCGCCACCCAGGCGGCGAGCGCGGCGGGTGGCGCGAACGCGGCGAGTGTGAGCGTGTCGTGGGCCAGGTAGTGGTGGCTGAGCTGGCCGGCCGGATAGAGGGCAGCGAGTCCGGTGCCGAGACCGCGGGTGTCGGGTGACTGGGCGACCCAGCGGATGTAGCCGCGCATCGCGGCGCGCGCGACCAGGCCCGACCGGCTGGGGTGCCTGCGCGATCCGCGCTGGGTCTCCCACGTCGGCGCCATGGCCTCGGGCACCGGGAAGTCGTCGTACCGGGACCTTCGAGCCCCGCGTTGGCGGCCGTTGCGGGCGGCGAACCGGCCGAGTTGACCGACGCGGGCGAGCTGGGCGAACTGGACTGAGGAACGGCCGTGTCGGGCCGGACGACCATGCATGCGGGATCTCCTTCCCGAGAGGGCGGACAGAACGGCACCGTCCCGGGAGTTCCGGAACGGTGCCGTGTTCGGCAGGATCAGGTGCGGCGGGGCAAGCGCCTCGGGACGCGTTTGGGGCGTCCGGAGGAACCGACGATGCGGAGGCCGCGGGCGGCCACCGTGCGGGCGTCCTCGAAGTAGTCGGCGAAGTTAACGGCGGCCTGGCGGGCGAAGGCTGCGGACTGCTCCAGCTCCAGGGCCGCCTGTTCCACGCGGGCCAGGACCGGCGCGGGCAGGCCGCGTTCGGCGAGTCCTTCGCTCCATTCCTCCACCAGGTCGGATGCGACGGCCAGCAGGTCGCCGATCCCCAGGCAGGTCGCGAGGAACTCGCCATCGCTGTCGGGATCATCGAATTCCACCAGGTAGCCCCGGTGACGGCGTGGAGGCATCAGCACTCCCTTCCAGAGAGCGAGCGGAGTTGAGAGAGGAAGAGGGAGGTCAGGCGGGGTCGTCGCCGGTGAACTCGATCCCGGCGTCGGCGACCTCGCGGGCCTCGGCGAACCAGACCTCGAACGAGACGGTCGCCATCGCGGCGCAGGCCGAGGCATCCACCAGTCCCTCGGACGCCATGTACAGCGGCCGGACGACGATCGGAGGGAGGTTGCGGATCGCGACCTGGTCGGTCCACTCCTCCACGGCGCCGGCGATGCCGCGCAGGATCTGCATCAGCTCGGCGGCGGTGTCGAGGAACTCGGCGTCGGTGTCGGGGACGTCCAGGCGCAGCGGACCCAGCACTCGCATGCGGGTCTGTGCCCGCTGGGGACGCCGGGCGCGGCCGTTGCGGCGACGTCCG
This sequence comes from Spirillospora sp. NPDC052269, assembly GCF_040679435.1. Lineage (NCBI taxonomy): Bacteria > Bacillati > Actinomycetota > Actinomycetes > Streptosporangiales > Thermomonosporaceae > Spirillospora > Spirillospora sp. NPDC052269. The sequence goes on from NZ_JBFAUU010000001.1 coordinate 307,527, forward strand.
GTCGGGGCCAGCCGCTGGGCCTCGCGCCGGGTGGCCGGGCGATTGGCCGCCGCTCCGCCACCTCCGCCGGGCCCACCGCCCGGACCAGCGGCCTGCGGCGGTGGCCCGGCAGGGCGTGCGGCGGGGCTTCGACCGGGTGCGGCTGGGACGGGCCGGGACCCGTTCGGGCTGGCCGCAGGATTTCCCGCCCCTCCAGGAACAGGACTGGACCCGCTGCCGTTCGGGCCGGCCGGGACGGGCGTGCTCCCGGCCGGGCTCCCGTTCGGCCCGCCGGACGGCTTGGGCGAAGGCCCAGGCGAACGAGGCTGAGACGGCCCCGCAGGTCCGGGCGGCTGGGGCCCGCCGGGCGGGACCACCCTGCCCTGCAGAGCGGGACCGGAGCTCCCGGAGCGGGTGGGCTTGCGGCGGCGGAAGAACGTCGCGGTTCCGCCGTTGGCCTCGCGCTGCTGCCAGCGTGCCTCGGCCCACGGCTTGGCCGCCTTGCCCTTCTTCCACGCGCCGCGCGTGCCGTTGCCGACGGCTCGTCCGCCCAGGTCGGCGAGCGCGTCGGCGAGCATCGTCTCGCTGGTACCGGGCGCACCGGACGCATTCCACGCCTTGACCAGCAGCGAATCGGTCCGCGGCGGGCGACGATTGGCCTGGGGGCCATGCTGGGCCCGGTTCTTGCGGACGGCGTGGACACCGCCCGCGAACCCGCCCGCTCCCAGCAGCAACAGCTCGATCACGACGCACCTCCGTGCTCCGGGTCGGACAGAACCTGCGGGACGCGGTGCCCGTGGTCGGGGCGGCGGCGCAGGTCGGCGGCCACCACGGCCGCCCAGAGGCCGCCGTACAGCGGCCACTGGACGGCGGCGACGATCCACCAGGGCACCTCGAGGCCGAGTTGGGCCCCGCCCGGGGCCGCGAGCAGGAACATCCACGCTCCCCAGGTGGGGCGGTTCCGCCAGACGGACGACGTTGCTTGGCGGAACGCACCGGGTTCGGGCGTGCTCGCGGCGGTGTTGTTGATGCGGGTGGTCACTTCAGCCACCCGTCCATCGCGCCGGACAGCGAGTGCAGCGGACCCAGCAGCGCCCGACCGATGGAGGTGCTGGCGGCCAGCAGCCCCCAGGCGACGAGCGTGACCATGACGATGCGCGACGTGGCCTGGAACCAGAACAGCACGACCAGGACGCCACAGAGCACCAGAAACAGCGTCATCGGAACTCCTAGGAAGACAAGCGGCCTGGCCGCGTCGGGGCGGCCAGGCCGAAATGAGTGAAGAAGGGGGAGCGCGGGTCAGGCCGTGCGCTCCTGAGCGGTCGTGAGGGCGTATCGGTCGCCGAGCTCACAGATCTGGCGGGCGGTCTGGTCACCGACCAGCGGCTCCAGCGGCTCGTACAGGTCGGCGACCAGGTCGAACCGGTCCGCCGGGGCGTCGGCGGACGCGAGCTCGTCCAGCACCGCCGCGATGGGGGCGTCCAGCGCCGGGATGGCGGCCGGAACGCGAGCCTGGCCGGTCGCGAGCGCGTGCTCGGTGGCGGCCAACGCCGAGATCAGCACCGCTTCGTCGCGCAGCGCGGCCGACAGCGGGCGCGGGACCCCGTCGGTGGTCAGCTCGAAGCCATAGGCGGCGGTGGTGGTGTCGGCCTGGACGGCGCGCTGCACCGCCAGGTCGTACAGAAGCTGGGCGCGCCGGGTGGCGGGGAGCCGCCCGTGGAACTGCCCGATTAGGGACTCGGCGATCAGGCCAGCCTCGACGTACTGCTCGGCGGCGGCCTGGGCTCGCGTCCCCTCCAGGGCCTGGCCGTAGGGCTCAAGGTCCGTCTCGGCGGTCGTGGCGTTGGGGGTCATGCGGCTACCTCTCGTTGTGGGCGCACGCCGGATAGGGCTGGTGCAGTGGGCACTTGGTGAAGGCGGTCCGGAAGACCTGGACCGTGAATCTGCTTCCGTCGCCTCGGGCGACTTCCAGCCAGAACCACGTAGGTCCCGCGCAGTGGGCAGGTCCGGGCGGGTGGCAGTTCGGGAGGACGGCTCGGGTCGTTGACACCCTCCCGACGGCGCTGGGCGTCCGGGGGAGGCAGAGCGAAAGGAGCAGGAGACCGCTCATGGTGACGGCGGCACATGCCGCCAGCCCAAGAGTGGTCCGGCGCACCAGGCGGACCTGCCAGCGAGGGCCGGTTGGGCTAGGCATCCCGGACCTGCTGCGCCTGCCCGTCCGGAGCCTGCGAGTCGGCGTCCTCGGCCCCGTCCGGCCGGGGCGGGCTGGAGTGCGTGCGGGACCGGTGGCGGTCGATCTGTGCGAGCGCCCAGCTGAACACGCCGACTCCGACGGCGAGCGACAGCACGATCGCCGGTCCGGTGCTCATCATCAGCAGGTACGTGACGAGCAGCCACAGACCGCCTGCGGTGGCACCGGCCACCATCAGCGCGTCCGGCAGGCCGAGCCGGGCCATGGTGCGCCCCAGCCAGCCCGCCGAGTTGGATGCGTCCTCATCGGCGGCAGGCTTGGAAGCGGTACGAAGCGGGTTGCGTGACATCGAATGAACTCCTCACGTTGTGAAGGATGTGCAGGTCATCCGGCGGGTGGCTCGGCGACCGAGTGGAGTGCGGGGCGGCGGATCTGCTGGGTTAGGAGGGTCGCGCGGGCCTTACGGATCTGCAGGACGCGGGCGAGCTTCTCGGCGGGGATGTGTCGGCCGTGCTCGTCCCGGTATGCCTGATCTGCGGCACGTGCTTGCTCCAGCAACTCCTCGTCGCTCGGCTCGGCCTTCTGCCGCGCCTTGGCTCGGGACGAGGACGCCCGGTGACGCCGTCGGACCGGGCGAGGCCGCCGCTCCGCCTGGCCCTCCGCTGACTCCACGGGAGTTGCGGGAGGAAGCGGAGAAGGGCGCTCGCCGGGGTCGGGGGCGGCCGTGGCGGACCGGTCCGCGTCAAGCTCGACGGTCGACGGGGCAGCGATCTGCGTACTAGGTCCGGGAACCAGGTCCGGATCCACATCTACGACGTCCGGCGCGGCGGGCGCGGGACCCGATGCCGCGTCCGCACGGGACCCGGTCCCAGGCGACGGCGTCAGCGGGTCCGGGACCTGTTGCCCGGTCCCGTCCTGGGGGAGGTCCGGGACCTGTTCCGGTGCGGGTGTGTCTGCCCGAGTCGCCTCCGGTCGAGGGGCCGCAGGGAGGTGACGGGTGATGTCGCTGGGGTCGAGCTGGACGCCGCGCTCAGCGAGGAAGTCCTGTACACGCGCCGCGTCGTAGCCCAGTGCCACCAGTTCGCCGTCGCTACGCGGCGGCATCGGCGGGGTAGGCAGCGCCCGCGGCTCCTGCACCTGCTCTTGGGGGAGTTCCCAGGGCGCCGTAGGCGCGAGCTCGGCGAGCGAGGCCGAGTGGTACAGGGGGGCCAGGTGCGCCAGCAGCGCCTGCTGCCGGTCGGGGTCGGTGGACAGGTGGGCGTGCTCAACCGCGCCCTCCATTGCCCGGTCCAGCCGCTTCTGAGCGCGGACCAGGCGGTGGGACTTGATCTGGTCACCCGCCGCGCGGAGCGCACGCAGATGCTTGGCCGCCCGCGCCACGCGGGTGAGGCGCCGGTGCGCATCGACGTCGGCGGCCGTCCGGTCCACCGGTTCGGCCAAGCCCAGGCGGATCAGGATCCGGTCCAGGTGCAGCTTGGAGTGGACCTTGCGGGACTTGCCAGTCGCGCGACGCCGCTCGGCGGCCAGGCCCCGTTCCCACAGCCATGCAGCTGCCAGCGGCACCAACATGCGGAAGATCCCGGCCCGGAAGGAGTCGGCATCCAAGGTGGACAGCACCGCCGACAGGGCGGTGAAGCCCCACATCGCCGCGCCGTCCACCCCGGCCGAGTGGTCCTTGCTGTCGCGGACCGCGCGGCGGGCGCGCAACGCCGAGGCGATGGTGGCGACCTCAGCGAACGAGAACAGCAAGACCCGCGCCCATCCAGGCAGGTGCAGGACGTCACGGAAGAAGGCCCACATGCCCGAGGCCGCCAGGCTGGTCGCCAGCGTCGCGGCGACCACCGTCAGCACGTCCTCGGCCTGGCGCCCGGCCAGCAGCTTGCGGGCGGCGCGGGACAACCGCCAAAGGGCGATCCCACCGAGGACGGCGGCGGCGATCGCGGCCGCGATGCCCTGGTCTGGGTGATCGGAAAGGTAGTGAGGAAGGTCCATGGTCGCTTCCTTGAGGGATGGACGGGTGTGTCCACGCAGGTGCGGGGTTGACGGGTTTGTTGACGCCGTAGTCGTGCTGGCGTAGATCTCGGTTGAGGTAGTGAGTCGCGGACGGCCGCGGGAGGGCGTGTGGCGACAGGCACCAATGCCGGATTGCTGGATGAGGCCGATCCGCATGCGCAGTCGGTGTTCAAACACGAACTGCTCAGCGCCTACCTGGAGCCGTTCATGGCGATGACCGGTTCAACCGCACGTGGCCGGCGGGTGGTGGTGCTGGATGGGTTTGCCGGACGAGGCCGCTATCCCGATGGGCGCCCGGCCTCCGCTGAGCGGATCATGAAGGCGATGGCGTCGCTGAAGCAGACGCGGCAACTGGAGGCGTTCTTCATCGAGCGTCGCCACACCAGCTTCGCGGAGTTGAAGACGGTGGTTGCGGACTATCAGGCGCAGGGGCTGAACGTCACTGCCCGGCAGGGCCGGGTGGAGCGCTACTTGCTTGAGGTTGTCGAACGTGCGGGAGACGCGCCGCTGTTCATGTTCTTGGACCCGTGTGGGGAGGGCGTGAGCTTTGACCAGCTGACCCAAGTGCTGACCGGTCCGCGTCGTGATCCAAAGACCGAGGTGCTGCTGAACTTCAGCGCCGACCTGTCCCGCCGGGTATCAGGGGCGTTGTTGAAGGGGCTGGAGAACCAGAACGCCATGGACCGCGCGTGCGGCGGCGGATGGTGGCGCGAGGTCGTACGCAAGGTTCGGGAGGCAGCCCCCGGCGCCACCTTCGAGCCGGTGCTCAATGCGTTGGCGATCGAGTATGCCAAGCGGCTGGGCGAGGCGACCGGGATGCAGGCGGTGCTGGTGCCGGTCTACCGCAAGCTGGGCCAGCAGCCGATCTACCACCTGGTGTTTTTCACCCGGAGCAAGTATGGGTTGTGGGTATTCGCTGACGCGGCCGCTCGCGCGCGGCAAGCCTGGCTACGTCACCTGGCGCGCATCCAGGACCTGCAAGAACCTGGCACGCTGTTTACCTGTGCCGATCTCATGGAGGCCAGGATCGCCAGGGAGGCCGACCAGGCTCTGATCTCGGTCACCGACAATCTCGCCAGCCTGCTGCATCAGCTCCGTGGCTACCGGTTGGTGGACCGCACGGCGGAGGTGTTCGGCCAGGTGTACGGCGTGGCCACTGAGAGCACAGTCCGCGAGGCGGTCGACGACTTGGTCGAGCTCGGCTTCGCAGCCCGTGCGCCCAATGGCGGGAAAAGCAAGCCCCGGACCCGGGAGATCACGTTGATGCGGTCCTCAAGGACCGCGTGATCGGCATCTGATCCCAGTGCCGTCCCTGCAGGGTGCGTCCGGCGGCCTTGGGGGTGTGGCCGCCCCATTGCTTGAAGAAGAACGGAACCGCAGCCTCCTGGCAGAGGTCTCGGATGTCCAGCACCCAATTCGGGTCCACCGGCCGGTGGCCGGGCCCGGACTCGCCGCCGACGATGACCCAGCCGATGCCGTCCAGGTTGAGGCCCGGGAGGGGGGCCAGCAGCGGTTCGCAGGACAGGAACCGGACCGTGGCGGGGACGGCGCGTAGGTCGTCGACCCGGTGCAGAACATCGGCGTTCTCGACCGACACGCCCATCCACAGGTTCGGCGGCCAGTCGAGCTCGTGGGACAGGCGGTGCAGGCGGCGGGCGCGTTTGGTGAGGACCTGGTAGGTGTGCTGGGGGGTGTCGGCGATGACGTCGAACACCTGCTGGATGAAGGTCAGGGGGACTCGGGCGTGGAACAGGTCACTCATGGAGTTGACGAACACCATCCGCGGCGTCCGCCAGGTACGGGGCTGGTTCAGGGTGTCGGGGTGCAGGGTCAGCGCGAACCCGGGGCCGGAAGTGCGAGGGTCACCGTCGGCCTGGTATTTGGCTGCCCCCATGGCCTTGAGCCTTCGGGCCAGGGCGAGGGCGTAGCAGTTGTCGCAGCCGGGGGACGTGCGGTCGCACCCGGTGGTGGGATTCCAGGTCGCATCCGTCCACTCGATGCCGGTGGCTGTGGCCAACGATGGTCACCTCTTCTGGATCGTGGACTTGGTCAAGCTGTATCGCTTTCTGGTGGGCGGGGCCAGCGCTGGCCCCACAAAGGACGCAATGTTCCCGACGCACCGCCGTAACCCCCCTTTCTGATGGCTCCGGGAGGCGGGGTACGCCGAGGACACCGCTGGCGGCTGGCCGAGTGGTCATCCGGATCGCAATGGGACGGCCCGCCGTCTCGACTGGGCGGTGAGGCGGCGGGCCGTCGAACGGGCGTGTGTGACCGGTCGGGGTCAGCCGTTGCGAGGCGGGATTGGCTGGATGTGGTGCAGGGGGACGAAGCGGGCGCTCTGCCCGTCCTGCTGGATCAGCACCCAGGGCTGGGCGCAGGCCGGGTCCTCGGCCCAGCCCAGGACGACGGCGAACGTGTGCGGTTCGTGGCGCAGGCGGACGTAGGAACCGGGCGCGTACCAGCGCCGTGCCAGCCGCAGCCGCCAGCCGTTCCGGGTGATCCGGTAGGTCTCGGTGACGCGGTTCGTGGCGTCCTGGAACATCCGGGTCAGGCCCGCGAGTGCGACGACGGCGACAATCGCGGCGGGGACGGTGGAGATGGTCACGGTCGGAAGGTGCGAGATCGGGTGCAGGGTAGCCAGGGCCGCGCCGGTGACGGTCGCGCCCATGGTGAAGAACGCCGCGGCCAAGCCGAAGCGGATGCGGCGCATCCGCAACTCATCCTCCTGCAGCTCGGCGATGTCGAGGGCCTCGTGCCAGGCCGTGGCCAGCGGAGAGAGGTCACCGGTCGGCTGCACGGGGGGTGAGGGGGCGGCGGCCGGGCTGGGGGCGGTGGTGAGCGGGGACTGGTCGGTGATGGGCGCGAGGTGGCGTTCGGGGTGGGGCATCGGACCTCCTGAGGACGGTCGGAGCAGGTGATCCCGGTCCCGGGCGGGATCGGGGAGTGAAGGCGGGGCGGTTAGGGCTGGGTGGTGTCACGCGGCGGGCCGCAGGCGACGGGGGTGTCTGCCGGGGAGGTGAAGCCGGGCACGGGCCAGTAGGCGGCGGGCGAGGTACCTGGTGCGAGTCGACAGGAAATACAGATCGGCCAGGGCGCCGTGCGGGCCGTCTGGGCGCAGTGCCAGGTGAATGAGCCGGTCGGATTCGGCGTGCCAGCAGGACGGGCAGAGCGTGGCGTCATAGCGGCTGACGAACCAGGGGTCGATGTGGGCCAGAGTGATGGTGGCCGGGCAGGCATCGCAGCTGGCGGTCCAGTCGGCCAGCCGGGACAGATCGGGAATGCCGTGGGCGTCGCGCAGCGGGTTGATCACGGCGTCCCCCTGGTCACCCAGGCCGGGAGTGCGGTCCCGGGATGGCATACCGGGCAGGTGATCGCGCCGACCGGCGGGTTCCACACCCGGTTCCGGCCAGCGCATGCGGGGCAGGGCCGCCGACGGGTGCGTGCACCGCGCAGGCGGGTGAAGATGGACATGTCGGTCCTCCAGGTTGGTTCTGGAAGAGATCGGCAGGGCCTGGCCGGTGGTGGTGCACCGGCCAGGCCCGCGCGGTCATCTGGGCGTTCAGGCAGCGGGCTACGCTCACGAGCCCGTCTGAGCAGGCGGGAGCTCCACCAGCAGGTAGCGGCGGACTCCCGGGTCGCGGCGGTTGGGATACGGCGCGGACGCTTCATGCACGTCCACGTGCTCGGCGAGGGTGTCGATGACCTGCTGCAGATCGGCGGGCGGGCCGGACAGGCGGATCTTTACGAGCCGGGCGCTCATCGCGCCTCCCTGCCCTCGAAGGCATCCACCACTCCCTCGAGGAAGGTGTTCAGGGTGGTCGCCAGCGTCGCGACGGCGTGCTTGGCCTCGCTGGTCAGCAGATCCTCGTCCAGCTGCTCGGTGGGCATCCCGTTCAGGGCCGGGGAGGGCTTGTAGAGCTGGTCGGCCTGCACCGGACACAGCAGGCTCATGCACGGCAGCAGCGTCGGCCGCTGCGCCATCATCTGCTCCGAGGGCTCCAGATAGGCGCCCAAACTCGGGCTGTGGCTCCAGGAGTTCCAGCTCCGCGCCAGACCCGCAAGCTCCAGTTGCGACGGTGTCGAGCTGACCAGCTCCAGGTTCGCCAACGCGGCACCGTTCTCGGCGCGCAAGATCCTGGTCGACAGGAGCCGGTCCCAGCGGCAGTGCAGGTAGGGCGGGGACATGACCGGGCTTGTGGCGACCTGCCATGCCGCGGCGACGAATTCCACCGGGTCGGTGCCGATGGTGTTCTCGCCCCACGGGTCGAACTGGTGCAGGTTCTGCCGCAGGTAGACGCCGTACCGGGACTTGCCGTCGCTGGCGCGGTCACGGTCATCGGCCTCGCTGATCCAGAACACGCCGGTGCTGCTCGGGTCCAGGGCGCGCAGGAAGTCGGGGGACATGGACACTCCTTGCTCCCGCGCATCGGCGCGGGATGGGTCGCTGATGACTTCGGAATTGAGGTCGGCCGCGACGCGGCCTTCGACATGTAGGGGGGATGTCGGCGCTGCTAGGCCGCCGACTCCGCGCCGGGGCCGATCTCGTCGACGGACCGCGCACGGTTGTTGAGGAGAGCGCGGCGCTCGCGGGCGTCCAGGCCGCCGCACACGCCGTGCTGGTCCTCGGCCGAGAACTGCAGCGCCTGCTCCAGGCAGTGCCGCCGCAGCGTCAGGGGGCACTCGGCGCAGGTCTGCTTCGCCAGCTGGACCCGCCGCCGGGCCTCCTTGAGGCTCTCTCGTTCGGCACCGTCACCGGGGCCGAACCACAGCTCGTCCCCGGTGTCGATGCAGGGCCGTTCCTCCCAGCCGATCGGCTCGGGACGGTGGATGCGCTGGAGGGTGCCCAGGGACGTCCGGGTCCTCATCACTTCCACCGCCCATCGGCATCGGCCGGGGCCTGCTGGGGCGCGGTGACCTCGCGGTCGAGGTGGGAGGCGTGGATCTGGTGTCCGCACTGGCCACACCACAGAACCGCGGGCCCGCCCGTCAACGGCGCGGCGCAGCAGGGCGAGGCCGGGAGCGGCGGGCGGCACGAACCGTGAGCGGGGCCGGCCGGGGCGGACGGTCCGGCGAGCTTGTCCAGGACCCGCTGGTGCGCGAAGGCGCGGTCAACCAGCCGCGAGACGGTGCGGTCGAACATGGGGATCTCCCATCAAGGATGTCGGGTGGAGAAGCAGCGAGCGCCCAGCGCCCCGGGAACGGGGCTCGGCTGGGCGCTCGCGTTGGGAGTGCGAAGGGGACTAGACGGCGTCGGCCCGGGGGGACGCCACGATCAGGGCCGCGCGGGCGGACCGGGCAGCGAGCTCGCGATCACGCCGCGCCGCAGCCATCCGGATCAGAGACGGCGGAGTCGCCGGGGTCGGCTTGACCGCGGTCCGGGCAGTACGCCGAGTGGAAGCGTCGCGGTCGGCTTCAGTGAGCAGCTCCCGCCAGGTCTCATGGGTCAGGTCGACGACCACCCGCTGAGCGGATCCGGGGCATCGCTCCTCTCGGCGCGAGCGCGGGGCCGGACGGAGGCCAGTGGCGAAGGCGTGGATCTCTTCGTCGGTGTAGCGGCTGATCCGGTGCGGGAGCACCATGTGCCGCCGGAGGGACACCCAGGCACCGCAGTCGGGACAGACGATCATCGTGCGCTCACCGTCGAAGCATTCGCCGTCAGGACGGCGCAAGGTCACATGGTTCAGGGGGAGGGAGCTGAGGGCGATAGGGGAACGGCCGTTGTGCTTCACGAGTACCTCCGAGATCAAACCGGGGGGTGATGCGCGGTCTCGTGTCCACCGCTCCGCACCAGGCAGAGGAACCCTGGATGCGGACCAGACGACGCAAGCGCCGCACTTCCAAAACGATCAATCGCGGTGACCGCTGCGGGGGCCTCGTGGATCGCCATCCCAACAGGGCTGCGTCTTCAGTTGTCGTCCCTGATCATTCAGGGGCGTTTCCCCTCATCCCTTGGTGTTAAGGGGGGGTTAGCAAGACAGTGACACCGTGCCCCTCGTGCTGTCAAGCCCCCCTTATCACTAGTCTGTGGAGAGATCCGCGGTGAGCGGCTGAGAGCGGCAGGGAAGGGGATGCGTGATCGAGGAGGTTCGGCGCCTGGCACGGATCGAAGACCACGAGGTCAGGGCGCGTGAGGCGGCGAAGTTGATGACGGAGCTGCAGGACGCCGTGAAGGAGACGGCTCGCGTGCGGCGCGAGAGCATCCAATGGCTTCGTGACCATGGCCGCTCGATGGCTGATGTCGCGCGGCTGATGGGAGTCAGCCGCGCCCGCGTCGCGCAGCTCAAGGACGCTGGCCCCGCCCCCGAGCGCGCCTTCCTCGGAATCGGGCGGCTCAGCGTGGCGGTGCCGGAGCGGCCAGGCGGGCGTCGCCTCGTTGCCCGCGCCGACGCCGCTACGGGCCAAACCGTCCTGAGCTTGGCGTCATCGCTCGGACTGGCCGGCGACCTCGAGTACATCCCGTTGACCGGCGAGATCGACCTCAACCGCGAAGACCTCGTGGTGATCTGCGGCCCGAAGACATCACCCGTCACAGCTGCCGCCCTGCAGGGAGACCCGCGGCTCGACTTTCACCAGCTCCCAGACGCCCGGTGGGCGATCACCGAGCGGGAGACCAGCGAGACGCATGTCTCGCCGGCGGACGACCCCGACAACCCCGGACACCAGGACATCGCATACCTGGGACGGCTTCCCCGGCCGGACGGGCAGGGGACGTTCCTCTACATCGCGGGCGTCCACGCGATCGGATCCCTTGGTGCCTCTCACTACCTGAAGGACCATCTGGCCGAGCTCTATGACGAGGTCGGAACAGACCCCTTCTCCATGGTGATCATCTCCGAGTACGACCCCGATGCAGAGGAGATCCTCTCCACACGAGCGCTCACCCGCCCGCTGCGTCGCTCAGGAGGTGCGTGAAGAGGTGGAGATCTCGTTCGCCAGCCGAGCCAAGCAGCCCGGCCGCCCCAATGAGGATTACGTCCTTGCGGCCCCAGACCTGGTCGTTCTGCTGGACGGATCAGGCGTGCCACCAGGTGCGGAGACAGGCTGCCGACACGGGGTGCCCTGGTTCGTGCGCACGCTGGGGAGCCGCATGGTTGACGCAGCGGGCGAGCCAGGCAGCTCGTTGGCGGGGGCCCTGAAGCAGGCGATCGAAAAGACGGCCCTGGCGCATGCCGACACCTGCGATCCGAGCCACCCGGTGTCACCGTCCTCCACGGTGGTGGCGGTTCGCCGAAACGGCGAGGACCTGGAATGGCTGGTGCTGGGGGACTCCTTCCTCGTACTCCGGGGGAGTGCCCAGAACGACGTCATCACTGATCAGCGCCTCAAGCAGGGGGCTGTGAAGCAACGAACCGCGCTCCGGCGAGCTGACGGTCAGGACTCGAAGCTGTGGAGCGCCCTGGTGACGGAGGAACGGCGACTCCGCAACCATCCCGATGGCTACTGGATCGCCGCTGGCGAACCCGAGGCCGCCGACCACGCACTAACAGGCCACGTCCCACTGGCAGACCTGACCCACGCTCTCCTGTTCTCCGATGGCGGAGCCCGGCCCGTGGAGCCCTTCAGAGCGGTGACCTGGGACGAGTGCTTCCACGACCTGACCCAGAACGGCCCTGCAGCATGGCTCCGACGCGTCCGCGAGATCGAGAACTCAGACCCAGACCGCACCCGTTGGCCACGCTCCAAGCGCCACGACGACGCCACCGCGGTCCTGATCAGCCTGGAAGACGTCGAGTGACGACACTCAGCGTCAGCCCCGTCGGCCTGTGTAGGTGATCGGGACTCGGGCCTTGCCGCGTACCCGGATCCGTATCTCGTAGTCCTCCTGATCACGCCCGCGCCTCAACGGGTCGCGACCGGTCGCATCAACGAACAGCTCGTACAGATCGCCTTGGTCGTCAGGGGCGACTTCGCTACTGAACCGCCGGATCCGATTGCCCTTCCAGAACAGCTCAACGTCTACGAACTCCCGCCTCATTACTCGGATATGCCCTGTGAGTCAATCCGGGAATCCTGGTGCCGCTACCGTTCCGAGGGCGGGAACGTCAGTAGTGACAGCCGATCCTGAGTGAGGCCACTGCTTGTAGCCTCCAGGGTTCAGGGTAGGTTTCAGCGGGAGCGGCCTGCGTACTGATAGTGAGGACACTGTCGCCGGTGAGGTCGGGGCGTCCTCGGTCAAGATGTCTGGGGCCGTCTTCGCAGCATTTTGGCCGCAGCGGCCCAGTCGCTGCCTCCCGGCGAAGCGGCTCAGCGGGTACGCGAAGCGAAGAAGCTGGCAAACCGTACGGCTCGGCGCGCTATCGGCGCCGCATTGAGACCTTGAGCCAGGCTTGCGGAGTTCTTCTTCGGTGTAGGCCCAGAGGATGACGTGCTGCCCTGAACTGGAGTGGCAGTTCTCTCCATTCAGAATCGTTCTGGCAGAGGCATCCGTCATCGGCCATTGACGAGGCTTCTCATGCGCAGACCTGGCGCTACCTTTGAAGGCTACGCAAGTCGAATCGCCCGGCGCTCGGAGGCCAATTTTCCCTGATCCGGCATATCAGGTCTTCATAGAAGATCAAATAGTCACTATCATTTCTCAGTGATCGCTCACGGAGAATATATGGTTCCAGTGCAATCCAAATCAGATTCGCTCGGTACCCCATGAAGTTGGTGGCAAACGGCTCGTCAAGGATTCCCTGGGCCACCATCGCGCCCAGGCCGGTGAAATATGAAGTAACCTTGTCGATTGCCTTCCTGGCCTCCAGTGGCAATTCCGAAACGCCCGCATCGGGACTGTGCTCGGTTTTCAAGGTATTCACGACATAGTTTTGAGCCTCCAGAAAATCATCTGATCTAAACTCGCGTGCGAGGTCGACCGAAACTGGAAGATGGTTGGATTGGCGAATGAAGGTCGTTTGTCGACTCAGAAGAACAACAGAAGTGATCACGGAAAAGGTGGACAGGGCCAGACTGACTATGCTCAATAGCGAGGAGAGGCTCATGGCCTCCTCCTATCTGATATGCAATGGTGCAAGCGCGGCTGTTGTCAGCAGGGGTCCGCTCCTTCAGGATCTCCTTTGGAGTGCCAGGAAACTGATGCACGTGACACAGACTGCTGCGAACGGTGCGCGATGAACATGTCAGCGTCGTTGGCAGGCGAAGCTTCGCCTGACAGCGGAATGGCCGTCACCTGGGGGAGTTGGTAACCGGCCTCAGATCGTGCCTTGGGTGTCGATCTCGGTGAGTTGAGGGCCAGGCAACGGGCCTGTGCAGGTCATCGCAGGCTCCTTGGTCAACTTGGTGATTCTCGGCGCTCGGCTTCCATGGGTTCGCGCTCTCCCGAGCACGTCGCGGACCCCGCCGCAATGAGGACCGGCCGCATGGGCCGGTGAAACGCATCGAGCCAGTGTGGCTGCGTTGGCTCAACGACGCCGGCCGAAATGAGGACCGGCCCGCATGGGCCGGTGAAGCCCCGGAACGGCGCGCCGCCGTCACGCGACTCCTGGCCGCAATGAGGACCGGCCCGCATGGGCCGGCGAAACCCGCGTCCTCGGCTCGTCGACCACCGTCACCATGCCGCCGCAATGAGGACCGGCCCGCATGGGCCGGTGAAACTCGGCCGGGCGGCCGCAATTGTGGGCGGCGATTGACCAGCCGCAATGAGGACCGGCCCGCATGGGCCAGTGAAACAGCGTGGTCGCGCGCTACGAGGTCAGCTTGGCCGGGTCGCCGCAATGAGGACCGGCCCGCATGGGCCGGTGAAACCCCGGATCCGCGGTCAGGTACATGGCGTCCGTCCGGCCGCAATGAGGACCGGCCGCATGGGCCGGTGAAACTGGTCCTCAGGGGTCATGGTTCGAGAGTAGACCGCTATAGCCGCAATGAGGACCGGCCTGCATGGGCCGGTGAAACAGCCCACGTGATCGGCCTCGCCGTCGTGGTCCCAATCGAAGCCGCAATGAGGACCGGCCCGCATGGGCCGGTGAAACCCAAGACGTTGCGCATCGCGAACATCGCGGTCGGCGCGCCGCAATGAGGACCGGCCCGCATGGGCCGGTGAAACCCCTCACCCACGTCGCCTCGCGGCTTGCCGGTAAAGCCGCAATGAGGACCGGCCCGCATGGGCCGGTGAAACGCCTGCGCCAGCCGTTCCGGGTCCGCGCCCGCCCGGACGCCGCAATGAGGACCGGCCCGCATGGGCCGGTGAAACGTCCGCCAGGCCCACGCCGAGCGGACGGCGTCGAAGGAGCCGCAATGAGGACCGGCCCGCATGGGCCGGTGAAACGCTGGGACCCTCCGGGCCGTAGACGGTCACGTTCGTGACGCCGCAATGAGGACCGGCCCGCATGGGCCGGTGAAACCCGCACGACAACGGGACCAGCAGGGTCCTGTCCATCCAGCCGCAATGAGGACCGGCCCGCATGGGCCGGTGAAACGCAACTGGATCGCGAGCATGCCCGTGTCGCCGGACGTGCCGCAATGAGGACCGGCCCGCATGGGCCGGTGAAACGGTAGATGAGCAGGTGTTATCACATTCAGTGATTGACATGCGACCCTATCTGTGTCCGCTTTGGGGTTTAGTAGCCCCGTTTGTGCTTCGGAACCTCCCTGGGAATCCGTGGGCACTTGAGGTTCCGAAGCGGATACAGGACCGGAGACAAAGCCCCAGGTCGTCAGCTGACGGCGAGGGGGAGGAGGACGCCAGCGGACTTGGTGTCGCGGAGAGGTCTGCGTTCTGCGGCGGCGACAGTGAACACGCTCATCTGCTGGAGCGGGCGCCTAGGGACGGTGAGGGCGGGCGCGGAGGTGGGGGTGAGTGCGGGGTGTTCGAGGAGGGTTTGGGTGGCGAGCTGGCTGAGGGGTTGGGCCCAGAGGGGCCAGATCATGACGGGGCGGCGGCCGTGGCGGTGCCAGAGGGTGGCGGCGACGCGGTCGCCGTCGCCGGTGAGGCGGAGGAGGCGGAGGGCTTGAGTGGCGAGCCAGGTGGCTCCGGGGACGCCTGCTTCGGTGGATTTGCCGTGGGGATGGTCGGCGGCGTCGCGGATGACGCGGTAGTCGAGGTATTCGCCGGTGAAGTTGTCGACGCGGCGCCAAGCGGTGAGTGCCTCGTGGAGGTATGCGGGTTCGGTGCGTACCCGTTGGAGCGGGGTGGCGAAGAAGGAACGCAGGCTTTGTTTGCCTGCGGGGGCGCAGTAGGGGGTGAGGGCGGCTTGACCCTTGCCGTCGACCGCGAGGTCGGTGACCAGGTGGGTGAGCCAGCGACTGGCCTCGTCCCCGAGTTCGGCGACCTTGGCGGCCAGTTGGGGGTACTGGTCGCGGGGGACACGCATGGGGTCCTTCTCGCCGCCGGCCTGCTTGTTGGCGCGGACGGCGTTTTGGCTGGGGCGGCGTAGCGGGAAGCGGTCGTCGACGCCAACGATGGCGGTGTCCGGCCCGGCCTGCTGGACGACCTTCTCCAATGCCTTGGCGATCTGGTCGGTGGAATTCAGGTCGCTGTGGAGGACGGCGCGACCGGTGAAGTCGGAGAACGACAGCTCCACAGGAGTGGACTGCTCACCGGTCAGGGCGCGCAGCAGACCGAGCGCGGCGAGGAATCCCAACGGGTCGGTCCCGTTGAGGGCGGGGAGTTCAACGCTGCTCAAGTGCAGGTCCTTCCTCGTCGTGCTCGGAGCACCAGATGTCAGCCAGCCGGACGATGGCCTCCAGTAACGCGAGTTGCCAACGCCCGTGCTGCCGATTGAGGCGATTGAGGCGTTCGGGGGCCTTCCAGTCGACGCTGTGGTCGGTGACCTGCAGAGAGCCGATGGCCAAGGGCTGCGGATCAGGATCGAGCGTTGGAGGCAGGAGGGGGCGGGAACGGCCATGATGACTGGCGATCAGGTGGACGACCGCATCGTCAAGGACGTGGGTCTGTTGGGCTATTCGAGCTGAGAGAGCTTCGTGGCGCAGTCCATCGGGGTACCCAGCCTGGATTCGGGCGCGGCGGAACGCGGCGCGATCGGCGGGATCCATCCCTGACTTGGCGCGGGCCGCGACATCGCTGGGGAGGGTCCGCAGGGGCCGCTGATAGAGCATCGCCTGGAAGCGCGGGTCGCGTTTGCCCTCGTCATGCAACAACGCGGCCAGGCTGACGGCTTGACTGAGCGGTTCGGTGAGCCCCAGGTTGGCGGCGAACGCGGCAGCTTGTTCAGCGACCTCTCGTTGATGGTCGTCCAACAGGACGGCACGACGCATGCCAGCGGAGGACTCGAGAGCACCTTCGTCGCCACGCAACCCGCCACCGCGGGAAGCCAACACTAGTGCTGGCCCAGCATCGGCGGGAGCGGCGAGGACGGTGCAGCGTTGCCGCAGACGCTGCAAATTCCGCTGAAGCGGAAGCTGATCGGTGTCCGGCAGTGGCAACTGGCTTCGGACGACGGCCGAGGAGGGCGGGTCTTCCGGCTCGTTCACCAACGCCAGCAGCAGTGCGAACCCTTCCATCAGTTCGGGATGGTAGAGCTCCAGCACTGCTGTCAGCTCACGACGCAGGCGCAGGATCGGTCGTCCACGGCGTTCAGCGAGGTCGGCGACGTCGGACACTGGGGCGGATGAGGCGGGGTTCCATCCGTACTGATCGCAGCCACCACGTTCGGCGGCGACCACGATCAGGTCTCCCGGTTTGATGTCTGCGGCGGTGATGGGAGCGGTGGACTTGTCCGGGGCCGTGTACCGGACGGCGACGTACCCGCTGGGTTCAGCGTCGTCGAGAGCTTCGAGTTGTCCTTCAAGGTCGGAGACGGTGTCGTCGACCAGTCCGGCGAGCCAGCGGCGTGCGGCGGCGAGGGGGACCTGGAGCATCTCTTCGGTGGCGGGCGGCACTGTTCGCAGCGAGTCTTCCCATGCGGCGGGGTCGCTGGGGAGGCCAGCACGCCACACGATCGACACGTCCGCCTGCCCACGCTGGAGTCCGTGCAGGAACGGCGCGACGGGCGTATCTGGGTGAGGTGGTGGGGACGTCCTGGTCCAGGCGTCCAGGATTCCGGCGGTCAGCTGCGGGGTGTAGGGCGCAGGCGGCCGCATGTGGGTGCGCTGCTCTGGAGTGATCTCGGCGGTGAGCTGCCGCAATGCGGTAGGTGACACCAGCAGCCCGTCGCCCAGGTCGGTTGCCTTTGCGGGCAGGGCGGGGGCATGGTCGGACAGCCAGTCCCAGGTCGCCTGGCGGGCGGATCCGTAGACGGGGTCGTCGTCGCCGACGCTGGTGTCGTGGACGACTAGGGCGTGGCTGGTCGGCAGGTCGCCGAGTCGGTTGAGGCGTCCGAGCCGCTGGACCAGGGCTGACAAATCGGCCGATTCGGTCACCATCGCGTCCACGTCTAGGTTGGCGCCGACCTCGATCGTCTGGGTGGCGACCAGGATCAGCGGCGGCCCGGGGGCGCGGGTGCGTCCGGCGCGGAGCCGGTCGTAGTAGCGGTGCAGCAGGTAGTCGCGGTCGACGGGCCGGATGCGCCCGGTCAGCATCACCGCGCCGTCGAGCTGGTCGAACACCGCGCGGGCGCGTGCCACGGTGTTGCAGACCACCGCCACCACCCGCCCCGAGCCCTCAGCCCCGGCCAACCTGGTGGCCCACTGGGCCATGACCTGCGGCAGCACCGTGGGAGCGGACTTCTTGGTCACCTTGGGCGCCAGCAGATGCATTCGACGTTCGGCGTTCAACCGGCGCCGAGCGACCGGATGCCGCTCATCGGCGTCACTGATCCGGTGCACCTTGGCCTCGTCCTCGTCCGGGGGTGTGGCCGACATCGTCACCAGGAGCGGGGCGTGCTCGCCCGGTTCCAACTCCTGGATGGTGCGTAGCGTTTGGCGGAACGGTTCGGCCAGGTGGGCTTCGTCGAGGACGATCAGGCTGTCGGCTCCGACGAGCGCTGCGTCGATGGACCGCAGGTGCTCGCCCACTCCGTATCCGCGGAACAGCAGGCGGCTGCCGACTTGGTCGATGGTGCCGACCACTACGGCGAACCTGTCGGGACGGTCCAGCCACCGCCACGACCACGTCACCCCGCCGCGCATCCGCGTCACCTGAAGCGGCGTCTGGTCGCCGGTCTGAAGCAGCGCTTGGGCGACGCGTTGCGCATACGGGCCCGGCGGGTCGGCCAGGGCTTGGGCGAGGCGGTCGGCGTGCCGGTACGCCTCGTCCACGATCAGCCGACGGTCGACCACGAAGAACAATCGGCGCCGCGCCAGGCTCGTCCGGGCGGCGGCGACGAACGCGAACACATCGATCAGCGAGGTCTTGCCCAGCCCGGTCGGCACATCCAGCATGTCGGGCCAGCACCCGGTCTGGAGGATGTCGGCCACCAGCGCCTGCTGCCAGGGGAACGGTCCGTGCCCGTGGACCTCGCGGACGAACGCGTCGAAGTCGTCGGCGGTCAACTCACTCACGTCCGCCTCCCTGCGGCGCGAACAACCCCAAGCCCAGGTACCGCATCGAGCCCAGCAGTACCGGCCCGACCACGGGCCGCTCGAAGGTCACCTTCACATGCACCAACGGCCGCAGCGGACGGTTGGACGGCACCGTTCCGCGCCGGGGCCGATGCACCGCGCCCCGGGTCAACGACGCGGGCGAGAACTCCAACTCCCGCACCGGCGGATACCCGGCGACCTCGAGCGAACGCTGGATCTCCTTGAGGATCCCGTCATCGCCGCGCCGGCGCTTGGGGAACCGGTCCAGCATCATCGGCGTCGCCGTCACCCAGGTCCGCGCACCACGACGCTGACCGGCCGTCCACCGCTCCGGCCGCAACCCCCAACCCGGCGCACTCGGCTGGAACTCCACCGGCAACCTGCCGCCGTTGCCGTAGGTCAGGTACTCCAGCGGACGCTCCACCAGCGCCCCCCACAACCGGGCATAGGCGTTCCGCGGCAGCGTCTCGGGGATCGCGACTCCCACACCCAGCAGCCGGCCATCAGCATGCGGGTTGTCGACGTTCGGCAACGCCAGATACGCCACATGCGCGGACTCGTCAGCCCCGTGCCCGCTGATCTCGGGCGGGATGTCGGTGCCGATCCGATCCATCACCGCCGCCCGCAGCACCGACGACACCGCCACCACCGCATCACCCGGCGGCTTCACCATTCCGGACGCGAACCCGAACACCAGCAACTCGTTGAACACCGACGCCGCAGGCGGCTCCGGCGGCGAAACACCCGGACGGGCATAGGGGATCTCCTGGTCGGCGTTCCACGACCGCTCACCCTGCGCATACAGCTTGCGCAACTGATCGGTGTACCCGCCATAAGGCACCCGCAGCCGAGCGAACTCAGTCGGATCACCCAGCCGCACCGGCGTGAACCGCGTCCACTCCGCCCGCTCGGGCACCACCTCATCCACCACACTCAGCGTCACCGGCGAGGTCGAACGCCCCAGATACGGCACGCCACGCGCCAACCGCACCAACGTCCTCAACACATCCGAGGACGGTGAGGCGTGCGGCCACACCACAGCGAACTCCGGACACGCAGGCTCGGCGCTCAGCCGCGTCTTCTTCCGGCCAGAACGGCCCAACCGGTGCTGGCTGCTGGCCTTCTTGTCGGTGGCATTGGCCACCACAAAACCCTCACGCCGGACCTGCGTGAACTCCTCACACGCCCACACCTCCGGCGTCCCGGCCGCCTCCAGCCACCGCAACGCATCCCAGTGCTCCTCACCGGTCGCCGACGCGACCAGCGCACAGAACACCCGCGCCGGATGCGGCGGCCACTCAGCTACATCGGCCCGACGCCCCGCCGCGTCGTACCGGCCATCACGCAGCCGCACCACGATCGACACCGCCACCGGCTCACTCCTCGCCGACAGCCGCCATCACGGAATACCGAATCGCCTCGGCCAGACTCGGCATCGGCGTCACCTCGATCGTGTCGGACGCCATCACCAACCCCGCCTCGGCCGTCCGGTCCCGCAACTCGTGGAACACCGCGATCGCCTCGGCCGCCGACAGGGAGAACTCCTCGACCTCGCCGCCGTCACGCTCGAACGCCAACGTCTCGCGCATCCGCACCAGATCACACCCCGACCGCAACCACACCGACGGCCGATCGAACGCCAACCGGTCCCCGGCCAGCGCCAACGCCAACAACGTCGCCCGCGCCAACCGCGCAGCCTCCTCGGAGGCATCCCCGAACCGCAGCCGCTCCAGCCCACCCAGCGAGATCCACGCGTCCCGCCGGCCCTCGCTGATCACCATCCCGCCGGGCGGAGTCTTCTCGCTCAACGCATGACCGTGCCCGATCTCGCTGAGCCGCTTGCCCTTGGCCTTGTCCCCGACCGCGACGAACTTCCAGTCGCCCTCGGCCTTGGTCTTGTCGTCGATCGCCCCCGACAGGTTCAGCGGGTCCTTGCGCATGCTGCGCCGCTCGCCCTCCTGGGGATCCAGGCCGAACATCGACGAGGAGTAGAACCGCGCGAACTTCGGCCAGCGGCCCTTGCGATGCGAGTCCCACGCACCGAAGATCAACGACCCCGGGTCGCGCTCGAACAGCGGACGCACATCCTCGGCACTCACCTGCCGCAGCCGCTGACCCACCGGACTGCGGTCGAACCGCTCCCCGTCCACCAGGCTGTCCCGCAGATACGCATCGGCATACCGGTGCGGGAACTCCAGCGACGTCAGTCGCACCCGCCCCCGCTCGGTCTCGGTCAGCAGCTCGAACAGCGGCAGCTCGATCCGGCCCTTGTCCCGCGCTGCCAGCAGCGCCTCTTCGATCCGGTTGGCCTGCGACGGCACCTGATCCAGCACCACCGTCGCCCGCGCCTCACCCTCCACGCGCCGCGACTCCAACAGGTAGGGGCCACCGGGGAACGTCGGCGGCATCACCTTGTCATCGGCCGCCGGCCGATACACCCCATGGACCGCGACCCCCGCGTCCACCCGATCCTCACCCACAGCGGCCAATAGCCGCTCCACCACCCGCGCAACCATCCGACCATCCCCATCCGAAGTGACGCCGAACACGCAACGCAGACGCTACGACACACCCCCGACAGACCACCCCCAGATCAGTAAATTGCCCTGTCGCGAGCACAGCGCCACAGCGAATCCAGCCCGGTCTGGATCCGCTCACGCGGTGTTGATAGAGGACGTTCTTGCCGCAATGGGGACCGACCGCGGACGGTCGATGCCGACGGCGGCGACGTTCGCCGACGCGCACCGGCGGGAGAAGCAGCAAATGAGGACCGACCGCAGACGGTCGATGACGGCCGGACCGCATGCTGGACGGTCATCCGGGCCACGCCGCCGCAATGAGGGCCGACCGCTGAGGATCGGTGACGGGATGGGCATGGCGATCACGAGAACCTCCAGGTGATCCAGCCGCAATGAGGGCCGACCGCTGAGGATCGGTGACGGACGCACCGATCATGGTCAGCGACGGATGGGTGTTCAGGACGCCGCAATGAGGGCCGACCGCTGAGGGTCGGTGACGGGGGTCTCGCCTCACCAACAACGAGACTGGCGTCAGCAAGCCGCAATGAGGGCCGACCGCTGAGGGTCGGTGACGGGCCGGACACGGTGACGACGCACTGCGGCACGGTCGTGCTGCCGCAATGAGGGCCGACCGCTGAGGGTCGGTGACGGATCGTCGGGTGGACCTGCATGTGAGCCGTGCGGGGCCGCAATGAGGGCCGACCGCTGAGGGTCGGGGACGGGCTAGATGAGCTGGCAATATCGCTGCACGTGAGCGCTTCATCGCGCACATGCTGTCCGCTTCGTTCCACTGTTGACTTGTTTGTCCTTCGGAACCTCCTGGGGATCTGATGGTCACTAGGGGTTCCGAAGAGCAGCTTGCCTGAAGGCTGAGACATGCGGGAGGAGGTTGGCTCGACGAGCCCTTCGATGGGGATGGATGCGCTGAAGCGCGCCCGGGCGGAAACGCAAAAAGGCCGGCCACCCGGTGGGACGGGTGGCCGGCCTTCCGGGCCGCTGACAGCGATGTCTGTGCGTATGGTGTGCCGATTGCGGCACGTTGAAGGCAGGGTGGCGCGTATGTGCAGGTCATCGTGGGGATTGATGATCAAGTAGGTGATCACGCCATGTGGTTCCACAAGCCCTTCAGAACCGACGACTGGCTCCTCTACTACCAAGACACCCCCTTCGCCGGCGGCGCCCGAGGCCTGGCCCGAGGCCAAATCTTCACCCGAGACGGCGACCTCGTCGCCTCCGTCATGCAGGAAGGCCTAATCCGCGTAACCGACGCCTGACCTGCGCGAGGCGGTGGGCCTGGGGCGTCGGTGGGCGGCGTAGGCCGTCGTCTTGGGGGTCAGGGGCGGGGGGCTCGGAGGTGTTGGCGGCGGTCCAGTTCGTCCTGGTCGACGAGGGTGAAGAAGGGTTCGCCCTGGGGGACCAGCATGAAGACGACGAAGCGGGACCAGCGGTCGGTGAGGTTGTTGGCGGCCTGGTAGTGGATGAGGTCGCCGCCCGCTTCCTGGAGGGACTCTCCGGCGCGGATCACGCGTTCGGGTTCGCCCTCCACCTCGAAGAGCATCTCGCCTTCGATCATGTATCCGAAGACCGGGCCGGGGTGGCGGTGCGGGGGGCTGCCCGGGGTTCCCGGGGGCAGCTCGATCAGGACGGTCATGACGCGGGGTGCGTCGGGGATGTCGGGGACCTCTTCCTGAAGGACCGAGATGACGGTGTTCGGTTGCTCGTCGCTCTCCATGCCCTGGAACCTAGGTCGTGATGGAACCTTCGGTTGGGCCGTTCCCAGGCCGCTGGATTGGGCCGTTTCTCAGGACGGGATGAGTGGCCGGAGGCGGTTCGTGAACGCGGTGATCGCGGCCTCGTAGGCGTGGGACGACGGGGTTCCGTAGCCGACGATGAGGGTGGGCGGACGGTCGCGACGGGGTGCGGGACGCTCGTAGGCGCCCAGCGGGTGGACGTGGACCGACGCGTCCCGGAGGGCGGCGGCGATCGTCGTCTCGTCCGGGGAGCCGGCGGGGAGTTCCAGGAGCGCGTGCAGGCCCGCCTCGATGCCGAGGAGCCGCGCGCCGGGCAGGCCGGTCCGGACGGCCTCGGCGAGCCGGTCGCGGCGCGTCCGGTAGGCGCGGCGGACGGTCCGCAGGTACCGGTCGTACGCGCCGGTGTCGATCAGCCGGGCGAGCGCGAGCTGGTCGAGGGGGCCGTTCGAGCGTGCCCGGCGTTTGGCCTCGACAAGGGGTTCGAGGAGGTGCGGGGGACAGGCGATCCAGCCCAGCCGGACGGTCGGACCCAGGGTCTTGCTGGTGGAGCCGACGTAGACCGTGCGGGACGGACGCCGTGACTGCAGCGCGCCGATGGGGCGGCGGTCGTAGCGGAACTCGCCGTCGTAGTCGTCCTCGACGATCCAGCCGAGCGTCTCGTCCGCCCAGGCCAGCAGCTCGGACCGGCGGGCGGGCGACATGCTCATCCCGAGGGGGAACTGGTGGGCCGGGGTGCACACGGCCGCCTCGGCGCCCGAGGCTTCCAGCGCGGTGAGGGAGAGGCCGTCCGCGTCGACGGGGATGTCCGCGACGCGTAGTTTCGCGGCCACGATGGCGACGTGGTCGCCGGTCGCGGGCGTCTCCATGCCGATCGTGCGGACCCCGAGTCCGGCGAACGCGTCGGCGAGCAGGTCGAGCGCCTGCGTGTACCCCGAGCAGATCACCAGGTGCGCGGGGTCGACGCGGACGCCCCGGACCCGGCCGAGGTAGGCGGCCAGCGTCGTCCTCAGCTCGATGCGGCCCCGGGTGTCGCCGAAGCCGAACGCGTCCGCCGGGGCCTCCCGGAGGACGTGCCGCATCGCGGCGGACCAGGCGTCGCGGGGGAAGGCCCGGGCGTCGGGCCGTCCGGGGACCAGGTCGTGGCGGACGGCCGGGGCCGCGGCACGGCCTCGGACGGGCGAGGCCGGAGCGGCGGCGCCCGCGGCGACGCGCGTTCCGGAGCCCGACTGCGCGGTCAGCCAGCCTTCGGCGACGAGCTGCTCGTACGCCCCGGCCACGGTGCCGCGGGACAGTCCGAGCTGCGCGGCCAGATCCCTGCTCGACGGCAGGCGGACGCCGGCGGCGAGGCGCCCCTCGCGGACGGCGGCGCGCAGTGACTCCTCCACCGCCCGGCGCCGGCCGCCGCGCTTCGGGATCTCCAGCAGCAGCTCAGGACCGACCGCGGCGGCGTCAGGACGGGAGGACGTGCCAGAACGGCCCAATGTCTTGCTCATTGAATGGCCCATCGTAGGCGGTCGTTCGCTCCCTAACGTGGCTGGTGTCGCCCTGGCCCGGCGAGCGGCCGCACCGCCTGCTCCTGGCCCGGGCGGCGCTTTCGAGGAACATCGTGAGGAGCTCGTTGTGCGTATTTTCGTCGCCGGTGCCACCGGCGCCGTGGGGAGTTCCCTGGTTCCACTGCTCGTCGACGCCGAGCACGACGTGACCGGTGTCGTGCGCGATCTCAAGCAGCGCGACCGGCTGTGGGCGCAGGGGGCGTCCGCCGTGCGGGTCGACGCCTTCGACGCCGACGGCATGCGCGAGGCGGTCGCGGCCGCGGCGCCGGACGTCGTGATCCACCAGCTCACGGCCCTGTCCGGCGGCGCACCCGCAGAGAACGTGCGGATCCGCCGCGAGGGCACCCGCGTCCTGGTCGACGCCGCACGGCGGGCGGGCGTCAGGAAGGTCATCGCGCAGTCGATCGCCTGGGCCTACGAGCCGGGCGACACCCCCGCGGACGAGAACACGCCACTGGACGTGACCGCGCCGGCGCCGAGGTCGAGCACGATCGCCGGGATCACGGCCCTGGAGGAGACGGTCGCCGAGATGGACGAGTACGTCGTCCTGCGTTACGGCACCCTCTACGGCCCCGGGACCTGGTACGCCCCCGGCGGCCTGGTCTCCGAGCGCCTGGCGGGGCGCGCGGAGGACGAGAAGGCCGCCGTCTTCCTGGGGCCGCTGCGGGCCGACGACGCGGTCGGTTCCTTCGTCCACATCGAGGACGCGGCCTGCGCCGCCGTCGACGCTCTCGACTGGCCGAGCGGCGTGGTGAACATCGTCGACGACGAGCCCGCGCCGGCCCGCGAGTGGCTCCCGGTGCTGGCCGACGCGCTCGTCGTTCCGCCGCCGGAGCCGGCGGACGGTCGGGCGGGCTGGCAGCGCGGCGCGTCCAACACCCACGCCCGTGGCGCTCTGGGCTGGCGCCCGGCGTACCCGAGCTGGCGGACCGGCTTCGCCGAGATGAAGAGGTTCTGCCCCTGGACGTGCCAGAGCGTCAGAACCTCTCGAACATGAATCCGTAGGTCGCCTCGTAGGCGCCGTCGCCGTCGCCATGCAGGCATTTCGGCTGGAAGTCCGGGACGGTGAGCCGCGCGGCGCTGCGGAAGCGCTCGACGAGCCGCTCGTTCGACGGCGGGGTGAGGTCGAGGAGGGCGAGGAGCTCGGCGCGGCGTTCGGGGTGGTCCGGTTCCTCCTCGAGGAGGTCCTTCTCGGCCTCCTCGACCGACCAGCCGTGGCCGAGGTCGCGCCAGTACGGCAGGACCGCGATGAGGGTGACGGCATGGACGAGGTCGGCGGCGATGAGCGAGGCCTGACCCTCCGAATCGGCGTAGAGCACGGGGCCGTCCACGCCGCCGCAGAGGAAGAACGAGCCGCCCGCTCCGTCCCCCGCGATCACGTTCAGGGACGTCCCGGACGCGAGGAAGACGTCCTCGATCGGCCGACGGCGCCGGATGTCGAAGTCGCCAGGCCAGACGAGCATGTCGGCGATGTTCTCGTCGCCCTCGATCCGCCGGAGCAGGGCCTCGTTGTCGGACATATCGAACATCCTGCCCTGCCCCACCGACACTCGTGACGGTCTTCAGCCGGAAGTCCGCCCACTGAAGACCGCCCATGCCCGCCGTGTGGTCCGGCCGGGACTGTCGGATTCGGGACGGCCGGGTGTGGACGCGGACATGATCATTGTCGGTGGGGAGCGCTACTCTGGACACAGCGTCGAGTGAGCGTACGACGCGCGGGACGCGGTGGTGGTTCCGGTGAGACGGGCCACAAAACCGCAGGTCAAAAATATCTTGCTGATTTCCCGCGGAGCGCCGTACGCTCACTGTGAACATTCGGCAGGTCGACGAGCGGATCTTGATCCGGCGGTCGGCACGAGAACCAGGAAGGTGGTGTGTGGTCCGGTGAAGAACATGAACTCGATGAGTCAGTGGCAGAGCGGGACTGCTCCCTGCCCGGCGTTCTCGGCCGCCTATGCCGGCGCCACCGCCCTCCCCGTCCACACCCGAATTCTCGGTGACGTGGCGAAACTCGGCGGCGGCGTCCAGCTGAAGACCGACAGGTTCATGACCGATCTCGATGGCTTCGGCCTGTTCGGGAACGGGCTGCGCCTGCGCGGTCTGATGCAGCAGGTGTCCCGTGATGAGCAGGGGCGCAGTGTCCTCGCAGCCGAACCCGCGGAAGGCGCACAGCGCACCGCCCCGGCCACGACCCACGTGAACGTCACCTCCCCGGAGGGCGACGAGTCGGGTCCGTACCCCCGGAGGCTACGACCGGTCTAGAAGCAGACCGGCGAGCCCCCGGGCCGCGGATTCCGACACCGGAATCCGCGGCCTTTCTCTTTGTCCAGACAGACCCGACGACACGAACCCGTTGAGATCCAACGAGAGGAAACAGGGTGACCGTGATGCAGGGGGCTCTCGCGATGAGCGACGAGGACCTCACTCTGCCCTGCCGGACCGACCCGGAGCTCTTCTTCGCCGAGGCACCCGCCGACGTCGAGCTCGCCAAGGCGCTCTGCCTGGAGTGCCCGCTCCGCAGCGAATGCCTCGCCGGAGCGCTCGAGCGCAAGGAGCCCTGGGGTGTGTGGGGAGGCGAGCTGTTCGTCCGCGGCGTCGTCGTCCCGCGCAAGCGGCCGCGCGGCCGTCCCCGGAAGCACCCGCTTCCCGACCAGGTGACCGCGTGACCCGGCGATGACCACGATCCCGACCGTTCACATCGAGGCACAGGGCGGCGCGACCCGCGCGTCGCGCCGCCCCGTCCCCCAGGAGACGAAGATGACCTTGCTCAGCCAGGACCTTTCGCGGGAGCGAATACCGGCCCCGGCGGACGCGGCCGAGGCCGCGGAGCTCCGGGCGGCCCGGATGCGGGCCATGCGCCGGGCCAAGCGCCAGGCACAGTTCCGTGCCGCGCGCGTGAGCCGGGCCTTGCTGGCCCCGGCTCCGCGCCGTCCGCTCGACTGACCGAAAACGGCCGCCTCACTCGTGAGGCGAGGTGGCCCCGGAACCCAGCCGTCTCGGTGGCAGGCCCGATCCGTTCTTTCTTGGATGGTTTGGCGGATTAGCGAGCCTCCCGATGCGGCCGCCGCGCGCCCGGCTCTCCCTCTCGTTGGCCGGACGCGAAAAGGCGGGGCCGCGCACTACATCGGTGCGCGGCCCCGCTCTGCTTTTCCGTCCTTCCGCCGCTCAGGCGACCGGTTCGACGTCCTCTTCCTCGTCGGCGAAGCCGGAGACCCAGCGCAGGGACTCGGCGCGGGCGGGGATCTCGCATTCGAGCTGGCAGAGGACGCCCGTGCCCGCCGACAGGACGCGGTGGACGATCACGTACTGCGGCGGCAGGTTGAGCTGCCGGACGACGTTGGTCGGACGGAGGTCGGTGACCCGGGCGGCCATGTCGCGCAGCCACTCGCGGTTGAACTTGAAGGTCTCGTTGACGAACGGCTCGGTGATCGGGGCGAGGAACGCCTCCAGGCCCTCGATGTCGATCTCGACGCCCTCGCGGATGAAGTCCTCGTCGCGGAGCGCGGCCTCGATCTCGTCGATGTCGTCCAGCGTGCCGATGCGCAGCAGGCGGCCCATCCGGTACTGGAACTCCTCGGGGATCCGGTCCACCGCGCCGAAGTCGAGGACGCCGAGCCGGCCGTCCGGGAGCAACCGGAAGTTGCCCGGGTGCGGGTCGCCGTGCAGCAGCCCGCAGCGGCTCGGCCCGGACAGCAGGAACCGGCAGTACAGCAGGGCGGCGTGGTCCCGGGTGGCCTGGTCGCCCTCACTGATGATCTTCGAGAGCGGTGTGCCGTCGATCCACTCGGTGACCAGGACGTTCCCCGCCTGCGCGACGACCTCGGGGATGTAGAAGTCGGGGTCGTCCGCGGGGAAGCCCTCGCGCATGAGCGTCTGCGACTCGGCCTCGATGGAGTAGTCGAGCTCCTCGACCACCCGCTCCTTGAGCTCGGTGAGCATCGACTTGACGTCCAGGCCGGGCATGAGCGCGCCGAACAGCCGGCCGAGCCTGGCCAGCTGGTTGAAGTCGCTGATCAGCGCCTTGCCCGCGCCCGGGTACTGGACCTTGACGGCGACGTCCCGGCCGTCCCCCCAGACCGCGCGGTGCACCTGCCCGATGGACGCGGCGGCGGCCGGCTTGTCGTCGAACTCCTGGAAGTACTCCCGCCAGTCCTCGCCGAGCCCCTCCGCCAGGACCTGGTGGACGGCCGAGGCGGGCAGCGGCGGCGCCGCCTCCTGGAGCCGGGTGAGGGTGGCCCGGTAGGGGCCGGCGATCTCCGGCGGCAGCGCCGCCTCGAAGATCGAGAGCATCTGGCCCAGCTTCATCGCGCCGCCCTTGAGCTCCCCGAGCACCTTGAACAGCTGCTCGGCGGTGCGCTGCTGGATCTCCATGGCGACCGTCTCGGCGGACTTGCCGAAGGTGCGTTTCCCGACGCCCAGAGCGGTGCGCCCGGCGAAACCGAGCGGGAGGGACGCCAGCTTTGCGGACCGCGTCACCGCGCGGCGGGGAAGATCGCTCACGGCGACCATTCTCGGGGACACCTGTCGTTCGCGCCACAACGATCGGGCACAAAGCGGACGGCCGGATCCTGCCGCACCTTGACTAGCTGCGAGAACATGGTAAGTGTGCGCTTTCTCACGCGAGCGCACGATACCCTGCCCGGCCTCCACGGCACCCTGCCCGGCCTCCGCGGCGGCCCGCCCGGCCTCCGCGAGGGCAGGCCCTGCCCTCGCGGTGGTCGGCGCGGCGCTCGCGGTACGGTTCGGCCATGTCTGAAGATCGCGTCCTGCTGGTGGACCGCCGTCCGGACGGTGTCGCCGTCCTCACGCTGAACGACCCGTCCCGGCGCAATGCCATGTCGGACGAGATGACCGTCGCCTGGAAGGACGCGCTCACCGGGCTGCGCGCCGACACCGGGCTGCGCTGCGTCGTCGTGACGGGCGCGGGCAGCGCGTTCACCTCGGGCGGAGTGCTGTCCTGGCTCGCCGACACCAACGCGGCCGAGCTGCCCGAGCTGCGCACCCGGATGGCCGACTACTACCGGACCTGGCTGATGATCCGGGACCTCGAGGTCCCGACGATCGCGGCCGTCAACGGCCATGCGGTCGGCGCCGGACTCTGCCTCGCGCTCGCCTGCGACCTGCGCTACGCCGCCGCCGACGCCAAGCTCCTCGCGCCCTTCACCGCCCTCGGCCTGCACCCCGGCATGGCCGCGACCTGGCTGTTCCCGGAGGTGGCGGGCCTGCCGCTCGCCCGCGAGATGCTGCTCACCGGGCGCGTCCTCACCGGCGTCGAGGCCGCGGCGAACGGCCTGGTCAACCGGGCCGTCCCGCGCGAGGACGTCCTGCCCGAGGCGCTCGCCGTCGCGGACCGTGTCGCCGCGCAGGCCCCGATCGCCACCCGCCTCACCAAGGCCGCCCTCGCGAACGGCGGCCACCCCGACATGGCGACCGCGCTCCGCTGGGAGGCCCTCGCCCAGCCCCTCACGATGACCACCGACGACATGATCGAGGGCCTCACCGCCCAGCGCGAGAAGCGCCCCCCGAAGTTCACCGGCCGCTGACCGCCCGCTGATCGATCACGCCTGGCCCGTCCAGGCGTGACGAGGCGTCCAGACCCGCCCGCGCCGGATCCGCGCCCAGGCCGCCGCGCCGGGGCCGTGTCGAGGTCGTCCGTGGCGGGGCCGTGTTCAGGCCACCCACCCTCGGACTCGTGTCCGGGGTGGGTGGTCAGGGGGTGGCGGGCTCGGGCTTCGGGGCGGCGGCGAAGTGCTCGGTGAGGTAGTCCTCCCAGGTGCGGGTGCCGCGGACGGCGCCCTTGCGGGCGAGGTTGAGGCCGTCGCGGTAGGCACGGCCGACCTTGCCCGGCACCGGGACGGGCAGGAGCGGGCGGCGCTTGCCCGCGGCGGCGAGGTATCCGGCGAACAGCTCGGCCAGGGTGTAGTCGGCCGGCCCGGCGAGGTCAGGGACGAGGCCGGACGGCTCGCCGAGGACGAGTTCGGCCAGGTGGGCGGCGACGTCCCGCTCGTCCACGGGCTGGAAGCGCAGCGCGCCCGGGGCCGGGATGATCGGCAGTTTCGCCGCCTTCTCCGCCATTCCGACGATCAGGCTGTGGAACTGGGCGGGCCGAAGCGTCGTCCACGGGACGCCCGAGTCGGCGACGGCCCGCTCGGACGCGAGCTTCGTGCGCAGCCACGCCATCGGGACGTCGTCCACCCCGGTGACCGAGACGTACACCAGGTGCCGGGCGCCCGCCCGCTTCGCGGCCTTCACGAGGTTGCCGGTCGCGACGTCGTCGCCCTTCGGGCCGCCCGCGACGTGGACGACGGTCTCCGCCCCGGCGACGGCCTCGTCGATCCCGTCGCCCTGGAGCAGGTCGCAGGCCACGTACTCGACGCCGTCCGCGGCCGGGCGGGTGTGCCGGGTGACCACCCGCACCTCGTGTCCCGCGTCCCGCAGCCGGGAGACGAGCAGTGAGCCGAGGGTCCCGGTGCCGCCAGTGACCAGAATCGGTGCCGTCATGACCTACTCCGTTCCGAGAGGACGGTGGCGGGTTTCGCCCCGTCTACAGGGAGGACGGAACGAACGGCACGAATGTGACGCCGAGATCTTGGAGGACGATCGTGACGGATCTCACCAAGGCTCCTGTCGGGCCGCGCCGCTCATGAGCCTCCCCCAGGTTGCGGGCAGGTATGGGAGGCCGCCGAGGCGTCCGCCGGACGTCTTGGTGAGTGGGATCTCCCGTCACGCTCCGCACCTTTTTCGGTCCAGCCGAATTCCCAGAAAATCCTTCCGGCGTGTTGTCCAGGGTGCCGCGAAGGGGATGGCGGGCGGCTCCCAAGCGGGGAAAACATCGGTGCTGAGCTGGGAAAACGGCCAACCCCCCCTGTGGCGGGCGCAAAGTTTTGGGTACGGTTCTTGCGTGCCCCCAAACGTTGAGGTCCGCCGGAGCAGCAGACGTCGGCGGACGGTGTCCGCATATCGGGACGGGGACAAGGTCGTGGTCATGCTGCCGTCCCGGCTCAGCAAGGCGGAAGAGGAGCAGTGGATCGCGACCATCCTCCAGCGGCTCGCCGACCGTGAGCGCCGCCGCCGTCCCAGCGATGCCGATCTGGAGACGCGCGCGGACGAGTTGTCCCGGCGCTACCTGGACGGCAAGGCCGTCCCAGCGAGCGTCCGCTGGGTCGAGAACCAGCGCACCCGCTGGGGATCCTGCACCCCGGACGACGGGACCATCCGGCTCTCCACCCGGCTCCGCGGGATGCCGTCCTGGGTCGTGGACTACGTCCTGATCCACGAACTGGCCCACCTTCTCGTCCCGGGACACGGCGCGGACTTCTGGGAACTCGTCGCCCACTACCCGAAGGCCGACCGCGCCCGCGGCTACCTGGAGGGGGTCGCGGCCGCGGCCCACCTCCCCATGGAGTCCGGCGCGTCCGACGAGGACGACCTCCGTCACGGAGTGGCCGGTTGAGCGCCGACCCGCAGGACGCGGCGATGGCGCAGGTCGAAGAAGATCAACCGGATGCGGCGATGGTGCGGGTCGAAGAGGATCAGCTGGACGCGGCGATGGCGCGGGCTGAAGGAGAACAGCCGGACGCGGCGATGGTGCGGGTCGAAGAGGATCGGCGGGAGTACTCGCCGGTGCGGGCCGTCCGGTATGCGGGGGTTCTGTCGGTGCGGTCGTCCGGCGGGGACGCGCAGCCGCCGCCCGGCGTGGACGCCGACGACTACCGGCTCGCGTTGCTCGAGGACACCTACGAGGTCGTCGCGGGCCTGGAGCTGGTGACCGCCGCGCTCGTCCTCGACCCGCCCGACCAGCCCGACGCCGAGGCGCTGACCTGGCCCGGGACCCCGATCGTCCGCGAGCCGGCCCTGCCCGGCGCGTTCGCCGCGCTGCACGCGCTCGGCGCGACCGAGGCCGCGCTGATCTCTCCGGACGCCCCTGATCTTCCGCCGCTGCTGCTCGGCAAGCTGTTCCGCGCCCTCGGGCAGGCCCCGGCCGCCGCCTGCCAGTCCGCAGGGGGAGGGCTCGTCGCGCTGGCGGCCCGCCTGCCCCTGCCGCCCTGGCTCGCGGACGCCCTGACCGGCACGGACCTGGACGTCCCGGACGCCCTGGCCCGGCTGCGCGCCGCCGCTCCGCGGCACGGCCAGATCCCGCAGGGCCCGAGCTGGCACCGGCTGCGCACCCCGGCGGACGTCGCACTGCTCGACCCTGGCCTGGAAGGCTGGGAGTCGACCCGCGCCCTCCTGGAAGGGCGCCCAGTCGCCTGAAGCCTGGTCGCCTGACGCTGGCCCCGCTGATCGCCTGACGCTCGCCACCGGTTGCCTGACGCTCGTCCCCGGTCGCCTAAGGCCTGCTCGCCGGTCGGCTGACGCTCGTCCCCGGCCGAGCTGAGGCCCATCCCGGTTGGTTGCCTGCCGGTTTCCTGATGCTCGCTCCCGGCCGGTTGGCGTCTGCCCGCCGGTTGCCTGACGTCCGGTCAGGGGGTGGCGAGGGCGGCGGTGACCAGGGCGCGG
Organism: Spirillospora sp. NPDC052269; assembly: GCF_040679435.1. Taxonomy (NCBI): domain Bacteria; kingdom Bacillati; phylum Actinomycetota; class Actinomycetes; order Streptosporangiales; family Thermomonosporaceae; genus Spirillospora; species Spirillospora sp. NPDC052269. Next base: position 340,450 of record NZ_JBFAUU010000001.1, read on the forward strand.
ACGGCGTCGTCGGTCGGTTCGGGCAGGTCGTCCGCCGGGAACCAGCGGAGATCGTCCGATTCGTCGCTCCGCACGGCGAGCGCGCCCGGCGGCGCGACCACCGCGTACTGGACGTCCAGGTGCCAGGAGCCACCGGGGTGGCAGGGCACGAGGTGCCGGTCGAGCCGCAGCGGGCTCGGCGACAGGACGAGGCCGGGGATCCCGGACTCCTCGGTGGCCTCGCGCAGCGCCGCGTCCGCGAGGGTGGCGTCGCCCGGCTCGCAGTGCCCGCCGAGCTGGAGCCACCGCTTGATCTTCGAGTGCAGGGTCAGCAGCACGCGAGAGCGCGACGCGTCCAGGACGAGCGCGCTCGCCGTGATGTGACCGGGAACACATTCACGCCACGTGCCGTCCGGGTGCGTGGCCAGATGCTCGAGGAAACCGTCGCGGACGTGCGCCTGCTCGGCGTCCGGCGCCGTCCACGCCGAGAGGACGCGGACGGCGTCGGCGTGCACCGACGGGACCGGGGGAGCGGTCACACCCGCCCCACCCGCGGGTAGCGGGAGTCGGTCCGCTGGTGGCGGCGGCGCTCCTGGTCGCTGGGACGCTGCCAGCAGAGCGCCGTGCGGGACGTCCGGCGGCGGATCATCGCCGCGCGGAAGGGGGTCAGCGAGCAGCCGTTGACGTGGGAGGCGGGATGGGCCGCGCTCATGCGCCCGGCTCCGTGTCGCCCTTGCCGTCCTCGCCGTTCTCGTCCGACGGCTTCTCGACCGGACGCTCCTCGGTGAGGGCGGACAGGTCGGCGTCCGAGATGCCCGGCGAGTCGGGGTCGCCGTGGACGTAGGAGTCCGGGTCGGTGAGGTCGTCGGCGGTGGGCAGCAGGTCCGGGTGCTCCCAGATCGCGTCCCGGCCCTCGGCGCCGCGGACGTCGGTGAGCGTGCGCCACAGCGCCCCGGCCTCGCGCAGCCGCCGGGGCCGCAGCTCCAGGCCGACGAGGGTGGCGAAGGTGCGCTCGGCGGGTCCGCCGGTCGCGCGCCGCCGCCGGACGGCCTCGGCGAGCTTGACCGCCTCGGGCAGCCGGCCGTCGGCGACCCGGTTGACGACCGTGTCGACCCAGCCCTCGACCAGCGCGAGCGTGGTCTCCAGGCGGGCGAGCGCGGCCTTCTGCTGCGGGGTCTCGGCGGGCGTCAGGGAGATCCCGTCGCCGAGCGCCTCCTGGAGGGCCTCGGGGTTGGACAGGTCCAGCCCGGAGACGGCCTGCTCGATCCCGGACAGGTCGACGGTGATGCCGCGCGCGTAGTCCTCGACGGCGCCGAGCAGGTGCGCCCGCAGCCACGGGACGTGCGCGAACAGCCGCTGGTGGGCGGCCTCGCGCAGCGCCAGGTACAGCCGGACCTCGTCCTCGGAGATCTCGAGGCCGTCGCCGAACGCGGTGACCGCGGCGGGCAGCAGCGCGCCGACACCGGCGGGGGCGAGCGGCAGGCCCACGTCGCTGGACGAGGTGACCTCCTTGGCGAGCGCGCCCAGCGCCTGCCCGGTCTGGCCGCCGACCATGGCCCCGGCCATCTGCCGGACCATGCCGATCAGCGGGCCGGCCATGGCCTGCATCTCGGCCGGGACGTCCTCGCCGAGGCCGCCGCCGAGGGCGCCGCCCATCGACTCGACCATCCGGTTCGCGATCGGGTCGCAGACCTTCTCCCAGACCGGAAGGGTGTTCTCGATCCACTCGGATCGGCTCCAGGCCTGCGGGGTGCGGATCCCGGCGGGCAGCGTGGTGCCCTCGTCCAGCCAGAGGTCGGCCAGGCGGAGCGCCTCGACGATCTTGGTGCGCTCGGAGTCCAGCACGGACGGGTCGCCGCCGTCCTCCACCACGGTGTGGCGGGCGATGTTCTTGGCCAGGTCCCAGTTCAGGGGGCCGGAGCCGGCACCCGGGGCTCCCTGGGTGCCGATCATGTCGGCGAAGCGGTGCAGCATGTCGGCGAACTGCTGCATGTCGCCCATGCCGCCGCCCATCCCGCCGAACGGGTCCCGGGGCTTGTCGTCGTCACCGTCGCCTGGACGGTTGAAGCCGAACGGAGTGTCATTCATCGGTTTGCCCCCGGCATGCATGATGGGCTCATATCCGCAACGTTAGCCGGTCCCGGCGAGGTCGCGTACACAGAGAAGGGGGCGCTCCCGTGGCAACGGGCAAGGTTCGCCCTCGGCGTAGCAAGGGCCCGGTCGTCGCCGTCACCGGCGCGGCGTCCGGTGCGGGGCGGCTGCTGGCCGCCCGGCTCGCCGAGCGTGAGGAGATCCGCAAGGTCGTGGCCGTGGACGGCCACCGCGGCGACGTGCCGGGGGCGACCTGGCGGGTCGTCGACATCCGCGACCCCCTGCTGTCCAACCGGCTGTCGGACGTGGACGTGATCGTCAACCTCGACATCGAGCGATCGCCCGATCTGGACTCCAAGGACCGCCGCACGCACAACGTCCGGGGCGCCCAGACCGTGGTGACGGCCGCGGCGGCCGCCCGGGTCCGGCGGGTGGTGCTGATCACGAGCGCGATGGTGTACGGCGCGCTGGCCGACAACGAGGTCCCGCTGCGCGAGGACGCGCCGCTGCTCGCCGAGGCCAACACCTCCATCGCGGGCGACTACCTGGAGATGGAGGACCTCGCCGCGTCCGCCGCCGCGAGCCATCCGGGGCTCTCGGTCACGGTCGTCCGCCCGGCCGCGCTGGTCGGCCCGGGCGTGGACACGGTCGTGACCAGGCATTTCGAGGCCCCGCGGCTGCTGACGGTCAAGGGCAGCGAGCCCGCCTGGCAGTTCTGCCACATCGAGGACCTGGCGTCCGCGCTGGAGACGATCGTGGTGGAGGATCTTCCCGGCCCGATCGCGGTCGGCTGCGACGGCTGGCTCGGCATGGAAGAGGTCGCCGAGATCACCGGGAAGCGCGGTTTCGAGCTGCCCGCCGCCGTGACCTTCGGCATGGCGCAGCGCCTGCACCGTCTGGGGATGACCCCGGCCCCGGCCACCGACCTGCACTACGTCGCCTACCCGTGGGTCGTGGACGCCGCGCGCCTGCGCGCCGCCGGATGGAAGCCCGCCTTCGACAACGCGACCGCCCTGCTCGTCCTGATGGAGGAGAGCTCCGGGCGCCACGCCGTCGTCGGACGCCGCGTGGGCGGCAAGGAGGCCACGATGGCCACCGCCGCCGGAGCCACCGTCGCCGCCATCGGCGCGGCCGCCGCGATCCGCCGGGCCCGGCGTCGCCGCCGCGTCTGACCTGCGATGATCCCGGCCTGCGGGTGATCTGGGTGTGCGGTGATTTCGGCCTGGGGTGATCTCGCGCTGCGGTGATCTGGGCCTGCGGGTGATCTGGGTCTGGAGGGGATCTCGGCCTGGGGCGGGATCGGGGAGTTCGGGAGTGGAGGTGGCCCGGCCGGAGTGAGGGCCGGGCCACGTGGGGTGTCAGCCGCCGCGCTTGCAGTCGGCGATCCGGATGGTCTTGCCTATGGCCCTGCCCTTGGCGTGCGAGGGGTGGTAACCGGGAGGGGCGATGACGTTCGCGATGGCGACGCCCGTGTAGTCCTGCTGTCCGACGCACTGGCCGGCTGCGTTCAGGGTGATGGACGTCCTGCCCGCGTTGGACTTCACCCCGCTCTGCTCGTACAGCCGGCCGTCCTTGTAGAGCCCGACGCGGACGCTGATCCGGGCCACCGCGTGGTCGCACTTCATCGAGCCCGCGACGGTGACCGCGCTGCGGTCCACGGCGTCCGCGCGCTGGGGGCGGTACGGGGTGTGGGCCGCGAGCGCGCAGTGGATGGCCTGGGACGCGCCGGCGTGCGCCCGCGCCGCGCCGTCCGGCCTGAGGGTGATGACCGACGTGTCGGTGTCCGTGCCCGCGTTCGCCGTGCCGGTCAGTGTCGACGGGACCAGCGCGACGGCCGCCCCCGTGAACGTCCCCATGGCCAGTTTGGTGATCCGCTTCATCTCTCCCCTTCGGTGGTCGGATTTTCCGCTCGACAACTTAGAGCTTCAGGATCGTCGCGGAAAGTGACGGACGCTTGCGGAGATCTCACCCCGAAGTCCGCTGGGGAAGGGGCTGTCGCCGATGTGGACCGTGTCCACCCGTGGTGCGATCGGGAAGCTGGCTCTCTCGGGTGACGTGCGTCCGGAACCGCGCTTTCTAGCGTGAGGCTCTCGCGATGAGGGAGCTCAAATGATCAAGGCCAAGCGTGTGGTGTGCGGTGCGTTCGCCGCGACCGTCGCAGCGGGTGCCGTGGTGGTCGCGCCGGCGGGGCATCGGTCCAGCGCGTTCGCGGACGCCGCGGCCGAGTCTCGCTCGGCGGACGCGTCCACGGCCGGGCTGCGGGAGATCATGCGGCGGTTGACGACGGTCGACGGCGCGCCCGGGGCGCTCATGGAGGCCCGTGGCCGCCGGGGCGGGACGGTCCTGACCAGCGGCGTCGCGGACGTGGAGAGCCGTGCGCCGATGCGCGGCGGCGACGTCTTCCGGATCGGCAGCATGACCAAGCCGTTCGTGGCGACGGTCGTCCTGCAGCTGGTGGCGGAGCATCGGGTCGTCCTCGACGCGCCGGTGGAGCGCTACCTGCCGGGGGTCGTCCGCAGGTCCGGCAATGACGGGCGGCGGATCACCGTCCGGCAGCTGCTTCAGCACACCAGCGGCCTGCCGGACTACCTCTCCTACCTCGACATGAAGGAGGTGATCCGGAATCCGCTGGCCCACCACGACGTCCGCGACCTGGTGGACCTCGCGCTGGCCCATCCGCCGACCTTCGAGCCCGGCAAGGGGTGGCGCTACTCCAACACCAACTACCTGCTCGCGGGGATGCTCATCGAGCGCGTGACCGGCCGGTCCTTCGGGGAGGAGATCCGCGACCGCATCATCACGCCGTTGCATCTGGGGAACACCCACGTCCCGGCGACGACACGTCGATCCCCGGCCCGCACTCGCGCGGTTACGTCCGTCCGGGGCCGGACGCGCCGCTCGTGGACATCACGGCGTTCAACCCGTCGATCGCGAGCTCGGGCGGCGGGATGATCTCCAGCACCAGCGACGTCAACCGCTTCCTGGACGCCCTGGTGCGCGGCAGGCTCCTGCCTCCGGCCCAGCTGCGGCAGATGATGAGGACGCGTCCGACGGGTGGGTCTGACGGCCGTGCCTACGGCCTCGGTCTGGAAAGTCACCCTCTGCCCTGCGGCGGCGTCTACTGGGGGCACGGTGGCGACATCTTCGGCTTCGCGACCTTGGGCGGCGTCACGACGGCCGGACGGCAGGCCACGGTCATGGTGAACCTCGACCCGGGCGGCCTGCCCGCGCAGGACGGCGACATGCGGAAGGCCGTCGAGACCGCCCTCTGTGACTAGGGAACCGTGCGGGGGTGGGGTACGTTGGTCCGGTCGTAAGCGTATGTCGTACACCTACGAGGTGGAGTCATGGGTATTCGCTCGGAACACGACCTTTCGGAATTCCTGGTCGACTACACGCGGGACATGGTCGAACCGGACCAGGATCCCGCCGAGGTCCTCGCCCGCTACTTCGTCCCCGACTTCGAGTACTGCAACGACGGGCTCGTCATCAACCGGGAACGGATGCTGGCGCACGTCCGCGGCCTGCGGAAACGCTTCACATCCTCGGACGTGGGGTCCGTCGACGTCCACGAGACGGTCCTGTCGGGCAACCGCTTCGCCGCCCGCTACACGCTCGACGTCGCGATGCGGAAGGGCGGCGAGTTCCGCGCGGAGATCTACATGTTCGGCCACCTCGCGGCGGACGGCCGGATCCACCGCGTCGACCAGACGACCAGGGACCTCCTCAAGAAGGACTGACCACGCCCCACCGCCTGACCACGACTCGGGTGTCGATCGTGGTTCAGGTCAGGCCGGCGTCGTGGGCGAGAAGGGCGATCTGGGTGCGGTTGTCCAGGTCGAGCTTCGTCAGGATGCTCGAGACGTGGGCCTTGACCGTGGTCACGCTCATGGCGAGTTCGGTGGCGATGTCGGCGTTCGTCCGGCCTCGTCCGATGGCCACGGCCACCTCGGACTCGCGGGGCGTGAGGTTGGCCAGCGTCCCGCGGGCGCGCTCGTACGCGCCGGTCTGCGTGATGGTGCGTTCCATCAGGCGCCGGGTGACGCGTGGCGACAGGATCGGGTCCCCGGCGGCGACACGGGTGACCGCCTCCACGAGCTGCGGTGGCGGGGTGTCCTTGAGCAGGAAGCCGCCGGCCCCGGCCCGCAGGGCGCGCAGGATGTCCTCGTCCGCGTCGAAGGTGGTCAGGACGATCACCTCCGGCGGGACGGGCCGCGCGCGCAGCCTGCGGGTCGCGGTGATGCCGTCCACGCCGGGCATGCGCAGATCCATGAGCACGACGTCCGGCGCGTGCGCGTCCGTCGCGGCGACGGCCTCCCCGCCGTCCGCGGCCTCACCGACCACCGTGATGCCCGCCGCACCGTCCAGCATCATGGACAGCCCCGCCCGCACCAAAGGATCGTCATCGACCAGCAGCACCCGGATCACGCGGCCATGGTAGCCAGGCGCGCAGGACGAAACGCCCCTCGCTCGTCCAGTGATCCAACTGCCCACCCGCGAGCCGCACCCGCTCCGTAAGCCCGACCAACCCGACCCCCGCCCCCGGCATCCCCGAAACCGACACATCCACCCCCCGCTGCGGGACGTCCGCACGCGGGGCGTTCACACGCGGGGCGTCCGCACGCGGGGCGTCCGCACGCGGGGCGTCCGCACGCGGGGCGTCCGCACGCGGGGCGTCCGCGTGCGGGGCGTTCACACGCGGGGTCTGCGGGACGTCCGCGCGCGGGGTCTGCGGGACGTCCGCGCGCGGGGTCTGTGCGGTACGCGCGCGTGGGGATTGGGCCTTTGGCGCGGACGGGGTTTGCGTGATGTGCGTGTGCAGGGCCTGTGCGCTTGTCGCGGACGCAGTGCGACCGGCGCGCGCATCGTGAACCTGAGCGGCTGTGGTGGCTGAGGACGTTGCGGACAGGGCGGCCTCCGCCGCTTGGGTGACCTCTCCCAGGAGGGTGTTGCTGACGTCGATGATTAGGCGGGCGTCCGGGGTGCCGTACAGCAGTACCTCGACCGGTTGGCCGGGGGCGTGCTTGCGGGCGTTGGTCAGCCCCTCCTGGACGACGCGGTAGGCGGCCCGGCCGATGGCGGGCGGGAAGGCGGCGTCCGGAAGGCGGGCGGCGTCGACGCCCAGCTCGTCCCGGAAGTCCACGGACTGCCCGGCATCGCGGGCCTCCTCGATCAGGCGGGGGAGGTCGGCGAGGGTGGGTTGGGGCGCGGTCTCGGCGTCGATGTCGTCCTCGTGCAGGAGGCCGATCACCTCCCGCAGCTCCTCCAGCGCCTGGTGTACTCCGGCGCGGACGATCCCGGCGGCCTTGGCGACCTTCTCGGGGGAGGCGTCCGGACGGTACTCCAGAGCTCCGGCGTGGGTCGCGACCAGCGACAACCGATGGGCCAGGACGTCGTGCATCTCCCGGGCGAGCGTGCGCCGCTCGGCCATGCGCGCCTCGGCGACCCGCCGTCCCTGCTCGGCCTCCGCGCGGACGGCGCGTTCGTGCAGGGAGATGAGCAGGGCGCGACGGGAACGGGCCAGCGCTCCCCAGCCGAGCAGCGCGCCGTACGTGGCGCAGATCAGCACCAGCCACCAGCCGAGGGAGATACCGGGGGTGGGACGCCACAGAGCCCGCACGAGGTGCGCGCCGAAGCCCGCCGCCGTCACACCCGCGGCGAGGACGAACCGCTTCCGCTGAGCCACCTGCAGTACGCCGGTCGTGGCCACCGGTGTGGCCGCCGGGGACACCGCCGCGAGGAGGGTGGCGGCGAGCGCGCCGGAGACCGGCCACCACATCTGCGCGACCGCCGCGCCCAGGCTCAACACCCCGGTTGCGACGTCGAGCCACAACGCGGCCCCGGCGGGCCGCCACCACACGGACGCCGCGGTCAACGCGCCCACCAGGACGATCACACTCGCTGCCCCGGCCGGGCGCGGAGAGGGGGACTCGATCATCGGGCCAAGCTAACCGCCGGGACGGAACGGCCGACACCTACCAAAGTCGGACCCACCCCGCACCGAGGACGCACCAAGGACGACCGCCCGCCCGATGTGCGGACGAACCCGCGCGAGCCACTGTTGGCGACATGAACACCACCTCGCTCAAGCAGCCCCTCCTCACCATCACCGCGGCGACGGCGTCCGCCCTCGCCATCTGGGCCGTGGCGGTCCCCCTGGCCGGGGTCGACCTGACCGTCCGGATGGGCGACGGCACCACCACCGTCGGTCCGCTGCTGATCATCCTGACGAGTGTTCTCGCCGGTCTCTCCGGCTGGATCCTCCTCGCCATCCTGCGACGCCGCACCCCCCGCGCCCACCGCGTCTGGCCGTTCGTCGCCCCAGGAGTGCTCATCGCATCCCTCACCGGCCCGTCCAACAACGCCGTCGGAACGTCCTCCACCCTCGTCCTGATCCTCCTGCACGTGACCGTCGGCATCGTGATCATCCTCGGCCTCCTCCCCCGCCCCACAGAAGCCTGACTCCCCACCCACAGCCCCCACCCCACAGACACCTGCCCGCGCGCCTGCGCCGCGCGCCTGCGCCGCGCGCCTGCGCCGCGCCGCTCGTGCCTGGTGGTGGTGTGGGGTTACTTGGGGGGTTTCTGGGTGGCGGTGGTCAGGGCGTTGCGGGCTTGGAGGATGCGGTTCCAGGCTTCGCCCATGGCGGAGTAGTCGTTCTTCGACTGGGCGTTCTTGAAGTCGTCGATGGCCTTGGACAGGTCGGTGATGGCCTTCTGGGCGTCGGGGGACAGCTTGCCGTTGCCGGACTGGCCCGGCGGGGTGCCGGGGGACTGGCCGGCGCTGGATCCGAACAGGCTGCGCATCGCGGACTGGAAGAGGTCCGTGTCGGTCTGGGACTTGTCGGAGCGGCTGGCGAAGTCGACCCGGTCGCCGTACTTGACCAGGACGGCGAGCAGGGTCGGGTACGGGGCCTGATTGCTCTGGGTCGTCTGCGAGTACAGCGGCTCGACGTAGAGGAGGCCGCCCGCGAACGGCAGGGACAGCAGATTGCCGAGCTTGGTCTCGGTGCCGCTGCCGCGCGTGGGGAACAGCAGGTTGCGGATGTCCCGGTCGTTCTCGAACGCCTGCTGCACCTGGCCCGGCCCCTGCGGACGCGGCTGGCCCGGCTGATCGGCGGCCGGCATCTCCAGCAGGCGCAGCCTGCCGTAGCCGGGATCGCCGGGAGTCGAGTCGGCGGTGAGGAACGCCGACAGGTAGCGCTGGCCCCGAGGCGTGTACACCGAGGTCAGCGAGAAGCGCGGTGACTCGAACTGATCGCCCGTGCCGCCCTGGGCCCCGGGCTTCGCGCCCGGTTGGGCGCCGCCTGGTGTTCCCGGCTGGTTCCCGGACTGCGGGGACGGCGAGGTCGTGGGGGACGGTGAGGGGTTCGGGGTGAGGGGGGACATGGCCGCGGTGGTGCGGGGACGGCCGCCGGACTGCGGGGAGTTCGTCCCGGGGGCGGGCGGCTTCGCGTACTGGGGCTGGACGCTCGCCTGCTGCGGCATGCGCAGGCTCAGGTAGTACGGCGGCTGCGTCTTGCCCTTGTTGGCGGGGGACGGGTCCTCCGGGACGTCCCAGAAGCCCTGGCCGCCGTAGAAGGCGTCCGCCTGGGTCACGTGGTACTGGGCCAGGATGCGGCGCTGGACCTTGAACAGGTCCTCCGGGTAGCGCAGGTGGTCCAGCAGGTCGGACGGGATCCTGGACCTGGGCTCGACCGTGCCGGGGAAGACCTTCATCCACGTCTTGGCGATCGGGTCCTGGTCGTCCCAGAGGTAGAGGTGGACGGTGCCGTCGTAGGCGTCGACGGTGGCCTTGATCGAGTTCCGCAGATAGTTGATCTTGTGGTCGGCCTGCCGGGCGACGGCGGAGCGGGTGTCGGTGATGGTGTCGCGGGTGGCGTCCTGGAGGCCGAGGGTCTGGGAGTACGGGTAGCCGTTGGACGTGGTGTAGCCGTCCAGCACCCACTGGATGCGGCCGCCGACCGCGACCGGGTACGGGTTGCCGTCGAGGGTGAGCCAGGGCGCGGCGCGCTGCACGATCTCGCGCGGGGTCCGGTGGTAGAGGATCCGGGCGTCCTTCTTGATCGCGCCGGACAGCAGCAGGTTCCAGTCCTGGAACTTGGCGGCGAACAGCGTCCGGTTCAGCGCGGAGTCGATCGGGACGCCGCCCCGGCCGTCGTAGGTCGTGTTGATCTGCTGCGAGCTGTTGGACGGGTCGGGGTGGTCGAACTCCTTCTGCCCCTCGCCGCCGACGATCGAGTAGTCGGTCGTCCGCTCGCCGAAGTAGATCTGCGGCGTGCTGACGGGCGGACCGGTGAGGTCCTTCTGGGGGATGTCCTTCTGCTGGAAGTCGGGGGTGCCGTCGGCGGTGAGGCGTTCGCCGGGCGCGCGGACGAAGCCGTAGCCGTGGGTGTAGATCAGCCGGTCCTTCACCCAGCTGTTCTGGCCCTTCGGCGGGCCGGACAGCTCCCGGACGGCGACGACCGAGTCCTGCGGACGGCCGTTGACCTGGTAGCGGTCGACGTCCAGGGTGTCAGGGAAGCGGTAGAACTCGCGGATCTGCTGGAGCTGCTGGTAGGTCGGGCTGACCACGACCGGGTCGAGCAGCCGGACGCCGGACAGGTCGCGCGCGGCGGCGGCGAGCCTGCCCTGGTCGGTCTCCGGGCGTCCGCCGTACGGCTCGAGGGTGACGCCCTTGACGCCGTAGGCGGCGCGGGTGGCGTCGATGTTGCGCTGGATGAAGCGGCGTTCCCTGTTCTGCTCGTCCGGCTTCACCTGGAAGCGCTGGATCAGCAGCGGGTACAGGCCGCCGATGAGCAGCGCCGACAGGACCAGCAGGATCAGGCCCACGCCCGGCAGCGTCATGCCGCGCCGCAGCAGGTTGGAGAAGAACAGCAGCGCGCACACGATCGCGATGACCGCGAGGATCGTCTTCGCCGGCAGCAGCGCGTTGACGTCGGTATAGGACGCGCCCGTGCGGACGCCCCGCTCGGAGTGCACCAGGCCGTAGCGGTCGAACCAGTAGGCGAACGCCTTCAGCAGCACGAACAGCCCGATCAGCACCGACAGGTGCGCGCGCGCCGCCGGGCTCACCTTGTCGCCCGGCCCCTGCAGCCGCAGACCGCCGTACAGGTAGTGGACCATCACGGCGGCCAGCATCGACAGGATCACGGTCGCGAACACGACGCTCAGCACCAGCCGCAGGAACGGATAGGTGAAGACGTAGAACGAGATGTCCTTGTGGAACTGCGGGTCGCTGACGCCGAAGCTCGTCCGGTTCAGGAACGCCAGCCAGACCGGCCACTGCCCGGCCACGGACGCGCCGGTGAGCACCCCGAGCAGCAGCAGCGCCACGGCCGTGACCGGCCGGCGCCGCGGGTCGATGATCATCCGGTACCGCTCGAGGCCCTGCTGCTCGACCGACAGCGGCCGGTAGGCCGGGCGCAGCCGGTGCGCGACCGCCATGTTCACCCCGACCGCCAGCGCCATCAGCAGGCCGCCGCCGAAGAACAGCGACGTGCGCGCCCACAGCTGGGTCGTGTAGACGGACGAGAGCCCGACCGAGCGGTACCAGAGCAGGTTGGTCCAGATCGCGGTGACGACCGTGAAGGCGATCACCAGGACGGCCAGCGTCACCAGCGTCGGAAGAAGCAGCCGGGACCGGCCGCCGCCGAACCGCCGCCGGATTCCGGGAGTCCGGAAGGTCAACGGGCCCCTCCGTTCAGATCGCGCCCCCACCGGCATCCCCCGCCGGTGCTGTCCTAGAAACCTATCGAGTGGTCCCGCGCCGCCCCCAGTTCCGCGTCCAATTGTGGATAACCCGGTGACAAGTGGGGTTCGGCATAAGCGCGGCGCACCAGAACCGCCGGACGTACCGGAACCGGCGGACGCGTCCGACGCCGGACGACGGGAGGTCGCGGCCGACGCACGCGCACGGACGGGGGAAGATGGGGGCGTGAGTCATCTCGAAGAAGTCGTCCAGGACCTGGAACGCCACGCCGCCGAGCAGGGGTGGGACGCGGCGCCCAAGCTGTACGCGCTGGTGTACGGCAGTGAGATCCGCACCACCGAGCCCGAGCTCGCCGCCGAGCTGGGGCTGGCCGAGGACTCCGGGCAGGGCGACACGCTCGCCGCGCTGGAGCAGCCCGAGCTGCCCGCGCAGGCGTCCGTGGAGGACGCGTTGGCGACCATCGCGTGGCCGGACGCGGTCGCGGGCTGCGCCCTGGTCATCGAGCGCGTCGTGCTGCCGCCGGAGGCCGAGGAGGAGATCCCGGCCGACCCGGACGAGGCCGCCACCTTCGCCGCCGACCACCCGGCCCGCGAGGACGTCCGCATGATCGTCGGCGTGACGCGCGACGGCGAGCGGCACTCCGCGCTCCGGCTGCGCCGCCACGACATGGACGACGAGGTCCTGCTGGGCCCCGACCTCGTGCCCGCGCTCGCCGACGCCCTCGCCGCCACCCTCGAACCGGACGTCCCCGGCGAGCACCCCGACCACGCCTGACCCGTCACGCCCGACCCTGCCTCGCCCGGCCGCCTTGAACAGGCGTCCACGGCGAGCACTTCGATCACGCCTGACCCCGTCACGCCCGGCCGCCGGGTCACGTCCGGCCGCCCGGTCACGCTCGGCCGTTCGGTCGCGGTGGATTTCTTCGATCGTGCCTGATCACGCCCTCCCCGAGGCAGGGGAGGGGTGGTCGAGTAGGCTGCGACGCGTGAGCGAGGTGACCCACTCCCCAGCCGATTCCGCCCCGAGCGCCCCGGAGGCGGACGCCCTCGACGCCGTCCGGCTGTGCGAGGTGCGCGACACCCCGCTGTCGGTGGACGAGGTGTTCGCGGCCGTCCAGGACAGGGCGGCCGGCGGCACGGCGGTGTTCGTCGGAACGGTCCGCGACCACGACCACGCGCGCGAGGTCGACGCCCTGTCCTACAGCGCCCACCCGACCGTGGAGCGGGAACTGCGCCGGGTGATGGAGAAGGTGGCGGCCGACTTCCCGGTGCGGGCCATCGCGGCCGTGCACCGGGTCGGTGACCTGGAGATCGGCGATCTGGCCGTGGTGGTCGCGGCGTCCTGCCCCCACCGCGGCGAGGCGTTCGCCGCCTGCCGGCGGCTCATCGACGACCTCAAGGCCGAGGTGCCGATCTGGAAGCGGCAGGCGTTCACCGGCGGCGGGGACGAGTGGGTCGGGGCCTGCTGACTCCCGGCGTGCCCGTAGGCTTTCCGACATGTCTCGTCGTGCCGTCACGCTCGCCGTCGCGAGCGCGCTCCTGCTGGCGCTGGTGATCGTCGGCGTTCTGCTGCCGGTGCCGTACGTCGCGCTGTACCCCGGCCCCACGGCCAACACGCTGGGCGACAACGGGAAGGGCGTGCCGCTCGTCCAGATCGACGGACGGCAGACCTATCCCGCGACCGGCCATCTGAACTTCGTCACGGTCACCTACCGGGGCGGCCCGGAGGCGCGGATCGACCTGTTCACCGCGCTGCGCGGCTGGCTGTCGAAGGACACCGCGATCGTCCCCGAGGAGACGATCTTCCCCAAGCACGAGTCGCAGCAGCAGGTGGACGCCGAGAACACCCGGCAGATGCAGGACTCGCAGGAGAACGCCGAGGCGGCCGCGCTGCACGAGCTGGGCATCCAGGTCCCGACGCGGGTCCTGGTCAACTCCGTCCAGCAGGGCAAGCCCGCCGCCGGGAAGCTCCAGCCGAACGACGAGATCACCGCGGTGAACGGTGTGAAGACCGCGAACGTCGACCAGGTCAAGGCCCAGATGGGCAAGGTCGGGGTCGGCGGCAGGGCGACCGTCGAGGTGCTGCGCGCGAACAAGCCGGTCAAGGTCGACCTGACCACCGCCAAGGGCCAGGACGGCAAGCCGGTGATCGGCGTGGTGCTCGGCGAGGACTACAAGTTCCCGTTCAAGATCAACATCAGTGTCGGGGACATCGGCGGGCCGAGCGCCGGCCTGATGTTCTCGCTGTCCATCGTGGACAAGCTGACCCCGGGGCCGCTCACCGGCGGCAAGTTCATCGCGGGCACCGGGACGATCACCCCGGAGGGCCAGGTCGGCCCGATCGGCGGCATCCAGCAGAAGATGATCGCGGCCCGGCGCGCCGGGGCGACGGTCTTCCTCACCCCGAAGGACAACTGCGCCGAGGCGCTGGGCGCGCGCCCGGGTGGGCTCCGGCTCGTCCGCGCGGACACGCTGCACGGCGCGATCCAGTCGCTGGACGCCCTGAACTCCGGGAAGGGCGACATTCCCGCCTGCACGAAATAGGCGTCCGATCGGGCCCGAGGTGGCCTCGCCGGACGCCACCGGACGTCACCTCGGGAAACCGATTTGGTCCACTCTCGTTCATGCCCTAGAGTTGAGACATCGCCGCGGGGTGGAGCAGTTCGGTAGCTCGCTGGGCTCATAACCCAGAGGTCGCAGGTTCAAATCCTGCCCCCGCTACCAGGTCCGAAGGCCCGGAGTCGGAAACGACTCCGGGCCTTCGGCGTTCTCACCGCCCGCGCTCGTCACGCGGCCGCAGGCCGGCCACCCGTCAGCGCTTGTGGGTGACCAGGGCCCGCCAGGTGTGCGGCCCGACGATGCCGTCGACGGTCAGGCCGACGTCATCCTGGAAGTGGCGTACGGCCGCCTCGGTCTTCGGGCCGAAGATCCCGTCCACCCCGCCGGAGCTCAGGTGGCCCTGCTTCACCAGCTCGGTCTGGGCGGCCCGGACGAAGTCGCCCTGGTCGCCGCGCCGGACGGTCGACTTGACGGTGTGCCCGTCGGTGAGCTTGCCCCAGGTCACCGGGCCGACGACGCCGTCGACGGTGATCTTGGCGAATTCCTGGAACTCGCGTACCGCGTGCTCGGTCTTCGGGCCGAAGTCCCCGTCCGGCTTCAGGTGCCGCGAGGCCTCGCGGGCCGCGCGGAGGATGTACTGCACCGTGGTGACGTCCGGTCCGCGGCTGCCCCTGCGCAGCACCGGCCATGCGTTCGCCATACCGATCCCACCTCCCCATGGTGGATTTGACTCCCCTGTCAGAAAACTCCTGACTGGGGTGGTCGCACAAGCGCCCTGACAGCCCATCCGCCTGTGTCCGGAGGGACAGTCGCATATGGCCGGCAGCGCTCCCACGCCCCGCGAATCCGTCCCGCCTCTGGCGACGCGCTGGACGGGGTCACCGGCCGAGGTGCGGGGCGATGGCCAGGGCGAGGTGCAGGGTGAGGCGGTCGCGGCCGTCCGACAGGACGAGGCCGGTGATCTCCTCGATGCGGCGCAGCCGGTGGTAGAGCGTCTGCCGGTGGATGTTCAGGGCCGACGCGGTCGCGTGGACGCTGCCCGCGTGATCGAGGTAGGTCAGGGCCGTCCGGACGAGGTCGGCGTGCTTCGGCTCCAGGAACCGCGAGATCCCCGGCGTCAGGACGGTCTGGGCAAGCGAGTCGTCGTCGCCGAGCCGCAGCAGCCGCAGCGCGCCCAGATCGGGCCAGGCGCGGGTCACCCCGGCCTCGGCGCCTGCCGTGCCGTCAGGGGCCGAACCGGCCACGCGGGCGGCCACTCGGGCGCGGAGCCAGCCCTCGCGCACGCGCGCGAGCTCGGGGCAGGGATCGGACAGCCCGGCCGCGACGGGCCCGGATCCGCGTTCCTCCAGTAGGCGGCGGGCCCGGGCCACGGTCGTCTCGGTGGACGAGGCGTCGTGCGGGATCGCCAGAACGTGGTCGCGTTCCCAGGTCGTGGTGAGCACGGATCGGGGCAGCAGCCAGGGGTTCAGTGGCTGGGGCTCGTCGTCCGGGGTGCGCAGGACGGCCACGACGATCGGCGGTTCGAGCGCCTCGGCCAGCGCGGCGGCGGCCGACGTCCGCACCTCGGCGTGCGCGGAGAGCAGGTCGGCGAGCTGCCAGCCCAGGTCGGCGCGCTCGCGGGACTGCCGGGCCATGAGCAGCCCGGCGCGCTCGGACAGCGGCGCCGCCCGGGCGAGCAGGTCGTCGCCGATGCGGTTCTCGTCGTCCAGGAGCCAGAGGTAGCCGTAGGTCACCGACCGCCACCGGACGGGCAGGCAGACCCGGCCGAGCACGCCCGCTGCCGGATCGGCCGGAATCCGCACCGGGCCGGTCGCGCGCGCGATCCCGTACCGCTCGAACCGGGAGCGGACCTCATCGGTGGCCCGCCGGTGCAGGATCGACTCCATCCGGACGGGATCGATGGCCCCGCCGTGCGCGGCGTACGCGACGAGATGGAAGTCACGGTCCTCCAGGGTCGCGGGCGCCCCGAGCATGTCGGCGACCAGCTCGGTCAGCTCCTGAAGGTCTCCCGCTCCGGCCACCGCCACCTCTCATACATATGTCTGAACAACCGGCCGCCATCAAGTGACAATTGACTATATCCGTGCAGGTCAGGAGGACCTAGCTTCGAAGTGAGGGCCCGTGTCGTCCGGCACGCGACCCCATCGTGACGTACCCACCGACCCGTCTCGACCCACTCACCGGAAACCGGAGGTCAGAGTGCTTGCTCCCATCCTTCTCGCGGCCGCGCGCAGCGCGCGCATGCGCAACCTCGTCACCTCCGTTCCGCTGACCCGGAACGTCGTCGACCGCTTCGTCGCCGGGGAGGACCTCGGCGCGGCGATCCTCGCCATCCAGGAACTCCAGGGGGACGGCCTGAAGGTCACCCTCGACCACCTCGGCGAGGACACCACCGACCGCGCCCAGGCGGACGAGACCCGCGACGCCTACCTCGACCTGTTCAAGGCGCTCGCCATCGAGGGCCTGACCCCCGGGTCGGACGCGTCGCTGAAGCTGTCCGCGCTCGGCCAGGCGCTGCCCGGCGACGGCGAGGCGATCGCGCTGGAGAACGCCCGGACGGTCGCCGCCGCGGCGGACGGCCTCGGCATGACGATCACGCTCGACATGGAGGACCACACCACGGTCGACTCCACCCTCGGCATCCTGCGCGAGCTGCGCGCCGACTTCCCCGGGACCGGTGTCGCGATCCAGGCGATGCTGCACCGCACCGAGGGCGACCTCGCCGGGCTGACCGGCCCCGGTTCGCGCGTCCGGCTCGTCAAGGGCGCCTACGCCGAGCCCGACTCGGTCGCCCACCAGTCCAAGAAGGACGTCGACCGGGCATACGTCCGGGCGCTGAAGATGTTGATGGAGGGGGAGGGCCACCCGATGGTGGGCAGCCACGACCCGCGCATCATCGAGATCGCGCTCGACCTGGCGCACCGCACCGGCCGCGAGCCCGGCAGCTACGAGTTCCAGATGCTGTACGGCATCCGCGCGGGCGAGCAGCGCCGCCTGGCCGAGTCCGGCGAGGACATGCGCGTCTACGTCCCGTACGGCTCCGACTGGTACGGGTACTTCATGCGCCGGCTGGCCGAGCGGCCCGCCAACCTGGCCTTCTTCCTCCGCTCCTTCGTCTCCCGCTGACCGTCCCCCGACGACCGCGGTGAGCCCGACGGCAGCGAGCCCGACAGCAGCGGGTCCTGCCGTGGCGCGCCCGACCGCGGTGAGCCCGACCGTAGTGAGCCACCCCGCCGACCACCCGACCTACTCCGCAGGAGGTCCCATGGACGCCGTGACCAACGTCCCCGCACCGGTGAACGAGCCGATCCACGGCTACGCGCCCGGCAGCCCCGAGCGGGCTCGCCTGGAGGCCAAGCTGGCCGAGCTGCAGGCGCAGGCCCCGATCGACCTGCCGATGACCATCGGCGGCGAGCGGCGGATGGGCGCGGGCGAGAAGGTCCAGGTCGTTCAGCCCCACAAGAAGGCCTCGGTGCTCGGCACGTTCGGCACCGCCACGCAGGACGACGCGCGCGACGCGATCCAGGCCGCGCTGAAGGCCGCCCCGGCCTGGCGCGACCTGGCCTTCGACGACCGCGCGGCGATCTTCCTGAAGGCCGCCGACCTGCTGTCCGGGCCGTGGCGCGAGACGATCGCCGCCGCGACCATGCTCGGCCAGTCCAAGACCGCCCAGCAGGCCGAGATCGACAGCCCCTGCGAGCTGATCGACTTCTGGCGCTTCAACGTGCACTTCGCCCGGCAGGTCCTCGCCGAGCAGCCGATCTCCTCGCCCGGCGTGTGGAACCGGTCCGACCACCGGCCGCTGGAGGGGTTCGTCTACGCGATCACCCCGTTCAACTTCACCGCGATCGCCGCGAACCTGCCGACCGCCGCCGCGCTCATGGGCAACGTCGTGGTCTGGAAGCCGTCCCCGACGCAGACCTTCGCGGCCGTGAAGACCATGGAGCTGCTGGAGGAGGCCGGGCTGCCCAAGGGCGTGATCAACCTGGTCACCGGCGACGGCATCGCCGTGTCGGAGGTCGCGCTCGCCCACCCCGAGCTCGCCGGCATCCACTTCACCGGCTCGACCGCCACCTTCCAGCACCTCTGGAAGACCGTCGGCGGCAACATCGACAAGTACCGCACGTACCCGCGCCTGGTCGGCGAGACCGGCGGCAAGGACTTCGTGGTCGCGCACCCGTCCGCGGACCGGGGCGTCCTGAAGACCGCTCTCGTCCGCGGCGCGTTCGAGTACCAGGGGCAGAAGTGCTCCGCCGCGTCCCGCGCCTACGTGCCGCGGTCGATCTGGGAGGACGGCTTCCGCGAGGAGCTCGCCGCCGAGGTCGAGTCGCTGACCATGGGCGACGTCTCGGACCTGGCGAACTTCATGGGCGCGGTCATCGACGAGCGCTCGTTCGCCAAGAACAAGGCCGCGATCGACCGCGCGCAGGCCGACCCGAAGGTCGACGTCGTCGCGGGCGGCGTCTACGACGACGCCGAGGGCTTCTTCGTCCGGCCGACCCTGCTGGTGTCGGAGGACCCGGAGAACGAGATCTTCCGGACCGAGTACTTCGGCCCGATCCTCGGCATCCACGTCTACGACGACGAGAAGTACGACGAGATGCTGGCCCAGATGGAGTCGGTGTCGGCGTACGCGCTGACCGGCGCCGTCATCGCGCAGGACCGCGCCGAGGCCGCGCGCACCGCCGAGGTGCTGCGCTTCGCCGCTGGCAACTTCTACATCAACGACAAGCCGACCGGCGCGGTCGTCGGCCAGCAGCCGTTCGGCGGCGGGCGCGCGTCCGGGACGAACGACAAGGCCGGTTCGATCCTGAACCTGCTGCGCTGGACGTCCCCGCGCTCCATCAAGGAGACCTTCGTCCCGCCGACGGACTACCGCTACCCGCACATGGGCTGACCCCCCAGGTAGACGGGCAACGACACCCAGCCCCGCGTGAAGGGAGACATGATCCTCTTCGCCCGGGGCTGGTCCAATTCCAGGCGCGGATGCGCGGCCAGCAACTCCTCCAGCGCCACCCGCGCCTGGAGCCGGGCCAGATGCGACCCGATGCAGAAGTGGACGCCGCTCGCGAACCCGAGGTGGCGCGGGATGCTCCGCGCCACGTCCAGGCTCCCGGCGGACGGCCCGAACTCCCGCTCGTCCCGGTTCGCGGAGCCGTAGAGCAACATCACCTTCTCCCCGGCGGGGATCTCGACGCCGCGCACCGTGACCGGACGCGTCGTCGTCCGTCCGAGCGCCTGCACCGAGCCCTCCAGCCGCAGGCATTCCAGCAGCGCGTTCGGGATCAGCGACGGGTCGGCGACGAGCCGTTCGCGCTGGTCCGGATGTTCCGACAGCAGTGCGACGGCATGCGAGACGAGGTTCCCCGTCGTGTCGTTGCCACCCGCGACGATCACGAAGCAGAACCCGAGGACGTCCCAGTCGGTCAGCCTCTCGCCGTCCGCCTCCGCGAGCGTCAGGACGCTGATCAGGTCGTCGCCCGGCCTGGCGCGCCGCTCGGCGATGACGCCGCTGAAGTACTCGAACATCTCCGCCACGGCTTGCGCGCCCGATCCCTCGGCCATGGCGCCCGTGTCGAAGCCCTGGTCCTGGAACGTTGTGAGCGCCGACACCCACGGGCCGAACCGGGCGCGGTCGGCCTCGGGGACGTCCAGCAGCTCGGCCAGCGCGAACGCCGGCAGGGGCGAGGAGAAGTCGCGGTGCAGGTCGACGGTCCCGCCGTCCGCCTCCCGCCGCCGCATCCCGTCCAGACGCGCGCGCACGAAGGCGCGCAGCGTGTCCTCCATGGCGGAGGTGCGGCGCGGCGTGAACCCGTGGCTGATGAGCCGCCTTAGGACGGTGTGACGGGGCGGATCGAGCATCACCATGGTCGGGGCCAGGCCGAGCTTTCCGATCTCGTCCTCGTAGAACGTGAGGCCGCGCGCGGACGAGAACGTCTCATGGTCGCGGACGGCGTCCCACACGTCCTCGAACCGGGACAGCGCCCAGAAGGGCGGGTCGGTGTGCCGATGGACGGGGTCGTCGTCGCGCAGCCTGCGGTAGGCGGGATAGGGATCGGCCTGGAAGGCGGGATCGAACGGGGCGTAGACGGCTTCGGGTGCGTCGGTCATGCCGGGCCTCCCGGGGGATATCGGGTCCCGTCATTCAACGCCCGCGCCTTCAGTTTGCCTAAGGATCCGGGACCCCATAATGTTGGGGCATCGCCGCGGGGTGGAGCAGTTCGGTAGCTCGCTGGGCTCATAACCCAGAGGTCGCAGGTTCAAATCCTGCCCCCGCTACCAAGTCCGAAGGCCCGGAACCAGAAGTGGTTCCGGGCCTTCGGCGTTTTCGGCGGGAGCCCGTTCCGCTGTCGGGCGCCTGCCGGATGCTCCGGTCATGCCGGGCCTTCTCGGGGATGCCGTCGCCGCTGTTCAACGGCCACATCGCCGGTTTGCCTAAGGATCCGGGACCCCATAGTGTTGAGACATCGCCGCGGGGTGGAGCAGTTCGGTAGCTCGCTGGGCTCATAACCCAGAGGTCGCAGGTTCAAATCCTGCCCCCGCTACCAAGTCCGAAGGCC
>NZ_JBFAUU010000001.1:361447-629219 GCF_040679435.1 Spirillospora sp. NPDC052269
CCGATCCGAATCCGGATCGGGCCTTCGGCGTTGTCGGGGTCTCCTTGCGTCCGGGGCCGGTCAGGGCTGCCGGACGGGCGCATTAGCCTGGGGATATGCGGAAAGTGGCGGGAGCGGCGGTTCTGGACGCCGTGTGCGTGCTCGTTTTCGTGGCCATCGGGCGGGCATCACACGACGAGGCGTCCAGCGTCACCGGATTCCTCAACACGGCGTGGCCGTTCCTGACGGGCGCGCTCATCGGCTGGCTGGCCACCCGCGCCTGGCGGGATCCGGCGCGGCTGGTTCCGTCCGGTGTCGGGATCTGGGTCGCGGCCGTCGCGGTCGGCATGCTGCTGCGCGTCGTCTCCGGGCAGGGGATCGCCGTCGCGTTCGTGATCGTCGCGACGCTGTTCCTCGGGCTGGTGCTGCTCGGCTGGCGCGCCGTCGCCGCGCTCGTCCGCCGCCGCACCCGGGTGGCCTGAACCAACGGCCCGCACGCGGGCCTGAGTCGACGGCCCTCGCGGTGTTCTGAAGGGCGGCCGAAGGGACGCTGGAGGGCGTTGAGCGGCCCGGACGCGTGGGCCGCGCGGGCGGTTCGCGCGGCCGTCCGGCGGCTGTTGACGCGGACGGCCGGACGCTGGTGAAGTTACCCACGAGTCACGGGAGTGACCGGGACAGAAAGCGCATAAGGGGACACCGATGGCATCCGCACTGCGGGACTGGCTGGACAAGCCGAACACCGGACGCGGGGTCAGTCTCGCCACCGACGACGGCGGCTGGGACCACCACGACTACGGCCGGCTGGCCTCCGCGGCGCGGCGCACGGCCGGTGCGCTGATCGAGGCGGGCGTGCGGCCCGGCGACGTGGTCTGCGTCGTCCTGCCGACCGACTTCACCTGTGTGGAGACCTACTTCGGGGTGTGGGCGGCCGGGGCGACGGTCTGCCTGGTCACCCCGCCGCTGTTCCAGGACGGCGACGACTACGTCGCGCACGTCGCCGCGATCCTGCGGCAGGCGAAGCCGGTGCTGACCATCGCGTCCGACGACCTGGCCCCGCTCGCTGCCCGTGCCATGGCCGACGCCGGCCTTCCCGGCGAGCCGTGGGCGCCCCGCCAGGCCGAGCACGAGGCGGAGGTGCAGCCCGCCGGGGAGCTGGCGATCCTGCAGTTCACCTCCGGGTCGTCCGGCGCGCCGCGCGGCGTCATGGTCACGTGGGAGAACCTCGAGGCGAACTGCGAGCTGATCGCGCGCACCGCCGGGTTCCGGGACGGCGACGAGGTCGCGTCCTGGCTGCCGCTGTACCACGACATGGGCCTGATCGGCTGTTTCATCACCCCGATCGCGCTGCAGTGCGACCTGAAGCTGATGCGGCCGGACCACTTCATCCGCGACCCCGCACGCTGGATCCGCTGCTTCGCGACCGCGACGCACACCGCCGCGCCGCCGTTCGCCTACGCCTACTGCGCGCGCCGGGTGAAGCCCGAGCAGCTCGAGGGCGTCGACCTGTCCGGCTGGCGGATGGCGCTGATCGGCGCCGAGCCGATCGACCCGCACTCGCTGGAGATCTTCGCCGAGCTGGTGGAGCCCTTCGGGTTCCACCGCGAGGCGTTCTTCCCCGCCTACGGCATGGCCGAGACGACGCTGCTGGTCACGATGGACCACGCCTGGCGGCTGCCTCTGGCCGTCCGTCCCGACCCGGCGTCGCTGGCGTTCGGGCAGCCGGTGCGGATCCTGGAGCAGCACGAGCTGGGCCCGCAGTCCAACGGCGCGAAGTCGGGCTGGATCGTCGGCTGCGGCACGCCCGAGGAGGACGTCCCGGTCCAGATCCTGGACGACGACGGGAACGAGCTGGCCGAGGGGCTGCTGGGCGAGATCGTCGTCGGCGGCGCGTCCGCGTGCCCCGGTTACTACGCGGGCGCCGAGGCCAAGTCGACGCGGTTCGCCGATGGGCCGGGAGGTCGGTCGGGGTCGGTTGGTCGGGGCTGGTCCGTCTTCACCGGAGACGCCGGGTTCTTCCATGAGGGACGGCTGTTCGTCCTCGGACGGATGGGCGACAGCATCAAGGTGCGCGGACGGTCCGTCTACGTCGAGGACCTGGAGGCGCGCATCGCCGAGGTCAGCAGGCTCGGCAAGGGCCGGATCACGGTCACGGCCGTGCCGGGCGCGGGCCAGAAGGGGCTGGCGCTGTTCGCCGAGACGAACGACGAGGCGTGGGTGGGCGACGTCCGCGAGATGCTGCGCCGCCGCGTCGGCGAGGACGTCGAGGTCACGATCATCGTCGGGACCGGGCTGATCCAGCGCACGTCCAGCGGCAAGCCGCGCCGCCGCTACATGTGGGAGCAGTTCCAGGCCGGGCGGCTGCCGAACGCCCGCCTCGCCGAGTAGCACGCTCCGCGCCGAGTAGCATGCCCCGCGCCGAGTAGCAGGGCGCGCGCCGAGCAGCAGGGCGCGCCGAGTGGGCCATGAGGCCTCCGTGCCTCGGGCGGGTGGGCCCGTCCGGGGAACAGGGGGTGAGCTTCGGCACGTTGGACCTTCGTCAAGGACAAGATCACGTCCGGACACCATCACTTGTTGATAAAACAGTTGATGGTGGTCTACGTGACGTGACCGGCGGAAGGTCGACGATGCCCTCTGGTGCGAGGTCCCTGCTCCGGCTCGGCGCGCGGCTGGGGTCGACCGCGCAGAACTCCCTGGAGGTGGCGCGGTTCGGCGGCCTGGCCACCGACGAGGACGCCTCGCCCAGCGAGGTCGTCGCGCAACGCCGCACCTATCGGCTCCGCCACTATTTCCCCGCCGAGGGGGAAGCACAGTTCTTCGAGGACGACAAGCGGCCGGTGATGCTGCTCGTCCCGCCGCTGATGATCACGGCCGAGGTGTACGACATCTCGTCCCGGGTGAGCGCGGTCGCCGAGCTGCACCGGCTCGGCGTCGACCCGTGGGTGGTCGACTTCGGCGCCCCCGAGCGCGAGCCGGGCGGCCTCGAGCGGACGGTCACCGACCACGTCCTCGCGGTCAGCGACGCGATCGACCGGGTGCGTGCGGCGACCGGACGCGACGTCCACCTCGGCGGCTACTCGCAGGGCGGCATGTTCGTCTACCAGACGGCCGCCTACCGGCGCAGCCGCGGCATCGAGTCGCTGGTGACGTTCGGCAGCCCGGCCGACGTGTCCGTGGCGCTGCCGTTCGGCCTGCCGAGCTGGCTCGCGACCGACGTGGCCGGACGCGTCCCGGACGCCCTGCTCCGCAACTTCGACGTCCCCGGATGGGTGACGCGCACCGGGTTCCAGCTGCTCAGCCCGGTGAAGTCGGTGCGCAGCCGGGTCGACTTCCTGCTCCAGCTGCACGACCGCGAGGCGCTCGCGCCGCGCGAGCGCCAGCGCCAGTTCCTGGAGCGCACCGGCTGGGTCGCCTGGCCGGGCCCGGCGCTGAACGAGTTCGTCCGCCAGTTCATCCAGCACAACCGGATGCTGACCGGCGGCTTCGTCATTGGTGACCGCCTGGTCACCCTCGCCGACATCACCTGCCCGGTGCTGACGTTCGTCGGCGAGGTGGACGAGATCGCCTCGCCGCCGATGGTCCGCGGCATCCGGCGGGCCGCGCCGCGCGCCGAGGTGTACGAGACGGCGCTGCGCGCCGGGCACTTCGGGCTCGTCGTCGGATCGCTCGCCATGGCGCAGACCTGGCCGACCGTCGCCGCGTGGGCGCGGTGGCGCGCGGGCACCGCCGACCTGCCGTCCCAGGTGCGGAAGGTGGACGGCGACGAGGAGGCCGTCCCGCCCGCCCCGCCCGGTGGAGCCGCCGGGTACGGCCTGAACCTCGCCCTCGGGGTCGGCACGAACACGCTGCGGTCCGCCGTCCGGACGGCCACCCGCGCCGTCCACGGCGGCCGCCTGCTCGCGCACGAGGCGACGCAGAACCTGCCGAGGCTCGCGCGCCTGGAACGCATCCAGCACGACACGCGCATGTCGCTCGGCCTCCTCCTGGACGAGCAGCACGACCGCGCCCCGGACGACGTCTTCTTCCTCTACCACGGGCGCGCCCACACGCAGGAGGCCGCGAAGAAGCGCATCGACGCGGTGGTCAAGGGGCTCATCCACATCGGCGTCCGGCAGGGCGACCCGGTGGGCGTCCTCATGCACACGCGTCCCACCGCGCTCGCGCTCGTCGCCGCGCTGAGCAGGCTCGGCGCGGTCGCGGTGCTGATGCGTCCGGACGGCGATCCCGCCCGGGAGGCCGCGCTCGCCGGGGTCACGCGCGTCATCGCCGACCCGGACAACGCGTCGGCCGCCGCGGAGCTCGGGCTGCCCGTCCACCTGCTGGGCGGGGTGCAGACGCGGGGCGACGGCCCGGAGATCCCCGACATGGAGGAGATCGACCCGGACGCCGTTCCGCTACCCGCCTGGTACCGGCCGAACCCGGGCCGCGCGGGCGACGTCGCCTTCGTCCTGTTCGCCGGGGACGGCGAGCACATGCGAGCGAACCGCATCACGAACCGGCGCTGGGCGCTGTCGGCGTTCGGCACGGCGTCGTCCGCCGCGCTGTCCCCGGCCGACACGGTCTTCTCGATCACGCCGCTGCAGCATCCGTCCGCGCTGATGATGAGCCTCGGCGGCGCCGCCGCGGCCGGGTCGCGGCTGGCGCTCGCGTCCGCCTACGACCCCGAGACGTTCTGGGACGAGGCGCGCCGCTACGGCGTGACCGTCGCGTCCTACACCTGGACGCTGCTGCGCGACCTGGTCAACGCCCCGCCGGACCCGGCCGAGCTGCACCACCCGGTGCGGCTGTTCATCGGGTCCGGCATGCCGCGCGGGCTGTGGCGGCGCGTGGAGGAGCGCTTCGCGCCCGCGCGCGTGCTGGAGTTCTACGCGTCCACCGAGGGCGAGGCCGTGCTCGTCAACCTCAGCGGCAAGAAGCCGGGCTCGCTGGGACGTCCGCTGCCCGGCAGCACCGGCGTCCGGCTCGCCCGCTACGACCTGGAGGACGGGCGGCTCGTCGAGGGCCCGGACGGGTTCGCCGAGGAGAGCGCGCCCGGCGAGATCGGGATGCTGCTGGCCCGCGTCCGCCCGGAGACCGTGCAGCTCGGACGGCGCCCGCTGCGCGGCGTGTTCGCCCCCGAGGACGCCTGGAAGGTCACCGGCGACCTGTTCCGCCGCGACGAGGACGGCGACTTCTGGCTGGTCGGACGGGACGCCGAGCTGATCCGCACGGCGGCCGGGATCGTCCCGCCCGGCCCGGCCCGCGACGCCCTCGGCGACCTGCCGCAGGTGGACGCGGTCGCCGTCTACGGCGTCCCGGCGGGCGACTCCGAGCTGGTCGCCGCCGCGATCACGCTGTGCCCGGGCGCCGAGCTGAAGCCGGTGGACCTGACCGAGACGCTGCTGCGGGTCGAGCCGGAGCTGCGTCCGGCGGTCGTCCGGGTCGTGGCCGCCATCCCCGTCATGCTCGGCCACCGGCTCGATCCCCGCGCCCTGCGCGAGGAGGGCGTGCCCGAGCCCGACGCGGGGGAGACGTACTACCGCGACCCGGCGGGCGCGTACCGTCCGCTCACGGCCGCCGCCCGCCGCCGACTATCGCGCTAGCGACCGCTATCCGGCGCTGATCGTCAGAGCCGGGTAGCGGACGTTGGTGACGGGCGTTCCTAGTGGACGTGGACGCGCTCGCCGTTGCTCACCATCCCGGGGAGCATGTCCCCGGCGAGCATCGGCAGGCGGACGCAGCCGTGCGACGCCCGCCGGTTCGGGACCGACAGTGAACCGTGCATGGCGAAGCCCTCGTGGAAGAACAGCGGCCGGTACATGTAGCCGAGCGGGGACCGGTGCCAGCCGGGGATCCGGCGGATCACGCGGAAGTCGCCGGACGGCGTGTGCGCGACGCCGCAGTGCCCGTTCTCGCAGTAGTGCATTCCGGAGCCGGTGGAGATGTGCGAGATCATCCGGATCCGTCCGCCCCGGTACGCGGTGAGGACCTGGTGGCGGAGGTCGATGTCCACGTGGTCGGGGGACCGGTCGGCGGTCAGCCGCCGCGGGTGCCTCGGGTGGGTGAGCGCGCGCACGAGGCGGCCGTTCACCCGTCCCGTGGGCGCCATGCCGTTCACCTTCTGGAACGCCCAGATGGCGTTCTTGGTGAATTCGGTGCGGGCGCCGTTCGCGGGCCCGGGAACGTAGTGCAGCTCCTTGAGGCGCAGCTGGACGGCGCGCAGATCCATGGCCCTGCGCTTGGGGTGGCGCTTGACGGGCTTGGCGGGCTGCGCAGGGGGCTTCACAACAGGCCCGGGGGCGGGCCAGACGGGCTTCGCGACAGGCCCGGGGGCGGGCCTGGCGGGCTTCGCGACGAGCGCGGGGGCAGGCTTGGCGGGCTTAACGACGGGCGCAGGGGCGGGCGCGGTGACGGGTGCGGTGGCGGGCGCGACGGGTTTTGCGGGGGTCGGCGCGTGCTGTTCGGTGTGCTCACTGGGCGGTGGCGGTATGAAGCTTCTCGGCGGGGCGGACGGACCGTAGTCCGGAGGGAAGCCCCTCGGCGTCCGCGGAGTCGGTCTGAGGTGGAAGAACGGATTCTCTTCGTAGTCGTCCGGATAGGGGTCCGCAGGGACGACCGCGGCGGATCTCGCCGGGACGGCCACGTGCGCGGGCACGGACGGAGCGGCGAAGGCTGAGGTGGCGACAAGCGCGAGACCGGCAAGCATGATCAGGACGTTAAGCCGGAAGCGCGCCGCCGGAGTTAGCCGACACTCCCGGGCGAGACCCAACCTTTGCCGGTCCTTCGCCCATGGGCGACGCTGGAAGTGAGGGCATGGCCACCGGATGACGCTCCACGCGCCTCGGGACGGGGGGAGTGTCGCACCTCTGGACACGCGGGGAAGCGGCACGCTACAACAGAGGAACAAAGTACGCCCTTTTGTAGCGCGCCGGATCATTCGGCCCCGCGGGCAGCCGCGCGCGAGCGGTCGTCCCGGTGGGTGCCAGGGAGGTACCGCATGGCCACTCGCGTCCTCGCCGCCCCGCCCCCGGGCAGCGACCTCAAGCCCGTCGTCGGTGCACCCGGAATCCCCCTGGTCGGCAGCACGCTGCAGGCGATGCGGCGTCCGGTCGAACTGTCGCGGGAGCGGTACGAGCGGTTCGGCCCGGTCAGCTGGAGCTGGCTGCTCGGACAGCGGACGGTGACCGTCCAGGGGCCGGAGGCCGCCGAGGCCGTGCTGGTCAACCGGGACAAGGCGTTCGCGAACGGCCCCGCGTGGAGCTTCTTCATCGGGCCGTTCTTCACCCGGGGCATCATGCTGCTCGACTTCGAGGAGCACCTGCACCACCGGCGCATCATGCAGCAGGCGTTCACCCGGCAGCGGCTCCAGGCGTACCAGGAGACGATGGCGCCGAGCATCGGCAAGGGCCTGGACGCGTGGATCCCCGGACGAGGCTTCAAGGTCTACGACCACGTCAAGCAGCTCACCCTCGACCTCGCCACCGACGTGTTCATGGGCGTCGACCTCGACCGCGCGGAGGCCGACCGGATCAACGGCGCGTTCGTCGACGCCGTGCGCGCCGGGACCGCCTACGTCCGCTTCCCGGTGCCGGGACTGCGCTGGCAGAAGGGCCTGCGGGCGCGGAGGGTCCTGGAGGAGTTCTTCCGGACGCACCTGCCCGCCAAGCGCCGGGACGGCGGCGACGACCTGTTCGCCGCCCTCTGCGCGGCCGAGACCGACGACGGCCACCGCTTCACCGACGAGGACGTCGTCAACCACATGATCTTCGCGCTGATGGCGGCGCACGACACCACCACGATCACGCTCACGAGCATGGCGTACCACCTGGCCAAGTACCCCGAGTGGCAGGAGCGGCTGCGGGACGAGTCGCTCGCGCTCGGCAAGTCCGTCCTCGACTCCGCCGACCTTCCCGCCATGACCGGCATCGACGCGGCCATGAAGGAGTCGCTGCGGCTGGTGTCGCCGGTGCCCGCGCTGCCGCGCAAGGCCGTCCGGGACACCGAGATCCTCGGCTTCCACATCCCGGCGGGCACCACCGTGGTCGTCCCGCAGATGACCAACCACCTCATGGCGAGCGTCTGGGCGAATCCTGACGAGTTCGACCCGGGCCGGTTCTCCCCGGAGCGGCGCGAGGACAAGGCGCACAAGTACGCCTGGTCGCCGTTCGGCGGCGGCGCGCACAAGTGCATCGGCCTGCACTTCGCCGGGATGCAGGTCAAGAGCGTCATGCACCAGTGGCTGCTGCGGTACCGGTGGAGCGTGCCCGGACGCTACACCTGGCCGCTCGACACCACCTCCCTGCCGTCCCCGAAGGACGGCCTCCCCGTCCATCTGGAGCGTCTGCCGTGACCCCGTCCGCCGCGAGCCAGGAGCGTCTGCCATGAGCAAGGTCGTCGTCATCACCGGTGCGGCGCGCGGCATCGGCTTCGCCACCGCGCGCGCGTGCAAGGCCAAGGGCGGGACGGTCGTCATCGGCGACATCGACGCGTCCGCCGTGGAGGCCGCAGGAAAGGAACTGGGCGTCACGGCGCTCCCGGTGGACGTCACGTCGCGCGAGTCGTTCGAGACGTTCCTCGCGGAGGCCGAGGTCGCGCATGGGCCCGTCGACGTCCTCGTCAACAACGCCGGGATCATGCCGATCGGGCCGGTGACCGGGGAATCCGACGCGGACGCGCGCCGCTGCATGGACATCAACGTGCACGGCGTCATGCTCGGCACCAAGCTCGCGCTCGAGCGGATGCTCCCGCGCGGGCGCGGGCACGTGGTGAACATCGCGTCCCTCGCGGGCCTGCTCCCGACGCCCGGCCTCGCGCTCTACAACGCGAGCAAGGCCGCCGTCGTGGTGTTCACCGAGGCCACCCGGCTGGAGGCGCTGGGGAGCGGCGTGCACGTGACCGCCGTCCTGCCGTCCTTCACCAACACCGAGCTCATCGCGGGGACGTCCTCGCCGCGCGGGCAGAAGAACTGCGAGCCCGAGGACATCGCGGACGCCGTCGTCGCGGCGATCGGCCGTCCGCGCGCGCAGGTCGTCGTCCCGGCGCGCCTCGCGTTCCCGACGAGGCTCGGCCAGCTGTTCCCGGAGCGCGTCCGCGAGGCCGTCATGCGGACGTACCGGCTCGACAAGGTCTTCCTGGACTGGGACCACCAGGCCCGCAGCTCCTACGACGCCCGCATCCGGAGCTGACCGCCCCGACCGACGGACCCCGGGCCCAGGGGCCCGGGGTCCTCGGCGGTCAGAAGGGGTAGTGCGCCTGCTCGGTGGCCACGGTCACCCAGCGGGTGTTCGAGAACGCCTCCAGGCCCCAGCGGCCGCCGAACCGCCCGTGCCCGGACGCGCCGAACCCGCCGAACGGCGCCTGCGGCTCGTCGCCCACGGACTGGTCGTTGACGTGCACGATCCCGGTCCGCAGCCGCCGCGCGACGCGCAGCCCGCGGGTGCCGTTCTCGGTGATGATCCCGGCGGTCAGGCCGTGCTCGCTGTCGTTGGCCTTCGCGACGGCCTCGTCGTCGGTGGCGAACGTGTCGATCACGCACACCGGCCCGAACGCCTCGCCGTGGTAGAGCTCGGCGTCCCGCGGAAGGCCGGTGAGGACGGTCGCCGGGTGGACGGCGCCGTCCGGCTCGCCCCCGCCCGTGACGACCGTCGCGCCCCGGTCCACGGCGTCCTTCACCAGCGCCGCGACGCGCTCGGCGGCGGTCCGCGTGACCAGCGGCCCGATCACCGTGGACGGCACCGACGGGTCCCCGGACGGCAGCGCCGCGACCTTGGCGGCGAACCGCTCGGTGAACGCGGCGGCCAGGGACTCGTGCACCAGCACGCGGTCGCCGGACATGCAGATCTGGCCCGCGTTCATGAACACCCCGAACGTCACGGCGTCGACGGCGTAGTCCAGGTCCGCGTCGTCGAGGACGATGATCGCGTTCTTGCCGCCCAGCTCCAGCAGCGCGGGCTTGAGGTGCCGGGCCGCGTGCGTGCCGATGATCCGGCCGACCCCGGTGGAGCCGGTGAAGTTCACCGCCCGGACGCGCGGGTCCGCGATCAGGGTCTCGGCGATCCCGGCGGCGTCCGCGGGGTCGTTGGTGATGACGTTCAGCACGCCGTCCGGCAGGCCCGCCTCGTGCAGCACGTCCGCGATGAGCAGGCCGCAGGCGACCGGGGCGTCCTCGCTGGGCTTCATCACGACGGTGTTCCCGGCGGCGAGCGCGGCCGCCACCGACCGGACGCCCAGGATGACCGGCGCGTTCCACGGGGAGAACGCGGCGACCACGCCGACCGGTTCGCGGATCGCGAGGCCGAGCACGCCCTCCTGCTGTGCGGTCAGCACGTCCCCGCGCGGCGCGGTGATCGCGGCCGCGGCCTCGCGCAGGATGTTCGCGGCGAGCATCACGTTGAACCCGGCCCACGGCGTCGTCCCGCCGACCTCGGCCGCCATCAGCGCGATCACCTCGCCCGCCCGCCCGTCCAGCAGGTCCGCGGCGCGGAGGAAGATCGCGCGGCGGGCGAACGGGGACAGCGCAGCCCACTCCTCGAACGCCGCGTCCGCCGCGTCCACGGCCGCCGTGACGTCCTCCGGCCCGGCCGCCGCGACGGTCGCGTACACCTCGCCGGTGTAGGGGGAGACGTCGTCGGTCGTCCGCCCTGAGCGGGCCGGCAGGTTCTTGCCGCCGATCAGCAGCTCACGGGTGATGGGCATGGTGACTCCTTCAGGGGCCGCGCCGTCGCGACGGGTCGTCTTCCGCGCAGTGTCCGCCCTGGACGGCCGTCCGCGCGCCGCGCCTTTCCGCCCAGCGGAAAGCGCCCTGGCCGGCGGCGGCCGGTGGTCAGCGGACGCGCGGGCGGCCGTCGCGGGCGAAGGCGCGCCTGGCTTGTGGAAGGTACCGGACGGCTTCCGGCAGAACCGGCCAGAACACCCCGAACCGCCGGACGAACGCCGCGAACCGCTGGTACCGGCGTTCGTCCGACTCGTCCCACGGGAGGTTCAGCAGCTCGCGCATGCGCGGGTGGCAGCCGCCGACCGTGATGAACCGCGCGACGGCGTTCAGCGGCGGCGACACCGCGCGCCACAGCGCCTTCGGCACCTTCGGCGGCGCGGGCAGGCCCTTGGTCACGTACCCGACGCCGTACCGGGCGGTCTTGTGTGCGACGAGGACCTCCGCGAGCGTCCGCTCCCAGTACGCCTCGAAGTCCTCCCAGGTCTCGGGCATGATCCGGTCGCTGACCCCGTACATCCGGTACCAGGTCTTCGACTCGGCGTAGATACGCCGCTTGTCGGCCACGGTGAGCGGCCGGACGAATGTCTCGATCCCGTGGATCAGGTGGTCGAGGAACGTGGCGTGCGCCCAGAAGTAGGTGTCCGGATCGAGCGCGTGGTAGCGGGTGCCGTCCGGCAGGACGCCCTTGATGTCGCGGTGGAAGTCGCGGACCCGGCGTCCGGACGCGGCCGAGTCCGTCCCGCCGTAGATCGTGTTCAGGATCGGCCCGGCCGAGCGCTTCAGCCGCGCGAACGTCTCGTCGAAGAAGACCGAGTGGTCCAGGACGCCCTGGCCGAGCGCCGGGAGCATGTTCTGCAGCACGGCGGCGCGCGGCCCGACCAGCAGCAGCCGGGTGTCGGCGAAGTAGGTCCAGGTCAGCGAGGTCGGACCGAGGGGAGCGGGAGGGGTCGTGGCCGTCATGGGTCACCGCCGGGAGTGCCGCGGAGGAACAAAGGCATCATGATTGTAACTATGTTCCTTTCTGACGGCCAGCATAGGCTGCGGTCATGACGATGGACGCGATCCGGCTGACCGGGCTGCTGGAGGCCGCCCCGGACCCCGACGACCTGGACACCCGCATCCTGGACGCGGCGCTCGCCGAGTTCGTGACCTACGGGCTGCGGCGGGTCAGCGTCGAGGACGTCGCCCGCCGCGCCGGGGTCGCCCGCACGACCATCTACCGCCGGTTCACCAACAAGGAGCAGCTGCTCCAGGCCGTCCACCTGCGCGAGGTCCGGCTCTTCCTCACGGCGCTGTCGGACGCCACCGCGAGCCAGCAGAACGCCGCGGACGCCGTCGTCGAGGGCTTCGTCGCGGGCCTCGCCGCCGCCCGCTCGCACCCGCTGATCACCCGCGTCCTGCAGAGCGAGCCGGAGGTGTTCGTCCGGCAGCTCGGCATGAACGGAGGCGCGGTGCTGCTGGCCGCCCGCGACATCCTCGCCGCCCGGCTGCGCCGCGCGCTGCCCGCCGTCGACCCCACCGAGATCTCCGTCGCGTCCGAGGTGATGCTGCGGGTCGCGGTGTCGGTGCTGCTGCTGCCCGACGGCGGCATCCCGCTCGGCGACGAGGCCGAGATCCGCGCCTTCGCCCGCGGCCATCTCACCCGGCTCCTGCCTGGGTAGACCCCGGCCTTCCGGGTTAGGCTGCAACCTCCGAATCTTGTTCTAGAACCGGAGGCGAGTATGGAGTCGGCGATCGTCGCGACCCGCCACGGCAAGGTCCGCGGCAGGATCCTGGAGAACGGCGTCTCGGCCTACCTCGGCATCCCGTACGCCGCGCCGCCCCTCGGCGAGAACCGCTTCCGCGAGCCGCGCCCGCCCCAGCCGTGGGACGGCGTCCGCGACACCGTCGAGTACGGCCCGACCGCCCCCAAGCCCGGCTACCCCAGGCCGTTCGACCGCCTGATTCCCGAGCCGGTCGTTCCGGGCGACGACTTCCTCAACCTCAACGTCTGGACGCCCGACCCCGGACGCTCCGGGCTGCCGGTCATGGTCTGGATCCACGGCGGCGCGTTCCGCAACGGCTCCGGGGCCGTCCCCACCTACTCGGGCGCGAACTTCGCCCGCGACGGCGTCGTCTGCGTGAACTTCAACTACCGCCTCGGCGTCGAGGGCTTCGCGCACTTCCCGGACGCCCCGTCCAACCGCGGCCTGCTCGACCAGATCTTCGCCCTCACCTGGGTCCGCGACAACATCGCCGCCTTCGGCGGGGACCCGGACAACGTCACGGTCTTCGGCGAGTCCGCGGGCGCCATGAGCGTCACCACGCTGCTCTCCCTGGACCTCGGCCTCTTCCGCCGCGCCGTCGCGCAGAGCGGCGCGGGCAACGCCGCCCAGACCGCCGACGACGCCACGCTCGTCATCAAGGAGGTCGCCGCCCGCCTCGGCGCGGAGCCCACCGCGGCGTCCTTCGCGCAGATCGCGCCGTCCCGGATCATCCCCGTCCAGGCGGCCGTCGCCGCCGAGGTCTCCATGCTCCCCGACCCCGCCCGCTGGGGCGCCTCGACCGTGCGGACCCTGATGTCCCACGTCCCCGTCCTGGACGGCGACCTGCTCACCCGCCTCCCCGAGGACGCCATCGCGGACGGCGCGGGCGCGGGCGCCGACCTCCTCATCGGCTACAACTCCGAGGAGTTCCGCTTCTTCTTCATGCCGGCCGGCCTGGCCGACCTGGTCACCGACGAGTTCGTGGACCCCATGGCGTCCGCGCTGGGCGTCCCGCAGCCCGTCGTCGACGCCCACCGCGACCTCTACGCCACCCCGGGCGAACAGCTCATGGCCGTCATCAGCGAGGCCCTCTTCCGCATCCCGGCCACCCGCGTCGCCCAGGCCCACCAGGCCCGCACCTGGATGTACGAGTTCGCCTGGCGCAGCCCCGTCCACGACGTCGGCGCCTGCCACGCCCTGGAACTGGGCTTCGTCTTCGACACCCTCACCCCCGACGGCCTCGCGGGCCCCAACCCGCCCCAGCCCCTCGCCGACACCATGCACAAGGTCTGGGTCGACTACGCCACCACCGGCACCCCCGGCTGGCCCCGGTACACCCCCGGAACCCGCCAGACCCGCCGCTTCGGCGACCCCAAGAACCCCCTGGTCAACGCCCCCAACGACCCCCTCCGCCGCCTCTGGACCAACTGACCCCCGCGAACTCGGCGTCCATGTCCTCGCGGCCGTGCGGTCGCGCTTGCGCGGCTGAGGGCTGTGCGGGGTTCCTACTCGAACGCCTCTGCGACGACGTGGCGGGCGATGGCCAGGGATGATGTCGCGCCTGGTGACGGTGCGTTTCGGACGGACGTGACCGGGCCCAGTGTGCTGATGCGGAAGTCGTCCACGAGCGAGCCGTCCGGGTCGATGGCCTGCGCGCGCACGCCGGACGGGGCGGGCACCACGTCCAACGTCCGCAGGGACGGGACGAACGAGCGCGCCTCCTTCACGAAGGCGTGCTTGAACAGCGACCCGTACACCTCCTTGGCGCCCGTCCGCCAGTGCTGCCGGGCGAGCGCGCCGAAACCGGGCCAGGCCAGGGTCTCCCTGAGGTCGCGGAGGTTCAGGTCGCGGCGGTGGTAGCCCTCGCGGGCCAGCGCCAGGACGGCGTTCGGGCCCACGTCCACGCCGCCGTCCACCCGCCGCGTGAAGTGGACGCCGAGGAACGGGTAGCGCGGGTCGGGGACGGGATAGATCAACCCGCGCACCAGATCCGGCCTGGTCAGCCGGTAGTACTCGCCGCGGAACGGGATGATCGCCGGGCCCGGGCCGTCGCCCGCCAGCCGGGCCACCCGGTCGGACTGGAGACCCGCGCAGATCACCAGCCGGTCGAACACCAGCTCCTCGTCCCGGGACGCGACCGCGACCCGGTCGCCCCGCCGCGCGATGCGGACGACCTCGAAGCCGAGCCGGAGCTCGCCGCCCGCCTTCACCACGTCCCGCGCGTACGAACGGGCGACCGCCGGGAAGTCGACGATCGCCGTCGTGGGGGAGTGCAGGGCGGCGACGCCCCGCGCGTTCGGCTCGACCTCGCGCAGCTCCGCCGCCGTCAGCCGCCGCAGCCCGGGGACGCCGTTCGCGGTCGCGCGCCGCTCGATCTCCAGGAGCGGCTCGAGCTCGCGCGTCGTCCGCGCGACGACGACCTTGCCGCACTCCTCGTACGGCAGGCCGCGCTCGGCGCAGTACTCCTTGAGCAGGCCGATCCCGCGCCGACACAGCGTCGCCTTGAGGGAACCGGGCGCGTAGTACAGGCCCGCGTGGGCGACGCCGCTGTTGTGCCCGGTCTGGTGCGCGGCGACCCGGTCCTCCTTGTCGAGGACGATGATCTCCGCGCCCGGGCGGACCTCCCCCAGGCGGCGCGCCACGGCCAGGCCGAGGATGCCCGCGCCGACCACGCCGATGCGCATTCCGCTCACCTGGGCACCCTACGGCCCGGACCGGGCCACTGCCCAGGCTGAGCCGCCCGGCCCCGCACGCCCGGTTCCGGCCACGCCGGTCAGGCCGAACGAGGCCGGCCGGTCAGCTGCCCAGGCGCTTGCGTCCCTGGTTGCGCACCCGCTTGCGCTGCGACGGGTCGAGCATCAGGTAACCCGCGACCGGGACGCCGATCGCTGCGAGCACCAGCAGACCGACCACCCAGGTCGGCAGGAAGAACCAGAGCACCAACGCGACGATCACGCCGCCGATGGCGAACTTTGCCGGCGATGACATGTCTGAACCTCCGTACGACCGCCCACCTATTCAGACGGCCGGGGCGGGCCGCCGGTTCCACGATATGTCGCGTTTCCCCGGTGGTCGAGCGCGGCGGCCCGTGAGATTCCCCAGGCAGCGGCCCCGGAGGGGTCAGACGCGGAGGGTGAGGCGGCCGCCGCCGAGGGTCTTCAGCACCTCGGCGTGCACCTGGCCGTTGGTGCACACGACGCTGCCGCCGTCCGGTCCGGGCACGCCGGACAGGTCGGTGAACATGCCGCCGGCCTCCTCGACGATCACCTGGAGGGCGGCCAGGTCCCACAGCGACACCTCGGGTTCGGCGGAGATGTCGACGGCGCCCTCGGCGACCATCATGTGCGACCAGAAGTCGCCGAACGCCCGCGTCCGCCACACCGACCGGGTGAGGTCGAGGAACCGGTCGAGGCGTCCCTGCTCCTCCCAGCCGCTGAGCGAGGAGAACGACAGCGACGCGTCCGACAGGTCGGCCACCTGGGAGACCTGGATCCGCTGCGCCCGGTTCAGGCTGCGGCCCGTCCACGCGCCGCCGTCGCGCATCGCCCACCAGCGCCGGTTCAGGGACGGCGCGGACACCACGCCCACCACGACCTCGTCGTGCTCCATCAGCGCGATGAGCGTCGCCCACACCGGGACGCCCCGGACGAAGTTCTTGGTGGCGTCGATCGGGTCGACGACCCAGCACCGCTTGCCGCCCCCGGTGCCGGCGGTGCGCCCGTACTCCTCGCCGAGCACCGCGTCGCGCGGACGCGCCCGGCTCAGCGTCGACCGGATCTGCTCCTCCACGCTCCGGTCGGCGTCGCTGACCGGGGTCAGGTCCGGCTTGGTCTCGATCGCCAGGTCCAGGGCGCGGAACCGCTTGGTGGTGATGTCGTCGGCCGCGTCCGCCAGCACATGCGCCAGCCGCAGGTCATCGGAATAGCTCGCCACGGCCGCACACGCTACCGCGACCTGCGCGTCTTGCGACAGCCATACCCGAAGGTCGCCGCCGGAGCGTGGCGAAATGACGGCGGAGCGTGTCGGGATGGGACGATGGCGGGCATGGCGCACGACCTTCCCGGGTGGGTGGCCGAGCTGACCGACCCGCGCCGGGCCTCGACGCTCGACGAACTCGCCGATCGGCTCGTCCCGCTGGCGGAGCACGCGATCGACGTGTCCCGGCGGCTGCAGGCTTTGCTGAACGAGCTGAACGACCCCTTCAAGCGGGAGGCCCTGTACGGGCGGGTCGACCGGCTGAAGAGCCGGGCCGGCGAGGCGATGGACGAGATCACCGCCGAGATCGCGGCGTCCGGCGCGGAGCGGGTGGAGCGCATCTGGGCCGACTGGCTGGAGCGCGTCCGGGCCACGGATCAATCGGGTGGACGGGCGCGGGAACTACGGCGGCGGCTGGAGGGCGACATCGTCCCGGAGCTGACCCGGCGGCAGCGGGAGGTCGCCGAGAAGGTCGCCGGGCGGACGTCGGCGGCGCTGGAGGAGGCCACGGAGACGCTGCTGACGCGGGTCGAGGAGCTCGCGAAGGCGGTCACCGAGCTGATCCACGGCGTCCTGCCGATGGCGCGGGAGGGGCTGGCGCTCGCGAGCCGGATCTCGGGGCTGTCGACGCGGGCGCGGCAGGCGGGACGCGGCGACGTGCCGGACGAGCTGCGCGGCGAGAGCACGGAGCTGTCCCGGACGTTCGACGAGGCGGTCGCGCGGCTGGAGCTGGAGTGGGCCACGCTCGGGGCCCGCTCGGCGAACGTCCGCGCCGCGCTGCGGGCGGCGGAGGAGACCGCGTTCTCGCACGTCACGCAGGAGATGACCGACTGCGTCGAGGAGCTGGCGCCCGAGCACGTCAAGGTGCTGCAGGAGACCGAGGCGCGCGCGGAGACCCTGTTCGACCACCTCGACGAGACCTGATCGACCCCGTCAGCGCGGTGTGATCGCCTGCGGGAAGGCGAGCAGGCCGTTCGGGTCGTACTTCGCCTTCACGGCACTCAGGCGGTCGGCGTTCGCGCCGTAGTAGTCGGTGCGCCAGGACGCCAGCTCCGGGTCGATGTAGTTCACGTAGGCGGCGCCGCGCAGGTACGGGTCCATGGCGTCGTGGACGCCGCGCAGCCAGGTCATGTCGTCGCTAGGTGCGAGGTACTGGACGCTGAACAGGGCGTCGCGGTGGGGGAAGGCCGTGGCGGACGGCGCGACGCGGCCGATCGCGCCGCCCATCGCGTCGAGCAGGACCGACCGTCCGTCGCGTCCCCGGACGCGCGGGACGAGGGCGTCGATCGCGCTGCCCGGGAGTGGGCGCCGCGCGATGTGCGACTTGGCGGCGTAGTCGGTGCGCGGGAACCGGCCCTCGAGCCGCTGCCCGGGGAGTCTTCCCTGCTCATGGCACTCGTCCACGGTCTGGCCCGTGCATCCGGCGAGGCGCAGCGCGGCGTCCAGGTAGGGCTGGGGGTGGACGGTCAGGGCGGGGCTCGCGCCGCCGATCGCGGCGGCGAGGGCGTCCGTGGGCCCGGACGGGTCGGACAGCGCGAGGCCCTCGACCGAGACGCCGCGCGTGGCGTCCAGCTGGAAGCTCGTCCAGACCTCGTCGGGGGCGGACGGCAGCCAGCGCTGCCAGCCGCGCAGCGCCTCGGCGGCCCGCGACCACGGCCAGCTCATCCGGAACGGTGTGACTTCGGACTCGACCCGGTGTGTCCGGTAAGTGAACTCGACGACGGCGCCGAAGTTGCCGCCGCCACCGCCCCGGCAGGCCCAGAACAGGTCGGGCTCGCTCGACGCGCTGCACTCGCGGACGACCCCGTCCGGCGTGACGATCCGGAGCGACTCGACGTTGTCGCAGGTCAGGCCGAAGGCGCGGGAGGTCGCGCCGAGCCCGCCGCCGAGCGTGAGGCCGGAGACCGAGACCGTCGGGCACGTCCCGCCGGGGACGGCGAGGCCGCGCGGGGCGAGCCGCGCGTCCAGGTCGACGAGCCGGACGCCGGCCCCGAC
Organism: Spirillospora sp. NPDC052269; assembly: GCF_040679435.1. Classification (NCBI taxonomy): domain Bacteria; kingdom Bacillati; phylum Actinomycetota; class Actinomycetes; order Streptosporangiales; family Thermomonosporaceae; genus Spirillospora; species Spirillospora sp. NPDC052269. The sequence continues at coordinate 379,832 of NZ_JBFAUU010000001.1, forward strand.
CGCGACGCTTCCGCCTGAGATATCGATCACGTCCATCGGTGAGACGTCGACGACCAGGCCCGTCCCGGTGGACCAGCCCGCGTAGTTGTGACCTCCGCTACGCAAGGCCAGGGGAAGTCGCTGATGTGTGGCGAACGCCATGCATTCGGCGACGTCCGACGCGTTCTCGCAGTAGGCGATCCCGGCCGGACGGATGGCGTCGAAGCGGGGGATGTAGAGCCGCCGTGCCCGGTCGTAGTCGGCGTCCCCGGGACGTATGACCCGGCCATGGAGTCCGCGCGCGAGCGCGTTCCAGTCGGCGGGGCCGGTGGGCGAAGGGCTGGCCGGCGGGGGACTGCTCGTGCGCGCGCGGGGAGGCTTCTTGGACGTGGAGCATCCGGCCAGTGCACTCGCCCCGGCGGCCAGGAGGAACGTACGCCGCCCTAAGGCCATGACCACCTCACTTGAGCTGGAAGGACTTGCAGAACTCCTCGTACGCGGCCTGGCCGCCGTCCCAGTCCTTCTGCGCGGCGGCGTACAGGACGGCCTCCGCGCCGCCGCTGACCTGGAAGACCCGGACCTTGGCCCTGCCCTGGACGTCCTTCCCGTTGGAGTTCCGGGTGAACGTGAACTCCAACTCGCCCGCGTCGTGGCCGCCGACGGGCACGGAGTTCCTGCGTCCGACCTCGTTGTAGTCGTGGTAGTCGCCGCCGGTCTTGAGGGCCTTGCTGACCTGGTCGAGCGTCACCGCGTTGCTGACGAAGACTCCGGGCGCTTTGAACGCCGAGATGCCCCGCGTGACGCCGGGCGCCGGGTCCTTGAACGTGGGTTGGCCGCCGCCCTCGTCCACCATCCAGTCCTTGGGGTAGTCGGCGGTGAAGTCGGAGCCGTTGTAGAGCTTGTAGCCGCTGGGGACGGGCCGGGGTTGCGACGACGTTCCCTGCGATGGGGTCTTCGCCGCGGTCGTCCCCTGGGGGCTCGTCGGCGGATGGCTGCCCACGGCGCCGTTCCGTTCGTTGCCCTTCAGGAAGACGGCCATGACGATGACCGCGACCAGCAGCAACACCCCGAACACACCGGCCGGGATGATGAGTGGCCACGGGACCCGCCTGGCCGGCCCCGGTGGCGGCTGGGTCTGAACGTCGACGAACCCCGGCGTGGGACCGGGCGGGGGAGGCTGCGGCGGCGGGTAGGGCAGATCGTCCACCGACGGGTCCTTCGGCGGCTCGATCACGGACCCGCCCGGCGGCGTCGACGGGGCGGACGCGGGCGCCTGGACGACCTGGCGCAGGGCCCGCTCGGCCTCGTCCGCGCCCATCCGGCGGTCCGGGTCGCGCTGGAGCAGGCCGGTCAGGACGGGCGTGAGCGGGCCCGCGAGCCGCGGCGGGTCCGGGTCGTCCGCGAGGAGGGCGGCCATGACGCCCCACACGTCGTCGCGCGTGTACGGCGGACGCCCCTCGACGGCCGCGTACAGGGTCGCGCCCAGCGACCACAGGTCGGACGCGGGCGTGGCCTTCTGGTGCCGGGCCTGCTCGGGCGCGAGGTAGGCGGGGGAGCCGACGACCACGCCGGTCTGCGTCAGCGTCTCATCGCCCGCGATCGACGCGATCCCGAAGTCGGTGAGGACGGCCCGGTCGTCCCTGACCAGCACGTTTCCGGGCTTCACGTCCCGGTGGACGACCCCGGCGGCGTGCGCGTGGCGCAGCGCGTCCAGCAGGTCGAGTCCGATCGCGGCGACGCGGACGGGCGGCAGCGGATGCCCCTGCCGGTTGATGTGGGCGTCGAGCGCGGGAGCCCGGACGAGGCTCATGACGATCCAGGGACGCCCGTCCTCCTCGACGACGTCGTGGACGGTCACGATGCCCGGATGGTCGAGCCGGGCCGCCGACCGGGCCTCCCGGAACGTCCGCTCGTGCACCCGGCGGACCTGGTCGCCCGCCAGACCGGGCGGCAGGTCGACCTCCTTGACCGCGACCTCGCGGTCGAGCGTGCGGTCGCGGGCGCGCCACACGGCGCCCATGCCGCCGCGGCCGAGCACCTCCAGGAGTTCGTACCGCCCTGCGATCACCTTGGGGGGCATGGCCCCAGACGATACCGATTCGCCCGGGACCTGCCCGGGCTATTCGTCCGCTGCCCGCTCGTCGGGCTCGTCGAGATCGTCCGGCGCCTGTCGCGGCGGTTCGCCGGGTGCCCAGATCGGCTGCTCCTCGGCGGAGCGTTCCGGCTGGTCGGACTCGCCTTCGCGGGTGCGCAGGAGCCGCCGGAGCGAGTCGAGCCGAGCCTGCCCGGCGTGGCCGTCGGCGACCCAGGAGTCGAGGCCGCAGTCGGCCTGCAGGTGGTCGCACTGCGGCGGGCAGCGCTCGGCCGCGCCCTCGGCGAGGTCCTCGAAGGCGTCGATGACGTTCTCGGGCTTGACGTGAGCGAGGCCGAAGCTGCGCACGCCCGGGGTGTCGATGATCCAGCCCGCCGCGTCCGGCAGCTCCAGGGCCAGCGCGGACGACGAGGTGTGCCGACCGCGCCCGGTGACGGCGTTGACGTGCGAGACGGCCCGGTCGGCGTCCGGGACCAGCGCGTTGACCAGCGTGGACTTGCCGACGCCGCTGTGCCCGACGAGGACGGTGACCCGTCCGGCCAGCAGCTCGCGCAGCTCGGTCAGCTCGCCGCCGCGCTCGGTGACGACGTACGGGACGCCGAGCGGCGCGTAGATCTCCAGCAGCGACGCCGGGGACGTGAGGTCGGCCTTGGTGAGGACGAGCAGCGGCTCCATGCCCGCGTCGTAGGCGGCGACGAGTTGCCGGTCGATCAGCCCCGGCCGCGGCTCGGGGTCGGCGAGCGCGGCGACGATCGCGAGCTGGTCGGCGTTCGCCACGATCACCCGCTCGAACGGGTCGGTGTCGTCGGCGGTGCGGCGCAGCGTGGACGTGCGCGCCTGGATCCGGACGATCCGGGCGAGCGTGTCGGTCTTGCCGGACACGTCCCCGACCAGGTCGACGCGGTCGCCGACCACGACGCTCTTGCGGCCGAGCTCGCGCGCGCGCATGGCCGTGACCTCGCGGTCGCCGGAGTCGTCCTGGACGAGGCAGCGGTAGCGGCCCCGGTCGACGGCGGTCACCAGGGCGGTGACCGCGTCCTCGTGCGCTGGACGGATCCGGGTGCGTGGCCGGGATCCCTTGCCAGGCCGGATCCGGACGTCGTCCTCGTCGTAGTCGCGCGTTCGGCGTGCCAGTGGTCCGCCCCTCTATCCGGCCGTCGTCAGCATCGCGGCCCACCGTTCGGTGAAGTCGGGAAGTGTCTTGCCCACGGTGCCCACGTTCTCGACCCGGACGTTCGGGACGGCGAGGCCGAGCACCGCGCCCGCCATGACCATCCGGTGGTCGTCGTAGGTGTGGAACACGCCGCCGCGCAGCGGGCGCGGGCGGATCTCCAGGCCGTCCGGCAGCTCGCGGACGTCGCCGCCGAGGCCGTTGATCTCGGCGACGAGCGCGGCCAGCCGGTCGGTCTCATGCCCGCGCAGGTGCGCGATCCCGGTCAGCCGGGACGGCCCGTCGGCGAGGGCGGCGAGCGCGGCCAGGACGGGCGTGAGCTCGCCCACGTCGCGCAGGTCGGCGGTCAGGCCGCGGAAGGCCGAGCCGCCGCGGACGGTCAGGCCATCCGGAGTCAGGTCGACCTGGGCGCCCATGTCGGTGAGCAGTTCGCGCAGCGCGTCGCCGGGTTGGGTCGTCGCGGCCGGCCAGCCCGGGACGGTCACCCGTCCACCGGTCACCAGCGCCGCGCCGAGGAACTGCGCCGCGTTCGACAGGTCGGGTTCGATGTCCCAGTCGCGGCCCTTGAGCGCGCCGGGCTCGACGCGCCACACGTCCGGCTCGGAGTCGTCGACGACGGCCCCGGCCTCGCGCAGCATCGCGACCGTCATCGCCAGGTGCGGCGCGGACGGCACCGGGGGCCCCTCGTGCCGCACCTCCACACCCTCGCCGAACCGCGGCGCGGACAGCAGAAGACCCGAGATGAGCTGGGACGACGCCGACGCGTCCAGGGTGACCGTGCCGCCGCGCAGGGCGCCCTTCCCGCGCACGGTGAACGGGAGCGCGCCGCGTCCGCCGTCGTCGATGTCGGCGCCGAGCGCGCGCAGCGCGTCGAGGATCGGGCCCATGGGACGCCTGCGGGCGTACGGGTCGCCGTCGATCGCGACGTCGCCGTCGGCGAGGGCCGCGACGGGCGGCAGGAACCGCATGACCGTCCCGGCGAGGCCGACGTCGATCTCGGCCGGGCCGCGCAGCCGCTCGCCCGGGTCGACCAGCCAGTCCTGCCCGTCCTCGGCGGCCGTGTCGGTCTCCAGGACGTCGGCGCCGAGGGCGCGCAGCGCGTGCGCCATCAGACGGGTGTCGCGGCTGGCCAGGGGGTGCCCGATCCGGGACGACCCGCTCGCGGTCGCGGCCAGGATCATCGCCCGGTTCGTCATGGACTTGGAACCGGGCAGCGGGACGACGGCGTCCACCGGGCCGTGCGCCACGGGCGCGACCCAGTCGCGCTCGGGTTGGGAGAGCGGCATGAGTCCAGGCTATCGGGCCGCGGCCCGCCGGATCGGCCCTGGAAGGGGCATGGGCAAATTCTTGCCAAGTTTGGGGCAATGACCGGATTCACACCCCGGTTCGGCGGGGGCGGTGGGGCTAAGTTCTACGCTGTGTAGTAGATCTACGCTCTGTAGTAGATCGAGGAGGCAAGGCGTGAACGAGTTGCTTCTCGCGAGGTGGCAGTTCGGTGTGACCACCGTGTACCACTTCCTGTTCGTGCCGGTCACGATCGGCATGTCGCTCCTGGTGGCCATCCTGCAGACCGCATGGATGCGCACCGGCAAGGAGCGCTACCTCAAGGCCACGAAGTTCTGGGGGAAGCTCTTCCTCATCAACTTCGGCATGGGCCTGGTGACCGGCATCGTGCAGGAGTTCCAGTTCGGGATGAACTGGTCTGACTACTCCAGGTTCGTCGGCGACATCTTCGGGGCGCCGCTGGCGATCGAGGCGCTGCTGGCGTTCTTCCTGGAGTCGACGTTCCTGGGGCTGTGGATCTTCGGCTGGGACCGATTGCCCAAGGCGCTGCACCTGGCGTGCATCTGGGCGGTGGCCATCGGCACGATGCTGTCGGCCTACTTCATCCTGATCGCGAACTCGTTCATGCAGCACCCGGTCGGCTACCGGTACGACCCGGGGCGGAACCGGGCCGAGCTGACCGACTTCTGGGCGGTCCTGACCAACAAGGTCTCCCTGGCGACCTTCCCGCACACGATCTTCGGGTGCTGGGTCACCGCCGGGGTCCTGGTCTCCGGCATCGCCGCCTGGCACCTGGCGCGCAAGAGGAACACCGAGGTCATGCGGACCTCCTTCCGGCTCGGACTGGTCGCCACCCTCGTCGGGTTCATCGGCGTGGGGATCTCGGGCGACTTCCTCGGCAAGGTCATGACCGAGACGCAGCCGATGAAGATGGCCGCCGCCGAGGCGCTCTACCACACCGAGAAGCCGGCGTCCTTCTCGATCTTCACCATCGGGACGCTGGACGGCTCGCGCCCGCTGTACCAGGTGCAGGTCCCGCACCTGCTGTCCTTCCTGGGGACCGGCAGCTGGGACGGCGAGGTCAAGGGCATCGACGACCTGAACGCCGAGTACCAGCAGCTCTACGGGCCGGGCGACTACCGGCCGATCATCCCGGTCGCCTTCTGGGGCTTCCGCGTCATGATCGGCGCGGGCGCGCTGGCGGCCGCGATCGCGCTCGCCGGGCTGTGGATGACCCGCCGCGGACGGCTCCCGCAGTCCCGCTGGTTCTGGCGGGCGTCCCTGCTGGCCATCGCGCTCCCGTTCATCGCGCACTCCGCCGGATGGATCTTCACGGAGATGGCGCGGCAGCCCTGGGTGGTGTTCGGGCTGATGCAGACCAAGCAGGGCGTGTCCCCGACCGTCGGCGCGGGCACCGTGCTGACCTCGATGATCGTGTTCACGCTGCTCTACGGGGTGCTGGCCGTGGTGGAGGTGGGGCTGATGGTGAAGTACGCCAAGTCCGACCCGCCCGACGTGACCGCCCGGCCGGACGAGTCGGACGGCGAGGACAAGCCCCTCGCCTTCGCGTACTGAGGGGACCGCGACGATGCATCTCCAAGACCTCTGGTTCATCGCCATCGCCGTCCTGTGGATCGGCTACTTCTTCCTCGAGGGCTTCGACTTCGGCGTGGGCGTCCTGACCCGCGTCCTGGCGAAGGACGAGACCGAGCGGCGCGTCCTGATCAACACGATCGCGCCGGTCTGGGACGGCAACGAGGTGTGGGTGCTCACGGCGGGCGGCGCGACCTTCGCCGCCTTCCCCGAGTGGTACGCCTCCCTGTTCAGCGGGTTCTACCTGCCGCTGCTGCTCGTCCTGGTCGCGCTGATCGTGCGCGGCGTGGCGTTCGAGTACCGCGGCAAGCGGGACTCGGTCCGCTGGCGCAAGAACTGGGACCACGCGATCTTCTACGGCTCGCTGGTGCCCGCGTTCCTGTGGGGCGTGGCGTTCGCGAACATCGTGCGCGGCGTCGCGCTGGACTCCCGGCACCTGTACATCGGCTCGTTCTGGGACCTGCTGAACGTCTACTCGCTGGTCGGCGGCCTCACCACGCTGCTGCTGTTCACCTACCACGGCGCGGTCTACGCCGCCCTGAAGACGCACGGCGACATCCAGGCCCGGGCCCGCGCCCTGGCCTCGAAGGTCGGCGTCGTGACCATCGTGCTGGCGGCGCTCTTCCTGATCTGGACGCAGGTCAACCACGGTTCGGTCGCGACCGCGATCACCGCCGTGATCGCCGCGCTCGCGCTCGTCGGGTCCTGGGTCCTCACCCGGGCCGAGGGCCGGGACGGCTGGCGGTTCGCGCTGTCCGGCACGGCGATCGTGTTCGCGGTGGTCACGCTGTTCGTGTCGCTGTACCCGAACGTGCTGCCGTCCACGATCAACGACGCCTACAGCCTGACCGTGGACAACGCGTCCGCCACGCCCAAGACCCTCGGCATCATGACCTGGGTCGCGGTGATCTTCCTGCCGCTGGTGCTGCTGTACCAGGGCTGGACGTACTGGGTGTTCCGCAAGCGCATCGGCGTGCGCGACATCCCGGCCTACGAGATCCACTAGAGACGGGTGCCCGATGCCCAGACCGCTTGACCCGAGGCTCGTCCGAGAGGCCCGCGCGACCGCGCCCTTCCTGGTCGCCTGCGCCGTGTCCGGCGGTCTGGCCGCCGCCTGCGCCCTGGCGCAGGCGGCGCTCCTCGCCCACGGGATCGCGAAGCTGACCGTCCCGCTCGCGCTGATCGGCGTCGTCGCGTTCCGGGGGCTGCTGGTGTGGGGGCAGCAGGTCACCGCCCACCGCGCCGCCGCCGGGGTGAAGGCGCAACTGCGCGCGCGGGTGCTGGACAAGGTCGTCCGGAACCGCCCGGACGGCTCGTCCGGCGAGATCACCGCCCTGGTGACCCGCGGGGTCGACGCGCTCGACCCCTACTTCGCCGGGTACCTGCCGCAGCTGGTGCTGTCGGTGATCGTCCCGGTGACCGTGGTGGTCGCGCTGCTGGTCAGCGACCCGCAGTCGGCGCTGATCGTCGCGGTGACGCTCCCGCTGATCCCGATGTTCGGCGCGCTGATCGGCCTCTACACCGCCGGCCGGACGCGCCGCCGCTGGCGCAGCCTGGAGGTGCTCGCCGGGCACTTCACCGACGTCGTCAGCGGCCTGCCCACGCTGAAGGCGTTCGGGCGGGCCAAGGCGCAGGCCGCGCAGATCGAGCGGATCACCGGCGAGCACCGCCGGGCGACGATGGGCACGCTGAAGATCGCGTTCCTGTCGGCGCTGGTCCTGGAGATCGCGGCCACGCTGTCGGTCGCGCTGGTCGCGGTCTCGGTCGGCCTGCGGCTGGTGTCCGGGTCGCTGACGTTCGAGACCGCCCTGTTCGTCCTGATCCTCGCGCCGGAGGCCTACCTGCCGCTGCGCGCGGCGGGCGCGCAGTTCCACGCCGCGCAGGACGGCGTCGCCGCGGCCGAGAAGATCTTCGCCGCCCTGGACGCGCCCGGCGTGTCCGTCCCCGAGGACGGCTCGGGGCGTCCGCACGGCGAGATCCGCTTCGAGGACGTCACGGTCGCGCGGCGCGAGCTGGTCGGCCCGTTCTCCTTCACCGCCCCGGCCGGGGAGCTGACCGTCCTGGCCGGGCCGTCCGGGCTCGGCAAGACCACCCTGCTGGACGTCCTGCTCGGGTTCACCCCCGCCGCGTCCGGCCGCGTCCTCGCGGACGGCGCGGAGATCACGCCGGGCGACGAGTGGCGGCGCGGCATCGCCTGGGTCCCGCAGCGGACGTTCCTCATCGCCGGGACCGTCGCCGAGAACATCGCGCTCGCCGTCCCCGGCGCTCCCGACGGGGCCGTCCGGCGCGCCGCCGAAGCGGTCGGCGTCACCCGCTTCACCTCGCTCGACGCCGAGGGCTCGGCGCTCTCCGCGGGCCAGCGGCAGCGCGTGGCGCTCGCCCGGGCCGTCCTGCGCGTCGACCTGCTCGACACCCCGCTCGTCCTGCTGGACGAGCCGACCGCCCACCTCGACCCCCGCACCGAACTCGAGATCCTCGACCTCCTCGACGGCCCGCTGCGCGGCCGGACGATCATCGCGACGACCCACCGCAGCGCCCTCCTCGAACGCGCCGACCAACTCGTCCGGCTCGACGCCGTGCCGGTGCCCGCATGACCACCCCGGAGGCCACCATGAGCAGCCCCTCCACCACACGCCGGCCGGGGTTCCGGCTCGGGCTGGCCGTGCTCGCCGGAGCGGGGGCCCTGAGCTGCGGCATCGCGCTCATGGCGACCTCGGCCTGGCTGATCTCGCGCGCGTCCCAGCACCCGCCCGTCCTGTACCTGATGGTCGCGATCGTGTCCGTCCGGGCCTTCGGCATGGGACGCGGCGTGCTCCGCTACGCCGAACGGCTCGTCTCCCACGACGCCGCCCTGCGGCTCCTCGCGCGCACGCGCGTCCGCGTCTTCGAACGGCTCGCCGATCTGACCCCGGCCGTCCGGCCGAGCGGGGACGGCGGGCCGCTCGGCGTCGTCCTCGACAACGCCGAGGGCGTCGCGGACCGCTGGCTGCGCGGCGTCCTGCCGATGGCGTCCGCCGCGATCGCGTGCGGCGGGGCCGTTGTCCTGGAGTGGTGGCTGCTGCCGTCCGCCGGGGCCGTCCTGCTGGCAGGCCTGCTGATCGGCGGCCTGGTCGCGCCGCTGCTCGCCGCGTCCGGCGCCCGCCGCGCCGAGCTCCGCGCCGCCGCCGCGCGCGCCACGCTCACCGCGCGCACCGCCGAGACCCTCGACGGCCTGCCCGAGCTCGTCGCGTTCGGCGCCCTCCCGAACCGTCTGGCCGTCCTCGGCGACGCCGACCGCGCCGTCACCCGCGCCGCGTCCCGCTCCGCCTGGACGGCCGGCCTCGGCTCGGCCCTCACCGTCCTCGCGACCGGCGCGTCCGTGCTGGTCGCGCTGGCCCTCGGCGTCCCGGCCGTCCGCGACGGGCACCTCTCGTCCGTCCTGCTCGCGGTGATCGTCCTGACCCCGCTGGCCGCTTTCGAGGCGGTCGCCGAACTCTCCCAGGCCGCCCAGCGCCTCCTGCGCGCGCGGGAGGACGCCCGCCGCGTCGCCGCCGTCCTCTCCCTCCCGGACCCGGTCACCGAGCCCGCCGACCCCGCGCCCGTCCCGGACGGACCGCCGCACCTCCAGATCGACGGCGTGACCGCACGTTGGCCGGGCGCCCCGTCCGACTCCCTGAGCGCACCGCTCCTCCAGCTCGACCTGCCCCCGGGAAGGCACATCGCGATCATGGGGGAGAGCGGCGTCGGCAAGTCCACCCTCGCCGCCGTCCTCGCCCGCTTCCTCGACTACGACGGCTCGGTCACCCTGGACGGTGTGGAGCTGCGCGACCTGCCGTCCGACGGCGTCCGGCGCGTGATCGGCCTCAGCGGCCAGGACTCCCACGTCTTCGACACGACCCTCGCCGAGAACGTCCGGCTGGCCCGCCCCGGCGCGTCCGACGACGACGTCGCGGACGCCCTCCGCCGCGCGGGCCTGGGCCCCTGGCTGGAAACCCTTCCCGAGGGCCTGGCCACCCGCGTCGGCGAGCACGGCTCGGCCGTCTCCGGCGGCCAGCGCCAGCGCATCGCCCTGGCCCGCGCCCTGCTCGCCGACGTCCCCGTCCTCGTCCTGGACGAACCGGACGCCCACCTCGACGACGCCACCGCCGTCACCGTACTGACCGACCTGCTGAAGGCCGCGGGTGACCGGACGGTCATCCTCATCACCCACCGGGACGCCATCCCCGGCGGCGACCCCGTCCTCCGCCACATCGACGAGGTCGTCACCCTGACCCCGGCCCTCGAACCGGCTCCGGCCGCCTAGCGGACGGGCCCGGCCGCGTAGAACGATCTGCAGGCGGTCAGGGGGCCATCAGGACTTGCCGGAGCAGGACGCGCCCTTGAGGCCGCAGCCGGTGCACGCGGACGGTCCGCACCCGAGCGTCTCCAGCTGGATCCGGCCGCGGCGGCTCAGGTGGTCGAGGATCGCCTCGACCTCGGAGCGGTCCAGGCCGGTGGTGCGGGCGATCTCGGCGGGCGTCGCCGCGCCGCCGGACACCGCGTCCATCACGCCGCGCATAGGGGTCTTCACATGAGCCTCCCTATCTGGAACACGCCCAGGGCCAGCACCCAGGCGATGACCAGCTGCATGCCGATCCCGTAGAGGGTGAGGCGGCGGCCGATCGTCTGCCACTGCGTCGCGACGGTCGTCATGCAGGGCGTGTAGGCGAGCAGGAACACCAGGAACGCGAGCGCGGCCGGGGTCGGATGGCCGCCCGAGGTCTTCTCGAACGTCGCCTTGATCCGGTCGCCGAGCGCGCCCGGCCTGTGGTTGTCGCCGGGCTCGGTGACCGTGTAGGTCTGCGCCATCGTCGCGACCACGGCCTCCTTCGCCACGAACCCGGTGACCATCGCGGCCGCCGGATGCCAGTCGCCGAAGCCGAGCGGCTCGAACACCGGCGCGACGGCGCGGGAGATCCCGGCCATCGCGCTGTCGTCGATCGGGCCCTTGCCGAAGGCCTGGCCGCTCAGCGAGATCGACGACAGCAGCCACACCGCCGTGACCGTCCCGACGATGATCCCGGACGCCGTGCGCAGGAACCCGCGCAGCCGCACCCAGGTCTGCGCCGCCGTCACCCGGACGGTCGGCACCCGGTACGGCGGCAGCTCCAGGACGAGCGGCTCGTGCACGACGTCCCTGAACATCGTCTTGCGCAGCAGCAGCCCGACCGCGACGACCATGACGATCGACAGGACGTACATGCCGAACACGACCGTCCCGGCCATCGAGCCGAAGAAGATCGACGCCATCAGGACGTACACGACCAGCCGCGCGCTGCACGACAGGTAGGGGATCACCAGGCCGAGCAGCAGCCGCTGCCGCGCGTTCGGCAGGATCCGGGTCGCCGACAGCGCCGGGACGTTGCACCCGAACCCGACCAGCAGCGGCAGGAACGCCCGGCTGGGCAGGCCCATCGTCCGCATCAGCCGGTCGGCGAGGAAGGCGGCGCGCGCGAGGTAGCCGGAGTCCTCCAGCAGCGTCATCAGGACGAACATGATGACCATCAGCGGGATGAACGACAGCACCTGCCCGACGCCGCCGATCAGCCCCTGGACGATCAGCCCGTCCAGCCAGCCCGGCGCCCACGACAGCGCGCTGTTCGCGCCGGACGTGATCGGGCCGTCGAACAGCGAGGCCAGGCCGTCCTGGAGCGGCTTGGCGAGGGTGGTCGTCGCGGAGAAGACCGTCCACATGACGGCGAGCAGGATGGGCAGGCCGAACAGCCGCGAGGTCAGGACGCGGTCGACCTTGTCGGTGCGGGTGTCGGCATCGGCGGCGGCGTCCCGCCGGACGGACGCCTCCAGCACCTCGTGTGCCCACACGTAGCGCTGGTCGGCGAGCGCGGCGTCGGCGTCCCACAGGTCGTCGTCGGCGTCGCCGGTCTCGGCGGCGAGCCGCTCGCCGAGCCGGGCCGCCGCGGCCTGGACGGCCTCGGGCGTGTCCTCGGGGAGGTCGCCGCTGAGCAGCGCGGTCGCCAGCCAGCGGCCGGGCAGGCCGTCCAGCTGCGGGACGTCCGCGACGGCCGCCTCCAGCTCCGCCAGGATCGGCTCGGCCGGTCCCAAGGACGGCGGGACGGGCGCGTGCGGATGGTCGAGCAGCCCTGCGACGGCCGCGCCCAGCTCGTCCATGCCGCGCCCGGACCGCGCGTCGATCGGCACCACCGGGACGCCCGCCCGCTCCGCGAGGGCGGCCGCGTCCACGGTCAGGCCGCGCGCGGCGGCCGTGTCGACCATGGTCAGCGCCACCACGACCGGCCGGCCGGTCTCCAGCAGCTGGGCGAGCAGGTACAGGTTGCGGGCGAGGTTCCCGGCGTCCACGGCGACGACGACGGCGTCCACCTGGCCGGTCACGATCAGCTCGCGGGTGAGCTCCTCGTCCGGGGAGCACGGGACCAGGCTGTAGGTGCCGGGCAGGTCGACGACCTCGGCGCGCCGGTCACCCGGCAGCCGCCACGGGCCGCGCGCCACGTCCACGGTCTTGCCGGGCCAGTTGCCGACGTGCTGCCGCGCCCCGGTGAGCGCGTTGAACACCGTCGACTTGCCGACGTTCGGGTTGCCCGCGAGCGCCACGACCGGGGTGCCGGGCGGGGACGCGACCGCCGTCGAGCCGCCGTGGCAGCTCGCCGCCTTGACCCCGCTCACGAGGCGGCGGCCGGACGGGCGGCGCGTCCACCCGGGCGGGTGGCGCCGGCCACCGGCTCGACCTGGATGACGTGCGCGATCTCGCGGTCCACCGCCATCCGGGCGTCCCCGATCGCGACGATCAGCCCGCCGGTGCCGCCGCGGGCGAGCACCCGCAGCACCGCGCCGGGCACGAACCCGAGCTCCCTCAGCCGGCCGTTGCGCGCGGCGATCCGCCGCAGCCGCACCACCGACCCGGGAGCGCAGTCCGCCACCGTCATCTCGCCTCCTGCGCAATCGCTTAGGTATGGCTAACCTACGCCGACTCGCGCGGTGCGGGAATCCGGGGGCCGCGTGACCCGCGCCACCCTCCCGGGGTCAGGGACGGCCGGTCGCGCCGCCCAGCAGGGCGCGGTGGTTCTCCGACAGCCCGGGCGGCAGCTCGTCCGGCCGGAACCACCGGGCCTCCAGCACCTCCGACGGGTCGAGCCGCAGGTCACCGCCGGTCAGCCGGGCCGTCCAGTAGGTCTCGACGCGGTACCGGTAGCCGCTGAACACCGCGACCGGCGGGCCGGACACGGCGACCTCCAGCCCGGTCTCCTCGCGGATCTCCCGCGCCGCGGCGTCCTCCAGCCGCTCCCCGGCGTTGACGTAGCCGCCGGGCAGGCCCCACGGGCGCGACTCGGGCCACAGCCGGTGCCGCAGCAGCAGCACCCGGCCGTCCTCGTCGTGCAGGACGCCCGCCGCGTACACGAGGAACCCGTGATGCCGCCAGCGGACCAGCCGCCACTGCCAGCGCCCGCTCAACCTCCGCCAGATCCCGACTCCGATCGCACGCACCCGTCCATCCAACCGGAACCCGGGCGGAAGATGTCCTATCGGGGGGTTTCTGGGACGTTCACCTGGCGCTTACGGTCGCCGTCCTAATGTGCGAGTCACGTGGTGGCCGGGTTCGCGGTGCGGGTGTGAGGGAACCCGGCCACCCGGCTTCTTCCTGGGGGACGGCTGCTGTGGGGGACGGCAGGTGCGAGAGCTGACGGTCACGAGCGCCTTCACGGCGTGGACGTTCGACCCCGCGATGGTCGTCCTGGTCGTCGCGCTCGGCGCCTGGTACCTCCGGACGGCCCGCCGCGCGGACGCCTGGCCGCTCTCCCGGACGCTGAACTTCCTCGGCCTCGGCCTCGGCAGCGTCCTCGCCGTCACGGTCACCTTCGTCGGCGCCTACGACGACACACTTTTCTGGCCGCGAGCCCTGCAGGTCATCACCCTCCTGGCGATCTCGCCGCTCTTCCTTGCCAACGGCGCGCCCTTCACCCTGCTTCTCGAGTCCCTGCCGGACGGCCCGCGCCGCGACCGCGTCCAGCGTGTCCTGTCGAGCCGCGCCGTCGCCGTGCTGACCTCGCCGCCCGCCGGGACGGCCGCGCTCGTCGTGACGCCCTGGCTGCTCTACTTCACGCCGCTCTACGAGCTGACGCTGCGGAACGCCGTCGCGGACGAGGCGGTCAGGATCGCGCTCGTCCTGATCGGCCTCGTCTACTACTGGGCGCGGCTCCAGGTCGACCCGATGCCGCGCTCGTACCCGCACCTGCTGTCGATGGGCATCACGTTCGCCGAGGCCATGTTCGACGGCGCGCTCGGCCTCACGATCATGCTGCGGCACCACCCGATCGCGGCGTCCTACTACGAGGGCGTCCACCGCGCGTGGGGCCCGTCGGTCCACCGGGACCAGCAGATCGGCGGCGGCCTGCTCTGGATGGTCGGGGACTTCGCCGGGATGCCGTTCCTGGTCGTCCTCGCGATCCGGATGCTGCGCCAGGACCGCGCCGAGGCCGAACGCGTCGACCGCGAGCTGGACGCCGAGCAGGAGCGCCACGTCGCCGACCAGGCGGCCACCGGCGTCGTCGTGGACGAGCCGGAGATGATGCGTCCCTGGTGGGAGACCGACCCCGTGCTGTCCCGCCGTTACGGGACCGGAGGACGCCGAACGCCCCCCGGCCCCTGATCCACGTTCGCTCGTCCCGCGCTCAGTGGCCGTTCCTTCTGCCGGCCAGCACGGTCCGGACCAGCTGGGGCGGGCTCGCCTTCTTCCGCTGGGAACCCGTGGCCTTCTTCCGGGTGGCCCTGACCTTCTGCTGGGCGGTCTTCGCGGCGGCCGCGGCGGCCATCAGCCCGGCCGCCGTCCTGCGCCGCCTCGCCTTCGCCTTGGCCGCGGACTCCTTGCGCGCGGCCTTCACCTCGGCGAGGGCCTCCCGGCGCCTGGTCATGACGTCCGCCATGGCCTCGCGCCGCTGCGCCTTGATCTCGGCTTCCGCCTGTTTGCGCAGTTCCTTGGTCTTCGTTCCGGCCTGGGCCCGCGCATCGTGGAGCTGATGGCGCAGCTCCGCGGTGTGCGCCCGGGACGGCGCGCCCGACACCATGAGCAGCGCCCCGAACAGCGCCGCGTTCTTCAGCAGGTGGGACCGCTCGCTCGCGCGCCGCTCCGGATCGTCCTCGGTCCAGTAGCGGTGCTCGGCGGCCAGCGCCGGGACCAGCTGGACGGCGGCCAGCAGCGTGGCGAACCGGCGGGCCCGCCCGCTCAGCAGCAGCGCCCCCGTGCCGAGGCTCACCGCGCCCTCGATCCGCACGAGGGTCACCGGGTCCTTCGGCAGCCAGCCCAGCCGGTCGGCGATGGGCTTGACGGTGGGCGCGACCTGGTCGGCGCGGGGACGCGGATCGCGCAGCGCCTCCAGGCCGGTGATGATGTAAGGGGCCGCCACCAGGGTGCGGACCGGACTTGTGATGGGTCGCATGATGGGCTTCATGCCCACCACCTCGTCGGTCAAGCGCGGCAGGATGGGGCCATGTGCGGACGCTACGCCACGACGAGGGCGCGCCAGGAGCTGCTCGACCAGTTCGCGATCCAGGCGGACGAGACCGGCGATGACCTGGAACCCGACTACAACGTCGCCCCGACCGACCCGGTCCCGGCCGTCCTGATCCGGCATCCCGGCGGGGACGCCGAGGAGGAGGCGGTGCGGCAGCTGCGCATGCTGCGCTGGGGTCTGGTGCCGTCCTGGTCCAAGGACCTGTCCGCCGGCGCGCGCATGATCAACGCGCGCGTCGAGACGGTCGCCGAGAAGCCCGCCTACCGCCGGGCCTTCACCCGCCGCCGCTGCCTGCTGCCCGCCGACGGCTACTACGAGTGGTACACGCTCGAGGCCGACCCGGCCGTGGACGAGAAGGGCCGGAAGAGGAAACCGCGCAAGCAGCCCTTCTACATCCACCCCAAGGACGGCGAGGTCATGGCGATGGCCGGGCTCTACGAGCTCTGGAGGTCGCCCGAGGACGAATGGGTCTGGACCTGCACCCTCATCACCACCGACGCCCCCGACGACCTCGGCCGCATCCACGACCGGATGCCGATGATCATCACTCCGGACCGCTGGGACGCCTGGCTCGACCCCGACCTCACCGCGCCCGACGAGGTGCGGAGCCTGCTCACCCCGGCCATGGCCGGGACGATGGACGCCTACCCGGTCGCGCCGCTCGTCGGCAACGTGAGAAACAACGGCCCGCAACTCATAGAACCCGCCACGAACGGGGATAGTCCAGGCAGCGCTTCCGGAACCCTGTTCTGACGCCCCCGCCACGAGGTTCAGGCGCGGCCCCCCGCGCCCGGGGCTCCGGAAGGAGAACGGAGCGCCGTGGACACCGTCGACCTCGTCACCGCCCGCGCCCGCCTTGAGGAGCAGCGCGCCGAGCTGGACCGGTCCCTTCGGATCCTGACCGGGGAACGCTCGGCCGCCGACGGCTCGACCGAGGGCTCGGCCGACGACGAGGGCGGTGTCGAGGCCGCCCTCGCCTCCCTGCGCCGCCGGTGCGCCGCCGTCCAGGCCGCCCTCCAGCGCATCGACGAGGGCGGCTACGGCCTCTGCGTGACCTGCGGAAAGCCCGTCCCGCCCGGACGCCTGGAGGCCCGTCCCGAGGCCGCCCGCTGCGTCCCCTGCCAGGCCAGGCACGACCGCAGGCGGTGACCCTGCCGCCCGGCCGCCGACGGTGACCCGACCGGCCGCCGACGGTAGGACGCGGACCGCTCGTCCCACGGATGGTCGGCCGCCGACAGCCGAACGCGGGCGGACCACCCGCGGCCGACCGGCCCGCGGGTGGTCGGGTGCCGGTCAGACGCGGACGGCGCTGGCCAGGAGGTGGATGCCCAGCGACTCGTCGCCCGGCGGGACGTTGAGCTCCGTCCGGACGAGCCGGGGCAGCGCGCCGGGCGACGTCGCCATCACGTGCTCGACCGTGGACGCCGACAACGCCGTCCGCGGCCGGATCCACTCCACCTCCAGGCCCGCGTCGGTGAGCAGCTCACGCAGCTCGTCGGACTGGAAGCAGCGCGTGATCGTGCCGTCCGGCCAGGGGACGAGGACGACCTCGGCGCGCGGCACGTCCGACAGGTGCGCCCAGCAGTTCTGCTCGGCGAGCAGCGCCATGCCCAGCGTCAGCGAGTCGACCGTCAGCAGGACGCGCCCGCCGGGGCGGAGCACCCGCGCGATCTCGGCGACCGTGGACTCGGCGACCAGGTGCCGCGACAGCATCCGGTTCTCCGCGATGACGGCGTCCACGCACGCGTCCGCCAGGAACGCCGCCGCGCCCGGATCGCCGACCACCCGCCGCACCTCACCCGGCGGCAGGGCCGGGTGCGTCGGGCCGAGCCCCGGGATGCGGGGCAGCCCGGCGGGCCTGCGCGGCCCCGGCGCGATCCCGTTCAGCGTCCGCCCGTTCGCGAGCGTCCGCCCGCCCCCGCGAACACCGTTCGCGGCGCGGGCGTCCGAGGCGTGGCCGCCGGCGGGGTGGTCGTCGGCGGGGGCGGCCGGAGCGGGCACCTCCGACGCCGGCACTTCCGAGGCCGACACCGCCCGGGCGGGCGTTCCTGACGCCGGAGCCTCCGGGGTGAGCGCCTCCGGAGGATGGTCGAGGACCTCCAGGACGGTGTGCCCCGACCGGGCGGCCTGCCGGGCGAACCGGCCGCCGCCGCCGGACAGGTCCAGCACTCGCGCGGGGTTGCGGGGAAGCCACCGAGCGAGCTGGGCGGCGGCTACCGCCCAGTAGAACGTCCAGTAGGGGCCGAGGGCACCGCCGTCGGCCTCCTCTCCCGAGGCGCCGGGGGCCTCGCGAAGACTGGAGATGGTGGGTTCTGGAGGCTGCGCCGGCACCGGTAGCAACGCTTTGCTCCTGTTCTCGCCGTGTATGAGCTTTCTTCCCCGCCATCCCCGGACATCACCCTCCGTGCAGGTTTAGGGAAGGTGATCCGAACCGTCCGGAAACTTGTTCCCCGCGTCACCCCCGGTAAGGGAATCGAACCGACCCTCTGTGCGTTGTGACGCACCATGACGGTCCGCACGCGTCGCGGAGCGAGGCACAGTAGTACAACGGAGGGGCGCTTGATGACCACAGCCGTTGCCGGGGCACGAAACGGTAAAACCGTTCCGCGGCCACGGGGCTCGGCCCCCGACGGCGTTATGCGCACGGCCGGACCGATATCGTCTGTTGGGTACGACGCCAGGGGAGGCGTCGCCACAGCCGAGGGGGTGGGTCTGGTAGCGAGCTCCACAGAGACCGTCGAGGAGCGTCAGCAGCGCTTCCAGCGCGACGTTCTCCCGTTCTTGGACCAGCTGTACTCGGCCGCGCTGCGCATGACGCGCAACCCGGCCGATGCCGAGGACCTCGTCCAGGAGACGTTCGCGAAGGCGTTCGCGTCCTTCCACCAGTTCAAGGAGGGGACGAACCTCAAGGCCTGGCTGTATCGCATCCTGACCAACACCTTCATCAACTCCTACCGCAAGAAGCAGCGGCAGCCGCAGCAGTCGGCGACCGAGGAGATCGAGGACTGGCAGCTCGCCCGCGCGGAGTCGCACACCTCGTCCGGCCTGAAGTCGGCCGAGGCCGAGGCGCTCGAGCACCTGCCCGACTCCGACGTCAAGCGCGCCCTGCAGGACCTGCCGGAGGAGTTCCGGATCGCCGTGTACCTCGCCGACGTCGAGGGGTTCGCCTACAAGGAGATCGCCGAGATCATGGGCACCCCGATCGGCACGGTGATGTCGCGGCTGCACCGGGGCCGGCGCCAGCTGCGCGGCATGCTGGAGGACTACGCTCAGGGCCGTGGCCTGACCCGCGCGGGGGAGGGGTCGAAATGATCCCCCTTCCGGACCGTACCGGCGTCCGCCCCTGGAAGGTGAATGAGCGATGAGCTGCGGCGACGAGCACGAGACCTCGTGCAGTGAGGTCCTCGCCCAGGTCTACAGCTACCTGGACGGAGAGCTCGACGATGGCGGGTGCGGCGAGGTGCGCGAGCATCTCGACGAGTGCGGCCCCTGCCTGCGCGAGTACGGCCTCGAGGAGGCCGTGAAGCGCCTGGTGAAGAAGGGCTGCGAGTCCGAGGCCGCCCCGGACGACCTGCGCGCCAAGGTCCTCGGCCGGATCGAGCAGATCTGCGTCGAGCTCAAGGAGACCGACGGCGGCGCCACCGCCTGACGGGAGGCGGATGCCGGGCGGGGACGTCGCGGGCATCCGTGCCCAGTAGGGTGCTGGAATGCGCGTTCTGGTCACCGGCGCGGCCGGGTTCATCGGCTCCCATCTGGTCGATCGGCTCCTCGCCGACGGCCACGAGGTCGCCGGGGTGGACGATCTGTCCACCGGGCGCAACCGCAACGACGCCATCGAACTGTGGCGCATGGACGTCGCCGACCCGGCCCTCGCGGACCGGGTCGCCGCCTTTCGGCCCGAGGTCGTCTGTCATCTCGCGGCCCAGGTCAGCGTCCGGGTGAGCGTCGGCGACCCGCAGATGGACGCCCGCACGAACGTGGTCGGCACCGCGAACGTGCTGGAGGCCGCCCGCCTGGCCGGCGCCCGCAAGATCGTCTTCACCTCCAGCTGCGCCGTCTACGGCGTTCCGGACGCGATCCCCGTCCCGCCGGACGCCGCGCTGCGCCCCGCCTCGCCGTACGCCGCGTCCAAGGTGGCGGGCGAGGTCTACGCGGGCATGTACACGGCCCTGCACGGCCTCGACCACACGATCCTGACGCTGGCGAACGTCTACGGCCCGCGGCAGACGCCCGAGGGCGAGGCCGGGGTCGTCTCGATCTTCACCGACGCCCTGCTGGCCGGGAAGCCGACCAAGGTGTTCGGCGACGGTGGGCAGACCCGCGACTACGTCTACGTCCTGGACGTCGTGGACGCCTTCGCCCGCGCCGCCGGGCACGAAGCGTCCGGGCTGCGGCTCAACGTCGGCACCGGCCTGCAGACGACCGACCGCGACCTGCACGCCCTCGTGGCGCGGGCCGCGGAGGCCCCCGACGAGCCGGCCTTCGCGCCGCCCCGTCTGGGCGACCTCCCGGCGATGGCGATCGACCCGTCCCGGACCACCGAGACCCTCGGCTGGCGCCCCCGGACGACCCTCGCGGAGGGCCTGGCGGAGACCGTCGCATGGGCCCGCTCGACCTGATCCGCACGAGTTCATGACCTCGCCCTGAAACGTGCACGTGCAGGTGGCTCGTGCGTGTACTGGGGGTGAGGGTTCTCGGGCGTTCGGCGACGCTGCGTGGTAGATAGTTCACGCTTTGCTCACGATTCTCAGCATGCCTGTGTGACCTGGGTCTCTCGCGTTAGGCTTGTGCCCGGAAACAGCGACGGGAGCACGTGCACGCCCGGGAAGCACCGGGAACGGGCTCGCCCGGGCGGATCCGGGCCGCGACCGCGGTCCGGGTGGATCCCGGATCACGGGGGAGGAAGAAAGCCGATGTGCGCAACTCCGCAGAGGGCCGGCGACGGCCCGGTCGAGCTCGCCGAGGTGTCGTCGCTGACCATGCGCAAGGGCGTGTCCTGGGCCTAGCGCCCTGGGGCCGTCCGCCCTGGGCCTAAGATGCCACGGGTCCCGGGACGCGGCTTCGCGATCCCGGGCCGGGCGGCGCCCGCCCGCCGGCCCACCCGTTGAGGGGGATGTTCCTCTCGCGGGCCTCCGTCCCCGCCGGGGGGACGGGAACGTCGACTCCCGGAGGGGGCGGCATTGCGTGGACTACCTCTGGCTGCCTGGGCGTACGTCTGCGGTGTGGTGGCCCTCGCGGTCGGACTCATCGGGACGGCGTCCTACGCGGAGGTGGACTGGCGAACGCTGGCCGTGCTGGCCGTGCTGTTCCTGGTCTGCGACTCCGCTCCCGCGCGGCTGAACGTCGCCGGCGCCAGGGTCTCGCTGAGCTTCGCCGCGAGCCTGGCCTCGGTCGTCCTCGTGGGCCCCGCCGGGGCGGCACTGCTCGGCGGCACCGCCCTGATCACCGGGCAGCGCTTCTTCGCGCCGGTCAAGCGGCTGTTCAACGGCGCGCAGTTCGCGCTGAGCGGGTTCACCGCCGGGACGGTCTTCACCGTCCTCGGCGGGCACCGCTTCGAACCTCAGCAGGCGCAGTGGGCCGGGCACGTCATCGGCCCGTTCCTGGGCGCTCTCGTCACGTTCGTGTTCGTGAACATGGCGCTGACCGCCGGGATCCTCGTGCTGTCCCACCAGGCCGCGCCGCGCGAGCTGGTGCGCGAGTCCGGGACGGTCGTGGTCGGGTTCCTCGGCTACGGCATGTTCGGGCTGCTCATCGCCGGGCTGTGGCCGCGCGTCGGGCCGTTCGCCGCGGTGCTGGTGCTGCTGCCGCTGTTCATCGCCCGGTGGGCGTTCGAGCAGGCGCACGACCAGCGCAAGGCGCACGCGGCGACGCTGGCGGCGCTCTGCCAGGCCGTCGAGACAAAGGACTACTACACCCGCGGCCACTCCGAGCGGGTGTCACGCGGGTCGGTGATGATCGCGCAGGAGATCGGGATGCGGCCGGACCGGGTGGAGGCGATCCGGTACGCCGGGATGCTGCACGACGTCGGCAAGCTCGGCGTCCCGACCAAGGTGCTGCGCAAGTCCGGCAAGCTCTCCGAGGAGGAGTTCGCGGCCGTGCAGCTGCACCCGATGCGCGGGCTGGAGATCGTCCGGGAGATCGGGTTCCTGGACGAGGCGCTCGCCGGGATCATGCACCACCACGAGAAGATGAACGGGCGCGGCTACCCGATGGGCCTGGCCGGGGACGAGATCCCCGAGTTCGCGCGGGTGATCTCGGTGGCGGACGCGTTCGACTCCATGACCTCCACCCGCTCGTACCGGGCGGCGCGCAGCATCGAGGAGGCCGTCGCCGAACTGCGCCGGGGCATGGAGGACCACTTCGACCCGGCCATGGTCGAGGCGTTCCTGCGCGCGCTCGACCGGGACGGCTGGGAGCCGCCGGCGTCCGAGCCGCCGCCCGACGACGACGTCGTCGAGACCACGCAGCAGGACCACGACGACCCGAGCGTCCCCATCCGGGTCGAGGGCGACGAGCCCGTCCCCGGCAAGGGCGCCGCGCGGCCTGCGGCCGGTGGGACCGGGACCGGTGGGACCGGGACCGGTGGGACCGGCGCCGAGCGGCCCGCGGCCGGCGACGGGGTGTGGCGGCGGTGAGCGCGACCTCGCGGGGAGCGGCGCGGCGCGCGCCCACCCCGCGGACGGCGCGGCCGGGCCGTCCGGCGGTGGATCCGGGTCAGCTGCTGCTGGTCGCGGCGGCGGTGCTGCTGGTGATCGGGGCGGTGACGCAGGTCGCGGCGTCCGGGCTGCGGCAGCCGAACGTCGCGGTCGTGTTCGGCGTCCTGATCGCGCTCGGCGAGCTGTTCCGCATGATGATGCCCGGGAACCGGGAGGTCGCGCCGATCGCGACGGCCGGGGCGATCGGGTACGCGCTGCTCGCCGGGGTCGGTCCGCGCGGCGCGCCGAAGGACGCGCCGTTCGGCGGGGTCCCGGCGACGCACTCGGCGTTCCAGGTGGTCGCGGTGACGGCGGTCGCGGCGCTGCTCGGGTCGCTGCCGCACCTGGCGGTGGGGCGTCCGCCCCGTCCGGACGCGGTGGCGCGGCGGCTGATCTCGGTCGGGGTGGTGGCGCTGTGCTTCCGGCCGATGCTCGGCCTGCACCTCGGCTGGCGGGTCCTGCTGGTCGTGATGGGGGTCGCGGCGGTCCTGGCCTGCGTCCTCGACCTCGGGCTGGCCGCGCTGATCCGCGCCGAGGCCGTCCGGGCCCGGTTCGGGATCGCGATCCGGGACGAGTTCACCGCGAAGGCCGGGCTGTGCGCGGCGACCGCGGCGACGGCGATGCTGATCGCGGTCGCGACGACCGCGCTGGGGCCGGTGGCGCTGGCGGTGTTCACCGCGCCGATCCTGGTCACGCAGGTCGCGTTCCGCCGGTACGCGGGGATCCGCGCGACCTACCTGCAGACCGTCCGGGCGCTGTCGCGGGTCACCGAGGTCGGCGGGTACGTGGAGCGCGACCACTCGCGCCGGGTGGCGCGGCTGGCCGTCGAGATGGGCCGCGAGCTGGGCATGCCCGAGGCCGAGCTGCTGGAGCTGGAGTACGCGGCGCTGATGCACGACATCGGGCAGCTGTCGCTCGGCGACCCGATCCCGGGCGGCGCGACCGTCCTGGCCGCACCGGGGCAGCAGCTGCGCATCGCCGAGCTCGGCGCGGGCGTGATCGAGCAGACCGGGGTACTGGACGGGGTGGCGCGGATCGTCCGGCTGTCGTCGGCCCCGTACCGCGCCCCCGCCGCGCCGCCGTCGGACGGACGGGTCGAGACCGACCGGCAGGTTCCGCCGGGCCCGCCGCTCGCCAGCCGCATCATCAAGGTCGCCAACGCCTACGACGACCTGGTCGGAGACTCGAACGACCGGGACCGGGGCGCGGCCGTCCTGGAGCGCCTGCGGCTCGACTCGGCCGCCGAGTACGACCCGTCCGTGGTCGAGTCGCTCAGCCGCGTCGTCGACCGCCGCCCCCGCACCTAGCCTCCCGCGAGCTGGTTGAACAAGGGCAGGTGAACGGGAGGCCAACGCGGCGCACGGACAGACCTAGCGCCCGGTATTTGTCGGCGGACGGTTCGGACCCGCGGGCGTGTCGCCATTAGGTTGGGTGCTGCGGCCCGGAACCGAGTGAAGAAGGATGTGTCCGCTGGTGTTCGAATCGGTCCTTGTGGCCAACCGCGGCGAGATCGCCAGCCGGATCACGCGCACGGTGCGCGGGCTCGGGCTCAAGGCGGTCGCCGTCCACTCCGACGCCGACGCCGACCTGCCGTTCGTGCACGAGGCGGACGAGGCGGTGCTGATCGGCCCGTCGGCCCCCGCGCAGAGCTATCTGCACGCGCGCTCGGTGCTGGAGGCGGCCCGGCGGCACAACGCGCGGGCCGTCCACCCGGGGTACGGGTTCCTGGCGGAGGACGCGGGCTTCGCGCGCGCCGTGGAGGCGGCGGGGATGGCCTGGGTGGGCCCGCCGCCGCTGACGATCGCGCGGCTCGGAGACAAGATCAACGCGCGGAATTTGATGAAGGAGGCCGGGGTCCCGGTCGCGCCCGGTGTGTGGGAGCCCGTCCCGGACACCGAGACCGCGCTGGAGGAGGCCGCCCGGATCGGCTACCCGGTCATGGTGAAGGCCGCGTCCGGGGGCGGCGGCATCGGGATGGGCGTCGCGCACGACGAGGCGCGGCTGCGCGCGGTGTACCCGGCGGCGCGGTCGCGCGCGGAGATGTTCTTCGCCAGCGGGGACGTCCTGCTGGAGCGGTTCGTGCGCGGCGCGCGGCATGTCGAGGTGCAGGTCATCGGCCGTCCGGACGGGTCGGTCGTCGCGCTCGGCGACCGGGAGTGCTCGGTGCAGCGGCGGCACCAGAAGATCGTCGAGGAGGGCCCGGCGCCGGGCCTGCCGGACGCGATGCGCGCGCGGCTGCACCGGGCGGCGGTCCTGGCGGGCGAGGCGGTCGGCTACCGCGGCGCCGGGACGGTCGAGTTCCTCATCGACCCGGTGTCCGGCGAGTTCTATTTCGTGGAGATGAACGCGCGGCTGCAGGTCGAGCACCCGGTGACCGAGATGCTGACCGGCCTGGACCTGGTCGAGCAGCAGCTGCGGGTCGCGGCGGGGGAGCAGGTGTCGTTCGCGAACGTCCTGTCCCGGGGGCACGCGATCGAGCTGCGCGTGTACGCCGAGGACCCGTTCCGGTTCGCCCCGCGTCCGGGGCGGATCCGGGTCTGGGAGGAGCCGGTCGGGCCGGGCATCCGGATCGACGCCGGGTACGCCGAGGGCAACAGCGTCACGCCGTACTACGACCCGCTGCTCGCGAAGCTGATCGTCCATGCCGACACGCGGGAGGCGGCGCTCGCGCGGGCGCGCGCGGCGGTCGCGGCGTTCCGGATCGAGGGGACGCTGACCACGAACCTGCCGTTCCTGGCCGAGCTGCTGGACAACCCCGAGTTCGTCTCCGGCCGCTACGACACCGGGATCGTCGGGCGCATGCGTCCGGCCTCGAACTGAGGGCCGGTGTGGTGGGGGACGGCGTGGCGGGGGACGGTGTGGTGCGGGACGGTACGGTGCGTGCTGTGACCAGCGATGCCTACTGCGACCGGTGCGGCGAGGAACTCGGCGCCGGCGACCATGCCGCGTGCCGGACGGCCCGGGTCCTCGAGCCGCCGCGCTACTGCGGGAGCTGCCGCCGCCGGATGGTCGTCCAGGTGACGCCGCTCGGCTGGACGGCCCGCTGCGTCGAGCACGGCACCACCACCTCCTGACCCGGTCCCCTCCGCCGCCGTCTTGCGCGATCACGCCAAGGCGGCGGCGTTCGCATTGGCGGAAGCTGCCAAAGTTCGAAGGGCCGCCGAGCTGGTTCGGTGCGCCATCTGGGGTGGTCGACAGGCGGCCCGGCGGCGGCGCGGCGCGGGTCTTGCCGGGCGGCGGACGGCTGGTTACGTTGCCCGGTAATTGAAAAGAAACTTTCCTAACTGATCAGCTGCAGCGCCATCGGGGTTCGGGGATCGGGGTCCGCGTCCGTCCGTCGTCACCGTGCTCTGGAGTCGCTTTGCGCTCTCGAACCAGCTCACCGCCGCGCGTGCCCGCCGTGCTCAGCGTGCTCACGGCCCTGCTCGCCGCCCTGCTCGTGCCGCTCGCCGCCGTCCCCGCGCCCGCGCGGGCCGACGGGACGCCCACCGCCGCGTTCGCGAAGGTCTCCGACTGGGGCTCGGGGTGGCAGGGGCAGTTCACCCTCACGAACGGCTCGTCCCAGACCGTCAGCGGGTGGAAGGTCGCGTTCGACCTGCCCTCGGGCACGACCGTCGGCTCGTACTGGGACGCCCTGCTCACCTCGGCCCCGCCCCACTACACCTTCACGAACCGGGACTACAACGCGTCCATCCCGCCCGGCGGGACGGTCACGTTCGGGTTCCTCGGCGCGGGCTCCGGCGCGCCCGCGAACTGCACGCTGAACGGCGCGTCCTGCTCCGGCGGCGGGACGACCCCGCCCGGCGGGCTCGGCACGCCCGGCACGCCGTCCGTCAGCGGCCGCACCGACTCGTCCCTCACCCTGACCTGGACGGCCGGGACCGGCACCCCCACCGGCTACCACGTCTACGAGGGCTCCACGCTCGCGGCGACCGTCTCCGGGACGACCGCGACGCTGTCCGGCCTCACCGCCTGCTCGACGCACACCTACACGGTCAAGGCGTACGACGCCAACGGCGAGTCCGCGGCGAGCTCCGCCGCCACCGGAACCACCAGCGGATGCGCGACGGGCCCGCTGCCCAAGCACTTCCTCACCGGCTACTGGCAGGACTTCGTCAACTCCGCCAAGGCGCTCAGGCTCGCGGACGTCCCGAGCGAGTACGACCTGGTCGCCGTCGCGTTCGGCGACGCGACGAGCAAGCCCGGCGAGGTCGCGTTCAACCTCGACCCCGGCCTGTCGTCGGCGCTCGGCGGTTACACGGACGCGCAGTTCAAGGCCGACATCGCCACGCTGCACGCCAAGGGCAAGAAGGTGATCCTGTCGGTCGGCGGCCAGGACGGGACGGTCCAGGTCGGGGACGCGTCGTCCGCCGCGACCTTCGCGTCCAGCATGGGCCAGCTCATCAGCGCGTACGGGTTCGACGGGGTCGACATCGACCTCGAGAACGGCGTCAACCCGACCTCCATGGAGCAGGCGCTGCGCGCGCTGCGCTCGCAGGTCGGCGCGAATCTGATCATCACTATGGCGCCGCAGACCATCGACATGCAGTCCACCGGCGCGTCCTACTTCCAGCTCGCGCTGAAGATCAAGGACATCCTGACCGTCGTCCACACCCAGTACTACAACTCCGGCTCCATGCTCGGCTGCGATCAGAAGGTGTACGGGCAGGGCACGGTCGACTTCATGACCGCGCTCGCCTGCATCCAGCTGCAGAACGGGCTGCGGCCCGACCAGGTCGCGCTGGGTCTGCCCGCCGGGCCGGGCGCGGCGGGCGGCGGCGTCGTCTCGCCGGGCCTGGTGAACAGCGCACTGGACTGCCTCGCGCGCGGGACGAACTGCGGCTTGTTCAAGCCCTCGCAGACCTATCCGGACATCCGCGGCGCGATGACGTGGTCCATCAACTGGGACGTCACGAACGGCGGCGGCTTCGCCAAGACCGTCCGGCCACACCTCGACACCCTTCCCTAGCCCCCCGCCGTCTCCCACCCCGAAAGAAGGATGACCACGCGATCTGCCCACGCGAAGGTCGCCCTCGCGGTCGCCGCCGTCCCCGCGGCGTCCTTGGTCGCCGTGCTGGCCGCGTCCGCAGGGACCGCGTCCGCGCACGGCACGATGTCCGACCCGCCCAGCCGGGTGTTCGTCTGCAAGCAGGAGGGACCGGAGAACCCGTCGTCCGACGCCTGCAAGGCCGCCGTCGCGGTCGCGGGCACCCAGCCGTTCTACGACTGGAACGAGGTGTCCCGGCTGGACGCGGCCGGGAACTCCCGGGAGATCATCCCGGACGGCCAGCTGTGCAGCGCGGGCCGCGCCAAGTACCGCGGCCTGGACCTGCAGCGCGCCGACTGGCCCGCCAAGGCCGTCCAGCCCGGGCCGCTGACCGTCACCTACTACGCCACCGCGCCGCATCAGGACAGCAACTTCGAGTTCTACATCACCCGCGACGGCTGGGACCCGACGCAGCCGCTCCGCTGGGCCGACCTCGTGCCGCTCGCCTCGTTCACCCACCAGAACCCGTCCACGTACACGCAGTGGACGCTGAACCTGCCGCAGCGCACCGGCCGCCACCTGATCTACTCGATCTGGCAGCGGGTCGTCGGCAGCGACGAGGCGTTCTACACCTGCTCGGACGTGGACTTCGGCGGCTCCACGACACCCACCCCGCCCCCGACCACACCCCCACCCACAACACCCCCGACGACTCCGCCTCCCACGACGCCGCCGCCCACGCAGCAGCCCGGTGGCACCTGGACGGCCGGGAAGGCCTACGCGGCCGGCGACCAGGTCACCTACGACGGCGTCACCTACACCTGCCTTCAGGGCCACACCGCGATCGCGGGATGGGAACCGCCGAACGCTCCGGCGTTGTGGCGATCCGCGTGACCGTGCGGTGGGCCGTCCTCGCCGTGGCCGCCGCGTGCGCGCTGCTCCTGCTCGGACGATGTGGGGCGGCCGGTGGCTCCACGTCGCCGGCGGCGCCGCGCGGCGGTCCCGGCTTCAACCCCACCGACGTGATGTTCCTGCAGATGATGGCCCCGCACGAGGGCCAGGGCGTGACCCTGGCCCGGCTCGCGGACGGTTCGCGGGGCCGCCCGGTGCGTCCGGAGGTCGCGCGGCTCGCCGCGGCGATCGCCAGTACGCAGCTCACCGAGGTCCGGTCGATGTCGGCGCGGCTGCGCTACTGGCACCGTCCGGCGACCGCCGCGCCCGGTTCGCACGCCGCGCACGGCGGGATGCCCGCGACCTCGGCCGCCGCCGTCCGGTCCGTCGAGCGCGCCCCGGCCGGCGGGTTCGAGCGCGCCTTCCTCAACCTGCTCATCGCCCACCAGGACGACGCCGTCCAGATGGCCCGGATGGAGACCGCGCGCGGCGAGAACGCCTGGGCGCGCTCCCTCGCCGCGAACATCGACCGCTCACGCTCGGCGGAGATCGCCACGATGCTGGCGCTCCTCGACCCCCGAAGTAGGTGACGGCCCATGCGCCGACTGCTCGCCGCCCTCATCCCCCTGTTCCTCGTCGCCGCGCTCGCCGCTCCGGCGCACGCCGCGGACGGACGCCTGACCGCCGCGTTCAGCCTGTCCGGGACGACCGGGAAGTACGTCGTGTCCAATCCCGGGACGACCGCCGTGTCCGGCTGGACGCTGGTGTTCCAGCTGCCGTCCGGGGTGACCGCGTCCAACCCGCAGAACGCGACGATCACCCAGAACGGCACGAAGGTCACCCTGAAGCCCGCCTTCTACATCGACACCCTCCAGGGCGGGAAGACCACCGAGCCGTACAGCCCGGCGTTCACCCTCAGCCAGGCCGTCCAGCCGACGTCGTGCCTGCTCAACGGCGCGAACTGCGACGGCTCGGGTGCCCCGCCGCCGACCCTGACCGGGGTCACCGCCGACTATTCGGTCAGCGGCTCGACCGGCACGTTCGTCGTCGCCAATCACGGCACGGCCGCCGTGAACGGCTGGACGGTCGTCTTCACGCTCCCGTCCGGCGTGACGGCGAGCAACGCCAGCAACGGCTCGATCAGCCAGACCGGCAACACCGTCACGCTCACGCCCGCGTACTTCAACACCACGATCGCGGCGGGGAAGACGACCGATCCGTACAGCCCGACGTTCACGCTCAGCTCGTCCGGCGCGGAGCCGACGTCCTGCCGGGTGAACGACGCCAACTGCGACGGGACCCCGGACACGGCGCCGTCCGCGCCGACCGGCCTGAAGGTCGTCGTGAAGACCACCAAGTCCGTCACGCTCGGCTGGGACGCGGCGCAGGCCGGGAGCCTCCCGGTCACCGCCTACGACATCTACAACGGCTCCACGGTCGCCGCGACCGTCTCCGGGACGACGGCGACGGTCAGCGGCCTGACCCCGAACACCGCCTACTCGTTCACCGTGAAGGCCAAGGACCGCAAGGGCAACGCGTCCGCTGCCAGCGCGGCCGTGTCCGTCACCACCAACAACCCGTCGGACGACACGACCCCGCCGTCCGTCCCCGGCAACCTGCACAGCACCGGCAAGGACTCCAGCAGCGTCAAGCTCGCCTGGGACGCGTCCACCGACAACACCGGCGTCGCGAACTACGACGTCCTCGTGAACGGCAAGACCGCCACGACCGTCACCGGGACGAGCGCGACGGTCACCGGCCTCTCGCCGTCCACGGCGTACTCGTTCACCGTCCTCGCCCGCGACCAGTACGACAACGTGTCCGCCCAGAGCACGCCCTTGCAGGTCACCACGGACGACGTGGTCAGCGGGTACGCCCGCGTCGGCTACTTCGTCCAGTGGGGGATCTACGGACGCCAGTACTTCGTGAAGAACCTCGACTCGACCGGCAACGCGGCCAAGCTCACGCACATCAACTACGCGTTCGGCAACATCGACCCGACCAACCTGACCTGCCTGGAGGGCGTCACCAAGGGCACCACGTCCGACCCGGAGGACCCGAGCCAGGGGGACGGCGCGGGCGACGCCGACGCCGACTACGCGCGGCCGATGTCGGCGGCGCAGTCCGTCGACGGCCAGGCCGACACCGGCTACGAGCCCCTGCGCGGCAACTTCAACCAGCTGAGGAAGCTCAAGGCCAAGCACCCGAACCTGAAGATCCTGATGTCGCTCGGCGGCTGGACGTACTCCAAGTACTTCTCGGACGTCGCCGCGACCGACGCGTCCCGCAAGAAGTTCGTCTCGTCCTGCATCGACACCTACATCAAGGGCAACCTGCCGTCCTACAACGGCGCGGGCGGAGCGGGCACGGCCGCAGGGATCTTCGACGGCATCGACGTCGACTGGGAGTGGCCCGGCGCGGAGGGCCACCCCGGCAACCACGTCGGCGCGAACGACAAGGCCAACCTGACCCTGCTGCTCGCCGAGTTCCGCAGCCAGCTGGACGCACTTGGGCAGCAGGGCGGCAAGCGCTACCTGCTCACCGCCTTCTCGCCCGCCGACCCCGCGAAGGTCAGCGCGGGCTGGGACCTGCCCGGCGCCGCCAAGTCGATCGACATCTTCAACGTCCAGGGCTACGACTTCCACGGCTCGGGCAGCGACAACTCCTGGGAGCCGAACCGGACCGGGCACGCGGGCAACCTGTACACCGACACCAACGATCCGTACTCGTTCCACTTCAGCGTGGAGAACGCCGTCAACGCCTACCTCGGCGCCGGAGTGAACCCGCGCAAGCTGGACATCGGGTTCGCCTACTACGGACGCGGCTGGCAGGGCGTCACCGACGGCGGCGTCCACGGCGAATGGCAGGCCGCGCAGGGAGCGGCGCCCGGGCAGTTCGCGGAGGAGGCCGGGACGCGCGGCTACAGCAACCTCATCGCCAGCGTCCCGAACTGCACCGTCTACCACAACGAACAGGCCGTGGCCTCCTACTGCTACACCGGCAGCGGAGGGCAGTGGTGGTCGTTCGACGACCCGTGGTCGATCGGCAAGAAGACCGCGTGGCTGAAGAGCAAGGGCCTGCTCGGCGCGATGATCTGGGAGATGTCCGGTGACACCGGCACCCTGACCACCGCGCTCGACACCGGCCTGAACCAGGCCGCCGCCAAGAAGTAGGAGAACGCCGCAAGAGAGTGGGAAAACGAGGTTCCCGCCCGGCCGTCATGTCCCTGCGGTCGGGTGGGTCCTGCTCCGTTCCGTGAGGCGGCTCAGCCGAGAGCTCAGCCGAGAGGATCGCAGGACTTCTCGTCCGGGAGCAGCGGACGGATCCGGACCACGTAGACCTTCCCGTCGATGCTGAACCGCGTATCGGGCTTCGACGCCAGTTCCCGTAGGCGCGTCGCGTCCTTGCCCGAGTAGATCTGGCATCTTTGGTCGGCGCGCTGACTCGTGCCGAGCGGGGACAGCGGCCACGGGACGGTGCCGGGCGGCGCCGGGTGCTCACTGGTCTCGGACGCGATGGCCGCGAGCCGCTCCGGGCGGTAGACGTCCGGAGGGGACAGCTGATCGGCCGCGGGCCACTGCTCGGGCTGGAGCTTCTTCCACATCGCGGTGGCCGCGACGTGCTGCTCCTGCGGCATGACGACCTCGGTCCTCGCCGAGCCCATCCAGATCACCAGGACGTTCGCGTCCGCGATCAGGTGGTTGTACCGGATTTTCCGGGACCGCTGGAGGCCGGCCTTTCCCGCTTCGTCGAACAGCTTCTGCGCCGCCGCCTGCTTGAGGTGGTACCGCTTCAACGGCGAGCTCTTCCCGGGACCTTCGGAAGCGATCGCCGTGCCGTCCGCGTAGAGGGAGAAGTCGGGGATCGTCCCAGGGCCGCCAAGACCGCCGATGCCGGCCGTCATCTGCCAGCGCAGGACCAGATGGTCGCCGCCCTGCCCCGGAGGGAGCGCGGTGGCCGGGGGGTGTTCGTGCACGTAGGCCGCCTTCGATCCGCAACCGGTGAGCAGGGAAGCGCCCACCAGCACCGTTGTCACGCCGCGGGCCATCATGCCCGCCGATCGTGCGGAGGGAACCGCCATGCCGGTTGGACGCACCGCCGCAGGGCCCGGTTCCGCCAGTTTCCGGACGTCCCCGCGCGCGGAGCCGGGGACGGTATCGCCGCAGGTCGGATACAAACGGGGCGTCCGGACTCTGTGGGTTTCCCCGAGCGATCCGCCGAGGCCCCCGCGCTAGTGTCACGAGCGTGAGCGTGCTCGTGGTGACCGGGACCTGCACCGGAGTGGGAAAGACGGTGGCGACCGCGGCGGTGGCGTCGCTCGCCGCCGCGCGCGGCGCGTCGGTCGCCGTGGTCAAACCGGGCCAGACCGGCCTGCTGCCCGGCGAGGACGGCGACCTGGCCGACGTCCGGCGGCTCGCGGGCGTGGCCGATGTGCACGAGTACGCCCGGTTTCCGGATCCGCTGTCCCCGGCCGCGGCCGCCCGGCGCGCCGGGGTCGATCCTGTGGACCTGCCGTCCGTCGTCGGCCGGGTCAACGACCTCGCCGCGGAGCGCGACCTCGTGCTGGTGGAGGGCGCGGGCGGGCTGCTCGTCCGGTACGACGACGAGGGGAGCACGGTCGCCGACCTGGCCCGCTGGCTCGGCGCGTCCGTCCTGCTGGTCGTCCGGCCGGACCTCGGCACGCTCAACCACACCGCGCTCACGCTGGAGGCGATGGCGCACCGGGGCCTGAACCTGGCGGGCGTCGTGATCGGCTCCTGGCCGGACGACCCCGACCTGGCGATGCGCAGCAACCTGCAGGACCTGGAGACGCTCGCCGCGCGCCCGCTCGCCGGGGCGCTGCCGTCCGGAGCGGGCGCGCTCGACCCCGCCGAGTTCCTGCTCGCCGCGCACCGGGGGCTCGCCCCGGTGCTCGGCGGGACGTTCGACTCCGCCGCGTTCCGCGCGGAGCACGCCCCCACCAAGGAGAACCCGTGACCGACATCCTCGACATCGCCCGGCGGCAGGTCCTCGAGGAGGGGCGCGGCCTGGACGAGGCGCAGACCCTCCAGGTGCTGACCCTGCCGGACGACCGCGTCCAGGACGCCCTGGCCCTCGCGCACGAGGTCCGGATGCGCTGGTGCGGGCCGGAGGTCGAGGTCGAGGGCATCGTGTCGCTGAAGACCGGCGGCTGCCCGGAGGACTGCCACTTCTGCTCGCAGTCCGGGCAGTTCACCAGCCCCGTCCGGTCGGTGTGGCTGAACATCCCCGAACTGGTCGAGGCGGCGAAGGAGACCGCGAGGACCGGCGCGACCGAGTTCTGCATCGTCGCGGCCGTCCGCGGTCCGGACGAGCGGCTGATGTCCCAGGTCCGGGACGGCGTGAAGGCGATCAACGACGCGGTGGAGATCAACATCGCGTGCTCGCTCGGCATGCTCACCCAGGAGCAGGTGGACGAGCTGGCCGCGATGGGCGTGCATCGCTACAACCACAACCTGGAGACCGCCCGCTCCCACTTCCCGGACGTCGTCACCACCCACACCTGGGAGGAGCGCCGGGACACCCTGCGCATGGTCAAGGACGCGGGCATGGAGGTCTGCTGCGGCGGCATCGTCGGGATGGGCGAGACCGTCGGGCAGCGCGCCGAGTTCGCCGCCCAGCTCGCAGACATCGAGCCCGACGAGGTTCCGCTGAACTTCCTGGCGCCGCGTCCGGGCACGCCGTTCGCCGACTACCCGGTCGTCGAGGGCGCCGAGGCGCTGAAGACGATCGCGGCGTTCCGGCTCGCGCTGCCCCGCACGATCCTGCGCTACGCGGGCGGACGCGAGGTCACCCTCGGCGACCTCGGCACCCGCGACGGCATGCTCGGCGGCGTCAACGCGATCATCGTCGGCAACTACCTGACCACCCTCGGCCGCCCGGCCGAGCGGGACCTGGAGCTGCTCGCCGAGCTGCGGATGCCGATCAAGGCCCTGACCAAGACCCTCTAGAGGGTCAGTCGCGCTTGAGCCGGGTGATGAACTTGTACCGGTCGCCGCGGTAGAGGGACTGGGCCCACTCGACGGGTTGGCCGGTGGTGTCGAAGGCGTGCCGGGACAGCAGCAGCATCGGCAGGCCCACGTCCACGCCGAGCAGCTGGGCGTCGTGCGGCGTCGCCAGGACGGTCTCGATCGTCTCCTCGGCCTCGGCCAGGTGCACGTCGTAGGCCGTGGCGAGGGTCTCGTACAGCGACCGGTGCCGGGCGAACTCGCGGCGCAGGCCGGGGAAGCGGCGGGCGGGCAGGTGCGAGGTGTCGATCGACATCGGCTCGCCGTCCGCCAGCCGGAGCCGGTGGATGCGCAGGACGCGCCCGCCCGGGCGGATCGCCAGCAGCGCCGCGAGCCGCTCGTCCGCGCTCACGTACCCGGCGTCCAGGATGCGCGTCTCCGGATGCAGACCGTGATGGCGCATGTCCTCGGTGTAACTGACGAGCTGGAGCTCCTGCGAGACCTTCGGCTTGGCGACGAAGGTGCCCTTGCCCTGGATGCGCTGCAGCCGGCCCTCGACGACCAGCTCGGCGAGCGCCTGCCGGACCGTCGTGCGGGACGTCTCGTACTTCTCGGCGAGCGTCCGCTCAGGCGGCAGCGGGCTGCCGGGCGGAAGCGAGAGGATCAGCTCGACGAGCAGTTCCTTCAGCTTGTAGTACTTCGGGATGCGCGGAGCGGCGGAGGCCGAATGATGACGGCCGATGTCGCTCAACGGCGACCGCTCGTACCCGCCCGTGCGGCGGGACGGCGTGCCCCTGACCTCCGTCACGGCCTCTCCTCACGTTCATCATCGGTTGTCCCCGATGTTACGTGTGCAGACTACGGCCGGTAGAGCGCGCGATCATCTCCAGGGCCGCCCCGAGCGCGGTGAGTTCCGACTCCTCCAGGGTGGCGCGGGCGGTCAGCCGCAGGCAGGACCGGCCGTCCGGCACCGAGGGTGGCCGGAAGCAGCCGACCTTCAACCCGTTCTTGCGGCACAGGTCCCTGGCGTGCAAGGCGTCCTCCGGGGCGCCGAGGACGACCGGGACGACGGCCGCCGCCGGGTCCGGGGTCGTCTCCAGGCCGAGGCCGGACGCGAGGGCGGCGATGCGGCGGGCGCGGTCGCGGGCCCGTCCGGGAAGACCGGGTTCGGCCGCCAGGACGTCCAGGGCGGCGAGCGCGGCGCCCGCGGCGGCCGGGTTGAGGCCGGTGTCGAAGATGAACGCGCGGCTCGCGTCCACCAGCGTCGCGATCACCTCGGGCGCCCCGAGCACCGCCCCGCCCTGGGACGCCAGCGACTTCGACAGCGTGAGGGTGAGGACGACGTCGGGCTCCCCGGCGATCCCGGCGGCGTGCGCGGCGCCGCGTCCGCCGTCGCCGACCACGCCGAGCGCGTGCGCCTCGTCGATCACCAGCAGCGCGCCGTGCGCCCGGACGACCCGGTGCAGCCCCGCGAGGGGCGCGACGTCGCCGTCCACGGAGAAGACCGCGTCGGTGACGACCAGCGCGTGCGGCTCGTCACGCTCGGTGAGCGCCCGCTCGACGGCCGCCACGTCCCGGTGGGGGGTGATCACGACGCGGGACCGGGAGAGCCGGCAGGCGTCGACGATCGAGGCGTGGTTGGTCCGGTCGGAGACCACCAGGACGTCCCGTCCGCCGAGCGCGGCGATCGCGCCGAGGTTGGCCAGGTAGCCGGACGAGTACACCAGCCCGGCGGCCGTCCCGGTGAACGCGGCGAGGCGGCGGTCCAGCTCGGCGTGCAGCCCGGTGGTGCCGGTGACCAGGCGCGATCCGGTCGCGCCCGTCCCGTACTCCCGGACGGCCGCGACCGCGCCCGCCGCGAGCCGCGGGTCCCGGCACAGGCCCAGGTAGTCGTTGGACGCCAGGTCGATCAGCCCGTCGTGATCACCGTCCCGGGGGGACAGCGCCCGGGACAGCCCGGCCGCGTCCCGCAGCCGCGCGCCCGCGCGCAGCCGCGCCAGCGGATCGGTCGTGGTCGCCTGTTCGATGGTGGCCCCGGTCATGTCCGGCATCCTGCCAGGTCAGGGGCCGGTCCGGAGCACAGGATCGGTGCGCCATGATTGGTGCGTGCCTACCTTGACCGATCTGGTCCGCGATCAAACCGACCTGACCGACGAGGACCTGGAGTGGCTGCACGCGCTGGTCTCCGACTGGCAGCTGCTCGCCGACCTGTCCTTCGCCGACCTGGTGCTGTGGGTGCCGCTGCGGTCGGACGCGGTGCTGCCCCCGGCCGACCGGCGGGCCCGTCCGCAGCCGCCCGGATCGGTGCCCGGCTGGGTCGCGATCGCGCAGATGCGGCCCACCACCGGCCCGACCGCCTACCCGGACGACCTGGTCGGCAAGGTCGTCCGCACCGGACGGCGCGGGCTGATCGACGTGGCCTGGCGCGAGCGCCGGATCGTCCGGGAGGGCGACCCGGAGTGGGGCAGCGGCATCCCGGTCCGGGAGGAGTCCATCCCGGTCCGGCGCGGCGCGAAGATGCTCGGGGTGATCCAGCGCAGCACGAACCTGTCGTCCGCGCGCACCCCGTCCCGGCTCGAGCTGACCTACCTGCAGAGCGCCAGCGACCTCGCCCAGATGATCGCCGAGGGCCGGTTCCCGGTGCCGGGGGAGGAGCCCAACCTCGTCCGGTCGCCGCGGGTCGGGGACGGCCTGATCCGGCTCGACCGGTCCGGGCACGTCACCTACGCCAGCCCGAACGCGCAGTCGGCGTTCCGGCGGCTCGGCATGGCGACCGACCTGGTCGGCGAGTCCCTCGGCAAGATCACCCATGACCTGTGCGACACCGGCGAGCCGATGGAGGAGGCGCTGACCGTCGTCCTGTCCGGCCGGGCGCCGCGCGAGGTCGAGGTCGAGGCGCACGGCTCGATCATGCAGCTGCGGACGATCCCGCTGGTCGTCGGCGGCAACCGGATCGGCGCGATCGTGCTCTGCCGGGACGTCACCGAGCTGCGCTGGCGCGACCGCGAGCTGATGACCAAGGACGCCACCATCCGGGAGATCCACCACCGGGTGAAGAACAACCTCCAGACCGTAGCGGCGCTGCTGCGGCTCCAGGCCCGGCGGCTGCGCATCCCCGAGGGCCGCGCCGCGCTGGACGAGGCCGTCCGGCGGGTCGGGTCGATCGCGATCGTCCACGAGACCCTGTCGCACACCCCGGACGAACTGATCGACTTCGACGACATCGCCGACCGGGTGATCACGATGGCCGGGGAGGTGTCCACGCCCGAGACCAAGGTCGCGCCGAGCCGCACCGGCAGCTTCGGGGTGCTGCCCGCCGAGATCGCCACCCCGCTCGCGATGGCGCTGACCGAACTGCTGCAGAACGCGCTGGAGCACGGCCTCGCCAACCGCTACGGCACGCTGGAGGTGCTCGTCCGCCGGTACGGTGAGGGCGTCCCGGACGTCGCGCAGCGCGGCATCCGGGTCTGGGGCGACTGGCCCGACGACGAGCCCGAAGCGCCGTCCGGCGACAAGGGCGCCGGAGCCGAGCCGAGCGGCCGCCGCCTCGTCGTGACCGTCTCGGACGACGGCGTCGGGCTGCCCGACGACTTCGACATGGAGGCCAGCAACAGCCTCGGCCTCCAGATCGTCCGGACGCTGATCGTCGGCGAGCTGGGCGGCAAGCTGGAGTTCCACGCCCGCGACGGCGGCGGCACCGAGGTCGTCGTGGACGTCCCGCTCGACCATCACCAGCGCCCGCCGTCCCCGCCCATCGGCCGCTAGGACGCCGCCCGCGGGCCATAGCGCGTCTCAAGCCACCTGGCCGCCGCTCGCCACGGGCGCCGACCTTGAGGCACGCCCTAGTCGGAGTCGATGGCGGCGAGGAGGACGCGCAGCGTCTCCCGCTGCTCCGGGGACAGGGGCGCGAACAGGTCCTCGACGCCGCGGACGTGCGCCTCGTGCATGCGCGTGAGGACCGCGCGCCCGTCCTCGGTCAGGACGACCCGGGTCGCGCGCCGGTTCTCCGCGTCGGGCTCGCGCCGGACGAGGCCGTCCCCTTCCAGGGCGTCCACGATCGTCGTGGCCGACCGCGGCACGATCCCGAGCCGCTCGGCCAGCTCGGCCATGCGCGGCGGCTCGTCCCGCCTGCCGATCACCCGCAGCGCACGCCCCTGGGCGGGCGTCAGCCCGAGCGGCGCGAGCCGGTCGGCCATCCCGCGGCGTACGCGCTTGGCCGCGCGCAGGAACAGTTCGCCCAGTTCGGCGCGGTCGCCGGGGGTGCTCTCCGCCATACTTCTGAGTCTAGCTCACCGTTACAGGGGAATAATTGTGAGCTAAGCTCAGTTATCCGGGACGCCGAATCCCCCCGGAGAGGAGCCGCCCGTGCCGAGCCCGACACCGAACCTCCCGCAGGACGCCCCAGAGGACGCCGCGCGGAGCACACCGAGGAGCCACCTCCAGATCCTCCGGATCGTCCGCCTGTTCCGCCCGTACCGGGCCAGGCTCGCCGTCGTCGGCCTGCTGGTCGGCCTGTCCGCGCTGGTCGCGCTGGCCTCGCCGTTCATGCTGCGCGAGATCGTGGACGTGGCGCTGCCCCGCGGCCGCACCGGCCTGCTCACCCTGCTCGTCCTCGGCATGATCGCCGTGTCCGTGCTGACCAGCGTGTTCAGCGTCCTGCAGACCTACATCTCGACCGCCGTCGGGCAGCGCGTCATGCACGACCTGCGCACCGGCGTCTACGCCCACCTGCAGCGGATGCCGCTGGCGTTCTTCACCCGGACCCGCACCGGCGAGGTGCAGTCCCGCATCGCCAACGACATCGGCGGCATGCAGTCCACCGTCACCCAGACCGCCACCCAGCTCGTCTCCAACCTGACCACGGTCGTCGCCAGCCTGATCGCCATGCTCGCGCTGGACTGGCGGCTCACCCTCGTCTCGCTGCTCGTCCTGCCGGTCTTCGTGTGGATCAGCCGCCGGGTCGGCAACGAGCGCCGCCGGATCACCTCGGTCCGGCAGAGGCAGCTCGCCGCGATGTCGGCGATCGTCGAGGAGTCCCTGTCGGTCAGCGGCGTCCTGCTCGGCCGCACCATGGGCCGCTCCCGCGCGCAGACCGACCGGTTCGCCGCCGAGTCCGAGGGCCTGGTCGACCTGGAGATCCGCTCCAACATGGCCGGACGCTGGCGGCAGTCGACGAACGGGATCGTCATGGCCGCCATGCCCGCGATCGTCTACTGGGCCGCCGGGACGACCGTCTCCCAGGGCCACCCGCTGGTCACCATCGGCACCCTGGTCGCGT
This sequence comes from Spirillospora sp. NPDC052269, assembly GCF_040679435.1. NCBI lineage: Bacteria > Bacillati > Actinomycetota > Actinomycetes > Streptosporangiales > Thermomonosporaceae > Spirillospora > Spirillospora sp. NPDC052269. The sequence continues at coordinate 419,271 of NZ_JBFAUU010000001.1, forward strand.
TCACGACCCTGCTGACCGGCATGTTCCGGCCGCTGATGATCCTGCTCCAGACCGGCGTCGAGGTGCAGAGCTCCCTCTCGCTCTTCGACCGCGTCTTCGAGTACCTCGACATGGTCCCGGACATCCAGGAGCCCGAGACCCCGGCGCGCCTGCCCGCCCGCCCCCGCGGCGAGGTCCGGTTCGAGGGCGTCGGCTTCTCCTACGACCCGGACGCGGCGCCCGCCCTGCGCGACGTCGACGTGACCGTCCCCGCCGGGACGAGCCTCGCGGTCGTCGGCGAGACCGGATCGGGCAAGACCACGCTCAGCTACCTCGTCCCGCGCCTCTACGACGTCACCGAGGGCCGCGTCGCCATCGACGGCGTGGACGTCCGCGACCTGTCCTTCGCCGACCTCTCGGACGCCGTCGGCGTCGTCTCCCAGGAGACCTACCTGTTCCACGCGTCCGTCGCCGACAACCTCCGCTTCGCCAAGCCGGACGCCACCGACGAGGAGCTGGAGGCCGCCGCCCGCGCCGCCCAGATCCACGACCACATCGCCGCCCTCCCGGACGGCTACGACACCCTCGTCGGCGAACGCGGCTACCGCTTCTCCGGCGGCGAGAAGCAGCGCCTCGCCATCGCCCGGACGATCCTGCGCGACCCGCCCGTCCTCGTCCTGGACGAGGCGACCAGCGCCCTGGACACCCAGACCGAGCGGGCCGTCCAGCGGGCCATCGACACGCTCTCGCGCGGACGCACCACGATCACCATCGCGCACCGCCTCTCGACCGTCCGCGACGCCGACCAGATCGTCGTCCTGTCGCACGGCCGAATCGCCGAACGCGGCACCCACGAATCCCTGATGGCCGCCGAAGGCCCCTACGCGGCCCTGGTAACCCGGGACGATTCCCTGACCCCCGCCTAAGAAGGCGGCCTAAGTGCCGCGGCGCCTTTCCTTCGAGAAAGACGAAGCGCCCGCGCGGAGAAAAGAAAAAACGCCGATCTTATGGGGGTCGGCCGCTTCTCTGAGAGATGCGGACGGCCTCCACGAGACCGGCGTGATTCGTTTGTGCGGCGGGGGCCGTTCCGACCGGGAGGGGTTCGGCGGCCCGATGCCGAAGCGCGGGGAAGTTCAGGCCGTGGCGCGGGCGCGCGCACGGGCGTTGCGGCGGCGCAGCGCTCGGCGCTCGTCCTCGCCCATGCCGCCCCAGACGCCCGAGTCCTGGCCGGACGCGATCGCCCAGCGCAGGCAGGATTCGGTCACCTCGCAGCGGCGGCACACCTGCTTGGCCTCTTCGATCTGCAGAATCGCGGGCCCGGTGTTGCCGATGGGGAAGAACAACTCGGGGTCCACGTCACGGCAGGCTGCCTCGTGGCGCCAGTCCATGCGTCCACTCCTTCGTCAGCGGTGGCGGAAGTCACTCCACTTGTGAACGGTTTCACATGTCGCGAACACCCCGGAACGGTCAAGGTTTCGTCAGGGGTGACAGTTCGGCGGCGCTGCGATCAGGAGGCTGCCTCATTGGGCTCCTGACTACCGGCGCACTTTGAGCGTGTCAGGGGGGCGCGGACAGACGCAAGACCCTCGAGAAAGGTTTCTCAAAGTATGGGTGTCGCATGTGTCACACGGGTGGGTCGTTCGTGTGACTTTGTTGTTAACGGATCACCGGATCGGCATCAAATGACGATGCGTATCGCCTTCGGCACCGAACGGAACGTGATCCGTTCCACCTCGCCGAGATAATCGCCGTCCAGCTGGTAGGCCGTCGGATGGTCCGCCGTCAGCGTGACCTGCCCCGCGTCGTGCACGTTCAGCACCTGCCGGCCGCGCACCGGACGGGCCCGCGCGACGAACATCCCCGCCAGCGCGCCCAGCGTCGGAAGGACGGCCAGGGAACGCATCCCGAACACGTCCAGCCCCCGCGCGAAATGCGCCTTCGGGCTCGGGTTCACCGGGAACGGGCCCGCATAGGTCCACGGCGACGTGTTCGACACGAACGCCAGGAACAGCTTCCCCTTCGCGCCCACCGGATCGCGCCCCGGCAGCTCCATCGTCAGCGCGGGACGCCGCCGGTCGGTGCCCCCGAAGAAGCGGCGCATCGCGGACCGGAAGTACAGCAGCGGATCGGCCTTCGCGCCCGCGAGCCGCGCCCGCTCGACCTCCCGGATCACCTCCGCGTCCAGGCCCACGCCCGCGCAGAAGGTGAAGTACCGCTCCGAACCGTCCGGGAGGACGGCCGCGCCGAGCCCGACCGTCCGGTACCGGCCCGCCCGCAGGGCCGTCAGCACCTGCCGCGTCGCCGCCACCATGTCGTTCGGCAGGCCCAGCGCGCGGGCGAACACGTTCGCGCTGCCGAACGGCAGCACCGCCAGGGACGGGAGGTCGTCGGACGGGCCGTCCCGCAGCAGGCCGTTGACGACCTCGTTCACCGTGCCGTCACCGCCGATGGCGATCACCAGGTCGAATTGCTCGGCGACCGCCCGGGCGGCCAGCTCTGTGGCGTGGCCCCGGTGCCCGGTCTCGGCGGTCTCCAGGTCGAGGTCCCCGGCGAACGCCCGGACGAGCAGGTCACGGGCGCGTCGGCTGGTGGAGGTCGCCTTGGGGTTGGCGATCAGCATGGCGCGCACGGCGCAAGAGTACCGATCTCCCGTCCGGGACGTTCCGCCGCGGTGGCCCCACGGCCCCCACAGGCCCCGCGCCCGGGGTCCCGCGAGGCTCACGCACCCTCCCGCCCGGACGGCTCGCGGCCTCCCCGGACGGGGGTTTCCAGGGACGGCCGGTAGGGTGGCGGGTTGTGTCGAAGCGTCCCAGCATCGTGACCGCCGCCGCCGCGCTGGAGGGGGCCGAGGGCCTCGCCGCCGTGGGCTTCGGCCTGTTCTCCGGCATCAAGACGGCCACCGGCTCCGCCGTGGACCCGACCAGCGCGGTCGCCGTGACCGTCCTGGCGCTCGGAGGCGGCCTCGCCATGCTCGGCTGCGCCCGGCTCCTGCTGCGCGGCGACAGCCGCGGCCGCGCCCCGATCGTGCTGACCCAGCTGTTCGCGCTGCCGGTCGCCTGGTCCCTCTGGCAGAGCGAGCAGCCCGCCTACGCGATCCCGCTCGGCTCCGTCGCGATCCTCACGCTCCTGCTCGTCCTCAGCCCCCCCGTCACCGCCTGGATCAACTTCCAGGACGATCGGGACGACGACGAGGACGGCGGCGGCGACGCCGACGCCACCGACGACGCCGACCGCAAGGCCGGCTCCGGCTCCTGACCCTCCGAGCCCCCAAAGTCCGCAAGACCGCCTCCGGGCCCCGCGCCTCCGGGCCCTGACCCTCCAGGCTTGACCTTCTGGGCCCGTCAAAAGGCGAGGCCCGGACGACATGGGGTCGGCCGGGCCTCGAGGGGCGTGCGGATCACTCGTCCGCCGTCAGGCCCTCCCGCAGCTGGGCCAGCGTCCGCGCCAGCAGGCGGGACACGTGCATCTGCGAGATGCCCAGCTCGGCGGCGATCTGGGACTGGGTCATGTTGCCGAAGAAGCGCAGCAGCAGGATCTTCTTCTCCCGGGCAGGGAGCTTCTCCAGCAGCGGCTTCAGCGACTCGCGGTACTCCACGCCCTCCAGCGACTCGTCGATCATGCCGAGCGAGTCGGCGACCGCCGGGGCGTCCTCGTCACCGGAGTCGGGCGCGTCCAGGGACACCGTGGAGTAGGCGTTGGCGGACTCCAGGCCCTCCAGCACCTCCTCCTCCGACATCTGCAGGTGCGCGGCGAGCTCGCTGACCGTGGGGGCGCGGCCCTCGCGCTGGGCGAGGTCGCTGATCGCCTTGGTCAGCGACAGCTTCAGCTCCTGCAGGCGGCGCGGAACCCGCACCGCCCAGCCCTTGTCGCGGAAGTGCCGCTTGATCTCGCCGACGATCGTCGGGGTCGCGTAGGTGGAGAACTCCACGCCCCGGCCCAGGTCGAACCGGTCGATCGACTTGATCAGGCCGATGGTGGCGACCTGGATCAGGTCGTCCAGCCACTCGCCGCGGTTGCGGAACCGGCGCGCGAGGTACTCCACCAGCGGCAGGTGCAGCTCGACCAGCTGGTCCCGGATGCGCTGGCGCTCGGGGTCGCCCTCGGGCAGCTCGGCGAGCCGCTCGAACAGGCGGCGGGCACGTGCGCGGTCGGGCACGGCGCCTCCCTCGCGTTCCGTGCCGGAGTCGCCGGGGCTGTCGCCCGCGAGCGTGGTCCTGTTCTCCGTCACGGGGCCCCCGCAGCACCGCGGCGCTTCTGCAACGTCACGGTGACCCGGTCGTCGGCGCCGACCCGCGCGTCCACCTCGCCCGCCAGGGACGACAGGACCGTCCAGGCGAAGGTGTCCCGGCTGGGCTCCTGGCCGTCCACCGTGAGCACCGACACCGAGATCCGCATCGCGTCTCCGGTGAGCTCGAACTCGCAGGTCAGGTCGGTGCCCGGCACGGCCTGGGCGAGCAGCATCGCGCACGCCTCGTCGACCGCGATGCGCAGGTCCTCGATCTCGTCCAGGGTGAAGTCCAGACGCGCGGCGAGCCCCGCCGTCGCGGTCCGCAGCACCGAAAGGTAGGCGCTGGCGGCCGGCAGCCGGACGGTCACCACGTCACGCACGGACAACTTGGTACTGGCCGCCATGGCAGCGGTTTCCTCGGTCACGTCTCTCCCTCTTGGGGTGGTCCCGCTGATTCGAAACTACCGCTTGCGGAGCCCCTCCGGAGCGTCCGGCGCGCGGGTCGCCCGCCGAAGTAGGGGGCGAGGTGGGCGTTCACCCCGCAAACCCGGTCAAGAGGCGGTAAAGCACACACCGGTCAGCCCTGCGCGAGCCGCGGGAGGGTGTCGCCGGTGACGCGGTAGACCGTCCACTCGTCCTGCGGGCGGGCGCCGATCGACTCGTAGAAGCCGATCGCGGGGGTGTTCCAGTCGAGGACGGACCACTCGACGCGGCCGTAGCCGCGCTCGTCCGCGATCCGCGCCAGCTCGGAGAGCAGGGCCTTGCCGTGCCCCTGGCCGCGCGTCATCGGCGAGACGTAGAGATCCTCCAGGTAGATGCCGTGCCGCCCCAGCCACGTGGAGTAGCTGAGGAACCACAACGCGAACCCGACGACCTCGCCCTCGTGCTCGGCGACGTGCGCGAAGACCTTCGGCTCCGGGCCGAACAGGTCGCGGCTCAGGTCCTCCTCGGTCGCCTTCGCCTCGTGCACGGCGCGCTCGTATTCGGCCAGGTCGCGCACCAGGCGCAGGATCGACGGAACGTCCTCGGGACGGGCGGGGCGAATCATGTTCCCCAGGCTAACCAAAACGAGGACACCGCTCCGAACCGTCCGGGGCGGCCGCTCCGAACCGTCCGGGACGAGACGCGCCGAGGCCCGTTCCCTCCAGCCGCAGGAGGGAACGGGCCTCGGTCAGGTCGTCAGCGGGGCTCAGCCCTGCTTCGTCTCCCAGAAGATCTTGTCGATCTCGGCGATTTTCTCGAGGAGCTTGTCGGCGACCGCGACGTCCATGCCGCCCTTGGTGCCGCCGGCGCCCGCGAGCTTGGTCGCCTCGTTGAACAGCGTGTGAAGCTGCGGGTACTTCTCGAAGTGCGGCGGCTTGAAGTAGTCGGTCCAGAGCACCCACAGGTGCTCCTTGACCAGCTGGGACCGCTGCTCCTTGATGCCGATGGCACGCGTCCGGAACGCCGGGTCCTCGTTGGCGTTGTACTTCTCGATGATCGCCTTGACGGACTCGGCCTCGATCCGGGCCTGCGCCGGGTCGTAGACGCCGCACGGCAGGTCGCAGTGGGCGGAGACCGTGGTCTTCGGGCGCAGAAGGTTGACCAGCACCTGCGTTCCCTTCCCTCGATATCGGATCATGCTCAGGACACCGACATTACCCTTGTGCGAGGCGGCGCGTTCGGCCAGGGCGCTCGGTCTTTGGACGTAGGTCCCGGCCGGTCCCGTCCCGGCGCCGCCGCGGGCGGACGGGCCGGCGGGCGGTGAGGCGAGGAGTGGCGATGCGGAAGCGGGCCGGACGCACGGCGGCGAAGGCCGGGATGTGCGCCGCCGGCGCGGGACTCGCGGCGCTGGCGTGGCGGCGCAGCGGGCTGCGCGCGGTCGCGGTGACCGGCGAGTCCATGCTGCCCACGCTGCGCGCGGGGGACTGGCTGCTCGTCCGCGCGGGCGCGCGCGTGCGGGACGGCGACGCGGTCGTCGCGCAGCACCCGTGGAACGAGGACCAGCTCATCGTGAAGCGCGCCGTCCGGGAGGAGCCCGGCGGCTGGTGGCTGGAGAGCGACAACCAGCGCGCGCACGGACGCCAGGACAGCTGGGACTTCGACACCGTCCCGCACGGGCTGGTGCTCGGCCCGGTCGTCGCGCGCTACTGGCCGTTCAAGCGCGCGGGCCTGCTCGCCCGTTCGGCACGTCAGCCGTGACCCGCGCCCGCCCGGACACGTCCTCGGCCGCCGCGACCCCCTGACGACGCGCCACGCCCGCGCCCGCGTCCGCGCACTCGTCGGAGCAGTGGTGGCGGGAGTGGTCCTTGGTGGTGTCGAGGAAGGCGCGGCCGCAGCCGTCGGCGGGGCAGACGCGGAGGCGGTCGATGCCTTGCTCGGCGACGCGGACGGCCAGGCCCATCGCGGCGCGCGCCGCGTAGACGTCGGCGAGGGCGCCGCCCTCGTTGACGTGCAGGTGCCAGCCCAGGCCGTCGTGCGCGGACAGCTGCGGGTGGACGGGATGCTGGATGAGCAGCTCGTTCAGCCGTTCGGCGGCAAGCTCGTGCTCGCCGTCCGCGGACGCGGTGAAGACGGCGCGCAGCTGGTCGCGCAGCTCGCGCATGGCGTCCAGGTCGCGCTGGCGCGGTGTGCCGCCCAGGTGCGGGCGCCCGGCGAGCAGGTCGCGGAGTCCGTCGAGGTCGCGCAGGGCGTCCCCGTCCGGTCGGCGCCCGCTGTTCACGAGCACGATCGCCAGGTCGGCGTAGGAAGCGAGGTCCACGTGCACTCCTGCCGGAGTTGACCCGATGATGCGTTTTTCCCCTTTGCCGAGTATGGCACTTCATCCGGCGGCCGGGGGCGCTGGAAAAGGGAAATCATTCGGCGTTCCGCGCCTCGAGCCGGTGATTTGTTGGCCGTCCGGCCCGGGGACCACAAGATATTTTGGAGTTATGGCCGCGACCGGATCTCGGAATGCGGACGGCCCGCTCTCCGGTGGGAGAGCGGGCCGTTGTGGGAAAGGCGAGGTCAGGCGCGGGCGACCCCGTCGGCGCGGGCCGCGGCGGCCACGGCCGAGGTGACGGCCGGGGCGACGCGCGGGTCGAACGGGCCGGGGATCACGTAGTCGGCGGTCAGGTCGTCCCCGACGATCGCGGCGAGCGCGTCGGCGGCGGCGAGCTTCATGCCCTCGGTGATCGTGTGCGCGTGGACGTCGAACGCGCCCCGGAAGATCCCCGGGAAGGCCAGCACGTTGTTGATCTGGTTGGGGAAGTCGCTGCGGCCGGTGGCGACCACGCGGGCGTGCCGCCGGGCCACCTCCGGGTGCACCTCGGGCGTCGGGTTGGACAGCGCGAACACGATCGCGTCCTCGCTCATCCCGGCCACGCAGGACTCCTGGACGGTGCTGCCGGACAGGCCGATGAACACGTCCGCGCCGCGCAGGGCGTCCTCGGTGGAGCCGGTCAGCCCGGCCCTGTTGGTCACCTCGGCCATCCGCTGCTTCACCGGGTTCAGGCCGTCCCGGCCCTGGTGGATGAGGCCCTTGCTGTCGGACAGGGCGATGTCGCCGATGCCCGCCTCGAGCAGGATCTTCGACACCGCGATGCCGGACGCGCCGGCGCCCGCGACGACCGCGCGCAGGTCGGACAGGGGGCGTCCGACGAACCGGGCGGCGTTCTTCAGGGCGGCGAGCGCGACCACGGCGGTGCCGTGCTGGTCGTCGTGGAAGACGGGGATGTCGAGGGCGGCGCGCAGCCGGTCCTCGATCTCGAAGCAGCGCGGGGCGCTGATGTCCTCGAGGTTGATGCCGCCGAAGCTCGGCGCCATCCGGATGACGGTCTCGACGATCTCGTCCACGTCGGTGCAGTTCAGCGCGATCGGGACGGAGTCGACCCCGGCGAACTCCTTGAACAGCAGGGACTTGCCCTCCATGACGGGCATGGACGCGGCGGGGCCGATGTCGCCCAGGCCGAGCACGGCGGTCCCGTCGGTGACCACGGCGACCACCCGGGACGTCCAGGTGTACTCGCGGGCGAGCTCGGGGTTGTCGGCGATGGCGCTGCAGACCCGGGCCACGCCGGGGGTGTAGGCCAGGGAGAGGTCGTCGGCGTCGCGCACCGGGACCGAGGAGCGGACCTCCAGCTTGCCGCCCACGTGCAGGGCGAACGCCGGGTCGTCGTTGAGTGACGCGGTGGATGGGTAGGCATGAGTGATGGGCTCGGCGGCCACAGCGACCCCTGTCAGAGATTCGGCGATACGGACATTGCCACCACGGTGGGCGCTGGTCTGGTGGCCAGGGCCGGTCGGGGGCGTCTCGCGACGTACGGGGGTCACCCGTTGTCCGATTGTGCCATACCGGCCGCGGACCTCCAGGGAAGACCCGGGATGGCCTCGGTCACCCGACGACATGCCGTGTGACGGCGATCACGTAGGGTGAATTTACGCGGGTTCATCTGGATTTCTGGCGCTGCCTTGTTGTCCGATTGTTTCGGAGCCTTAATCAAGGGCGCAGGCACTATGCACCAAAATGTGCCTACAACCCGGGCCGGGACGCGGTCCGACGAATCGACTTGGAGGGGGACCAGTGAACACCGGTTCTCTGGGGCGCCGCACCGCTACGGCGGGCGCGCTCGTGCTCTCGGCGGCGCTCGCCCTTTCGGCCTGTGGCGGCAGCAAGAAGGATGCCGGCGGCCAGGGCAAGGACGTCGGCGATATCTTCTCGGCGATCAAGCAGGACCCGCAGCTGCACGACCAGCTCGGCGAGGCGGTCAAGTCGTCCGGCAAGATCATCGTCGCGACGGATCCTTCGTACGCTCCGAACGAGTTCTACGGCACTGACAACAAGACCCTGGTCGGGATGGACCTCGACCTCGGCAAGGCCCTCGGCAAGAAGCTCGGCGTCGACTTCTCGTTCCAGAAGGCCAGCTTCGAGGGGATCGTCCCTGGCCTGCAGAGCGGCCAGTACCAGGCCGCGATGTCGTCGATCACCGACAACAAGGAGCGGGAGAAGGTCCTCGACTTCGTGACCTACTTCACTGCAGGCACCGAGCTTCTGGTGAAGAAGGGGAACCCTGGGGGCTTCAAGCCGGACGACTTGTCGCTGTGCGGCAAGAAGGTCGCGGTCGAGAAGGGCACCGTCCAGTTGGACGAGGTCTCAGCGACCATCGATCTCAAGGCGGGCAAGGGGACTCGCACCAAGAAGTGCAAGGACGGCGGCAAGCCCGGTCCGGTCGGCCAGGCGTTCCCAGACCAGAACGGCGCGAACCTGGCGCTTTCGTCCGGCCGTGCGGACGCTGTGCTTGCCGACTCCCCAGTCATCGACTACGCGGTGAAGCAGTCCAACGGGCAGTTCGAGACCGCGGGCGCGACCTACGACACCGCGCCGTATGGCATCGCCCTCAGCAAGCAGCTCGGCACCACCAAGGACGCCGTGCTCGGGGCGCTGAAGGCGCTCCAGGCCGATGGCACGTACAAGAAGATCTTGGAGAAGTGGGCCATCGAGAAGGGCGCTCTCGACAACCCCACGATCAACGGCGCGCAGAGCTGATCGAATGACTCTGACTGACGAGACGGTGCCACGGGAACGGCCGACAGAGATCAAGGCCGTTCCCGTCCGGCACTACGGCCGGTGGGTGGCCGCGGCGCTGATCCTGTACGTCGCGGTGTGGGCGGCCTACAGCGTCGCCAACAACGAGCGGTTCGGCTGGGACACGATCAACGCGTGGTTCTGGGACGGATCGATCCTCGACGGGATCGTGATGACCCTGGAGCTGACGGTCATCGCCATGCTGATGGGCGTGTTCGGCGGCATCCTGCTCGCGGTGATGCGGCTCTCCCCGAACCCGCTGATCTCGGGCGTTGCGTGGCTGTACGTCTGGGTGTTCCGCGGCACTCCGGTGCTGGTGCAGATCATCCTGTGGTTCTACGTGAAGGCGCTGATCCCGACGTTCTCGCTCGGGATCCCGTTCGGTCCGACGTTCGTACATTTCAACGCCAACGACCTGATCACCGCTTTCGTCGCGGGCTGCCTCGGGCTCGGGCTGAACGAGGCGGCGTACATGTCGGAGATCGTCCGGGCTGGCATCCTGTCGGTGGACCCGGGGCAGGGCGAGGCGGCGACCGCGCTCGGCATGAGCCGGGCGAAGATCATGCGGCGCGTGGTGCTGCCGCAGGCGATGCGGGTGATCATCCCGCCGACCGGCAACGAGACGATCTCCATGCTGAAGACGTCCTCGCTCGTGTCGGTGATCGCGGTGCCTGACCTGTTGTACTCCGTCCAAATTATCTATAACAGGACGTATCAGACCATCCCGATGTTGCTGTTGGCGTCGATCTGGTACCTGGTGATGACGTCCGTCCTCACTGTCGGGCAGTTTTACTTGGAACGCTACTTCGGCCGGGGGACCGCTCAACGACAGACGATGCTCGAACGGTTCGTGGCGAACCTGCGGATTCGCGGCGGGAGGAGCGCCTGATGGCGAGCGACGACAGGCCGCCCCTGCTGAAGGCGGACGAGGAGGACACGGTTTCCGGGAACGCTCCGGAGACCGGAGGCCCCGAGTTCATGGTGCGCGCCGAGGGCGTGCACAAGAGCTTCGGCCGCCTGGAGGTGCTGAAGGGCATCGACCTGGAGGTGCGTCCGGGCGAGGTGATGTGCGTGATCGGGCCGTCCGGCTCGGGGAAGTCCACCTTCCTGCGCTGCATCAACCACCTGGAGAAGATCAACGGCGGTCGGCTCTGGGTGAACGGCAGCCTGGTCGGCTATCGGCAGCGGGGCGACCGGCTGTACGAGATGCGCGAGCGGGAGGTCGCCGAGCAGCGCCGGGACATCGGGATGGTGTTCCAGCGGTTCAACCTCTTCCCGCACATGACCGCGCTCGGCAACGTCATGGAGGCGCCCGTCCAGGTGAAGGGCCTGCCCAAGGCGCAGGTCCGGGAGCGGGCGATCGCGCTGCTGGAGCGGGTGGGCCTCGGCGACAAGATGGACGCCTACCCGGCACAGCTGTCCGGCGGGCAGCAGCAGCGGGTCGCGATCGCGCGCGCCCTGGCCATGGAGCCCGCGCTGATGCTGTTCGACGAGCCGACGTCCGCGCTCGACCCCGAGCTGGTCGGCGAGGTGCTGGAGGTCATGAAGCAGCTCGCGGTGGACGGCATGACGATGATCGTGGTGACCCACGAGATCGGCTTCGCCCGCGAGGTCGGCGATTCGCTGGTCTTCATGGACGGCGGCGTGGTGGTCGAGCATGGCCGTCCGCGCGATGTCATCGAGAACCCGCAGCATCCGCGCACCCAGGACTTCCTCTCCAAGGTGCTGTAGACGGTAGCTGAATACTGCCGCTGTCCATCGCTCCCTGCCTTGGCAGGTCACCCTTCCTATTTCTCTAAATAGAGGGTGAATCGCAGATGGATGTAAATCAGGGTGGGGTCAACAAGTTCACTTGTTGACCCCACCCTGATTTTGCGAGGGATCAGCAGTTCTGAATCTGCCAAGCCTGATCGGCGGCTCGCTCGGCGTAGTAGGCGCGTTGTCCACCGGCGATGGTCGCGCACTTGGAGTACCTGCCGAAAGTGGGCATGTACACGCGGAATCGCTGGGTAGTGGCGCACTTGTTGCGGACCACGTAGATGTAGTATCCGCTGTCGGTGTACGAATCGCTGCGAACGCCGCAGAAGCCGGAGTCTGCGTTTGCGGTGGTTTCGGACAGGACTGCTGTGCCGCTAATGGCCGTGGCGCTGATCGTGACAGCGAGGGCGCCCTTGGCCCAGCGATGAAGATTCCTCATGCGACTCTCCGGTCAACTAGCAGTTCGCGATGTACCAGGCGTCGTCGATGACGATGGAGCTGTAGGACGTGTACCCGCCCGCGTAGACCGTCTTGCAGGAAGAGGAACGACCCACGGCCGGGAAGTTGATCTTAAAACGCTGGTTGGTCCCGCACTTGTTTCGGATTGTGTAGGACCAGAGTGGACTGCCTTGGGCGCGGGTAGGGCCCTGCACCTTTACCCCACAGAAGCCAGGGTCTGCGTTGGCGGAGCCTTCGCCCACCATTGCTAGGCCAGCAGTGGCCGCTACGCTCGCCAAGGCGATACTCGCGATGCGCTTCATTATCCTCCCGTCACGGCGCAACTTCGGCTCCCTGTTTGCCGAAAATGCACGCCCCCTGAATTGACTGGAACCTTAGCTTGCAAGATTTTGGTGGTCAATATACAAAATGTGAGTACCTAGTTGCGTTGGGTAGTGTTTGCAGTAAGATGCGCTACTGAAGCGCTACTAATGATTCGGTGCTGGTCGAGCAGGTCGCCCGCTCGACGTCATCAGGGTCCGGAGTCGGTGCGCGGAGGCCTTTCCCTCGAAGTCCTCTAAGGGCTGTACCGTAATGATCGGAAGGTCTGCTGGTCGGGCATGCTGCAGTGGGAGTTGCGGTCGATTGCTGGTTCGGCCGGCCAAGGCCGAGTTATGCGTGAAGGCGATGCGGCGGGTGGCATGGTAGGACGCCAGCGCGGCCTTCTCGGCTACCGAACCGCGGTAGGCGGTGCAGTCGTTGTGGTTGCCCGGCACCGGGCGGTCGATCCCGGTCACCAGGCTGGTGTTTGGCGTCCATCGCGACCTGCATTGCTTACCGAGAACCGGTAGTTCTTGCTGGAGGCGGTGATGGTTTGGTCATGGGTGAGGACCAGTGAGCCTTTTTCACTGAGTTTGGGCTTCGCGGGTTTGTAGGACGTGGGTGGCTTTGGCGAGGTGGCCGGCGCGGTGTGGGCAGCAGCGGAGCTTGTGGAGGATGGTTCAGTGCTTGAGCTGGGCGTTGACGCGTTCGCCGGGTGCGCGAAGTCGGGCGTGGGCTCGGTTGGCGTCCTTCTGTGACTCGGGTTTGCCGGTGCCGCGGTAAGGGATGAGTAGCGGTTCGTTTCGCGCCTTGGTAGACCTTGTCGGCCAGGACCAGGAACCCGACGGTCGCCAGCGTGCGTGGGATGCCCCAGATTCTGGCGGCGGTCATGTCGTGGACTGAGCCGGGTAGCGCGCCCGAGACCCATACGATGGTTCCGTTGGGTGCGGCGATGACCTGGAGGTTCATGCCGTGTCGGCGGTGTTTTCCGGAGTGGAACGGGCGGTCGGCGGCGACCCGGTCGATCGGGACGAGGGTGCCGTCCAGCACCAGGTAGAGCACCTCGTCACGGGTGGTCTTGCGCAGCGTTTGGGCGAGCTTGGGTGAGCGGGGCGACCGGCTGTACGAGATGCGCGAGCGGGAGGTCGCCGAGCAGCGCCGGGACATCGGGATGGTGTTCCAGCGGTTCAACCTCTTCCCGCACATGACCGCGCTCGGCAACGTCATGGAGGCGCCCGTCCAGGTGAAGGGCCTGCCCAAGGCGCAGGTCCGGGAGCGGGCGATCGCGCTGCTGGAGCGGGTGGGCCTCGGCGACAAGATGGACGCCTACCCGGCACAGCTGTCCGGCGGGCAGCAGCAGCGGGTCGCGATCGCGCGCGCCCTGGCCATGGAGCCCGCGCTGATGCTGTTCGACGAGCCGACGTCCGCGCTCGACCCCGAGCTGGTCGGCGAGGTGCTGGAGGTCATGAAGCAGCTCGCGGTGGACGGCATGACGATGATCGTGGTGACCCACGAGATCGGCTTCGCCCGCGAGGTCGGCGATTCGCTGGTCTTCATGGACGGCGGCGTGGTGGTCGAGCATGGCCGTCCGCGCGATGTCATCGAGAACCCGCAGCATCCGCGCACCCAGGACTTCCTCTCCAAGGTCCTCTAGCTGTACTTGGTCATGATCTTGGTGACACCTGACCGGTGGGTGTTTGATCAGGAAGAAGACCTCCGGGCGTAGTGGAGTTTGCACGCTTCACCCACACCCGGAGGTCTTGATGGGTCACGCTAATGCCCGGCTGACGTTTCATGGCAGATGCCTGCTGGTTCGTCGTGTCGTGGAGGATGGTCGTCCGGTCGCGCACGTGGCCGCGGAGCTGGGGGTGTCGCGCCAGTGCGCGCACCGGTGGGTGGGCCGTTACCGGGCCGAGGGCTGGGACGGGCTGGCCGACCGGCGCAGCGGACCCCGCTCCTGCCCGTCACGGACCCCGGCCGAGGTCGAGCAGCGCGTGGTCGCCGCCCGGCAGCGGTTGCGGGCCGGTCCCGACCACATCACGGCGGCGACCGGGGTCCCGGCCCGCACGGTCACCCGGATCCTGCGCCGCCACAACGTGCCCGTGCTGGCGGTCTGCGACCCGCTCACCGGCCAGCAGATCCGAGCCTCTCGCCAGAGCGCCCGCCGGTATGAGCATCCGGCGCCGGGCGACATGATCCACCTGGACGTCAAGAAACTCGGCCGCATCCCCGACGGCGGCGGCTGGCGCGTCCACGGCCGCAGCGAGAACGTGCGAGGCCGCGGCATCGGCTACGACCACGTCCACACCGCCATCGACGACCACACCCGCCTGGCCTACGCCGAGGTCCTACCCGACGAGAAAGGCCCCACCTGCGCCGCGTTCCTGACCCGCGCCGCCGCCTACTTCGCCGCCCACGGCATCACCCGCATCCACAGGATCCTGACCGACAACGCCAAGAACTACCGCACCAGCCACGCCTTCCAAAAGGCCTGCACCGACCTGGGCGCCCGCCAGAAGTTCACCCGGCCCCGCCACCCATGGACCAACGGCAAAGCCGAACGCCTCAACCGCACCCTGGCCACCGAATGGGCCTACCGACAGCCCTACACCAGCAACACCCAACGCACCCAAGCCCTCACCACCTGGCTCGAGCACTACAACACCAAACGCCCACACACAGCCCTCGGCGGCCAACCACCCATCACCCGACTGACACCAAGACCATGACCAAGTACAGCTAGCGCGTCCTGACCGGTCGAACCGAGAACGGCCCGCCCCGGCACCCGGGGCGGGCCGTTCTCGGTTTCCGATGAACCGGTGGCCGTTCTGCGGCGTCTGGTGAAGAGTGTCCCCTCGGGTGATCGGGGACGCGTGCGGCCGATACGGCCGGTACGGCCGATAGGGACGGGAGGCCGCGGTCGGTGGGGGAGCACTACACCAACAACGACTACGGGTCGTCCAACGTCTCCGTTCAGGTGGGGAAGAACGAGGGCGCGATCAACGTGATCGCGCCGCCCGACGCCGGGCTTCCCGGGCCCCGGCCCGTGGTGCCGGTGCTCCTGGCGGGCGTGCCGCTGTGGGGGTTCGGGGCGTGGCTGCTCACGATGCACGGCAGGGCCGGCCTGGTCGGGGTGCTCCTGGTCGCGGCCGGGATGGCGGTCACCGGGATCGCCGCGTGGTGGTTCTGGCTGGCGCGCTGGCAGCGGCACGCGACGAGCGACGACCGGCTCGCCGTGCAGGCCAGGGTCCTCGCCGGGGCCGTTCGCACCCGGTACCTGCGCGATCTGGAGCAGGCGGGCGCGGACGGGCGGAGCGCGATCGCCGTCCGGTGGGGCGTCCCGGACGGAGTCCGGCAGGCGGAGGGCGCCGGGGACTTCCGGCGGGACGGTGAGTTCGGTGAGGCTGCGGGGCTGTTCCGGAGCGTCCCGTCGGAGCGGCTGGTCGTCCTCGGCACGGCCGGGGCGGGCAAGTCGGTGTTCGCGACCGCTCTGGCCTCGCAGCTTCTGGCGGGCGGCGGATCAGCCGGTCCGGTTCCGGTCGTGGTGTCGCTGGCGGGCTGGGTTCCGACCCGGCGGCCGCTGCTGCACTGGGCGGCGCGCCGGATCGTCGCCGCCCATCCGGAGATCGGACGGTCCGTGGCGGACGCCAGGCTGGTGGCGTCCGGGCTGCTGGAGAGCCGCCGCGTCCTGCTCGTCCTGGACGGCCTGGACGAGATCCCCGCCGAGGCGCGCGCCGCCGCGCTGGCGGAGCTGAACCGGCAGGGTTCGGCGCGGATGCCGCTGGTACTGACGAGCCGTCCGGACGAGTACGGGGGCGCGGTCGAGGACGCCGGGATGCTGCTCGCGGGCGCGGCGGTCGTGGAGCTGCGTCCGCTGGTCGCGGGCCAGATCGCGGCGTCGCTGCCGCTCGCCGACCACAGCCCGGACGCCGACGACCGCTGGCGTCCGGTGCTCGCGGCGCTGGAGTCGGACGCGGGCGGGCCGGTGAAGGACGCGCTCGCGTCGCCGCTGATGGTCGGCCTCGCGCGCGCCGCGTACGCACGCGCGTCGGACGACCCCGCCGAGCTGCTCGACCTCCCCGACACCGAGAGCGTCGAGAACCGGCTGCTGGAGCGGTTCGTCCCGGCGGCGTACGCGGACGTGGACGAGACGCACGTCGAGGACGCGCGCCGCTGGCTGGGGTTCCTGGCCTGGCATCTGCGCGAGAACGACGAGAGCGACCTGGAGTGGTGGCGGCTGGACGAGGCGGTCCCGGCCGTCGTCCGTGCGGCAGGGCCGGCGTCCGCGCTGGTGGCGGCGGGTCTCGCCGTCGGCGCGCTCGGCTACCGGATCCCACATCGGTACTGGATCGCCCGGGACCTCGCCCCGCACGCGGCGTCGGTGGCGGCGTGGGCGCTGTTCCCGATCCTCGCCTACCTGGGCATCGTGACCTGGTCGCAGCTCGCGCGCGACCGGTGGCTGATGGCGCCGATGCGGCTGCGTGCGCCGCGCGAGGTGCGGCACGAGCTGAACCGGCGTGAGACGGGCGGCGGCGCGGGCGGGCTGTTCGCACTGCCGGTGGTCGCGGTGGTGCTCGCGGGCCTCGGCTTGTGGCTGGACGGCCCGCTCGGCCGCTTCACCGCGGCGGCGCTGCTGCTGGTGGCCGTGATCGTGCTGTGGCGGTTCGCGTGGTGGTTCAGCGTCGCGTCCGATCCGGCCGAGGAGTCGGGGCCGCCCGGGATGCTGCGCGCGGACCGGCGCGCCGCGCTCGCCCTCGGCTGGGAGCACGCGCTGGAGCAGGTCTGGCCGCTGCCGCTGCTGCTGGGCACGCCCTTCCTGCTCGCGCTGCGCTGGCAGGACGGCCTGGACCCGGCCGCGCTCGGGGCGGCGTTCGCGCTGACCCTGGCCGTCCTCTGGTGGGGCGGGATCACGCTGTCCTCCTGGGGACGGTTCCGGGTGGCGCACGCGTGGCTGACGCTGCGGGGCCGGACCCCGCACGACCTCATGGCGTTCCTGGAGGACGCGCGGGAGCGGGGGGTGCTGCGGCAGTCGGGCGGCGGGTACCGGTTCCGGCACGGCGCGCTGCGCGATCGTCTCGCCGAGCGGTACGTGGCGGAGGCGAGGCGTCCGCCGCGTCCGCTGACCGAGCCGCGGCTGCTGTCCGACTGGCGGGCGATGGCCGCGATGCAGGTGCTGTGCCTGGCGATGCTGTACCTGTGCGCGCTTCCGGGCCTGGACGGCGGATACCTCCTCGGGGCCCTGCGCTGGGTCGAGCGGCACGCGCCGGAGCATGTCGACCACGCCGCCTGCGCCATGCTCCAGCCGCATCTCGCCGGGCTGGTCGCGACCCCGTTGAAGGTGGACCGCGGACGGGGGGAGTGCAGGTTCGTGGAGGGCGACCCGCTCCGTCCCGAGGTGACCGTCACCTTGACGATCACCTCCGATCCGGGCTCGCCCGACGTCAACCAGCAGGGCCAGAACGACGCGGCCCCGGACACCCCGCCGAGCGTCACGCCCTTCTCGACGGCCCGGGGCGCGTCGGCCGCCGCGACCCTCACGTCGAAGGACTACACCCTGGAGATCAGGAACGAAGTCCCCGATCCCCGGGTGGGTGACCGGGCGATGTACGTCCTCGACCAGGTGCTCCGGGCCACCTATCCCGACGACTACAAGCCGGGGAAGCGCTACGCGCAGCCCGGTCCGCTGCCCGCGTCATCGGAGGAGCGGTTCCGGCTGTACGACGCGAAGCGTCCGGCCCGGGTCGTCACCGGGCCCACGTGGGCGACGGGGGACTGGTCGCGGCTGTGGGCGTTGCAGGACCTCGGGTTCGCGTTCCGCGGTCCGGTGTTCGGGCAGTGCGTCCGGGACGGCGGGCGCTGGTACTGCGTGCAGCCGGGCGACACGCCGAGCGGGGAGAAGACCGGGCCGTTCCAGCTGGAGATCGGGCAGCGGCCGTGCTCCGGTTCGTGCCCGCCGCCAGCGGGGGCCGCGTGGCGGCGGAGCGACGCGTCCACGTGGTACGCCGAACGCTGGGACGGGCAGGCGTACACGCTCGACATGCACGCCGTCCGGGCGGGGAAGGCCCTGGACGTGCGGGTCGCGACGTCCGGCACGCGCGCGGATCTGGCCCGCAAGACGGTCAACGACATATCCGCCCAGTCGACCCGGTAAGCGCTCCCTTTAGGGTGGCGGCATGTTCGCTGTCACGGCCACGCGCCTCGATGCAGACAATCCCCTGGACGGCCTCACGCTCGGCGAGCGGCCCGAACCGTACGCCCCGGACGGCTGGACGACGGTCGCGGTCAAGGCCACCGCGCTCAACCACCACGACCTGTGGTCGCTGCGCGGCGTCGGCCTCGCCGCCGACCGGCTCCCGATGATCCTCGGCTGCGACGCGTCCGGGGTGGACGAGGACGGCAACGAGGTCATCGTCCACTCGGTGATCGGCGACCCGGCGCGCGGCGGCGGCGACGAGACCCTGGACCCGAAGCGCACGCTGCTCTCGGAGTCCTACCCGGGGACGTTCGCCGAGCGCGTCGCGGTGCCGCGCCGCAACCTGGTGCCGAAGCCCGCGGGGCTGTCCTTCGAGGAGGCCGCCTGCCTGCCGACCTCGTGGCTGACCGCGTACCGGATGCTGTTCGAGAAGGCCGAGCTGGAGCCCGGCGCGTCCGTGCTGGTGCAGGGCGCGGGCGGCGGCGTCGCGACCGCGCTGATCTCGCTCGCCTCGGCGGCGGGCTACCGGGTGTACGCGACGAGCCGCAGCGAGGCCAAGCGCAAGCGCGCGGTCGAGATCGGCGCGGACGAGGCGTTCGAGTCCGGCGCGCGGCTGCCCGAGCGGGTGGACGCGGTGATGGAGACCGTCGGCCAGGCCACCTGGTCGCACTCGCTGAAGTCGCTGCGTCCGGGCGGCCGGATCGTGGTGTCCGGCGCGACCAGCGGCCAGGTGCCGCCGGCCGAGCTGAACCGGGTGTTCTTCCTGCAGCTGTCGGTCGTCGGGTCCACGATGGGCCGGCGCGACCAGCTCGAACGCCTCGCGCGGTTCCTGGTGAAGACCGGGCTGCGGCCTCAGATCGACCGCGTCCTGCCGCTGCGCGAGGCGCGCGACGGGTTCGCGGCGATGGCCGAGGGCGACCTCTTCGGCAAGATCGTCTTCACCGTCTGAGGCGCTCTACGCGCCGACCAGCCGCCAGAGCGAGGTGACCTCGGCCGCCCGCGCGGCGTGCAGCGGGTCGTCCGGATCGGCGGCGCGCGGGTGGACGGGCCGTGCGTCCAGCCGGTCCGCCACCCGCAGGCCCGCGCGGTCGAACCGGGCGAGCAGCTCCTCGCGCGTCCGCAGGCCGAGGTGTTCGGCCAGGTCGGACAGGACGAGCCAGCCCTCGCCGCCGGGCCGCAGGTGCGCGCGGAGCCGGTCCAGGTAGCCGTGCAGCATGCGGCTGCCCGGGTCGTAGACCGCGTGGTCGAGCCCGGACGCCGCCTTGCCCGGAAGCCACGGCGGGTTGCACACCACGACGTCGGCGCGTCCGCGCGGGAACAGGTCGGCCTCCACGACCTCGACGGAGACGCCGAGCCGCTCGACGTTCTCCCGCGCGCACGCCAGCGCCCTCGGGTCGGCGTCGGTCGCGACGACCCGCTGGACGCCCCGGCGGGCGAGGACGGCCGCGAGCACGCCCGTCCCGGTGCCGATGTCGAACGCCACGTCCTTGGACGGCAGCGGGGCCTGCGCGACGAGGTCGACGTACTCCTGCCGTGTGGGCGCGAACACGCCGTAGTGCGGATGGATGCGTCCGCCCAGCGCGGGCACCTCGACGCCCTGTTCGCGCCACTGCTCCGCGCCGAGGATCCCCAGCAGCTCCCGCAGCGGGATCACGGACTCCTCGCCCGGCTCGTACACCCGTCCGACCGCCTGCCGGACGTCCGGCGCCCGCCGCAGCGGCACCGCGTTGTCGGCGTCCAGCGGGATGAGGAGCCGTCCGAGCAGGCTCGCCTCCCGGGACTTGGCCTCCCGGTAGGTGTAGAAGACCGTCCGGGCGTCGCCCTTCGGCGTCTTGCCGTCCCGCCTGACCCGCCGTCCGAGCGCGCTGAGCAACTGCCGCGCGTTCTGGTAGTCCCCGCGCCACAGCAACGACGTCCCCTGCCGGACCAGCCGGTGCGCCGCGTCCGCGGTCAACTCGTCATCGGCCACGACCATGTCCACGGGCGGCGGCCAGCCCCCCTCGCAAAGCCACCGCGCCGTCCGCTCTTGTCCCTGCTCAGCCCACTGCACGTCAATCATCCTTGCACGCACAGCTTTCCTAGGTATCCTAGGTTCAAAACTAGGAACTCTAGGAAAAGGAGCATGATGCGGAGCGGAACGATCGAGGTGCCGAGTGCGCTGCGCGTTGGTGTCAGGCTGCGCTCGGGTCGGCGCCACGCAGGATGTACACGTCATCGCCGAAGACCGCGTTGACCTGCAACTCGCCGCCGAGAGCCCGGACGTAGCGGGCGATGGCCTCCACGGTCGCGACCTCGCCCCGCTCGATCTGCGAGACGCGTCCCTTGGTCACTCCCATGCGCTCGGCGACGTCGGTCTGGGTCAGTTCGAGCGCCTTCCGGCGCTCGGCCAGCCGGTGGCCGTCGATGTACGCCTGGACCCGCTTACCCGCCTCGGCGACCGCCTCCTCGCCCCCGGCGGCGGCCACGGCCTCGTCGCGAAGGTCGCTCCACCTCTCGAACCCGCTCACTCCCGTCCCTCCTTCTCGGCTCGGCGCTCGGTGAGGTACTGCTCGAACAGATCCTCGGCCTGAGGGATCGTCCGCCGGTACCACGCGTTCCAGTCGCCCGACTTGTCCCCACCGGCCAGCAGGATCGCCGACCTCCACGGGTCGAAGACGAAGAGGATCCTGACCGCGGAGTCCCCGGCCGACCCCGGCCGCAACTCCTTCAGGTTGTGGATCCGGGAGCCTGTGATCCTATCCACCAGGGGACGGCCCAGGCCGGGCCCGTCCTCGGCGAGCCGGTCAAGGGACCAAATGATCTGCTGTCGGGTCGGTACGTCCTGGTCGTTGAACCACTGGCGCCACTCTGTCGTGACCCTGATCTCCCACTCCTCCATGCGCCGGAGTTTAGGAAACACTCTACTTTGGGCGCAGGCGCTTCGCCATACTGGGTGATGGTTTCACTGCGCTGAGTGATGGTCGAAGTTTGGGGGCTCATGGAGCGCCTGCTTGCGCTGTTCGGGGCTGAGGGAGCGCGAGAGCCTCGGAATCGTGGGATTCCGAGGCTCGGTGGGAGGGGCGTCAGTCGTCGGAGGGGGAGGGGGAGGGGGCGCGCTTGAAGAGGTCGGCGCGGAGGCGGTCGCGGGTCTCGGCGAGGAGGGCTTCGGCGGCGTCGAGGTCGGTGTCGGCCAGGGAGGACTCCTGGGCGTCGCGGCGGACGTCCTCGACGAAGCGGCGCATCAGGCGCTCCAGCTTGAGGCGGGCGACGTCGTCACGGGAGCCGGTGACGTTGCGCCACGCGTCCTCCCAGTTGAGACGCCACTCCTCCTTCCAGGCCTCCTTCTGCTCGCGCCAGTACTCCTTCTGCCGCTTCCACTCGTCCTTCTGCCGGCCGGTGGCCTCCTTCCAGTGCTCCTTCTGGCGCTTCCACTCCTCTTTCTGCTGCTTGGTGTTCTCCTTCCACGCCTCCTTGGACGTGGTGCCCGCCGAGTCGCGCATGGTCTTGGCGGCGGCGGTCAGCTCCTCGCGCAGCGACCGGACGGTCTGCCGGACGTCCTGCTGCACCTCGCGGGCGAACTCCTGCGCGGAGGCGGTGATCTCCTCCTCGAGCTCGGCCAGCTCGTCCATCCGCCGCTCCAGCTCGTCGCGGCCCTTGTCGGTGAGCGAGTAGACCTTCTTGCCCTTGACGACCTCGTGGCTGACCAGGCCCTCGGACTCCAGGCGGGCCAGGCGCGGGTAGATCGTGCCGGGGGACGGCGAGTACACCCCGAGGAACCGGTCCTGGAGCAGCCGGATCACCTCGTAGCCGTGCCGCGGGGACTCCTCCAGCAGCTTGAGCAGGTACAGCCGAAGGCGGCCATGGCCGAAGACGGGGCTCAAGTCGACTCCTTCAGTCTTCCAGGGCGTCGTGGGCGGGCCTGGACAGCAGCGTCACGGTGCCGGAGATGGTGTTCACGGTGAGGTTCGCCGAGCCGTCGCCCAGCTTCCCCGAGAGCGTGCGCACGATGGCGCGGTCCTTGCGGGCGAGGTCCGGGAAGGACGCCTCGACGCGTCCGGTTCCGGAGTTGAGCTGGACCCGGGTCGAGGCGTGCTCGGGCAGCCGGACGGCCACGTCGGCCGACACGGTCTGGATCTCGGCCCGGCCGTCGCCGGGCAGGTCGACGTCGGCGGAGATCCGGCCGCTGATCGAGCGGGCGGACAGGCGGTCGACCGAGCCGCCCGCGAGGGCCAGCTCGCCGGACGCCGAGACGAACGTGACCCGGCCGTCCAGGCCCTGCGCCTCGACGTTCCCGCCGACCGTGTTCACCTCGATGTCGCCGATCACGTCGTGCAGCGTCACGCCGCCGGTGGCCGTGCGGACGGTGGTCTTGGCCGTGACGCCGGTGACCACGGCCTCGGCCGAGACCAGGGTGAGGCTGACCGGGCAGTCCGGCGGGACGGTCACGGTGACGACCGCGCTCGCCTTCTGCGTCCGCAGCCAGCTCAGCACGCCCTCGATCAGCTTCTCGTGCGTGATCGCCAGCATCCCGGCGTCGTGCGCGATCTGCAGCGGCGGCCCCTCGACGCCGGACACGTGCACCGACGGGCGGCCACCTCCGGCGACCACCGAGACGCTGCCCGCGATCAGCGTGACGCGCAGCGCCACCACCCCGTCGAACTCCATCGTGGCCGGTTCGTCGATCGTCCACCGCGACATCGCGTCTCAACCCTCCGTCCGAGTGACCACCCTACGGCACAACACGATATGTCGCGTCAGCGGAAAGTCAAGATGTATCGCGTTTTCCGCCGGGCCGGGAGCGCACCCGGGAACGGGCCGCGGGGCGGCGCTCCCGGGTCACTCGTCGTCGAGGTCGTCGTCATCGTCCAGCCGGGCCATCCAGGTGGCCAGGCGCTCGACCGGCGTCTCGAACTCGGGGTTCAGGTCCACGAACTCGCGCAGCCGCTCGGCCAGCCAGTGGAAGCTCACCGACTCCTCGCCGCGCCGCTCCGCCAGTTCCTCGATGCCCCGATCGGTGAAGTACATGATCCTCCGTCCCGACACGGGAGGGGGTCCCGGCGCACCGCGCCGGGACCCCCTCCTTCGTGCCGTCTTCTCGCTACTTGTCGCCGAACAGCCGGCCGAGCAGCGCCTCCTGCTCGGCCTGGTGCAGCTTGGCCGAGCCGACCGCCGGGGAGGACGACGCCGGGCGCGAGACCCGCTTCATCTTCAGCCCGTCGATCAGGTGCGGCAGCTTCAGCGCCATGAACGGCCAGGCGCCCATGTTCGCCGCCTCGTCCTGCACGAAGACCACCTCGACGCCCGCCGGGTACTTGGCGAGCTCGGCCTTGATCTCCTCGGCCGGCGCCGGGTACAGCCGCTCGACCCGGACGACCGCCGTGTCGGTGCGGCCCAGCTTGTCGCGCTGCGCCACCACGTCGTAGTAGATCTTGCCCGTGGTGAGCAGGACCCGCTTGACGCCCTTCGGGTCGATCCCGGTGTTGACCTCCGGGATGACCGGCTGGAACGCGCCCTCGGTGAGGTCGGTCACCGGGGACGTGGCGGCCTTCAGCCGCAGCAGCGACTTCGGCGTGAACACGATGAGCGGCTTGCCCCGGCCGGACAGCACCTGCCAGCGCAGCAGGTGGAAGTAGTTCGCCGGGGTGGTCGGGTAGACCACCGTCATGTTGTCCTGCGCGCACATCTGCAGGTAGCGCTCGATGCGCGCGGACGAGTGGTCCGGCCCCTGGCCCTCGTAGCCGTGCGGCAGCAGCAGGACGACGCTGGAGCGCTGCCCCCACTTCTGCTCGCCGGACGAGATGTACTCGTCCACGATCGACTGGGCGCCGTTGGCGAAGTCGCCGAACTGGGCCTCCCACGCGACCAGCGCGTTCGGGCGGGTCATGGAGTAGCCGTACTCGAAGCCCATGGCCGCGTACTCGCTGAGCAGCGAGTCGTGCGCGTAGAACTTCGAGGTGCCCTGGCCGAACTGCTTGAGCGGCGTGTACTCGTCGCCGGTCTTGCGGTCCACCAGCACCGCGTGCCGCTGGCCGAAGGTGCCGCGGCGGGAGTCCTGGCCGACGAGGCGGACCGGGTGGCCGTCGATGAGCAGGGAGCCGAAGGCCATCAGCTCGCCGGTCGCCCAGTCGATCGCGTTGTCGTCGACCGACTGCACGCGGCGCTGCAGGATCGGCTGCAGGCGCGGGTGCACCGAGAAGCCCTCCGGCAGGCTCACCTGGGAGGTGATCAGCCGCTTGACCGTCTCGGCGCTGATCGCCGAGCCGGCGGCGGCGTGGTCGATCGGGATGATCTCCTCGACGTCCGGCTTGACGACCGCACCCGGCTCGAGCGGCTTCTTGGCCGCCTCGCGGGTCTCGGTGAACGCGCGCTCCAGCTGCTCCTGGTAGTCGCGCAGCGCCGCCTCGGCCTCCTCGACCGTGATGTCGCCGCGGCCGATCAGGGCCTCGGTGTAGAGCTTGCGCACCGAGCGCTTGGCGTCGATCAGGTCGTACATCAGCGGCTGGGTGAACGAGGGGTTGTCCGACTCGTTGTGGCCCCGGCGCCGGTAGCAGATCATGTCGATGACGACGTCCTTCTTGAACGTCTGGCGGTACTCGAACGCGAGCCTCGCCACCCGGGCGCACGCCTCGGGGTCGTCGCCGTTCACGTGGAAGATCGGCGCCTGGATCATCCGGGCCACGTCGGTGGCGTACACGCTGGACCGCGAGTACTCCGGCGCGGTGGTGAAGCCGACCTGGTTGTTGACCACCACGTGCACGGTGCCGCCGGTGCGGTAGCCGCGCAGCTGGGACAGGTTCAGGGTCTCGGCGACCACGCCCTGGCCGGCGAACGCGGCGTCGCCGTGGATGAGGACCGGCAGGATCGTGAAGCCGGCCTCGCCGACGTCCAGCAGGTCCTGCTTGGCGCGGACGACGCCCTCCAGCACCGGGTCGACCGTCTCCAGGTGGGACGGGTTGGCGACCAGCTCGGTGTGGATGGTGGAGCCGTCGGCGCCGGTGAAGTCGCCCTGCGCGCCCAGGTGGTACTTGACGTCGCCGGAGCCCTGGGCCGACCGCGGGTCGAGGTTGCCCTCGAACTCGCCGAAGATCTGCCCGTAGGACTTGCCGATGATGTTGGCGAGCACGTTCAGCCGGCCGCGGTGCGCCATGCCGACGACGACCTCGTCCAGCGAGTCGGTCGCCGCGGCGGAGATCACCGAGTCGAGCAGCGGGATCAGCGACTCGCCGCCCTCGAGCGAGAACCGCTTCTGCCCAACGTACTTGGTCTGCAGGAACGTCTCGAAGGCCTCGGCGCTGTTCAGCCGCCGCAGGATGTGCAGCTGCTCTTCGCGGTTCGGCTTGTCGTGCGGGACCTCGACGCGGGCCTGGATCCAGGCGCGCTCCTCGGGGTCCTGGATGTGCATGTACTCGATGCCGATCGTCCGGCAGTAGGCCATGCGCAGCACGCCGAGGATGTCGCGCAGCTTCATGGTCGGCTTGCCGCCGAACCCGCCGGTCGCGAACTCGCGCTCCAGGTCCCACAGGGTGAGGCCGTGCTGGAGGATGTCGAGGTCGGGGTGGCGGCGCTGCGTGTACTCCAGCGGGTCGGTGTCGGCCATGAGGTGGCCGCGGACCCGGTAGGCGTGGATCAGCTCGTGGACGCGCGCGACCTTGGCGACGTCCTCCTCGTGCGTGGCCGAGATGTCCTTGACCCAGCGCACCGGCTCGTACGGGATGCGCAGCGCGGCGAAGATCTCGTCGTAGAAGCCGTCCTCGCCCAGGAGCAGCTGGTTGATCCGGCGGAGGAAGTCGCCGGACTGCGCGCCCTGGATGATCCGGTGGTCGTACGTCGAGGTCAGCGTCATGACCTTGCTGATCCCCATGCGCGCGAGGGTCTCCTCGGACGCGCCGGAGAACTCGGCCGGGTACTCCATGGCCCCGACGCCGATGATCGTGCCCTGGCCGGGCATCAGCCGCGGCACGGAGTGGACCGTGCCGATGGTGCCCGGGTTGGTCAGGGAGATCGTGGTGCCCTGGAAGTCCTCCAGCGTCAGCTTGTTGCCGCGCGCCTTGCGGACGATCTCCTCGTAGGCCGCCCAGAACTGGCGGAAGTCGAGGGTCTCGGCCGCCTTGACGGACGGGACGACCAGCTGGCGGGAGCCGTCCGGCTTCCGCAGGTCGATCGCCAGGCCGAAGTTCACGTGCTCCGGCTTGACCAGGGTCGGCTTGCCGTCGACCTCGGCGTAGGCGTGGTTCATCTCCGGCATCGCGGCCATCGCCCTGACAATGGCGAACCCGATGAGGTGGGTGAACGAGACCTTGCCGCCGCGCCCGCGCTTCAGGTGGTTGTTGATGACGATGCGGTTGTCGATCAACAGCTTGGCGGGCACCGCGCGCACGGACGTGGCCGTCGGAACCGACAGGCTCAGGTCCATGTTCTGCGCCGTGCGCGCCGCCACTCCGCGCAGCTTCTCCTGCTCGCCCGCGGGGACGGGCGGGCCGGCGGGCTTGGCCGCCTTCTTGGCGTCAGCGCTGGCCGGGGGCTTCGGCGCCGGGGCCGTCGTCGGCGGTGCCGCGGGCACGCCGGCGGCCGGGGCCGTGGTCATCGGGGGAGTCGCGGCCGGCCGGGAACCCGGCTGGTAATCCGCGAAGAAGTTCCACCACGCCTCGTCAACGGAGTTGGGGTCTTCGAGGTACTTCTGGTACAGCTCGTCGACCAGCCATTCGTTGGCACCGAAGTCTGTGGTCTTGGGGTCGGCACTGGATTGCGCTGACTCTGTCGACACGGCGGAGATCGCCCTCTTCCGCAGCTCGTGAGTTCTGAGACGAGTCAAGGCTACTCGCACTTGGGCCCCCACCATGCCAGCGCCCGGCTACCCCGAACGCTCAAGGGCCAAAACCGTAGATTTTGCCCAAATCTCGGGGGTTGAATCGGCGACGTACGCCACATCCGGCGAACGGACGGGGCGCGGATGTGGCGACCGTCTCATGGAAATGGCCCGTCCGGCGCCTCTCCGGGCCCTCGCGGGCGGGATCGGCGTCCGGACGGGCCGGTCGTTCGGGTGGATCGGCGCCTTGACGGACCGTGTCCGGGTGGATCAGTGGCTGTGCTCGGGGATGGTCGGGCCCTCGCTCGACTGGACGAGCACGAAGCCCTGGCCCTGGAAGGCCATCTGCATGGCCTCGCCGCTGCCCCGGCCGATCAGGGCGCCGGCCTTCATGGTGCGGTTGATGCCGACTTGGAGGCTGGTGCTCCAGGCCACGGCCGCGTCGCCGTCGGCGAACGTCGGGGCCCGCCCGGCGTCCAGCATGACCGGGGCGCCGTGGGTGTGGACCGCGACCCAGCCGGTGCCGCCGATCGTGGTGTTGAACAGGCCGCCGGACATGACGCCCGCGCCCTGGACCTTCTTGATGTCGGTCTGCATGTGCGCGTCGTAGGCCAGGATGTTGGCCCCGTTCACGGTGAGCTGCTCGTTCTCCAGGTAGAACAGGTGGACGTCCTCGGCGTTGTGCGCCAGGAAGAGCAGGCCCTGCCCCTTCGCGCGCATCAGCGGCGCACCCTCGCCGGTGAGCGCCTTCTTGAGGAACTTGCCGACCCCGCCCGCGCCCTGGTACTCGAAGTCCATCTGGCCCTGGAACGCCACCATCGCGCCCTGGCGGGCGATGACGTCGCCGTTGAGGTGGACGCGGAGCATCTTGGAGTTCTGGAGCGCGAAGTGACCGGGAACGGGCTCGCCCTGGTCCATGTTGTTGAAGAAGGGGCTGCGCATTTTCTGTGGGAGACCTTTCGGGCCCGGATCGGGCCTGTTCGGGTGGCCGACGCGCGGGGTGCGTCCCTGAAAGCCAGCCACCCTACCGATCCAACCTGAACACTCCCTGAACGTTTCATATCAACGTTTAAGCAGGTGTTTAAATGGAATCGGGTGAATCGCTCACGCGGGACCGAGCCGGGCGCGGTCGTGCGGCGCCGTCCAGTCGACGATCGGACCTTTCGGGACGACCCCGGACGGATTGATGAACTTGTGCGTCATGTAATAGTGCCGTTTGATCTGGTCGAAGTCCGTCGTTTCGGAGAACTCAGGCCTGGAGTACAGGTCTCGGGCGTATCCCCAGAGGTTGGGGTAGTTGACCAGCCGCCGCAGGTTGCACTTGAAGTGGCCGTGGTAGACGGCGTCGAAGCGGGCGAGGGTCGGATAGAGCCGGACGTCGGCCTCGGTCAGCCGGTCCCCGACCAGGTAGCGCCGGTCGGCCAGGCGCTCCTCCAGGCCGTCGAGCGTGGTGAACAGGGCGTCCACGGCCTCCTCGTAGGCCTCCTGCTGGGTGGCGATCCCGGCCTTGTAGACGCCGTTGTTGACGGTCGTGTAGACGAGCTCGTTCAGCTCGTCGATCTCCGGGCGCAGCCTCTCGGGGTAGAGGTCCGGGGCGTCCGGCCGCTGGTAGGCGCCGAACTCGGTCTCGAACATGGTCGTGATGTCCGGGAAGTCGTTGGTCACCAGGCGTCCGGTCGTGGTGTCCCAGACACAGGGCACGGTGTACCGGTCGCCGGTGAACTCGGGGTCGGTGGCCAGGTACAGCTCGGACAGGAAGGTCGCCCCGGTCACCGGGTCGGGCTCGGGGAAGCGCCAGCCGCGCTCGTCCCGGATCGGGTCCACCACGCCGAGCGTGATCACGTCCTCCAGGCCCAGCAGGCGGCGGACGATCATGCTCCGGTGCGCCCACGGGCAGGCGTGGGACACCAGCAGCCGGTAGCGCCCGGCCTCGGCGGGATAGGGGCTCGAGCCGTCCGCGGTGATCCTTCCGGTGAACCGGTTGGCCTGCCGGACGAACCGTCCGGCCTTCATCTCCTTCGGGACGTCCGAGGTCATCTGGACGGCGCCCCCGGACGCCGTTCCCCGCGCCTTCTCCCGGGCCTTCTCCGGCGCCTCGCCCTGAGTCTTCTCGTGCGCGCTCATGTCCGTGGTCCTTCCCGTGGACGGAATTCTTTCCCGGACCCATCCAAAGTAGGGCTTTCTCCTGCGACTTCAGAGGGATCCGGTGGTACCGGGCCGCTGACTACGATGACGACGTACCGCCCCGCGAATCGCGCGGGGCTCCTGCCGCGGGGGACGGGATGCTCGAGAACTTCAACGCCTTGACGGACGGCCTGCCGCCCGCGCTCATCTATCTGATGATCGCGGCGTTGGTGTTCGCCGAGGCCGCGCTGTTCTTCGGCTTCGTCCTGCCGGGTGAGACCGCGATCGTGGTCGGCGGCATCCTGGCCAGCCAGCACAAGCTGTCGCTGCCGCTGCTCCTGGTGATCGCGATCGTCGCGGCGGTGACCGGCGACTCGGTCGGGTACGAGATCGGGCGGAAACTCGGCCCGCGGCTGCTCACGACCAGGGTCATGGTCCGGCACGAGGGCAAGGTGTCCAAGACCCAGGAGATGATCCGCAGGCGCGGCGGGCTGGCCGTGATCATCGGCCGCTTCACCGCGCTGCTGCGCGCGCTGATGCCCGCGCTGGTAGGCCTCTCGAAGATGCCGTACCCGAAGTTCCTGCTGTTCAACTTCATCGGCGGCGTCGTCTGGGTGAGCACGTTCACGCTCGGCGGCTACTTCGCCGGGACCGCGTTCGAGCACGTCGCCAAGCTCGCGGGGCAGGGCCTGGCGATCGGCGTCGCGGTGGTCGCGGTCGTCGCCCTGGTGGTCTGGCACTTCCGCAAGAAGAAGCGTGAGGAGACCGAGGAGGCCGCCGCCCGCCTCGAGCACGAGCAGGCGGAGCAGGAGGCCGTCCAGGGCTAGGAGGCCGTCCAGGGCTGATCGCGCCCCGGCCCGCGACCTGAGCCCGCCCGGCGGCCGCCATGCGGCCCGCGGGCGGGCTTCGCGCTCTACGGGTGGACGTCGGCCATGTGGTGGACGGAGGCGCGGCCGAAGATCGGCGGCAGGTCCAGGAAGGTGCGGACGCCGGTCGGCGCGGCGCAGACGACCGGGACGGCGTTCACGGCATGGGCGGCCGCGGCGGCGATGCCGTTGGTGACCCAGTCCTCGCCGGTGGTGAGGGTGATCGACGGGCGGCCCTCGACCCGCACCGAGTAGCCGGGACGTCCCCACTCGGGCGCGACGTCCGGGCCGACCTTGTAGACGGTCTCCAGGCCGATGACGGGGCGTCCGCCGACCATCGCGCTGAACGTCCAGCGGACGGCCGCGACCGTGCCCGCGCGGACGGTCCCGGCGGCGGCCTCGACGTCCTCGGCGGCGACCCGGTAGGCGACGTCGGTGTCGACCTCGGGCGGGGCGAGGCCGAGCCCGGCGGCGACCAGGTGCAGGCTCTCGCCGAAGGTGGTCCGCATGGCCGGGCGGGCCCGCCGCAGGAACGCGCCGAACTCGTCCTCGGTCCGGCCGAGGCCGACCAGGTCGCGCAGCATCCGCGGGGACGGGTGCCCGGTGAAGTCCGAGCACTCGCGGACGAACACGTGCGTGACCTGCCGCGACAGCCGGGACAGCAGCAGCGGCATCACGTCCGACATGAAGCCGGGATTGACGCCGCAGCCGTGCAGGGACGACCCGCCGCGCGCGCACGAGTCCTCCAGCGCGTCCACCAGGCCCTGCCCGTGCGCCCGCGGGTAGACGTAGCCGGTGGTCGCGATGACGTTCTTCCCGGACGCCAGCAGCGCGTGCACGGTGTCCAGGTCGGCGAACGGCTCGCCGCCGGGGGCCGGCGCGTAGACGACGCAGTCGGCTTCCAGGTCGAGGAGCGCCTCGGTGGACAGGGTGGCGGCCACCCCGGTCGGGCCCCGTCCGGCGAGCGTGCCCGCGTCGATGCCGTCCTTGGCGGGGTCGAACACCCGCACCCCGGCGAGCTCCAGGTCCGGGCGCTCCAGCACGGCCCGGATGGCGCTGCGTCCGAGCGCGCCGGTCGCCCACTGGATGACGCGGAGCGGACGGTCGCCGGGAAGGTCGGTCATGCCTGTCCTCCGTACTCGCCGGGTAGGGGTGCTTCGGGGTGGTACGCCGGAGATCCGAAGCAGAGGAGACTACGCGGGATACCCCGTGACGTGGGCTGGTTGGGCGGATTTCCCAGCGGAGTCACAGACGGGCCGCAGGCGGACCCGCAGAAGGGCCGCGGGCATGCCGCGGGCGGGTCACAAAAGGGCCGCGGGCGGGGCGCGGGGGAGGCCACCCCGAAGCCGAGCGGGATTCGGTCGGATGGTATCCAGTAACCGCCCAGGGTGATTACCTGGGAGTAGCAGCCGCAGCGAGGTGAGGAGAACCGGATGACGGAACTGCGCTATGACGGGCGCGTCGCGATCGTGACGGGCGCCGGGCACGGACTGGGCCGCCAGCACGCGCTGGAGCTGGCCGCGCGCGGCGCGAAGGTCGTCGTCAACGACCTGGGCGGGGACCGCTCCGGCGTGGGCGCCTCGGCCGGCCCGGCGCAGGAGGTCGTGGACGAGATCACCAAGAACGGCGGCGAGGCCGTCGCCAGCCCCGACAACGTCGCGACGCCCGAGGGCGCGGAGGCCATCGTCCGGACGGCCCTCGACACGTTCGGCAAGCTCGACATCGTCGTCAACAACGCGGGCATCCTGCGCGACAAGTCGTTCAAGAACATGAGCGTCGAGGAGTGGGACGCGGTCATCGCCGTCCACCTGCGCGGCTCGTTCCTGGTCACCAAGGCCGCGTGGCCGCACCTGCGCGAGAACGGCCACGGCCGGATCGTCAACACCTCGTCCCCGGCGGGCCTGTTCGGCAACTTCGGCCAGGCGAACTACTCCACCGCCAAGATGGGCCTGGTCGGCTTCACCAAGACGCTCGCGCACGAGGGCGCCAAGTACGACATCAAGGCCAACGCGATCGCCCCGGTCGCGTGGACCCGGATGACCGAGGACCTGCTGCCCGCCGACTTCGCGGACCGCCTCGGCGTCGACAAGGTCACCCCGCTCGTGGCGTACCTGGCGCACGAGTCCAACCCGGACTCGGGCGAGGTCTACACGGTCGGCGGCGGCCGGATCGCCAAGATCCTGGTCGCCGAGGGCGCGGGCTGGGGCACCTCGGACGCCAT
Source organism: Spirillospora sp. NPDC052269 (assembly GCF_040679435.1). Taxonomy (NCBI): domain Bacteria; kingdom Bacillati; phylum Actinomycetota; class Actinomycetes; order Streptosporangiales; family Thermomonosporaceae; genus Spirillospora; species Spirillospora sp. NPDC052269. The sequence goes on from NZ_JBFAUU010000001.1 coordinate 451,726, forward strand.
GACCGTCGAGTCCGTCCGGGACAACTGGGCGGCGATCAACGCGGCCGAGCCGTTCACCGTCCCGCGCAACGTGGGCGAGCAGATGGGGCCGCTGATCCAGCAACTCTCCTCCTGACCCGATGGGCTCGCTGAGGCTCGACCGGCGGGACGGGGTGCTCACCGTGGCCCTGTCCCGTCCCGAGCGGCTGAACGCGGTCACCGCCGAGCTGACCGAGGAGATGCTGGACGTCCTCAACGGGCTCATGGCCGACGCGGACACCCGGGTCGTCGTCCTCACCGGCGACGGCCGCGGGTTCTGCTCCGGCATGGACCTGCAGGGCGGCGACCCTGGCGACGCGTCCGGGCAGGGACGCGTCCAGCGGCTCTACGGCGCCATCGCGCGCGGCGGCGAGGTCACCGCGCGGCTGCGCGAGATCCCGCAGCCCGTGATCGCGGCCCTGCACGGCCCGGTCGCGGGCATGGGCGTGTCCTGGGCGCTCGCGTGCGATCTGCGCGTCGCCGACCCGACGACGCGGTTCGTCGTCCCGTTCACCGATCTCGGCCTGTCCGCGGGCGACTGCGGCTTGTCCTGGCTGCTGCCGCGCCTGGTCGGCCCGGCGAAGGCGGCCGAGCTCGCCTACCTGGCCGAACGCCTCGACGTGGACGCCGCGGACGCGCTGGGCCTGGTCACCCGGCGCGCCGCCGAGGGCGGCGACCTGGCCGAGGCGCACGCCCTGGCCGACCGGCTGCTGGCCAAGTCCCCGTACGGCCTGCGCCGGACGAAGGAACTCCTGAACGCGTCCCTGGACGCCCCCGGCCTGCGGCGGCATCTTCAGGCCGAGACCAGCGTCCAGACCCTCGCGTTCTTCACCAGGGACCTGGTGGAGGGCATGACGGCCGCGCTGGAGAGGCGTCCGCCCGACTTCAGGGACCAGTGAGCGAAACGACGATGCCGGTGTCCATGGACACCGGCATCGTCGTTGAGTGCTCCGTTAGCCCGCAAGGGCGGCTGCCAGGGCTTCCGCGTAACGCAGCGCGGCGAGGCGGGCGAGGGCGGGGTGCGCGCCGAGCGGGGCGGCGGCGGTGCCGCCGACGGCCGCGGCCGCGCGGGTGATGCGGTCGGCGGAGACCTCGGGGCCGATCAGGTGCGGCGCGAGCGCCACGTTGCGGACGCCGGACGCGCGGAGCCGCTCGGCGGCGGCGCGCAGCGAGACCTCGTCGTCCAGGGACGCGGTGAAGACCGGGCAGGCGAGCCGCGACGCGAGCAGCACGCTGGTGATCTCGGCCTGGCGCACCGCGGACTCGTCGCCGGGCGGCGCGACCACGACGCCGCCGGCCTCGGTGACCATGGTCATCATCCGGATCCGGTCGGCGCGGGCGAGGCCCGACTCGGCGAGCCGGTCGTGCAGCCCCTCGGCGATCAGCGGGTGCGGGCCGAGCGGGTCGGCGGCCACCACCGGGACCGGCGCGGTGGCGACGGCGGCGGCCACCACGCTCATGATGGCCGGATCCGGGCCGGTGACCAGCGGGACCACCACCGCGGCGGGCTCGTCCGGACGGCTCGGGGCGAGCCGGGACAGCACCGCGCCGAGCCCGTCCGGGCCGCCGCCGAGGCTCGCGACCACGGCCGGCTGGCCGGTGTTCTCCAGCTCGACGGCCCGCGCGAGCTCGGCCGCGACCGCTCCGGCCTGGCCGCTCGCCGGTCCCGGTACGGCCAGGATGAGCGCGGGCGAGCCCGGGGGGAGAAGGAAGGATTCGTCTCCGCGGTGCCGTCCGCCGCGCAGGGCTCGGGATCGGCGCGACGGAAGTGCCTCGGATGCCTGGCTTTCGGGAGTCACGGCGGGAATCGTAACGCCGTCGGTTGCGCTCCGGAACTCACGGTGTCGGAGTGGCCCCGGTTCGGCGGGGGTCGCGGGCCTCCGTCGTTACCTGGACAACCCCCTCGACAACGGCGGTCCGGTGGGGTGGACAACAGGCCGGTCACGAACAGATCGCGGACGGGGCGGCGCGCCGTGATCCAGCGCATAGTAGGCTCCGCAGACCCCCGCACAATACGCATCGGGAGGTAATCCCGCAGATGTCGTCTAAACGACGGCGGTTCTCCTCGATTCGGACGAGGATCGCCGTGCTGGCCCTGGTGCCGCTCGTGTCCCTGGTCGCCCTCTGGGCGTTCGTCACGACGGTTCTCTTCGGCAGTGCCAACAGCCTCCTGCAAGGAGGCGACTTCCAGAACAAGTGGCTGCTGCCCACGCAGCGGCTCATCGTGGAACTGCAGAAGGAGCGCCGTCTCACCGAGGTCTACGTCGGTTCGCACGGGACGCGGTACAAGGTCGACCTGGCGGCGCAGCGGGACCACACCGACGCCGCCGCGGCGATCGTCCGGGACGGCGCGCGCGACAAGGACCTGCGCGGCACGGTCGGCGCCGACGAGCTGAAGGCGATGGACGCGCTCGCCGCCAAGACGCGCGACCTCCCGAACATCCGCCGCGCGATCGACACCGGCGGCCTGCAGCGCCCGGGCATCCTCACCCAGTTCGCCGCGATCGTCGACTCGGGCTTCTCCGTCTACAACAACGGGACCCCGAGCGGCGACGGCACGCTCGCCGTGGACGCCCGCACGCTCACCGCCCTGGCCCGCGCCCATGAGTACCTGTCCCGCGAGGACGCCCTGCTCGCCGGGGCCCTGGCCGCGGGCCGGGTCACCGTCGCCGAGCGCGCCGAGTTCGCGCGGCTGAGCGGCGCCCAGCGCACCCTGTACGCCGACACCGCGCCGATGCTGACCCGCGTGGACCGCGCCGAGTGGGCCCAGATCGAGCAGACGCCGACGATGGTCCAGCTCCGCGCGATGGAGGACCAGGTCGTCCAGAACCTCTCGCCGTCCGGGAACCGGCTTCGCCGCGGTGTCCCGCCGGTGGACGAGGACTCCTGGCGGTCCGCGTCCGAGATCATGCGGGACCGGTTGTACAAGTTCGAGAACCAGGTGCTCGACCACATCATCCAGAGTGCGCGCGGCATCGGGATGAAGGTGTTCCTCCAGCTCGGCGTCGCCGGCGGGCTCGGCCTCGTCGCGATCGTGACGTCGTCGCTGATCGCCTGGCGGGTCGCCCGGCGGCTGGTCGAGGAGTGCCGGCGGCTGGCGTCCCAGGTGGGCGACTTCGCGCGCAACCGGCTGCCGGTGCTCGCCGACGCCGCCCGCCACGGCAAGCCGTTCGACCTCGCCGACGCGCTCGGCGGCGAGGAGAATCGGGACTACCGGATCCTGGAGATCCGGCGCATCTCGCGCGCGTTCGTCCGCACCCGCGACGCCGTCCTCACGGCCGCGGCGGGCGAGCTGGCCGCGCGGCGCGGCGTCAACGAGGTGTTCGTCAACCTCGCCCGCCGCAACCAGGCGCTGCTGCACCGGCAGCTCGGCCTGCTCGACACGCTCGAGCGGCGCACCGAGGACCCGGCCGAGCTCGCCGACCTGTTCAAGCTCGACCACCTCGCCACCCGCATGCGGCGGCACGCCGAGGGCCTGGTCATCCTCGCGGGCAAGCACGCCGGACGCGGCTGGCGCAACCCCGTCCCGCTCGTGGACGTGGTGCGCGGCGCCGTCGCCGAGGTGGAGGACTACCCGCGGGTCCGCGTGCAGCCGCTGCCTCGGCTGTCGGTGGTCGGCTCCGCCGTCACCGACGTGGTGCACCTGCTCGCCGAGATCGTCGAGAACGCCACCGCGTTCTCCCCGCCCGGCGCGCCCGTGCTGGTCACCGGCCACCGGGTCGGGCACGGCCTGGCCGTCGAGGTGGAGGACCGCGGTCTCGGCATGGACGAGGCGGCGCTCGCCGACGCCAACTCCCGGCTGACCGACCCGCCGGACTTCGACCCCGCCGACAGCGCCCGGCTCGGCCTGGCGATCGTCGGACGGCTCGCCGTGCGGCACGACATCAAGGTCACGCTGCGGCCGTCCCCGTACGGCGGCACGACCGCGATCGCGCTGCTGCCGGACGCGCTGCTCGTCGAGAACCCCGAGCCGGTCTCGGTCCTGCGCCGTCCGACGGGCTCGATGACCGCGGCCCCGCTCTCGGACGGAACCGTCGCGGCGGGCACGCGCGTCGCGGTCGCCCCGGCGGTCCGGCTGGTCGCCGAGCCCGCGGCGGACGGCGACGGTCCAGGGCCGTCCCGAGCGCCCGAGGCGCGCCCGGAGCCGGAGATCGGGCCGGACGGCCTGCCGCGCCGCCGCCGCAAGAGCCTCGACCCGACCGCGTCGGTCCGTCCGGACAGCGCGAACGGTTCGAACGGTGCGAACGGCCTGTCGAGGAAGGTCGGCGACCCGGCGCGCACGGTGAAGGACATGGCCGTGACCGGCTCGTCCGGTGACGCGGACGGCTCGGGAGACCCCACGGAGACCGGCCCGAACGGACTGCCCCGGCGCAGGCGGCAGACGCACCTGGCCCCGCAGCTGCGCGACCGCGTGGACTCGCGTCTCTCCTCGCAGAGCCGGTCCGCGCGTCCGCGCCCGGATGCGCCGGACGGCGGCTATCCCGCCGAGCCGCATGTCGCGCCCGGCGACCTGGACGCGGCGACGACCGGTCCGCTGCCGATTCAGGCCGACGTCCCGGAACCGGGGGCGTCCGGCCCGTTCGCCGCCCCCGTGCCGCCCGGCGCGGGCGACGGCGACCGCTCGCCCGAGTCGCTGCGCTCGATGTTCTCGGCGATGCAGGCGGGCTGGCAGCGCGGCCGCGCGGAGGGCACCGACACGCCTCCGTTCGGCACCGCTCCGTCCGCCGGCAGGCCGCGGGACGGCGCGTCCGGCGGCGACGCCGGGCCCGCGGCCGGCCCGCCGCGGACCGACCCCGCCGCGTCCCGCGCGGCGCAGCCCCCCGACGCGGCGCACCCACCCGCCGCAGGACGTGAGGACGCGAACTCACCCGCCGCTCCCACAGGCTCCCCGGACCCGACCACCACTCCACCCGACCAGGAGGACGAAACCCGATGACACAAGCCCACAAGGCCGGTGGAGCGGCGGCAGGCGAGCTGAACTGGCTGCTCGACAACCTGGTGCAGCGCGTTCCGCAGGTCCAGAACGCGGTGGTGCTGTCCAGCGACGGGCTGCGCATGGCGGCGTCCAGCGGGCTCGCGCGGGAGGACTCCGAGCACATGTCGGCGGTCGCGGCGAGCTTCCAGAGCCTCGCCCGCGGCGCGGGGGAGACCTTCGGCGGCGGGGCCGTCCGGCAGACCATCGTGGAGATGGAGAACTCGTTCCTCATCATCTCGGCGGCCGGGCACGGCGCGTGCCTGGCCGTCCTGGCGGACGCCGGGGCCGACCTCGGCGTCATCGCCTACGAGATGGCGATGCTGGTGACCCGGGTGGGCCAGCACCTGTCGGCCGACCCGCGCTCGGCCGTCCCGGCCGGTCAGCAGGGCGGCGCCTAGCCATGGCAGTCCCCGAGCAGCCGCCCGGGCCCGGTGCGGACGGGCCCGTGGACGACGCGTTCGCGGACGAGGGGGAGCGGTCCGCCGCCGCCCTCGACGCCGATGAGGCGGCCGCGTCCGGCGCGGCCGCCGAGCCCGGCGGGACGTCCGGCCCGCCCGGCCCTCCGCCCGCGCCGTCGCAGGGCGGCGAGGGCTGGTACGACGAGGCGGCCGGACCGGTCGTCCGGCCGTACGCGCTGACCGGTGGCCGCACCCAGTACGACGGCCACGACCTGGACATGGTCGCGCTCATCGAGACCGCGGACGAACCGGAGGATCCCGGTCATGTCCACGGCCTGCACCGGGGCGGGCGCGAGGCCGCCCTCGACCCGGAACATGAGATGATCTTGTCTCTTTGCCGCACTCCGTTGTCGGTCGTCGAGATAGCGTCGGACCTTGAACTCCCCCTCGGGGTCGTCCGGGTCCTCCTCGGCGACCTGCTCGACCGCTCGCTGGTCCGGGTCCGCCGGCCCGCACCGGTGGCCCAGTTCCCCGGCGAGCGCGTACTCAAGGAAGTGATTGATGGAATCCGTGCGCTCTGATCCTTCCCCGCAGGGCGATTCGGCGCTGACCGTCAAGATCCTGGTCGCCGGGGGCTTCGGCGTCGGCAAGACCACCCTGGTGAGCGCGGTCAGCGAGATCCGGCCGCTGCGCACCGAGGAGGCGCTGACCGAACGCAGCATCGGGATCGACGACACCTCGGCCGTGGCGGGCAAGACGACCACGACGGTGGCGATGGACTTCGGCCGCATCACGCTGCCGAACGGCCTGGTCCTGTTCGTGTTCGGCACGCCCGGCCAGGACCGGTTCTGGTTCATGTGGGACGAGCTCGCCAAGGGCGCGCTCGGCGCGGTCGTGCTGGTGGACACCCGCCGGCTCGCCGACTGCTTCCCGTCGGTCGACTACTTCGAGCGGCGCGGGCTGCCGTTCATCATCGGCGTGAACCAGTTCGACGGCTCCGGCCTGCACACCGCCGACCAGGTCCGGGACGCCCTGGACCTGTCGCCCGACATCCCCGTGATCAGCTGCGACGTGCGCGACCGCGAGTCGGCCAAGCAGGTGCTCATCACGCTGGTCGAGCACATCATGCGGTCGATGGTCCGCCGCGACCCGGGCGCCCTCACCCGCTGACCCCGCTCGTTCCCGCCCCGCGCGCTCCTCGCGCGCGGGGCGGCGGGCCCCTGCCCTGACGGCCGTGCCCTGCAGCCCCTTCGGGCGCCGGTTCAGGTGCTGAAGTCGGCGAAGTCGAAGCCGGGGGAGACGACGCAGCTGACCAGCACCTCGGTGTCCCCGGACGGACGGGCCGCCTGCCAGTGCCCCGCCGGGACGATCGCCTGCGGCACCTGGCCGCCGGTGATGTCCGGGCCGAGCACGGTCGTCTCGGTCTGGACGGACGGCCGGGCGCCGTCCCCGCCGAGGATCAGGTGGAGCGGCCCGCCGGAGTGCCACAGCCACACCTCGTCCGAGCGGACGGCGTGCCACATCGACTCCTCGCCGGGCGGCAGCAGGAAGTAGATGCCGGTCGCGCTCGCGCGCGGGCCGGTGTAGCCGTCCGGGACGAACTCGGGTGCCGTCCGCCAGGTCTGCCGGTACCAGCCGCCCTCGGGATGCGGCAGCAGGTCGAGGGCCGCGGCTGTGGAGGGCCGGACGAGGAGCGCGGTGTGCCGTCCGTCCGGGCCGCGCCGCAGGTAGCGGATCTGGCGTGCGGACGACGCGTCCACCACGCCGCGCGGCGGGCCGGAGGCCGGGACGGGGTCGAGTTCGACCGCCACCACCTGGCCGTCCGCGGGGGCGAACGCGGTGTCGGCGACCGCGAGCAGGTCGGTGGGGTCGGCGCCGTCGGGGACGTCCGGCCCCCACACCGCGCCGTGGTCCGCAAGGACGAACCGGGCCCCCGAACGTCCGTTCCACGCGTCGAGCGTCGTCAGCAGCAGCACGTGTCGACTGTAACCGGGAGCGGCCCGCCGGACCGATCAACACCCCATCCGACGTGCGTTGATCGGATGTTGATCGCGCTCCGGAAGAGTATGCCGTGCACGGTCGGGGGCCGCGCCGGGACGACTGCGGGGTCAGGGGAACCCGCACGGGGGCCGTCCGGTCGCGAGAAGACCGTGCCGACCAGCGCCGGATGGATGACCGTGACCTTTTGGGGGACAATCACGGTCATCCACCGGCCGGTCCTGTTTATTGACTTGCTTCGCCCTCCGCCGTCTCGGCATCGTGGGACGGGTCAGGTATCCGAGCGGGGGGAACGGTCCGGAATGCGCCAGGTCCAGGTGATCACTCAGAGCCGTATCCGGACGAGCGTTCCCAAGGACCTGACCTCACATGACCACCCTGAACCTCGGCGTGCTCGCGCACGTGGACGCGGGGAAGACCAGCCTCACTGAACGACTCCTCTTCGACGCCGGGGCGATCGGCCGCCTCGGCAGCGTCGACGGCGGCGACACCCACACCGACACCGGTGACCTGGAACGCCGCCGCGGCATCACGATCCGCTCGGCCGTCGCGTCCTTCGCGCTCGGCGGGCTGACCGTCAACCTGGTCGACACGCCCGGCCACACCGACTTCACCGCCGAGGTGGAGCGCGCGCTCGGCGTGCTGGACGCCGCCGTCCTGGTGCTGTCGGCCGTGGAGGGCGTGCAGGCGCGCACGCGCGTCCTGGCCCGCACACTGCGCCGCCGGAGCGTCCCGACCCTGCTGTTCGTCAACAAGGTCGACCGGACGGGCGCGCGCGACGCGGAGCTGCTGGCGGCCGTCCGCCGACGCCTGTTCCCGGGGACGGTCGCGCTGAACGCCGTCCACGGCATCGGCACCAGGGCCGTCGGGACGACGCCCCACGACTTCGCCGATCCGGTGTTCCGTGAGGCCGTCTCCGAGATCCTCGCCGAGCACGACGAGGCTCTTCTCGCCGACCTCGTGGACGGCCGTGTGCCCGAGCCGTCGCGCGTGCGCGCCGCGTTGCGCGCGCAGACCGCTTCGGCCCAGGCGACACCTCTGTTGTTCGGCTCGGCCCTGAACGGGCAGGGCACGCAGGACCTTCTCGACGCGATCGCCGCGTATCTGCCGTCCGCGCAGGGCGACGCGTCGGCTCCGCCGCGCGGGACGGTCTTCGCCCTGGAACGCGGAGCGTCCGGTGAGAAGACCGCTCTGCTGCGCCTCTTCGACGGGGAGCTTCGTCCCAGGGAGAAAGTGACCCTGCGCAGCCCCGGCGTTCTGGATCGCCAAGCGCGGGTCACTTCGCTTCAGGTCGCGGGCGCGGGACGGACCGCCGGGCCTGGCGACATCGTGCGCGTGCGAGGGCTGGCCGAGGCTCGTGTCGGGGACGTCGTCACGACGTCCGGTGGCGCGGCCACAGCGGACGTCGCGGAGCCGGAGTTCGGACGGCCGACCTTGGAAACGGTCGTGCGCGCGCGGGACGACGCGGACGCGTCGCGCCTGCGCGCAGCGCTTCTGCGGCTGGCCGAGGAGGATCCGCTGATCGGCGTTTCGCCGCTGCCCGGCGGGACGACGTCCGTGCGGCTGTTCGGGGAGGTCCAGAAGGAGGTCATCGCGACGACGCTGCGCGAGACGTTCGGTGTGGACGCCGAGTTCGAGGAGAGCCGGATCGTCCACCTGGAGCGTCCCGTCGGGGTGGGCGAGGCGGCGGAGGACATGGACTGGCGGCGGCGACGTCCGGACTTCTGGGCGACGATCGGGTTGCGCGTCGAGCCGGGGCCGCGCGGTTCGGGCGTGGTGTTCCGGCGCGAGACCGAGCTCGGGGCGCTGCCTGCCGCGTTCGACCGCGCGATCGCCGAGACCGTCCACCTGACCCTGGAGCAAGGCCTGCACGGCTGGCCGGTCACCGACTGCGTCGTGACGCTGACGGCGTCGGGGTTCGGCGGGCCGGTGAGCACGGCCGCCGACTTCCGGGGGCTCACGCCGATGGTCCTCATGCGCGCGCTCGCCCAGGCCGGGACGCGCGTGTACGAGCCGTACCTGCGGTTCGAACTGGAGATCCCGGAGGACGTGCTCAGCGTGGTCACCGGACGCCTCGCGTCCCTCGGCGCGGACCTGCGGGACGCCAAGCCCGACCCTGAGGGCTGGCGGATCGAGGGGGAGCTGCCCGCGCGCCGGGTCGCCGCGTTCGAGCGGGAGCTGCCGGGGCTGACCGGCGGGGAAGGCGTGTGGTGGCCGCGTCCGTCGGGGGACCGTCCGGTTCCGGGGCGTCCTCCGGCGCGTCCGCGCACGGGGCCGGATCCGCTCGACCGCGACGCCTACCTGCGGGAGGTCTGACCGCCTGTTCTCACTCCATCTCGGAGAGGCGGGCGGGGTCGAACACGATGGGGAACGGGAACTCCAGCCGGACGTCCTCGCCCGCGCGGGCGCGGCGCACCGCCTGGTAGGCGGGACGGTGCGACGGGCCGTCCAGCTGCAGGACGGTCACGGACGGCCGGGGCTCCAGGTCCACGATCCAGTAGTGCGGGATGCCGGTCGCGGCGTACTCGGCGACCTTGCGGACCCGGTCGGTGCGCTCGCTGGCCGTCCGGGGCGTCACGACCTCGACGACGAGCAGCAGGTCGGGGCCGTAGTAGGTGCGGGCGCGGCGCTCCAGCGCGAGCCGGGCGACGTCGCGCTCGACCACGAACGCGTCCGGGCGGCGGATGCCCGCCGAGGTCGCCACCTCCTGCGGCGTGCCCGCCACGTGCACGTCGGCGGTCGCCTGCCGGGCCGCCTCCTTGAGGATCGTGCGCAGCCGCTCGGCCGCGTTGTCGTGCCAGAGGTCGCCGGGCAGCTCGTGCAGCCAGCCGTCGGCGAGCTCGTGGCGGCGACCCTCCTCGGGCAGCTCCTCCAGGTCGTAGAGCGTGTAGGGCCCGTGCGGCTGGCCGGCCGCCGCGGTCATGACCGCCCGGGCCCGAGACGAGTGATCATCATCTCGCCGAGCGTAGCCGACCGGCCCGGCCCGGTCCGGGACGACGCGGCCGGTCGCGGCCGGCTGAGTTGGCCCGCAGGAGTCAGCCCGCCGCCCGTGATCGGGGCGGCGGGCTTTGGTCGGTCGGGAGATCGGCCGGTCGGTCGGTCGGGTTTCGGTCAGCCGTTGCAGCCGCAGGAGCAACCCTTCGGGCAGGAGCAACCGCCGCCGTGTCCGCAACTGCATCCACCACTCGTCATGATTCGGAACCTAATCCCACAAATCCGGCATGGATATGACCGGAGCCGGAAGGGAAGGCTGCCTCCGGAGCCACACCGATCGTGGTCGGCCGTGCACGTGCGGGTCGTCCGCGCGGGCGCCGGGTCAGCCGTGGACGTGCAGGTCCGCGCCCGCCAGGACCAGGACCCAGAGCAGGATCGCCAGCAGCGCGCTCGCGATGCGGCGCAGCAGGTCGCTGGTCAGGTAGCCGCGGTTCCAGGCCACGAACAGGCCCGCCACGAGATAGAGGGTCCCCAGCAATCCGATGTGGGGCCGGATTCGGTACGCCATCGCGGCGGCCTCCCTTTCCGTGGTGACGCCGTTCCGACGGCGGACGCCGTCGTCTCGACGGCTGCCCGGGGCCGACACCGGTGAAACGGCGGCCCGTCCAGGAGCGCGACCGCAGGCGGGTTTCGGACCGGAGGAAAAGGCGCAGAGGGAGGAACGGGCGTCAGGGGAGGGGGAGTGGGGCGTCCGGCCGGTCGGCGGGGTCGCCGGGCCGCGAGACGTGGGGGGACGCCGGGGCGGCCGACGGCGCGAGCGTGATGCGGACGACCGACGGGTCGTGGGCGCCCGCGCGGTCGGCGAACTCCGAGGCGCGGTGCACGATCTGGTACCTGTGCGGGCGCTTCGCCAGGGCGGGGCTGATCAGGATGTGGTCGAGGTCCTCGGCGACGCCGCCCGAGTCGGCGGTGTACCGGTCCTGCGGGGCGAGGTCCGACGCGAGGTCGCGCAGGTCGACGCCCGGGGCGGTGAGGGCGCGCAGCGCGGCGGAGCCGTCGCCGGCGCCGAGGTTGCCGGTGACGATCACGTTCGCGTCGGGCGCGGTGCGGCGCAGCGTCCGGACGAACGCGGCGAGGCTCTTCGCCTGCGCCACGCGCCGGGCCTCGCTCGGACGGCCGAACGGCTGGCGGCGGCCGTAGGCGATCGGATCGGAGGACGTCCGCGCGTACCAGTGGTTCGCGATCACGATCAGGCGCCGTCCGCGCCAGGTCAGCTCGCCGGCGAGCGGCTTGCGCGTGTCGGCCCACACGGGGTCGGTGGGCGCGACGCGTCCGGGGCTGAGGGTGAGGCGCGCGCCGCCCTTGCCGTCCGCCTGAACGTGCGTCGGGGCGACCGCGAGGTCCGGCACGCCGGGCGCGCCGAGGTCGGACGAGCCGGACGGACGGTCGGAGAACGCCAGCCCGCGGTCGGTCCGGAACAGGAAGCCGAGGCGGCCGTTCCCGCCGTGCTCGCCGCCGTCGGCGTTGTTGTGCGGGGCGACCGAGCGCCACTCGTAGGCCGGGCCGCCCGCCGCGCTGATCGCGGTGATCAGTCCGGCCACGGTCTGGTCGGCGGCGACCGTGCCGTCGTCGAAGGCGCCGGAGTTGTCCTCGACGCCGGTCACCGTGACCAGGTCGGGGGAGCCGAGGCCGTCCACCAGGTCGCCGGCCAGGGCGTCGACCTGGTCGGACGGGGTGTCCGGGCTGAGGTTCTCCAGGTTCAGCGTGCCGACCGACAGCTGGTCCCGTCCGGCCGGGGGCGCGGCCTGCGGCCGGGTGCCGCCGTCGGTGCGCGCCGGGGTGGACGTGGGGAGCAGCACGAACCCGGACGCGGTGTAGTCGAGGACGCCGTCCACCGGGCCGGGCAGGCGGTCGCCCACGTCGGCGGACGGCAGCGGCGCGAGCGCGTCGCCGAGCACGATCCGCGCCGGGTCGGGAAGCCCGCCCGCGCGCGCGAGCGAGCCGCCGCGCCGGGTGCGGTCGTGCGCTCCCACTCCGCCCGCGGGTAGGACGGGCAGCGCGCCGTCCCGTGTCGGGCCGACGACATAGGCGTTCTCGACGCGGACGCGCATGCCTTCGAGCGAGGTGTAGAACGCGAGCGGGTCGGACTTCGGGTCGAGTGTCGGCTCGGACTCGGCGTCGCGCGACGTGGCCGGGAACGTGGACGGGGCCTTGCGTCCCTTGGGGCCGCCGAGCATGACGGGCGGCGGAAGCGGCTGGTCGTGCGAGGACACGACGGTCTCGGACGCGTCGATCTCGGTGCGGCTCAGGTTGGACGACCCGGGCCCGCCGGGCCGGAACTCGCTGACGCGGCCGCTCACGCGGACGGCGTCACCGGGCCTGACCTGCTGCCGCGTCCGGGTGAACACGAAGATCCCCGAGGACGCGGCGGCCTTCCTGCCGGCGGGCGCGGGGTCCTGCATCCAGAAGCCGGAGTCGGTGACGGCCGTGACGACGCCGCCGACGCCGGTGACGTTCCGTCCGTTCAGCGGGGAGACGTGCCCCGGGCCCTGGACGTCACGGACGCCGGCGCTCACCGGGGAACCCGGGTCGGCCTGCGCCACGGAAGGGAGCACGACGGTTCCGAGGGGTACGGCGAGAACCGCCCCGGCGGCGATCGCCGCCACCCGTCCACCCGCCGCTGACCTGGTCAACCACGCTCCACTCAGTTCCCGTCCGACCGACCGTGCCAGCATGACACGTCGATCGATCTTCCCGGAAGCCACCGCCCGGAACTCTCAGCGCACCCTCATCTTCGGACGTGCCGGGGCGCGCGTGGAACGCGCCCCGTCCGATCCGGATCGGATCGGACGGGGCGTGTCCGGGCGGTCGGGGGCGGTTGCGGGCGCAGGGGCGCGGATCAGTCGAACAGGACGACCTGGCGGATGACGTCGCCCCTGGTCAGGGCCTGGACGGCGTCGTTGAGGTCCTCGAACCGGATGCGGCGGCTGATCAGGCCGTCCAGGTCGAGCTTCCCGGCCCGCCACAGATCGACGAACAGCGGGATGTCGCGCTTGAGGTCGCAGCCGCCGTACAGCGACGACTTGACGTTCTTGCCCTCGAACAGCAGCGAGAACGCCGACATCTCCCAGGTGTCGTCGGCCGCGCCCGCGCCGACGACGATCACGTCGCCGCCGCGCCGGGTCAGGTTCCACGCCGTGGTGATCGCCGACGACTTGCCGACCACCTCGAAGACCTGGTCGAAGCCCTGGCCGAGGGTGAGCAGGCCTTTGGTCTCCTCGAGGTTCTCCAGGGTCGCGGTGTGGGTCGCGCCGAACTGCTTGGCGGCCGGGTGCTTGGCCTCGTTCGGGTCGATCGCGAGGATCGTGGACGCGCCGCAGATCCGGGCGCCCTGGATCACCGACAGCCCGACGCCGCCCGCGCCGACGACCGCGACCTTCGACCCCGGCTTCACCTGCGCGGTGTGGAACGCCGCGCCGACGCCGGTCGGGATGCCGCAGCCGAGCAGCGCCGCGTACTCGAACGGGACGTCCTCGGCGATCTTGATGACGCCCTGTGAGGGGATCACCAGCGCCTCGGCCCAGGTGCCCACGCCCGCCATCCCGAACGCCGGGGTGCCGTCGCCGAGCTTGAACCGCGGCTCGGAGAACGCGGCCCCGATGAAGCCCATGCACAGGTACGGCTCGCCGCGCATGCACTCGGGGCAGACGCCGCAGTCGGGCGTCCAGTTGACGACGACGTGGTCGCCGGGCTTGACGTTGGTGACGTGCTCGCCGACCTCCTCGACGACGCCCGCGCCCTCGTGGCCGAGCACCGCGGGCGGGACGGACGGCAGGACGCCGGACATCGTGGACAGGTCCGAATGGCAGACCCCGGTGGCCTTGACGCGCACCTTCACCTGGTCGGGACCGGGATCGACGGTCGTCACGTCGTCCCGCAGGTCCAGTTCCTTGTCGCCGACCGCGTGCAGTACCGCGGCTCGTGCCATGAGACGCCTCCACAGTGAGGGGCGGACGCCGGGCCCGGCGTGGGCGGGGCGTCCCGAGGGGTGGGTGGGATGTGGTGTCGGCGACCGGGGGCGGGGGGACGGGACCGTCCGGCCGGATGCGCGCGACGCGCGGCGGGGGCGGGTGGGGCGGGGCGGGCGGCGACCGGGGGCGCTACTCCTCCAGGGTCAGCGCGGCCTTCGGGCAGGACCGCACCGCGTGCCGGACCTTGTCCGCCAGCTCGGCCGGGACCTCCTCGCGCAGGATGACCAGCTCGTCGTCGTCGGTGAGATCGAAGACCTCCTCGGCGACGCCGACGCAGACGGCGTTCGCCTCGCACACCAGCGGGTCGACCTTCACTCTCATCGCCATCTCCGTTCCCTTGCCGGCGGGCGCGCGGAGGGCCCAACATACCGAACGCTGTTCTACGAGGGCCATGGGCCGAACGGCCCCATTGCGCCGCCCACGCAGAAAGTAGAACACGTTACAGTCTGGTGTCACAAGACCCGGGCGGACCGGATAAAGTGCCCGGCGGAGGAGATCAATGAGCGACTCAACGGCGTCCACCCCCGCGGGGACGACCACCATCCCGGCCGCCACCCCGGCCGTGCCGTCCGCCGACGCGCCGGACGGGGCGTCCGGCGACGTGCCGGACGTACCCGGAGGCCTGTCCGCCCCGTCTGGAGAGGCGCCGTCCGGCGCCCCGGAGATGCCCGCCGACCTGCTGCGGATCGCCCGCGCGGTCAGGGGCTTCATGCCGGACGACGAGGGCCGGGCCCTGTACGAGACCGCCTTCGCCTACGGGACGAGGTTCGGCGCGGACGTCCCGCTGCTGGAGATCGGCTCGTACTGCGGCAAGTCGGCCGTCTACTTCGGCGCGGCGGCCCGGGAGACCGGCTCGACCGTCGTCACCGTGGACCACCACCACGGCTCGGAGGAGAACCAGTCGGGCTGGGAGTACCACGACCCGTCCCTGGTCGATCCGTGCACCGGGCGCATGGACACCATGCCGTCCTTCCGGAAGACGATCGCCGCCGCCGGGCTGGAGGACGTCGTCGTCGCGATCGTCGGGACGTCCGCGACCGTCTCCCGGTTCTGGCGCACCCCGCTGGCCCTGCTGTTCATCGACGGCGGCCACGCCGAGGACCTCGCCCAGGCCGACTACACCGGCTGGGCCCACCACGTCGCGCCGGGCGGCGCGCTGGTGATCCACGACGTGTTCCCCGACCCCGCGGACGGCGGCCAGGCCCCGTACCACGTGTACCTGCGGGCCCTTGCGTCCGGCGACTTCGAGGAGCGCCTCGTCGTCGGGTCGCTGCGCGTCCTGGAACGCGTCTCCTGATCGCCTGAACGACGAAGGGCTCCCGCGCGCCGTGCACGGGAGCCCTTCGCTGTAACGGGTTCTAGTCGCCGTCCGGACGCGGTCAGCGGCGGGTGCGGACGGGGTTGGCGAGCCGGCGCGGGACGCTGGCCGCGCAGCCGCACGCCGCCGGGTCGGACGGCGCGGACGGCCCCAGCGGACGCCCGTCGATCTCCTTGAACACGCGCGCGCCGGGCGACGCGTCCGCCAGGACGTCGGCGGCCAGGACGACCGCGGCGGCCGTGTAGGTCGAGCGGTCCCCCGGGAAGTGGCGCTGGTTCTCGAACTGCCAGCCCGTCCAGTAGGAGCCGTCCTCGTGCCGGAGGTGCTGGATGGTCGCGAACAGCTCCACGGCGCGGTCGCGGTCGCCCGCGGCGTCCAGCGCCATGATCAGCTCGCACGACTCGGCCGCGGTGACCCACGGCTGGTCGGACACGCAGCGGCAGCCCAGGCCGTCCACGACGAAGGTGTCCCACTGGGCGGCGAGGCGCTCCGCCGCGGCGTCGCCGCGGACCGGGCCCGCCAGGACGGGGTAGTACCAGTCCATCGACCAGCGGGACTTGTCGGCGAACGCCTCCGGGTGGACGGCGACGACGTGCCCGAGCTGGTCGGCGGCGAGCTCCCACTCGGGCTGCGGCTCGCCGAGCCGCTCGGCGAGCGCGACGGCGCAGCGCAGCGACTGGTAGACCGACGAGCAGCCGGTCAGCAGCGCCTCGCCCGCGACCGAGCCGTCCTCGTGCCGGATCCACATGATCTCGCCGCGCCGGGTGCGCAGGCCGAGCGTGAAGTCGATCGCGCGGCGCACGGTCGGCCACATCGCGCGGGCGAACGCCTCGTCCCCGGTGACCAGCAGCTCGTGCCAGACGCCGACCGCGACGTAGGCGGCGTGGTTGGACTCGCCGCCCGGCTCGGTGACCTCGCCGAGCACCCACTTGGCGGGCCACGACCCGTCCGGGCGCTGGACGGACGCCAGCCACGCGTACGCGCGCCGCGCCTCGTCGCCGAGGCCCGCGACGGTCAGCGCCATCGCTGCCTCGACGTGGTTCCAGGCGTCCACATGGCCGGGCACGTCCTCCACCGGGGAGAACCAGGGGATCGCCCCGGACGGCTCCTGCTGGCGGGCGATGCTCTGGGCGGTCGCGACGATGTCGGCCGAGGTCACGACGCCGTCGACGGACGGCGCCGGGACCTCAGACCGCATCCGCGGTCTCCCGCGATGTGGGCTTCTCCGTGGGCTTGGACGGCTGCGCGGGCTTGGTGACGTACACGACCACGCTCTTGCCGATGACCGGGTTCAGCGCCTTCTCGGCGAGCCGGGTGGCGAGCGGGCGCTTCATGATGTCCCAGACCAGCACCTGGTGGTAGGCCTTGGCGAGCGGGTTGCCGTCGTTGTTCACGCCGACCGCGCACTTGATCCACCAGTACGGCGCGTGCAGGCCGTGCGCGTGGTGGTGGCCGTCCACCCGGAAGCCGGTGGACTTGAGCTTCGCCTCCAGCTCGGCGCGCGTGTAGATGCGCACGTGCCCGCCGGGGGCGGTGTGGTAGTCCTCCGACAGCGCCCAGCACAGCCGCTCGGGCAGCCAGGACGGGACGGTCACCGCGAGCTGCCCGCCCGGCTTGAGCACGCGCAGCAGCTCGCGCATCGCCCGCATGTCGTCGGGGATGTGCTCCAGCACCTCGGACGCCACGATCTTGTCGAAGTGGTCGTCCGGGAAGGGCATGGTCAGGGCGTCGCCCTGGACGGTCTCGGCGGACGCGTCCTCGGCGACCTCGCCTTCCAGCCGCATCGCGCCGAACATCGTCTCGACGCCCGCCAGCTCGTCGGCGTCGAGGTCGAAGGCCACGACGTGCGCACCCCTGCGGTACAGCTCGAAGGCATGCCGTCCGGCGCCGCACCCCATGTCGAGGACGCGCTCTCCGGGGGTGACGCGGAACCGCTGGAAATCCACGGTCAGCAGGGTCGTGCTCCTTCCGTACTGGGGACCTCCCGAGGGGAGCGGTCCCGCATCCGTGCCCGCATGGCGGCGGGCGTGGGCAGTCGCCCCTGGTGCGCCGCCGTGCGGGCCGCCGCTACTTGCCCGCGGCCTTCCGCAGGTACTCGCGCTGGGTGATCGCCTCGCGGTAGTGGCCGACGGTGGCCTGCGCCACCGCCCGCCACGCGAACCGCTCGCGCACCCGGGCGAGTCCGGCCTCGCTCCACCTCGCCCGCTCCTCGGGGGAGTCGTGCAGGCGGCGCAGGACGGCCGCGAGTTCCTCGACGTCACCGGGCTCGACCAGGATCCCGGCGTCGCCCACCACCTCGGGCAGCGCGCCCGCGCGGCTGGCGACCAGCGGGGTGCCGGACGCCATGTGCTCGACTGCGGGCAGCGAGAAGCCCTCGTAGCGGGACGGCACGACCGCGATCTCGGCGGACGCCAGCAGGTCGCCCAGCTCGTCGTCGCTGATGCCGGACACGAACCGCACCCGGTCGCCGAGCGCGAGCTCCTTGACGAGCGCCTCGGTCGGGCCGTCCTTCTTGGGCTTGGACACGATGACGACGTGGACGTCGCGCTCGGTGGCGACCTTGGCGACCGCGCGCAGCAGCACGTCCACGCCCTTGATCGGGGCGTCCGCGCTGGCCATCGCGACGATCCGGCCGGGCACGCGCTCAGTCAGCGGGCCGCGCGGGTGGAAGACCGAGGTGTCCACGCCGAGCGGCAGGATCTCGATGTCGCGCGGGTCGACCTTGAAGTCCCGGACGATGTCGATCTTGGACGACTCCGACACCGTGAGCACCGTGCCGATGCGCCGCGCGACCTGCGACTGCATCGCCACGAAGCCGTACCAGCGGCGCTTGCCGAGCTTGGACTTCCAGTCCTGGGCGGCGTCCAGCTCGATCTGCCGGTCCACGCTGATCGGGTGGTGGATGCTGGTGACCAGGGGCAGGCCGAGCCTGCTGATGCCGAGGTTGCCGACGCCGAGCACCTGGTTGTCGTGCGCGACGTCGAACTCGCGGCGGCGGCGCTTCAGCTCACGCAGCACGCGGATGCTGAAGGTCAGCGGCTCGGGGAACCCGCCGGTGCGCATGTGCGCGAACTCCAGCACGTCCACCCAGTCGCGGAACTCCTCGCGCTTCGGGGTGCGGAACGGGTCCTCGTCGCGGTACAGGTCGAGGCTGGGGATCTTCGCGAGGGTGATCTCGTCGCGGTCCAGCTCGGGGTACGGCTGTCCCGACAGGATCTCCACCGTGTGCCCGAGGTCGACCAGCTCCCGGCTCAGGTGCCGCAGGTAGACGCCCTGGCCGCCGCAGTGCGGTTTGCTCCGGTAGGACAGCAGCGCCACGCGCAGCGGCCGCTCGGCCACGGACTCCGCCTCAGTCACGACCGCCCCAGCCCACGCGTCACTCCCGTCCGTCGAGTGGACGCCGGGGCCGTCTGCCGCACCGGCATCTCGATCGCCTGTCGTATGGAACTAGACCTTAGCCTCCGCATGTTACCGGAGAGTCCATATTGGGCATCGCGTCCAAAAGTGTTTCGAAAAGCACATGAACGGCCAGGCAGGGACGGGTCCGGCGGTCCGTCCGTCCCCGCCCGAAACCGCGCTCGATTCACCCGCCGGACGGGGTGAAGCGGACGGGCATCTCCTTGATGCCGTTGACGAAGTTGGAGCGGAGCCGGCGCGCCGGCCCGGCCGGGCGGATGTCCGGCATGCGGGACGAGATCGTCTCGAAGACCATCCGCAGGTTCATCCTGGCCAGGTGCGTCCCGAGGCAGAAGTGCGGGCCGCCGCCGCCGAACCCGAGCTGCGGGTTCGGGTCGCGGGTGATGTCGAACCGGAACGGGTCCTCGAAGACCCGCTCGTCCATGTTCGCCGACCCGTAGAACAGCACGACCTTGTCCCCGGCGCGGATGTGCCTGCCGCCCAGTTCGGTGTCCTGCGTGGCCGTCCGGCGGAACTGGTTGATCGGGCTCACCCAGCGGACGATCTCCTCGACCGCCGTGGGCAGCAGCGCCGGCTTCGCCTTCAGCAGCTCCCACTGGTCCGGGTGCTCGAACAGGGCCTGCATGCCGCCCGCCGTGGCCGTCCGCGTGGTCTCGTTGCCCGCGATCGACAGCATCAGGACGAACAGCTGGAACTCCTCGACCGTCAGCGTGTTGCCATCGGCGTCCGGCTGGACGAGCTTGGTCGCGATGTCGTCCCCGGGCTCGCGCATGCGCCGCTCCCGCAGCCCGGTCGCCCACGTCATGAACTCCGCCGCGCACGCGATCGACTCGCTCTTGTCCCCGATGAACTCCGGGTCGTTGAACGCGACCAGCGTGTTCGACCAGTGGAAGACCTTCTCCCGGTCCTCCGGCCGCGCGCCGAGGATCTCGCAGATCGTGGCCAGCGGCAGCGGCGCGGCGAAGTTCTCGACGAAGTCGCACTCGCCGAGCGGCGCGGCCGCGTCGATCAGGCCGTTGCAGATGTCCCGGATGTGGCCCTCGAGCTTCTTGATCATCCGGGGCGTGAAGCCCTTGTTCACCATGGACCGCAGCCGGGTGTGGTCGGGCGGGTCCTGGAACAGCATCATCTGCCCGTACAGGGAGATCTCGTCGTCGGTGAACTCCTCGAACATCGCGGTCCGCGTGTGCGAGGAGAACAGCTCGGGGTGCCGCGACGCCCACGTCACGTCCTCGTGCCGCGTCACCGCCCAGAACCCGGGCACCGCCGGGTTCGGATCGGCGTGCCAGTGCACCGGATCGTGGTCGCGCAGCCACCGGAACCACTCGTGCGGGATGCCGCCCGACTCGTACACGCCGGGGTCGATGACGTCGATGACGGGCGGGTCGATCGTGCCGATCTCAGAGGGCATGGAGAGATCCTTCGCCGGGGTGGAGGGCAGGGGCGTTCGACCGGTCGCGCCATCGCGGTCGGGAGGATGTCGGAGCTGCGGGCGGTCGTCGTTGACCTCTGGATTGCCTGCCGGCCTGCGAGAACGCGCGTGCACACGCCTTCAACCAAGCTCTTGCTTGGTATGCTGGGCCTAGTGTGATTCTCACATGAGACTGGAGTCTCATCAAGGGTCTAGCCCGCAGGCCAAATGTGCCCTACGCCACGTTTGAACGGGCGGCCCGGAACGCCGGGGCCGGTTCGAAGGTCAGGGGGTGGTGTAGGTGAGGGTCTCGGCGGGGGTGCGGCGGGCCTGGCCTCGCCGCTCCAGGACGCGGAGGTGCGCGGCGGCCTCGGCGGCGGCCATCTGGCGGGACTGGAGGGACATGGCGGGCCACGGCTCGCGCCAGGACAGCGCGGACGTGAGGTGCCAGAGGGTGCGCGGCTCGTCGGTGAGGAGCGCGGCGAGCTCGGTGAGACGGGACTCGTGATGGGCGGCGATCTCGCGGGTCCGGGCGGCCAGGCCGTGGAAGCGGAACTGGTGGGCGGGGAGCACCTCGTCCACGGGGAGGTCGCCGACGCGGGCGAGGGAGGCGAGGAAGTCGCCGAGCGGGTCGGCGTCGGTGCGGTCGTAGGGGTAGAGGCCGATGTGCGGCGTGATCCGGGGCAGGACGTGGTCGCCGGTGAAGACGCGGCCGGCGTCCTCCAGGTGCAGGCAGAGGTGGCCGGGGGAGTGGCCGGGCGTCCAGATCGCGCGGAGGCGGCGGGCGGGGACGTCGACGAGGTCGCGGTCCTCCAGCTCGCGGTCGGGCTGGGCGGGCGGGTCGATGTGGCGGCGGCGCGGATGGTCCGCGAGGTCGCCGTCGGACGCGCCCGCGCGGCGCAGGGAGTCGGCGATCCAGGTGCGCCCGGCGTCCTGGTCGACCATCGCGCGGAACGCGCGGACGATCTCGGCGTCCGCGCGGTGCATCGCGATCCACGCGCCGGACGCCTCCCGCACCCGGCCCGCGAGGCCCGCGTGGTCGGGGTGGTGGTGCGTGACGACCACGCCGTGGACGTCCGCGACGTCCATGCCGAACGCGGCGAGGCCCGCCGTCAGGGCGTCCCAGGCGTCCTCGTGCTCCCAGCCCGCGTCCACCAGGACGGGCCCGCGCGGGCTCTCCAGCGCGTAGACCAGCGTGTACGCGAGCGGATTGCCCGGGATGGGGACCGGGACGCTCCAGACGCCGCCGCCCAGGTCCTCCGCTTTCGGACCCGCGCCTTCCGGACCCGCGCCTTCCGGACGCACGTCAGAGGCGTTCGAGGACGGTGGCCGTGGAGAGCGCGCCACCGCAGCACATGGTGACGAGCGCGGTCCCGGCGTCGCGGCGTTCGAGTTCGTGCAGGGCTGTGGTGATCAGCCGCGCGCCGGTCGCGCCGACAGGGTGGCCGAGCGCGATCGCGCCGCCGTTGACGTTGACCGTGTCCATGTCCGGCTCGTGGACGGACGCCCAGGAGAGGACGACGCTCGCGAACGCCTCGTTGATCTCGGTGATGTCCATGTCGCGGATCGACATCCCGGTCCTGGACAGGACGCGCTCGGTCGACTGGACCGGGCCGTCCAGGTGGTAGTACGGCTCGGAGCCGACGAGGGCCTGCGCCTTGACGCGCGCGCGGGGGCGCAGGCCGAGGGCGCGGGCCTTCGCCTCGTCCATCACCAGGACGGCGGCGGCGCCGTCGGAGATCTGGGAGGACGACCCGGCGGTGTGCAGCGCGTCCTCGCCCATGACCGGCTTGAGCCTGGCGAGCCCCTCGCGGGTGGTCTCGCGGAGGCCCTGGTCGCGGGTGACGGTGCGCGTCTCGCCGGTGGGGTTTCCCTCCCCGTCCAGGACGGGCGCGTCGATCGGCGCGATCTCGCGTTCGAACCGTCCGTCGGCCCAGGCCTTGGCGGCGAGCTGCTGCGACCGGACGCCGAACGCGTCCACGTCGTCGCGGGTGAGGCCGCGCCGCTTCGCGATGCGCTCGGCGGCCTCGAACTGGTGCGGCATGTCGATGGACCAATCGTCCGGACGTGGGTTGGCGGGCAGCACGTTGCTACCGAGAGGTGAGCGGCTCATGACCTCCACGCCGCAGCCGATCGCGACGTCCACGACACCGGCCGCGACCTGCGCCGCCGCCAGGTGGACGGCCTGCTGCGACGATCCGCACTGCGCGTCGATCGTGGTCACGCCCGCCTGCCACGGCTGCCCGGCGTAGAGCCAGGCGTACCGTCCGACATGCCCGCCCTGCTCGCCCGCCTGGGTCACGCAACCGGCGAAAACCTGTTCCACTTCCGCGCCGTCCAACCCGGATCGCGTCAGCAGCGCGTTGACCGCGTGCGCGAGAACGGCCTGCGCCTTGAGACCGGCCAACCACCCGTTGCGCTTGCCGAGCGGCGTCCGAACCGCCTCCACGATCACCGGGGTGCCCATCCGCGACTCCTCACTGGAACGACGTTCGGACTCTGACTGTAACGTGTTCTAGTTTTGTCCGGTAGGGCCACGGGTGGCGTCGGTGCTCCTTGCGGAGGTTCGGACCGGTGGGGAACGATCGGCCTCATGCCGGACGAACTGCCGCCCTTCGACGACGACTTCATCGCGGGCGCGTCCATCTCCGAACCGTCCGCCCGCGCCCGCCAGCGCGCGGGACGCCGCCGTCCGCGCCTGCGCGCGCGGCTGCCGCGCCGGTCGTCCCGCCGCCGTTCGAGCGGGGAGGCGATGAGCTACCTGAAGGCGTCCGGGCTGGTCGGCGGCGTGGTGCTGCTGCTCGGCGGGGCGGCGACCGGGATGTGGTGGCTCGGGCAGGGCGACTCGTCCGGGTCGTCCTCGGTGACGTTCCGGCTGCAGAGCCCGACGCCCACGCCGTCCGACCCGTCCGACCCGTTCGCGCGCAGCCCGGCCGTCGCGTACCAGGACGGCGAGGCGGGGCTCGTCATGCCCGCGGCCACGGCGATGGCGGGTCTGACCAGGACGGATGTCGAGGCCGCCTACGCGCGGGTGAAGCGGATCCTCGTCGCCGCCGACCTCGACCCGGCGACCGTCTACCACGGCGACGTCAAGCCGCTCGCGCGTGCGCTCGACCCCGAGCAGGCCAAGGGGCTCTCGTCGCGGCGGGTCTGGATGAACGCGTTCGCCCCGGGCTCGGTCGAGGCCGTGACGCCGACCGTGAAGGTCCACGGCACGGTCACGCGGTCGGCCGGCAAGGACGGGCTGAGCGTGCGGACCGACCACAACTTCGTCTACGCCGTCCATCCGCACTTGCGCTCTGACGTGGTGCAACGCGTGGTCGTGCGGCGCTCGGTGGTCTTCACGGTGACGCGCGAGGGCGGCGACGTACGCGTGTGGATCAGCCAGATGGGACGGAGCGCCGCGCCCGCGCCGTGCTCGTCCGCCGACGGCTGGATCCGTCCGACCTTCCCGGGCGATCCGGGCGGCGGCGGCACCTCCCAGGTCGAGAATCCCTACGACATGTCCAAGCCGCCGACCTTCGACGGCGGCTGCCGCCAGGTCATCGGCACCTGACCCGGATCGTCCGCGTAGAACCGGACGGTGTGCGCCTCCGCGACCTCCCCGGACGGCCGGGCGAACCGCACCGGCCCGTCCAGCTCGATCTCGACGTTGACCTGCGACGCCATCGGGACGGTCAGAACGCCGTCCGCCACTGTGATCCGGGGGCCCGCGTCGAGGTCGCGCACCCGGCGGACGGCCCTGATCCGTTCACGTGGCAGCCGCAGATCCAGCGACGTGCCGTGGCGGACGCGCAGCGCGTCGTCCGACAGGACGTGCGGACGCGTCGCGCACGCCGCCATCAACATCAGCACGAGCACCACGCTGTAGATCCCGGCCACCAGCAGCGGCACCCTGACCAGCGCGGGAGTCCCGAACGCGCGGAGCAGCACCTCCACGCACGCCAACTCGAGGACGGCCGTGAAGAGCAGGACGCTCGCCATCGGAGTCTGTGCCCCCGAATAGGGAACGGTGACGGCTCCCCGTGGCACACCGTGGTGGCGCCGCGCGACCCAGAGACCGACGCTGACCAGGCCCTTCAGGGTGAAGAGCAGGAAGCGCCGCGCCGTCCTCAGCATCTCCCCTCCCGGACGATCCCGATCATGAGACTGAGCGCTCGCTCCTGGGCGGGGCCGAGTCCGCCGGGGACGGCGTCCAGCCACGACACGTCGTCCGGCTGCTCGCACATCATCGCCGACGCCTCGTCCGGGAGGTGCTCGGCGAGGTCGCGGGCGAGGGCCGCCACGCGGGGGTCCTCCCGGTCGGCGCCCGCGAGGTCGTCCAGGCGGGCGTAGAGGGCCTCGGCCTTCTCCGCCGCGCCGGGTTCGGTCAGCGGACGCAGCGTCGCGGCGACGCGGTCGCGGTCCGCGTCGTCCGCGACGGCGTCCACGAGCGTGAGCATCTCGCGGTCGAACTCGGCGAACCGCGAGCCGCCCCGCGGAAGGACGTTCAGCACCCGTGCGATCTCGGGCGACACGGTCGAGTCGGGCCCCAGGTCCGGGTCGGCGAGGAGCCCGGCGAGGCGGACGCGGCGGGTCGCGATCTCCTTCTCCTGCGCGGCCAGGTCGGCGTCCAGCCCGGCGAGGATCTCCCGCAGGTCGTGCCCCTCCTCGTCCGCGAGGACGTCGTGGATCTCCTCCAGCGACAACCCGAGCTCGGCCAGCCGCCGGACGCGGGCCAGCACCGCCGCGTCCCGCAGGTCGTACTCCCGGTACCCGTTCGCGCGCCGCGCCGGTTCGGGGAGCACCCCGACCCGGTGGTAGTGCCGGACGGTCCGGGTGCTCACTCCGACCAGCGCGGCCAGTTCTCCGATTCGCATGCCCCCATGGAAAACCCTGACGCCGCGTCAAGGTCAAGCGGCGTCGAGCGTGACGATGAGCCGGGCGTACGTGGGGACGAGCGCGCGGCGGGCCTCGGCGCGCTGGATGATCCGGTAGGGACGGCCTGACCTGTGCAGGGCCTGGAGGGTCGCCGCCACCTGGGCGCGGGCGACGGCGGCTCCGAGGCACAGGTGGCGGCCGGCCCCGAACCACAGCTGCCGGGTCTCGGGGACGTAGGGGCGCCTGATGTCGAACGGGCCGACCGCGTTGTTCGCGAGGTGCGTGAGCAGCAGGACGCGGTCGCCCGCCCGCATCCTCCTGCGCGGGGTGAGGTCGACGTCGCGGGCGACGTGGCGGCCGATGAGCGGGGCCGGGGTGGCGACGCGCAGGCCCTCCCGGACGGCGTCGGGGAGCAGGTCCGGGTCGTCCAGGAGGAGGCGTTGCTGGTTCGCGTCGTGCAGGAGCGCGACCGTGCGCAGCGTCCCGGACACGCCGGTCTCGGTGCCCGCGACGACGAGCAGCGTCGACAGGCCGCGCGCCACGTCCTCGGGCAGCCCGAGCATGCGGCAGCGGCCCAGCAGGGTGGACGGCCCGGACGAGCGGTAGGCGGACGGGACGGCGGCGGTCAGCTCGTCCACGATGGCATGCGCCTCCGACAGAACGCCGCCGGGCAGCTCCGTGGACGACGTCGTGCCGAGGGCGAGCGACGCGAGGCGCTCACCGAGCGCGAACAGGCGGCGGTAGTCCTGCGCGGGGAGTCCGAGCAGGTCACAGACCATGCGTCCGGCCAGGACGCGGGCCGTGTCGGCGAGGTCGACGGTCGCGCCGTCCGCCAGGGCGTCGGCGAGGCGCGCGTGGTGCGGGCCCTGCGTGCGGGCGATCAGGGCATGGGCGGCGTCCTCGGTGAACAGGTCGCGGACGGACGTGCGCAGCTCCGCGTGGTGCGGGCCGTCGAAGAAGCGGCCCATCTCCGGCCCGAACAGCTGCGCCCACAGGTGCCCGACGCCGCCCTCGCCGCCCATCGTGAAGGAGGCGTGGTCGTTGAGCACCCGCCGGGCCAGGACGGGATCGGTCACCACCCAGCCCACGCGCGGCACCCGGATCACGGGTCCGGTGTGCCGGAAGGCGCAGAGCATCGCGTACAACCACGGATTGGCGGCCCACATCAACCGGGCCTCAGGTCTGGTCAGCACGTCTTGATCCTCGTGGCCGGGGTACGGCGGCGGATGGGCGAAGGTACTCAGTCCGGGATGAGTGTCATGCACACCCTCATCACGTACGACGTCCCTGATGGGAGCACCTTCCGCCGGACGACCCTGGTGGGGAGAGACCAGGAACCGAGACCCGGGGGACGACCGTGATCAGAGCGCGCATCGCCGGTGCCGCCGCCTACCTGCCCGAGACCGTGCTGACCAGCGCGGAGGTGGAGGCGCGGATCGAGGGGTACCGGCCGCACCCGACCATCGTGGAGCGGATGACCGGCATCCGCGCCCGGCACGTCATGCGGCCCGACCAGCAGGCGTCGGACCTGGCGGTCGAGGCCGTCCGGCGGCTCGGCGTCGATCCGGCGGGCCTGGACCTGCTGGTCTTCGGGTCCGCCTCGCAGGACCTCGTCGAGCCCGCGACCGCGCACATCGTCGCCGCCAAGCTCGGCGCGTCCTGCCCGGTCTTCGACGTCAAGAACGCCTGCAACAGCTTCCTCAACGGGCTGCAGACGGCGGACGCGCTGATCCGGACCGGGCAGGCCGAGCGGGTGCTGGTCTGCACGGGCGAGGCGCCGTCGCGGGCCGTCCGGTGGCGGGTGCGCGACCGGGCCCAGTTCGTCGACGCGTTCGCCGGGTACACCCTGTCGGACGCGGGCGCGGCCGTCCTGGTGGAGGCCGACCCGGACGGCCGGGGCATCTTCTACCGCGACTTCGCCGCCGTGTCGTCGGCCTGGTCGATCGGGACGCTGCCGGGCGGCGGGTCGATGCGTCCGCGCGACCCGGACGCGACGTACTTCAGCGGGGACGGGCGCAGGCTCAAGGAGGCGTTCCTCGCCGCCGGGCCTGAGATCTTCCTGACCGCGCTGGAGAAGAACGGCCTGACCTGGGACGACTTCGCCGTCGTGGCCGTCCACCAGGTGACACTTCCCTATCTGGAGGTGCTGCGGTCCTTGCTCGGGATCCCGGCGGACCGGCTCGTCCTGACGCTGCCGGAGCACGGGAACATGGCGTCGGCGACGCTCCCCGCGCAGCTCGCCGCCGCCCTCGCGGACGGCCGCTGCGGTCCCGGCGACCGGGTGGCGATGATCGGGCTGGCGGGCGGCGTCAGCCTCGGCGTGACCTTCATGGAGCTGTGATGGACCTCTGGGTCGTCGTCCCCGCCTACAACGAGGAGCGCTCGATCGGCGCGACGCTCCGCCGGCTCGCCGAGCAGACCGACCCCGGGTTCACCGTGGTCGTCGTGGACAACGCGAGCACCGACCGGACGGCCGACGTCGTCCGCGCCTTCGCCGCCGAGCACCCCGAGCCCGAGATCCGGATCGTCCACGAGTCGGTGAAGGGCACCGGCGCGGCCGCCGACACCGGCGTCCGGCACGCGATCTCCGCCGGGGCCACGCACGTCGCCCGCACCGACGCCGACTGCCTGCCCGGACGCGGATGGGTCGCGGCCGTGCGGCGCGCCTTCGACGACGGGCTCGACATGGTCAGCGGACCGCTGCGTCCGCGCACCGACGAGTTCCCGCTGAGGTTCTGGGAACGGCGGCTGCTGCCGTCCGTGATCTCCGTCGCCGCCCTGTTCGGGCGCTTCCGCCCCGGCAACCAGGACCCGCTGTTCCTCGGCCCGTACGTGATGATGCCGGGCTGCAACGTCGCGATCACCGCCGACCTGTACCTGCGCTCCGGCGGCTTCCCGCGCACCCGCATCGAGGAGGTCCACGAGGACCGCGCCCTGGTCAACCGCGTCCGCTACCTGACCGACCGCTACGGCCTGCGCCCGGACGTCGTCGTCTACGGCTCCGTCCGCCGCCTCCGCGCCTTCGGCCTGCTCCGCACCCTCGGCTGGTACGCCGACCACCGCTACCGGCCGCCGGTCGTCGACATCCGCTGAAGGGGACGACATGGGAATCTCGGGGACTCTGGACTGGGAGGCGCGGCTGTACCTGGCGGCGCATCCGGTGGCGTACCCGCTGCTGCGCGGGCTGGCGCGGCTCGGGCCGGTGGTGCGCGTGCCGGGCGTCGGGGTCGTGGTGAACGACGCGTCCCACGCCCGTTCCGTCCTGATGGACGGTTCGACGTTCCGCAAGGACGGACCGGGCTCGCCGGGCGAGCTGTGGACCCCGGTGCTCGGGCCGTCCGTGCTGCTCAACATGGAGGGCGACGCGCACCGGGTGCTGCGCCGCCGCCTCACCGACCTCTTCGCGCCCGGCTACACCGAAGCCCTGGTGGACGACGTCCTGGCCGCCCCGCTGCGGGACGTCTCGGGACGTCTGGCGTACGGCGAGCCGATCGACGTCGTCGCCATGATGCGCGTGATGGCGGGCGCGGTGATCAGCCGGGTCATCGGCCTGGAGACGGCGTCCGAGCACGACTACCGCGCCCTCTTCGAAGCGGGCGAGCAGATCGTGTCGATGGTGTCCCTCCGGACCCGCCGCCTTTCACCGTCCCAGATCGCGCGCGCACGAGCCGTCCTCGATCCCCTCGGCGACATCGCCGCCAGGTCGTACGCCGACGGGGACCCGTCCACGGTGATGGGACGCATGCGCAACCTCGGCCTCACCGAGGGAGAAGCGCGCGGCGCGGCCGGGGCCTTCTTCCTTACCGGGACCGAAACCGTCGCCACCCTCGTCCCGCGCCTGCTGGCCCTCCTGCACGACACCGGCACCCTGGACGAGGCGACCGACTCGCTGACGCGGGGGACCGACTTCCTGGATCGGGCGATCGCCGAGGCGATGCGGGTGACCACGCCGACGCCGGTGATGCTGCGCAGCGTGCACGCCGAGGCCCGCATCGCGGATGTGCAGGTGTGGCCCGGCGACCGCGTCCTCATCGCGACGCACAACTGCTGCCGCGCGTACGGGCCGTTCGACCCGTCCCGGCCCATGCCTCCTGAGCTGCGGAGACTGTGGTTCGGGGCCGGGCCGCACTTCTGCCTCGGCTACCCGCTCGCCATGGCCGAGATCCGCGCCGTCATGCGGACGCTGCTCGCCGCCGGCCCACTGACGATCACGCACCGGAGCGCTTCCCGGGGCGTGCTGATTCCGACCTACCACCACCTCCGCGTCCGGCGCGGAGGGGAGGAGAGCTCCCGATGACGCTGATCCGACGCCTTCTGGACCAGGCGGCGCGCACCCCGTCCGCCGTCGCGCTCGTCGCGGGGGACGGGACGGAACTGACCTACGGCGAGCTGCGCCGCCGGGTCCTGGCCGTCCGCAGCGGGTTGCGGGCGCACGGGATGCAGGCCGGGGACGGTGTTCTCTTCTCGGTGCGTCCGTCGCCGGACAGCCTCGTGCTGGCGCTCGGCGTCGTCGCAGCCGGGGGAGTGGTCGTGTTCGCCGACCCGGGCGCGGGCCCGGAGATGTTCGCCGCCCGCCTCCGCCTCGCGTCCCCGCGCTGGTCGGCGGCCGAATCCGTGCTGTACGCGGCGAGCCGTCTCCGATTTGTCCGGGCCCTGGCCCGCCGTCGCGGCCTCCTCCTTCCCCATCTCGCGGACCTCCCGCTCCGTCATATCCACACTGGGCGTCGCCTCCCCGGGGTCCCCCGGGACTCCCTCAGCTTGGACACTCTGCTCACTGCCCCGATTGGCGCTGATTTCGACCTGGATCCGGACGCGCCCGCGGCCATCATCTTCACGTCCGGAACCACGGAGAAGCCGCGCGCGGTCGTCCACACGCAGGCGTCGCTCGCCGCCGCGCTCGACCTGTTCCGGGAGCGGATGCCGCTGGGGCCGGGCGATGTCGTGCATACGGACCAGCTGATGCTGGGGCTTCCGACGCTGGTGTCGGGCGCGCGCTGGTCCATGCCGCCGCTGTTCGCGTCCCCGAGGCGGTTCGCGCTGCAGCTCCGCGAACGCGGTGCGACGCACACGTTCTGTGTTCCGGTGCACCTGGCCGAGATTCTGGACGTCGAGCCGTCGCTGCCCGAAACGCTGCGGTACGTCCTGCTGGGGGCCGCGCCCGCCCCGGCCGGTGTGCTGAGACGCGCGATCGAGGCCGCACCGCACGCCGAGGTGCTCTCCGTCTATGCGATGACCGAGATCCTGCCCGTCGCCATCGCGTCCGCCCAGGAGAAGCTCGCCCACACCGGCGGCGGCGACCTCCTCGGCACCCCGCTCGTGCGCACGCGCGTAGCGTCGGACGGCGAACTCCGGCTGTCCGGCCCGAATCTGTGCCGGGGATACCTTGGCGAGGCCCCGCTCACCGAACTCCCCACCGGCGACCTCGTCCGCATGGAAAGTGACCGGCTGGTACTCATCGGGCGCAAGAAGGACATGCTCATCCGCGGCAAGTTCAACTTGTACCCGGGACTCTACGAACCCGCGATCACCACCCTGGACGGCGTGGACGAGGCCGCCATCGTCGGCGTCCCCGACCCCGAGACCGGCGACGAGCAGGTCGTCCTGGCCGTCACCGGGACGGCCACCCCCGACGTCCTGCGCCGCCGCCTCCCGCAGCTCATCGACCACGACGCCCTGCCCGACCGGATCGTCGTCCTGCCGTCCCTGCCGCGCTCCGGCCGGACCCGCAAACTCGACCGCGACCTGCTGCGGGAGGCCGTCCGATGAGGATCGCCGTCACCGGGGCGTCCGGCTTCGTCGGCGGGGCCGTCGCCCGCGCCCTCGCCGACGAGCACGACGTCCTCGCCTTCGGACGCCGCCCCGGATACCGCTTCTGGGACCTCACCCACGGCCCCCTCCGCACCCCGCCCCCGGTCGACGCCGTGATCCACTGCGCGGGCAGTGTCACCGACTGGGGACCCGCCGCCGACCTCTTCGCCGTCAACCTCCTGGGTACCCGCCACGCCCTCGCCACCTGGCCGGACGCCCGCTTCGTCCACGTCAGCACGGCCAGCGTCTACGACCCGCACGTCCCGCACGTCCTGACTCCCGAGTCCGACGGCCCGGCCGTCCGCCACCTCAACGCCTACGGGGCGTCCAAGGCCGCCGCCGAACGGGTCGTCCAACGGCATCCCGACGCCGTCATCCTGCGTCCGCACGCGGTCTACGGCCCTGGCGACACGACCCTCCTGCCCCGTGTCCTGTCCGCCGTCCGGGGGCCCGTCCTCCCCGCCGTCGGCACCGGCCGCCAGCGCATCAGCCTCACCTCGATCGGCAACCTCGTCCACGCCTGCCGCCAGGCCCTGACCGGCCCACCCGGCGTCTACAACATCACCGACGCCGCCCCCGTCCTCCTCGACACCGCGCTCCGCTCCCTCCTCGCCGAACGAGGCGTCCGAGCCCGCCCGGTCTACCTTCCGCACCGTCCGGCCAAGGCCCTGGCCACCCTCGCCGAAGCCGCCTTCCTCCTGGCCCACAGCCCGCGCCCACCCCGCCTGACCCGCTACGCCATCAGCCACCTGGCCCAGGACCGCACCTACGACATCACCGCAGCTCAGAGGGCCCTGGGCTACACCCCCACCCCCACGACCTTCAAGAACGCCGCCACCTGGTGATCCGCACCGGGGTCGGGACGGATCACCGGAGGCGTGAACCCCCGGTGCCACCGCACGGACACGGACCTACTCGTTATTTGGAGCGGCACCCGCTCCGGCGGCCGTGCCGAAGGGGTTGTCGATGATGTAGCGCCATCGGCCGTCGGCTCCTCGGCGCGCGACGTCGGTGGCGGTGCCCTCGATATGGGTCGCTTCGCCGTCGGGGCCGGTGCCGTCGATGGCCCAGTCCACGACGAGCAGGGCGAGATCGCCCGTCGCGTAGACATGCCGCGGCCGGACGCTGATCGGAAGGCCGAGGCCGACGAACCGGGCGTTCGCCGCCAGCGCCTGTTCTCCGGTCAGCGGGGTGCCCGGTTCGGGGACGAACACCGCGCCGTCCTCGTACACCTCCGCCAGCGCGTCCAGGTCACCGCTGTTGAACCGCTCGGCGAACACCAGCGGCACGTCCTCGGGACGCTCGGCGAGACTCCGCATCTCATGCACCACCTTCTGCCTGGGAGACTGCATGGAACGGACGCTAGGAGGCGCTCTCGTGGCTCACCAAACGGTTCGTCACCCGGCCCGCCCGGGCCTGCGGGATCGCCTGGACCTGCTGGATCCTCCGGGTCTACCGAACCTGCCGGACCTGCCGGACCTGCCGGACCTGCCGGACCTGTCGGATCGTCCGGGCCTGCCGGACCACCCGCACGCGCACGTCACCGAACCGACGCCGGCCTGCCCGGTCGAGATCACCCTCGACGCCCTGCGCGGACGCTGGACGACCCTGGTGATCCGCGAACTCCTGCGCGGAGACCGCACCTACAGCGAGCTCCGCCAAGCCCTCCCCGCGCTGTCGGACAAGGTCCTTTCCGACCGCCTCGCGCACCTCGCCGACACCGGCGTCCTCACCCGCCACCGCACGGCCGCCTGGCCCCCGACCACGCGCTACGCCCTCACCGACCAGGGCCGCGCCCTCGGCCCCGTCCTCCAAGCCCTCTGGAACTGGGGCTCCGAACACCCTTCCCAGAACCACCCACCAACCCCCTGAACCCCTCCCCGCCATGCACGCGCACACCATGCGCGCTCACCTCACGGCCGCACCCACACGCAGCCGATGACCAACAGCCCACCGCGTGCACTCACGTCCACTGGTGACCGCATTCGCGTCCGGCGGTGACCGCACTTGCGCACGCGCTGTGGGTTGCCGCGAGTCCGGCTGAACCGGGAGCAGACGGTCTCACCGGGGCATGTGTTCGCGCCTGGTGGTGATTGCACTCACGTACACGCGGTGGCTGGAAGTGATGGGCGTGAAGGGGCCGTGAGCGCTGATGAGCGCCTCACATGAGGAGGGCGCCAGGTGGGTGTTGTGGCGTTACCAGGGCGTGTGCTTGGGCTTGGTGGTCGTGTTCGCGCACGCTTTGTTGGGCGTCTCGCATGGGGGACGCCTGGCGGGTGGTGTGCGGGTCAGGCAGGGTGGCGGGACGCCTGGAAGGTGGCTTCGTTGGCGTCCACCAGCTCGTCCCAGTGTTCTTCGGCCCAGGCGCAGGCGGCGTTCATGGGTTCGAGCATGCTGCGGCCCAGGGGGGTGAGGGCGTACTCGACGGAGCGGTTCTGCTCGTGGCGGGAGATGAGACCGCCCTGCTCGAGGGTGCGCAGGGAGTGCGTGAGCGACTTCGGGGTGATGTCGCGGAGGGGGACGCGCAGCTCGGAGAAGCGGCGGGGGCCGTCCTCGAGGCAGCGGATGATCATGCCCGCCCACTTGTCGCCCACGCGGATGGGGGTCAGGGGGTTCGGGCAGAGCTCGTCGAACATGTCCGCCTTGAGGTGGTCGTGCATGCGATCACAGTATCCAAGTGGATACCTCCCTCCTGGTTACCGTCCTCTCATGACCGAGATCATCGTTTTCGGGGCCGGTGGACGAGTCGGACGCGCGGTCGTCCGCGAGGCCCTCGCCCGTGGCCACCGCGTCACCGCCGTCGTCCGCGACCCGTCCGCTCACACCAGCGTGGCCGACGCCGGGACGGACGCGAAAGTCCAGACCCAGACTGTGGATAACTCCAACACCGCCGGTGCCGTCTCCTTCGTGGCGGGCGACATCACCGATGCGGACGCCGTCGCGCGCCTCACCCAAGGGAAGCACGCGGTGGTCAACGCCGCCGCCGACCTGAGCGCCGATCCGGGCGAGCACTTCCCGGCGGCCAACCGGGCGCTGCTCGCGTCCAAGGCTCCGCGTGTCATCGCGGTCGGCCTGGGGTCGTACCTGGAAGCGGCCAGCGGTCCGACCTGGATGGACCTGCCCGACTTCCCGGCGCAGTTCCGGCCGTTCTGCGAGGGACACCTCGCGGGCGTG
Organism: Spirillospora sp. NPDC052269; assembly: GCF_040679435.1. Classification (NCBI taxonomy): domain Bacteria; kingdom Bacillati; phylum Actinomycetota; class Actinomycetes; order Streptosporangiales; family Thermomonosporaceae; genus Spirillospora; species Spirillospora sp. NPDC052269. Next base: position 486,068 of record NZ_JBFAUU010000001.1, read on the forward strand.
GACGTCCTGCGCAAGGGCGGGGACGGCCTGGACTGGCTGATCCTGAGCCCGTCCGGCGACTTCGACCACGAGGCCGGACGGACGGGGGAGTACCACGAGGCGCCCGGCTCCCCGACCAGCCGCATCTCGCTGCCCGACTTCGCCATCGCCGTGCTCGACCAGATCGACACGCCTTCGCACACACGCGTGCACATGGGGGTCGAGGGCCCGGCGGGCTCGTGACCATCAGCGGCGCGCATGAGGCGGACCAACGGGGGGGGCGCCCCATGCGCGCGCGTGCACGGATCGACCAGCACCTTGGCAGCGGCGAGGACCGCCGCCGGGTTCATGCGCGCGTGCGCAGATCGACCGGCGGCGCGGTGCGCCGAGGAGGGCCTGCTCATGCGCGCGCGTGCGCGGATCGATCCGCGCGGATGGGTACGGACCGCCTGGGGCGCCTCATGCGCGCGTGCGTGCAGGGGGTCCTTGAGGGTTCGAAACAAACGTTCGCGTCCCCTCATGCGCGCGCGTGGAGGGGGTCAGGGGCGGAGGGAGATGAAGAGGGCCTCGCCCTGCTTCTGGTAGCCGACCCGGGCGTAGACGTTGGCCGCCTGGTCGTTGGCGGGGGTGAGGAAGAGGGTGGTGAGTCCGGCTCGCGCGCCCGCGCGGGTGAGGAGCGCGGTGATGGCGCCTCCGACACCACGGCGGCGGTGGGACGGAGCGGTGGCGATGCCCGCGACCTCGGCGACGCCTGACTTCGGGGCTAGGAGCAGGCCGGCTCCGACGATCTCGCCCGTCGCAGCGTCGCGGGCGGCGGCGACCAGGCCGTTTCCGGAGAGGATGCGGAGCATGCGGGCGATGTCGTGTTCGGCGGGCGGGGGCGCGTCGAAGGCGGCGTTGGTGACGCGGGCGACGGCCCACAGGTCGTCCGTCGCGGACGCGGGGACGAGTTCGGTCCGGACGCCCGGGTCGACCGGCGCGTCCACGACCTCGGACGGCGGGCGGACCAGCAGCGGGAAACGGCCCTCGGGGGTGAACCCGGCGGCCAGCAGCGTGGCCTCGACCTTGGGCGCGGCGCGCGGGATGTACTCCAGGCGGGGGACGCGGGACCGTTCCCGGAAGGCCGTGACCAGGGCCTTGACCTCGTCCTCGGTCGGGTCGGCGTCGTCGTCGGGGACGGCGAAGTTGAACGGCCAGTCGGGGTCGTCCGGATCGATCTTGGCGGTGAACGGCCCGATCCGGAGTCGGCGGTCGTCCGGGATGCTCCGCAGGAACGCCTGCACGTCGTTGATCAGCACGAGGGCGGAGAGTACGCCGGGGGTGGCGGCGCACGCGAACGAATTTGCACGGAGCAAGATCATCTTTTTGTCATGATCGGCCGTTGTCCGTGGGGATGCGTCCGTGTTGCCCTGCTGGAGGACACCGAGGGAGGGGTCGACGATGACCGGCGAACCTGAAGTGATCAATCCGGAGCGGCGCCGCTACCACGAGCGCGGCTGGTGGCGGGACGGGACGTTCCTGGACGACCTGGACCGGTGGGCCCGCGAGGCGCCCGACCGGCTCGCCGTCGTCGGGCACACCTGGGAGACCGCGCGCGGGCCCGACCGGCTCCTCACCTACGCGGAGCTGAAGGACGCCGTCGACCGCTGCGCCGCCGGACTGCGCGAACTCGGTGTCCGGCGCGGCGACCGGGTCGCGATGCAGCTGGTCAACCAGTGGCAGGTGACCGTCCTCGCCCTCGGCTGCGGACGCCTCGGCGCGGTGGTCGTGCCGTACTTCATCGCGACCGGGGTGTCCGACACCGAGTGGATCCTGCGGCGCAGCGGCGCGCGGGTCGCGGTGGTGATCGACGAGGTCCGCGGGCTCGAACCCGCCGCCGCCGTCACCGGAATGCGTGACCGGCTGCCCGATCTGCGGCATCTGGTGGTCGTCGGGGAGAAGGTCCCGGAGGGCGCGTTGCGCTTCGAGGACGCCCTGCTCGCACCGTCCACCGGCCTCGCGGGACTCGACCTCGAGGCGCCCGGGCCGGACGACCTGTTCCAGATCATGTACACCTCGGGCACGACCGGGAGGCCCAAGGGCGTCCGGCACTCGTTCAACACGCTCTACGCGATGGCGCGCGGCTATGTTGACCCGCTCGGGCTCACCGGCGAGGACGTCCTGACCACGCCGTGCATCGTCGGCGGGCAGGGCGGCTGGCTCTACGGGATGCTCGCGCCGCTGCTCGCGGGCGCGACGGCCGTGTGGGCGGACGCGTTCGACGCCGCCGACCTGCTCGAACTCTCCCGCGAGTACGGGATCACGGTCGGCTACATCACCCCGTCCATCCTCGGCGACTTCATCGAGGAGCAGGACGCGCGGCCGCGTGACGTGCGGCTGCGGTATCTGGTGTCGGGGTCGCTGCCGATCCCGCCCGCGATGGCGCGGCGCGTCCACGAGGTGTTCGGCCTGCCGCTGCTGCCGCTGTGGGGGATGACCGAGAACGGCGGCGTCACGATCGGCCGTCCAGGCGACCCCGCGGACATCGCCGTGCACAGCGACGGACGGCCCGTCGACTGGATGGAGGTGCGCCTCGTCGGGGATGACGGCGCCCCCGTACCGGACGGCGAGCCCGGACGGCTGGAGGTCCGCGGCGCCAACATGTGCCTCGGCTACCAGGACGACGAGGAGCTGTTCGCGGGGTTCCTCCACGACGGCTGGTTCGCGACCGGCGACCTCGCCCGGCCGGACGGGCGCGGCGGCATCAAGATCGTCGGACGGGTGAAGGACATGGTCAACCGGGGCGGCGTCCACGTCCCCGGCGTCGCCGTCGAGGGCGCCCTGCGCGAGCACCCGAACGTCGCCGAGATCGCGGTCGTCGGCGAACCGGACCCGGTGCTCGGCGAACGCGTCGTCGCCGTCGTCGTCCCGCGCGGCGAGCCGCCGACACTGGACGCCCTGCGCGAGACGGCCCGCGCCGCCGGCCTCACCCGCGACTTCGCGCCCGACCGGCTGGAACTGGTCGGAGAGCTCCCGAAGACCCCGACCGGAAAGATCCGCAAACGCGACATCGAGGAGGACCTCGCCCGCCGGGCCGCGGCCGACCCCACCTCGTGACCGTCCGCCGCGGCTCCACAGGCGCCCGAAGACTCCTCACCCACCTCCGCTCCCCAGCACCCGCCCCACCCCCGCCCAACCCACCGCCATCTAGCCGCCCGCCGCCGTCGGACGGCCCAACGCCGTCCGACTCGCCGCCTGGCCCGCCGCCGTCCGGCCCGCCAACGCCCAACCCGCCGCCGCCGTCGGGCGGCCCGACGCCGTTGACGGACGGTGTGACGCCGCCGTCATCCAGCGAGACGCCGCCATCGGGCGGCGAGACGCCGCCGGACGGTGGGCCGCTGTCGGATGGTGCGACGTCATCGACGTCTGGCGTGACGTCGTCGGTGGGTGGTGCGATCTCGTTAGGGGGCGGGGCGTCCGCTTCGGCGGAGGGCGGGCTTCCGTCGAGTCGCGGGGGGCGACGGGTGCTCGCGCTGACGTCGGTGATCGTCGCGCAGGTGATGGCGGTCGTGGACTACAACGTCGTCAGCGTCGCGATACCGAAGCTGCTGCGCGACTTCCGGGGCAGTACTTTCGCGGGGCTGTCCTGGACGATCACCGGGTACACGGTCGTGTTCGCCGCGGTGCTGCTTCCGGCGGGCGGGCTGGCGGACCGGTACGGGCCGCGCCGGATGTACCTGGCGGGGCTCGTGGTGTTCACGGCCGGGTCGCTGGCGTGCGCGTTCGCGTCCGGGCCGGCGACGCTGGTCGCGGCGCGGCTGCTCCAGGCCGGCGGCGGCGGGGCGGTCGTGGCGCTCGCGATGTCGATCGGAGTGGACGCGTTCCCCGGGCGCCGCGCGCAGGCGTTCGCGCTGTTCGGCGCGGTGTCCGGCGTCGCGGCCGCGGCCGGTCCGGCGCTCGGCTCGGCGTTGCTCGCGGTCGGCGGATGGCGCTGGATCTTTCTCGTCAACCTGCCGCTCGGTCTGCTGGCCCTCGGCTGCGGCGCGTACGGGGTCCCGGCCGTCCGGCGGGCGGACGGGACGCGCGGCCTGCCCGACCTGCTGGGCGCGGCGCTGCTCGCGGTCGGCGTCTCCGGGATCGTGCTCGGCCTCGTCCGCGGGCCCGACTGGGGCTGGACGTCCGGACGGGTGCTCGGGTCCGCCTCGGCCGGGACGCTGGTCACGGTGCTCGGCGTGCTCGCGTCGCTGCGCCATCCGCGTCCGGCGGCGGACTTCACGCTGCTCAGGGTCCGGTCCGCCGCGCTCGGGAACGGTGGGATGGTGCTGGCGAGTGTGGTGTCGTTCGCGGTTCCGCCGGCCGCGGCGATGGCCCTCACCATGCGCTGGCACTACTCGACGCTGGACGTCGGGCTCGCGCTGACCCCGGCGCCGCTGGCGTCGGCCGTGTCGTCCTGGCTGAGCGGGCGGCTGCTGCGGCGCGCGGGGACGACCGCGATCCTCGTCGCCGGCGGGCTCGTGGGCACGGCGGGCTGGTCCTGGCCCGCGATCATCGGGGCGGACGGGGCGTACGCGCTGGTCCTGCTGCCGGCGCTGATCGTCGGCACCGCCGGGACGGCCGTGTTGACGATCGCCTTGCAGACGGTGGCCATGGCGGACCTCCCGGCGGGACGGTCCGGCAACGGCAGCGCGCTCATCATGCTCGCGCGGTCGGCGGGCGCCGCGATCGGCGTCGGTGGACTCACCGCGCTCCTGCACGGCTCGTCCGACGCCGGATTCCGGGCAGTGTGGGCGGGGATGGCAATGTCCCTCCTGCTCACCGCGCTCGTCGGCGCGGCCGCGGGCGGCATGCGTGGCGCCCGCCACCCCGAGTGGGATGGCGGGCGCCGGGACGCGGCCCAAGGAGGCGGCCGCGCCGCTGACGGCGTGCCTTGACCGGGGCGTCCGTCCGGACGTGGGGCGAACCCTAGCCCGCGGCGGCCCGGTCGACGCCGGCCCGATTCTTTACCACGGAGGCGTGCGCATGGCGGCCCCTCCTTTCCTGAAGACCATGCCGCGATATTCGGATGATTGGTTTTCCGGGGATGTCGAATTGTTTCGGCGACACGCGGCACATCGCCGAAAGAAACATCCCGGATGGGTTACCACGGAGGGGTGCGCACGTCGATCACCTCCAATTCCTCATGGGTGGTCCCGGCGATCTCCGGGAGGAGTGGGAAGGGAGCTGGCAAGGGGCGTGGCAAGGGCAGGCCGGGAAGCGGTCGGGCCGGGGTCGAGGCGGGGAGCGGGTCGGGGAGCGAGACGGTCGGGGAGCGGAGGAGAGGCCGAGAGGTGTCAGAGACTGAGCAGTAGGAAGTGCTGGGGCAGGTGCAGTGCCAGGCCGAGGCGCATCGTCGCGACGATCGCGGCGCTGTCGGGCCCGCTGGAGCGGCGCAGCGCGAGCGTGGACTCGTCGCCGTCCAGCAGGGTGATCCCGGCGCGGAAGTCGCCGAGCAGGACCAGGTCGCGCTCGATCATGCGGGTTCGGGTGATGCGCAGGCCCGCCGCGTCCAGCGCGGTGAGCGCGCCGGACCCGACCAGCCGCCAGTAGTTCGCCGGGTGCATGACCAGCCCGTCGCACGAGCCGCCCATCTCCTCGACATCGGCGCAGCCGTCCATCAGTGCGTCTAGCAGGGGTTTCGACTCGGCCGAGCGCCGCCGCACCCCCGGCGCCGAGAGGAGCCCGGGGATCGCGCCGTCCGCGGAGCCGCGCAGTAGCACCTCGTTCTCGACCGTGCACAGCCGGACCACGACCCGGTGCTCGACGAACCGCGCCAGGAGCGCGGGGTCGGCGCACAGGTCGGCCGGGACGGGCACGCGCACGGACAGTTCGGTCAGCTCGGCCTTCGCGACCGATGGCCGGAACACGGCCTCGGGTGTGGCGGTGTAGGCGGTTTCGGACCGTTCCCCTGCCCCGTCGTCGCGGAGTTCGCGCACGTAGTGAAGGGCCTGGTCGGCGACGGTGCCGCCCTTGGTCTGCTCTCGGACGGTCGGCCGCGGGCGGGTGGAGGCGAGCGGGAACAGCGTGGTCAAGGGCGTCCGCACCCGCACGACCGCGTCCCCGCTGCCCGCACGGGCCACGGCGAGCGCGAACTCCTCGCCCACAGTGCGGCTGCGGAGGGCCGGATCGTCGATGAGGTAGTCCAGCACGACGAACTCCCATCGTGTGAAGCCGTTGCCGGCCGTTCCGGATCGCGGCCCGGCCGTTGCGACGCATTCGATCTTGTCTGCGCCAGTTCGGAGACTAAGCAATCAGAGCGGAAATGAAAAGGGGACGGCCCGATCTTGTTGGAGAAATATTCACCGTGATAGAACGGGCCCGGCGGATTGGTCTCGGAAGCTTCGAGGTGATGACGTGCCGCAATTCAACGACGAAGTGAACGCGGAACGTCACCATTCACCGCGGGACCAGCACATCACTTCCGCGGCCCGCAACTCCATCGCCTCCCCCACACCCCCGCCTCCAGACAGGCCCGGCCCCCACCGAGCGCCTCCCCCTCCGTCCACGTCCGACCCGGGCCCCGCCGTCCCAGCCACCTCTGTCCCGGCCACGTCTGACGCGGCCACGTCTGACGCGGCCACGTCCGTCGCGGCCACGTCCGTCCCGGGCGCGTCCGAGGCGGGTACGCCCGAGGCGGGCGCGTCCGACCCGGCGACGTCCGACCTGGCCACGTCCGTCCCGGGCGCGTCCGAGGCGGGTACGTCCGACCCGGCGACGTCCGACCTGGCCACGTCCGTCCCGGGCGCGTCCGAGGCGGGTACGTCCGACCCGGGTACGTCCGACCCGGGTACGTCCGACGCGGGTACGTCCGAGCGGGGGCCCGCTCCTTCGCTACCGGGCACGGGTGGGCCTCGGCCCACGCCTCCGCCCTTGGACACGGACGCCACCCGCCAAGCGGGCCCGGTGCTGGACACCTTCGCGGGCACGGGCCCCCGCACAGCGCGCCGCCCGAACCCGGTGCTCGACTCCCTCGCGGGCACGGATCCCCGCCTGGCCCGCTACGCGGACCCGGTGCTTGACCCCCTCGTGGGCACGGGCCCCCGCCTCGCTTGCTATCAGGCGCCCGCCTGCCCGCTTCGTCCCACTTCCCCCCGAGCGGAACCCGCGGACATCCCCGGCCGGAGTACCACCCCCTCCCAGTCCCCAGCCATGCCCTCGCCCGCAGGAGCGGGCAGGGGGAGCGCGAGCGGGGGTGGCGGCGGTGCGGCCGCAGGCGCGACGGGGCGGGGGATTTCTTGGCGGGACGCGCTGCGCCCCGGCGAGGACGACGCGGTGGAGCCCGACTGGCACCGTAGGTTCCGCACGGCGCACGAGGATCCTGCGCCTATGAGTGGGTTGCCCGCTGACCTGGGGTTTCTCGAAGTGGCTCGCCCGCTGCTGGCCGCGGCGCGCCGAGACCTCGCCGCCGACCTGCCCACCGAACTCGTGGAGACGCTGACCGCCGACCTGCCGCTCGGTTGGCTCACCATGGCCGTCGAGCCGTCTCTCGCCGAGGAGCTCCGCGCCGTCGCCGACACCTCGTCGACCGCGCCCGCATCCGACACGTTCGTCACCGGCGGCCTCGAGCCGCTCGGTTCGCCGGCTGAGCCTGCTGCTGTTTCCGCCGAGCGGGCCGGGCCTGATGAGTGTCGGGCTGGGGCTGATGCGGACGGTGAGGGCGCTGGTGGGGCGGGGGAGGACGGGTATCGCGGGTTCGTGCGCTCGTTGGGCGAGCCCGGGCGGGGGCTCGCGGTCTGGGCGCGGTATCCGGTGCTCGCCCGGCAGGTCGTGGATGTGCTGGACGGGTGGGTGAGGGCCCGGCGTGCGTTCGCGCGGGATCTGGTGGCCGATCTGCCCGCGCTTCGTGAGGCGTTCGGTCCTGAACTGGGTGACCTCCTGCAGGTGATGTTCGGGTCGGCGGAGACGCACCGGGGTGGACGGACGGTGGCGTTGGTGCGGTTCGCCGACGCGACCGTGGTGTACAAGCCGCGCGGGCTGGGCATCGACCTCGTCTTCGACCGGCTCCTTGGCTGGTTCAACGAGCGCGGGCCGAAGTTTCCGCTGCGGCGGCTGAGGGTGCTCGACCGGGGGGACCACGGCTGGTGCGAGTTCGTCCAGGCCGCGCCCACCGGTGCGGGGGACGCACCCGCGTTGCTGTGGCGCACGGGGGCGCTGCTCGCGCTCATGCACGCGGTCGGCGGCTTCGACCTGCACGCGGAGAACGTCATCTCGGACGGCGCGGACCCGGTCGTCATCGACCTGGAGGCGCTGTTCCACACCGAGCTCACGCAGCCGCTCGTCCGGCGCGCGAGGCTGGGTGACCCGGCGGCGGACCGGCTTGCCACGTCCGTGCTGCGGACCGGGCTGCTGCCGGGGCCGCTTGTCATGCCGGACGTGTTCACCGAGCTTCCGTTCGGCGTGGACATCAGTCCGTTCGGGCCCGCCGAGCGGCGGACGCTGATCCCCGTTCCGCGGGTCGACGACCCCGGCACCGACCGGATGCGGATCGGGCGCGGCTACCGGACCGTGCCCGCGTCTCCCGGGCGGGCCCGCGACGAGGACGGCGCCCCGCTCGACCCGCGTCCGTACCGGGACGCGCTGCACGACGGGCATCGCTTCGCCTACCGGCAACTCGCGGAGGCGGGCTCGTCGCTGCTGACCGGCAGGGACGGGCAGGACGGCCCGCTCGCGGGGTGCGCCGATGTAGCGATTCGGCTCGTTCAACTTTCGACCTTCCTCTACATGCGGTTGCTGCTGGAGAGTTGGCGTCCGGAGGCCATGCGCCATGCGGATGAGCGGGCCCGCGGGCTCGCCCGGCTGGACGCGGGCTGGCCCGGTGTTCTGGAGCGCGCGCGGCTGATCGGCGTTGAGCGGGACGCGCTCTGGCGCGGCGAGGTTCCCGTGTTCGAGCTCCGGCCGGGGCATCGCCACCTCTGGCTCGAGGACGGCACGATGCTCCGGGACGTCCTCCCGAGCACGCCGCTCGCTGAGATCACCGACCGGCTCGACGGCCTGGACGAGGACGACCTTCTCTTCCAGGCCAGCGTCATCGACACCGCCCTCGGCACGATCCCGACCTCGACCCCGATCCCGACCCCGGCCTCGATTCCGAACCCGGCCTCGACGTCGACCTCGACCCCGATCCCGATCCCGGCTTCGAGGTCGACTCCGAACTCGGCCTCGACGTCGACGTTGACTCCGGGCCCGATTCCGACGTCGACCTCGGCCTTGACCTCGACCCCGACGTCGACCTCGACCCCGACCTCGACCCCGACGTCGACCTCGATTTCGACCCCGAGGTCGACCTCGACTCCGAGCCCGAGCCCGACGTCGACGTCGACTCCGAGCCTGATTCCGACCTCGAGCCCGAGACCGAGTTCGTTGCCGGGTTCGGTGGCTTTCGGATCGGTGGGGGGTTTGTCCACGGGATTCGCCGTGGACATGGGCGCGGGGGTTCGGGTGGCGGCCTCGGTCGTTGCGGAGCTGGAGCGCGGTGCGGTTCGGGACGGGGGTGGGCGGATCGGGTGGGTGACCACCGAGCCCGTGGACGGGACGACGCGTCGGTGCGCGGCGGCCGGGCTCGACCTGTACGGCGGGTTGCCTGGCATCGGGTTGTTCCTCTCCTACTTCTCGGCTCTCACTGGTAACAACGAGCGACTGGCCCAGAACGTTGGGTACGAAGTCGCGCGACGTCTCGAACTCGCGGCCGAACTGCCCGCCCGAGACCATCGCTTCCACCCGCACGGGCTCGGCGCGGTCTATTACCTGGCGCACGCGGCGGCCGTCCACCAGCGCTCTGACCTGGCCGAATGTGCTCGCGGCGTGCTGCTGCGGCAGAAGGGGCACACGTCGCAGAGCGATGTCCTGGACGGGACGGCGGGCACGGTGATCTCAGCGCTGGCGCTCCACGCCGTCCTGCCCGACGACGAGATCCTCGACATGGCCAGGGTCGCGGGCGACAGGCTGCTCCAGGACGCCCCGTCCGGACCCGGGTTTGGATACGGCGCCCCGGGGGCGGCCGTCGCGTTGGCGCGGTTGCACCGGCTCGTTCCCGACCCTCGATTCCTCGACCGGGCGGAACGGCTCCTGCTGTCCGTGAGCCCCGAGGACGGCGTCGGCTGGTGCCGGGGCGCCGAAGGCACCGCCACCGCCCTCGTCGCCTTCGCCGACGCTCTCGACCCCCGCGATACCCGCGACGTCCGCGATGCCCGCGACGTCCGCGATGCCCGCGACGTCCGCGATGCCCGCGACGTCCGCGATACCCGCGACGTCCGCGATACCCGCGACATCCGCGATACCCGCGACATCCGCGATACCCGCGATACCCGCGACATCCGCGACTCCCGCGACGTCCGCGACTCCCGCGACGTTCCGATGGGAGTGCTGGGCGGCGGCCGGGCGCTGGGGGACGGCCGGGGGATCGGCGGTGGGGTTGGGCGGATGTTGGAGCTCGCCCTTCTCGCTGTTCAGGAGAGGACGCCTGGTGACGACTCGCTCTGCCACGGCACGTTCTCGCGTCTCGGGCTTCCCCTGCCCGTCCGCCCCGAGGTCCCCGTGGAGGCGGAACTCCGGGGATGGCGGACGGCGGCGCCCGCGCCCGCTCCCGGGTTGTTCGCCGGGATCGCCGGGATCGGGTTCGGGATGCTCCGGCGGGCCTGTCCGGACCTCGTGCCCGACCTTCCGGCGCTCGCGCCGCCTCGCTGCCCCGCCTAGACCCGCACCTTCCCTGGAGGACCCCAGATGTCCGTGGACGTTGAGCCGGCCCAGCTCGCCATCGACGGCGCACACCCCGTGCGCACGGCTCCCTGGCCGACCTATGACAAGGGCGATGTCTTCATCGACGACGAGGATCTCGATCTCGTGCTGGAGACGATCCGGGCCCGCCTGTACTTCCGCTACGACCATCGGCCCCACGGGCTGACACAGACCGGCGGCCTGGAACGGGATCTCGCCGCGTTCTTCGGGGTCGAGCACGCGCTGGCCTGCGCGAGCGGCACGACCGCGATCGCGCTGGGGCTGCTCGCGCTGGACCTTCCACCCGGCTCGGCCGTCGCCTGCCCCGCCTTCACGTTCGCCGCGACGCCCAGCGCGATCCGGCTCGCCGGGCACCGGCCCGTGCTGGTGGAGTGCGACGACGACCTGCACCTGGACGTGGCGGACCTGCGCCGCCGCATGACTCCCGAGATCAAGGCGATCGTCGTCGTGCACATGCGCGGCTTCGCCTCCGACATGGACGCGGTGCTGGAGGTCGCGCGCGAGTTCGGCGTGCCGGTCGTCGAGGACGCCGTCCCGGCTCTGGGCGCGCGGCTGCGCGGACGGCCCCTGGGCACGTTCGGCGACGTCGGGGCGTTCAGCACGCAGTCCGACAAGTCGCTGAACACGGGCGAGGGCGGTTTCCTCCTCACCCGCGACCCGGCCCTGCACGCGCGCGCGATCGTGTACTCGGGCGCGTACGAGGGACGGATGTCGCGGCACTTCGACGGGCCCCCGCCGCCCGTCGACGACCTCGCCATGCCGATCTTCGGGCTCCGGATGGACGAGATCCGCGCGGCCCTCGCCCGCGGTCTCCTGCGCCGCCTGCCCGAGCGGCTGGAGGCGCACCACCGGAACTACGACCATGTGGCGGCGGGGCTCGCGGACCTCCCGGACGTGGCGTTGCGGCGTCCCGTCGCCGACCACGCCTACCTGGGCGAGGCGATGGTGTTCCGGGTGCCCGGCGCGAGTTCGGCGCAGAGCGCGTGGATCGCGGCGGCGCTGCGGGCCGAGGGCATCGCCGCGCGGGCCCTCGGAGACCCCGGCGACACCAACGTGCGGGCCTTCTGGAACTGGCGGTTCCTGTTCCCCGAGGCCGAGAAGGCGCGCGCCGAGTTCCCCGTCACCGCCGCCCGGCTGGACGAGGCGATCGACATCCCGCTGTCGGCGAACCTCGATGAGGGGGACTGCGACCAGCTCGTCCAGGCCGTCGACAAGGTCCTGTCCGCCTGGGGAGGGAGGGGCGCGTGATCAAGGTCGTCTATGTGACGGGCTGGTGCCGCAGCGGGACGACCCTGATCGGCAACCTGCTCGCCGAGCTGGACGGCGTGGCGCACGTCGGCGAGCTGCGCTACCTCTGGTCGAACGGTGTCCTCGGCACCGGGACGAACCGGTCGTGCGGCTGCGGGGACGAGATCGAGCGGTGCGCGCTCTGGTCGGCGGTCCTCACCCGCGTCGCGGGCGGTGACCCGGCGAGGCGGCGCGAGCATGCCGAGCGGGCCGTCCGCCGGCAGGACGCGTCGCTGCGCACCCGGCACACGCGCGCCCGCCTGACCGCCGCGCGCGCCCGTTCCCTCGCCGTCCCCCCGGCGGTGGACGACATGGTGAGGCTGTACGAGGCGATCGCGGAGGAGTCCGGCGCGTCGGTGATCGTGGACAGCGGCAAGTTCCCCGCCGAGGCCGCCGCGCTGTGCGGAGCGCGCGGTGTGGACGCGCGCGTTCTGCACGTCGTCCGGGACCCGCGCGCGACGGCCGAGTCGTGGCGGACGGCCAAGGAGTACATTCCGCCCATGCCGCCGGTGCGCAGCACCGGCTACTGGGTCGGGTTCAACCTCGCGTCCGAGCTGATCGGGCGGGCCTTCCCCGACCGCTACCTGCGCGTCCGCTACGAGGACTTCACCCGCGAACCGCGGGCGGCGCTGGCGCGCGCCATGCGGATGGCGGGCCTCACCGGCGAGCCGCCGGTCGACGCGGGCGGCGAGGCGATCCTGCACGTCAATCACACCGTGACGGGCAATCCGGACAGGCTGCGGCGCGGCCCGGTGCGGATCCGCCGGGACGACCGCTGGCTCGGCACGCAGCCACCGCGGGACCGGACGCTCGCGACCGCCGTCGCGCTGCCGATGCTCCCCGCCTACGGCTATCCGCTCGTCCCACGTGGAAGGTGAACCAATGGAATTTCGTGACGTGATGTCCCGTCGCCGGATGGTTCGGTCGTACACGGCGGAGCCCGTGGCCGAGGACGCGCTGGACGGGATCCTCCGTGTCGTCCGGCGCGCTCCGAGCGCCGGGTTCAGCCAGGGCCACCGTGTCGTGGCCGTCACCGACGCCGACACCCGCAAGCGCATCGCGGAGATCGCCGGGGAGCGCTGGTACCTGGAGCGCGGTTGGGGGCCGTGGCTGTCGGAGGCGCCCGTCCTGCTGGTGCTCGGCGTCCACGAGGACTCCTACCACGAGCGCTACCAGCGTCCCGACAAGGTGAACGACGAGGGCGAGGAGATGAACTGGCCCACCCCGTACTGGTGGGTGGACTCGGGCGCGTTGATGATGATGCTCCAGCTCGCCGCCATCGACGCGGGCCTCGGCACCGGCTTCGCCATCGTCCAGCGGACGGACGACCTGAAGGAGCTCCTCGGCCTGCCCGAGGACGTCGCGATCGTCGGCGTCATGACCCTCGGCCACTCGGCCGAGCCCCCGAAGGGCAAGCCCGCCGACCGCGCCCGGTTCCGCGAGCGGCGCAAGTCGATCGAGGACCTCGTCCGCCGCGAACGCTGGTCTTGACGCCCGGTTCCGCCCGACCGGAACTGGTCTTGACGCCCGGTTCCGCCTGACCGGAACTGGTCCTGACACCCGGTTCCGCTCGGCCGGACGGCCCGCCGCACCGGACACGCGGAGGCCCCGGGACGCGCATCGCGTCCCGGGGCCGAAGCGGAGGGGTTAGGAAATGGTGGCGCCGCCGTCGACCGGGAGGATCGTCCCGGTGACGTACTCGGACGAGATCAGGTAGGCGATCGCGTCCGCGACCTCCTCGGGACGCCCGGCGCGCGGCACCGGCAGCGCGCCGGTGAACTGGCCGAACGTGGCGGAACGCTGGTCCTCCGGGATGAACGACCACCACGGCGTGTCGATCAGGCCGGGGGAGACCACGTTCACCCGGACCGGCGAAAGCTCGGCGGCCAGCGGCGGGACGGTCCGCTCGATCGCGCCGTTCACCGCCGCGAGCACGGCCGTGCCCGGGTTCGCCGCGCGCGCCGACGCGGCCGACAGCATGGTGATCGAACCCTTCACCTTTCCCTGCGCCAACCTGATCACCGACAGGTAGGCGAACAGCTTGCCCTCGAACATCTGCCGGACGGCGTCGGCGCCGACCTCGGCGATCGGGCCCATCGCGATCCCGCCGGGGCTGAAGGCGAGCACCAGGTGGTCGAACTCGCCCGTCCGCTCGAAGAACTCGCGGACCTGGGTCTCGTCGGTGCCGTCGACCTGCTCGGCGGAGCTGACGGTCGCCTTGATCTCGGCGAGCTTCTCTGGGTCCCGCCCGGTGACGATCACCTCGGCACCCTGCTCGGCAAGCCGCTCGGCCGCCGCGCGGCCGATCCCGGAGGTACCACCCATGATGACGACGCGCATCTGCGCACTCCCTTAACTAGACGCAACGTCTCGATATTATCCGAGACGCAGCGTCTTGTAAATTGGCGGGCATGACCGGACAACGCGGCCCAGGCCGACCACGCAGCGAGACGGCACGGCGGGCGATCCTCGACGCGGCCATGGCGGCACTCCAGGAGCGCGGGTACGCCGCGCTGACCATGCAGGGCATCGCGGCCCGCGCGGGCGTGGGGAAGCAGACCGTCTACCGCTGGTGGTCGTCCAAGGCGGACGTCGTGCTCGAGGCCATGACCGGGCTGGCGGACGAGCTGGTCGCCGTCCCCGACGAGGGCTCGCTCGATGCCGACCTGGACGTCTTCCTCGCCGCGACCTTCCACCAGCGCGGGCAGCGCGCCGTCCTGGTCGGGCTGATGGCCGAGGCGCTGCTCGACCCGGCGTTCGCGGTCCAGTTCCGGGAGCGGTTCGTGTTCACCCGCCGTGCCGTGTTCCGCTCGATCCTCGAACGCGCCATCGCCCGCGGCGAGGTCGCACCGGACACCGACCTCGAACTGCTGGCCGACATCGTCTACGGCGTCCTCTGGTACCGGATCATGCTCGACCATGCCCCGCTCGACGAGGAGCTCGGACGCCGCTTAGGACGCCTCGTCGTCCGCGAGGCCACCGCCGGAACCGGCGGGTCGTTCCTGACGGGAGGAGCGTCAGTCCTCGATCGTGACGCCCAGCGCGGCGGCGAAGGAGGGCAGGAGTGAGGCCGCGTCGGACGGCCCGACCGTGGCGCCGTCCAGGCCGTCCACGCCGGCCAGGCCGGAGAGGTCGCAGCCGTCGAAGCGGACGTTCCGCGCGGTCGCCTGGCTGAACTGGGCGGCGACCAGCGCGCAGCCCTCGAACCGGACGTCGCGCAGTTCGGCGCTCTGGAAGTTCGCCTCGGTGAGGTTGCAGTCGCGGAACACCACGTTCCGGAGCACCGCGAAGCGGAATCCGGCCAGGTCGGCGCGGCAGCCCTCGAACGTCACGTCGCGAAGGCCGGTCGTGTTGAACTGCGTGCCCGTCATCCGGCAGGTCGTGACCGCGGTGTTGAACAGCCGCGAGTCGAACAGGCGCAGGTTCGCCAGGTCGCAGCCCTGGAACGCCACGTCGGCGAAGCCCGCGCGGTGCAGGGTGAGCCCGGCGAACCGCGTGTCGGTGAAGCGGCAGCGCTCGAACGTCACGTCCTCCGGGTCGTCCTCGGGGGTGAACAGGTCGAGCGCGCTGTAGTCCATGGACAGGAACTTGGCGTCGTGGACGAGTTCGGCGTCGTCGCGTCCTGCGGGGGAGAGCCCCTGCGGGAGGCGCGGCCGGCGTGGTTGACGCGGGGTTCTCGAACCCGTGTTTGACCCGGACATGCCGCCGACCGTACCCGACCCGGCCGTACTCTGGCCGGATCTGATTCCCCTAGGACGGAGGGCACGACGCGTGCCGAAGAGGGTCGATCACGAGCAGCGGCGCAGGCAGATCGCCGAGGCGCTGCTGCGGATCGCGGGCGCGCGCGGGCTCCAGGCGGCCACGATGCGCGAGGTCGCGGCCGAGGCCGGGGTGTCGGTCCGGCTCGTCCAGTACTACTTCGAGAGCAAACTCGAGTTGCTCCTCGGCGCGGTGCCGTTCCTGGGGGAGCAGATGTCGGCGCGCATGGTCGCGCGGATCGGGGAGGAGAGCGCCGGAGTGTCCCCGCCGCCCCCGCGCGCGGTACTGGAGGGCGTTCTCACCGCGGCCATGCCGCTGGACGACGAGGGCCGGCGGATCTGGCGCGCCTACAACGCCTACTTCATCCTCATGCTGGACGACCCCGACTTTGCCGCGCGGGTCGGTGCGCCTCACCACAGTGCGACCGACCGTCTCCTCGCCGAGCACATCACGCGCGCGCAGGAGGCCGGGCAGATCGACCCCGAGCTGGACGCGCTGACCACGGCCGCCGGTCTCTTCACGATGGCGCAGGGCCTCGGCTCCGGCGTGATGGCCGGGCACCGGGACGGCCCGGAGGCCCGCGCGATCCTCGTCTACCACCTGGACCGGCTGTTCCGGCGTTAGTGATACGCCTGTACCATCTCTTAGTGGTACAGGCGTATCATCATGCCCCGGGAGGGTCGAATGCCGACCGCGTCGTCCGCACTGTCCGTAGCAGCCAACGCATCGGCGTCCGTAGCGTCGTCCGGGGAGTTCCACGCCCCCGGCGGGGAGCTGTTCCAGTGGGGGCCGCTCTGGCCGGGCGTCCTGCCCGACCAGATCACCAAGCCGGTGCTGCTGATCGTGCTCTCGGCCGTGGCGGTCATCGTGTTCGCCGGGCGCGCGTTCGGCCGTCCGGCCCTCGTCCCGCGCGGGATCCAGAACGTCGGCGAGATCGGCTACCTGTTCGTCCGCGACCAGATCGCGCGGCCGATGATCGGCAAGGACGGCGACCGCTGGATGCCGTTCCTGCTGCCGCTGTTCCTGTTCGTCCTCGCCATGAACCTCATGGGGGACGTGCCCGTCCTGCAGCTGCCCGCGACCTCGCACTTCGCGATGCCGCTGCTGCTCGCGCTCGTCTGCTACGCGCTCTACCTGGTCATCAGCGTGCGCGAACAGGGAGTCATCGGATACCTCCGGAACATCATGTTCCCGCCCGGACTGCCGGTCTGGGTGTACGTGTTCTACGCGCCGATCGAGCTGCTCCAGCACCTGGTCCTGCGGCCGTTCACGCAGTCGGTGCGGCTGTTCGCGAACATGTTCGCCGGGCACATCCTGCTGGCCTTCTTCGCGACCGTGGCCTGGTGGTTCCTCCTGGAGAGGCCCACGGTCGCGGGGTTCGGGCTGGGCCTGGTCGGGGTGCTGATGTCGGTGGTGCTGACCGCGTTCGAGATCTTCGTGCAGGTCCTGCAGGCGTACATCTTCACGCTGCTTGCCGCGTCCTACATCGGCGGCGCGCTGCACCCCGACCACTGAGCCCTCGCGGCTCCGACGGTGCCGAGCCCGCGTCCGGGTGGGACGCGGGCCGCGCCGGGGGTCAGTGACGTGCGGTGATGCGGGTCGGGAGGGCGACGAAGCCGCGGTCGTTGGACGAGTAGATGCGCTTCACGCCCGGCTCGTCCACCTCGAAGTCGGCGACCGCGGCGGCGATCTCGGTCAGCGCGATGCGCGCCTCGAGCCGTCCGAGCGCCGAGCCGAGGCAGTGGTGGCGGCCGATGCCGAACGACAGCGCCTTGCCCGTGTCGCGGTCGAGGTCGAAGGCGTCGGGGTCGTCGAACACGCGCGGGTCGCGGTTGGCCGAGCCCACCAGGGACAGGACGCGGCCGCCCTTCGGGATGGTGACGCCGTGCAGCTCGACGTCCTCGGTCGCGGTCCGGGCGAGCGTCTGCGTGGACGGGTCGTACCGCAGGGTCTCGTCGATCCACGCGTCCACCCGGCCTCCGCGCAGCGCGGCGGCGCGGGCGTCCGGGTGCGCCCAGGCGGCGTGCCAGCAGTTGCCGATCAGCAGCATGGACGTCTCGATCCCGGCCCCGACCAGCAGGATCAGCACCCCGACGATCTCCTCGGGGGTGAGCCGGTCCTCGCCCTCCGCCGCGTCCAGCAGGCCGGAGAGCAGGTCGTCGCGGCGCTCCTTGGCGCGCTCGATCGTCAGCTGCGTGTAGTAGCCGACCAGCTCGCCGATCGCCTGCAGCGCCTCGGGCGGCAGGTCGGTCACCGGGCCCGGCACGTCCTCCGGCCGGTGCATGATCGCCGAGCCGAGGTCGCGGACCCGGTCCCGGTCGGACTCCGGGACGCCGACCAGCTCGGAGATCACGTCGGTCGGGAACCGCGCGGCGAAGTCGCTCATCAGGTCGAACTCGCCCGCCTCCAGCAGCGGCGCGAGGTGGCCGCGCGCGATCTCGCGCAGGCGCGGCTCCAGCGCGGCGACGCGCTTGGCCGTGAACGCGCGGGACACCAGGCCGCGCATCCGGGTGTGCTTGGGCGGGTCCATCGCGACGAACGAGAAGAACCGCTCCGCGTCGGGGCCCCAGAACGCGGGCTCGATGCGCAGCCCGTTCACGCTGGAGAACCGCGCCGAGTCGCGCAGCGCCGCCTCGACGTCCTCGTGCCTGGACAGGACCCAGATGTCGTCCTCGTCGTTCCGGTGGACGGGCGCCTCCTCGCGCAGGCGCGCGTAGATCGGGTACGGGTCCTTCTGGACGTCGAAGTCGAAGGGGCTGTAGCGGACACTCATGGGGAAGGGCCTTCCGCGTCGTCGCGACCGAAGCGAGACGATCATTGCCGGAAATTCCCTGGCGATCCACCCCGCAACGCGTGAAACCTCCTGACATCCGGCACAATTGATCACCCATCACCCGCTCGA
Source organism: Spirillospora sp. NPDC052269 (assembly GCF_040679435.1). Lineage (NCBI taxonomy): Bacteria > Bacillati > Actinomycetota > Actinomycetes > Streptosporangiales > Thermomonosporaceae > Spirillospora > Spirillospora sp. NPDC052269. The sequence goes on from NZ_JBFAUU010000001.1 coordinate 504,744, forward strand.
AACGAGGTGCACCGTGAGCGCCGAGCGAGCCCCCCGAGGGATCGACCCCAGCAAGCCGCATCCGGCCCGCCGCTACAACTACTGGCTCGGAGGCAAGGACAACTTCGAGGCCGACCGCGTCTCCGGCGAGGCCGTCGCGTCCGGGTTCCCGACGATCCGGCACGCCGCGATCGAGAACCGCCGGTTCATGCAGCGGGCCGTCCGGTACCTCGCGGAGGAGGCGGGCATCCGGCAGTTCCTGGACATCGGCACCGGCCTCCCCTCGGCGGGCAACGTGCACGAGATCGCCCAGGAGATCGACCCGGCGAGCCGCATCGTCTACGTGGACAACGACCCGATCGTCCTCGTCCACGCGCGCGCCCTGCTGACCAGCTCGCCCGAGGGCGCGACCGCCTACCTGGACTCCGACCTGCGCGAACCCGAGCGCATCCTCGCCGACCCGGCCCTGAGCAAGACCCTCGACCTGACCGAGCCGGTCGCGCTGATGCTGGTCGCCATCACCCACTTCCTCGTCGACGAGGACGACGCGTACGGCATCGTCGGGACCCTCGTCGACGCCCTCGCCCCGGGCAGCTTCGTCGTCATCACCAACGCCACCACCGACTACCTCACCGACGAGGGACGCGCCGCGGTGGACGAGGCGAACCAGCGCAGCGGCATCCCCTTCCGCAACCGCTCCATCGCCGAGTTCGCCAAGTTCTTCGACGGCCTCGAGATCATCGACCCCGGCGTCGGCCCGGTCACCGAATGGCGCCCGGACGCCGTCCAGGAGCACGGCCCGACCGTCGAGCAGGTCTCCATGTACGGCGGCGTCGCCCGCGTCCCCTGACCTACTGCCGCGACAACACCCGCGACGCGCCCGCGATGATCGTCGTCGCGAGGATCCACCCGGAGGCCGTGAGTGCGGCGGCGAGCCACTGGTAGGCGCCGCGCGGCGCGAATGCGCTGTCCTGCCCGAAGGTCACGATGGGCAAGAGCAGGTCAAGCGCATAGAGGAACGGGTTGAACTCCGGCGCCTCGTCCTTCTTCAGCGGCGGCGGGTGGTGTCCGGCGAACACGACCGTCCCGAGCGCCAGCAGGGCGATCAGCCATGCAGCGGCGCGTTGCGGCCGGTATCCGTAGCCGACCGTCCAGTCCTGGAGATATCCCCAGATCCGCTGCGGAACCTGTTGGCCCCCCCGACGCCGTTGCTGTTTCGCTAGCAGGACGTCCCGGGCCGCCGCATCGTGCCCCATACGCCGGTACACGCCGGCCAGGTGCTCATAGGGCTGCGGTATGTATCCGTCGGTGTCCCGCGTCAGCAGTTGCAGGCGGTCGGCCAGGGGCATCGAACGGTGCAGGGACTCGTAGGTGAACCCGTCCAGACGCACCGATTCGGGCCAGGCCTCTGGATAGTCCGCGAGGACGTTGGTGGACGCATGCCGGAGGTCGGCCCTGCCCAGAATCCTCGTCGTCTCACCGAGGCGCAGGATTCCAGAACGTGAACGCTTGAGCTCCAGGTCCCCCTCGATGTGCGCTCCGTCGAAGCACAGGTCCCGCCCGACCTCGGCGGACGTGAACGAGACGCGTCCCGCCGCCCTGAACCCCTCGCAGCAGTCCACCGTGCCGGCGGCCTTGACGCGCGCGGCGGTGATGGCCGCGGAACCCGGGTTGGAGACGTGCGCGTTCTGGAAGGTGATCCCGCCTCTCACGCTGGCGTCGATCATGTGGATCTCGCCGGTCACCCTGGCGTCCTCCAGCATGAGGGGGCCGTTCAGCGACACGCCGGGCAGGGACAGCGCGACCTTTCCGGGGTTGGAGACACGGGCGCCGCGCATGAAGAAGTTGCCCGTCACACGCATTCCGCCGAAGGTCAGCTCGCCGTCCGCGGAGAAGCCGTCGCTCAGGCGCGCGCTCTCACCGATCTCGGTCTGGACGGCGTAGACGGCCGAGGCTCCCGGGTTGGAGAGCGTCGCGCCCTCCATGCGAAGACCACCGGTCAGGGCGGCGCCGCGAATCGAGAGGCGGCCTTCGGTGGCGAGGGAGGACATCTCCAGGGTGCCGTCGACCTTGAGCGCGTCGGCCTGGAGGGCGTCGCCGCCGGGGTTGGTGAGCCGTGCGCCCCCGAGGTCGCAGCGGCGCCCGATGCGGGCGTCCTGGAGGCGGAACTCGCCGGACGACTCCAGGCGCCGGGCGAACAGGCCGTCCTCGGCGGCCAGGCCGTCCCCGTCGAACGCGACACCACCGGGGTTCGCGAACCGGGCGTCATCCAGCCTGAGGGCCTGCCGGATGTGCGCGTTCCACAGGGTGACCTTGCCGTGGGTCGTCGCGTTCCGCATGGTGAGGTCACCGCCGACGGTGAGGTGGTCGGCGCGGACGGCCGGATCGCCGCGCAGACGGGCGCCGGAGAGATCCAGGAGGCCGCCGATCTCGGTGCCGTCCAGCCAGAGGGTGCCTTCGCAGTGGGTTTCGAGAAGGCTGAGGTCGCCGGTGATGCGGGTGTGGACGGCCTGGAGGCCCGGGAGGTGGGCGCGGACGAGGGTGAGGGCGGGGAGGTGGGCGCCGTCCAGGATCGGGGGGTGCTCGAACTCGCAGCCGACCAGGACGAGGGGGTGCGGGACGGTCGCCAGGGACAGGTCCAGGACGCCCGTGATGCGGGCGTTGAACAGGCGGACGGCGGGGGTGCGGCCGGGGAGGCCGGGCTGGACGCCGAGGGCGAGGGCCGCCACGACCTCGGCGCGGACGGGTTCTCCGGCGAGGTCGGTGGGACGGGACTCGGGGAAGGCGTCCCAGACGCGCTGTTCGGGCTCGGTCAGGTCGTCCACATTGATGGGACGTCGAAGCCGGGCCGCCGGTTGCGCGGCCCGGGTGGGTCAGAGTTGGTCGAGGCCTGAGCCGGGGGGCGGTTCGGGGGCGGAAAGGACGGCTTCGACGGCGGGGACGCCCCAGCCGTAGGCGAGCTTGTGGACCTCCAGGACGAAGAAGGACTCGGTGGAGACGACGCCGTCGATCTGGTGGAGGCGGTGGTTGATCAGGTCGGTGAAGTGGCCCGTGTCGCGGCAGATGACCTCGGCCATCACGTCGTAGCCGCCCGTGGTCATGATGACGTAGGACGTCTCGGGCAGGTCGCGCAGGGCGCGGCAGACGCGGGAGGCGGCGCCGGCGGCGACCTTGATGCCGATCATGGCGAGCCGGTCGAAGCCGATGTTCAGCGGGTTGGCGATGCCGACGACCTGCAGGACCCCGGACTCCTCCAGGCGCTGCACCCGGTACCGGACCGAGGACGCCGGGATGCCGAGCTCCTCGGCGATCTGCGCGTAGGGACGGCGGCCGTCGGCCTGCAGGATGGCGATGATGCGGCGGTCGATGTCGTCCAGGGAAGCCGTGCTCATCCGGGATGTCCGTTTCTGCCGTTGGGGGTCCGGGCGGACCCATGATGCCGGGTCAGGAGTCGAAGCCGAGGCCGAGACCGTCCAGCAGGCGCAGCCAGGCGTTGCGGCGGCCGGTGCGGTCCTCGCGGTTCAGGGACCAGCGGGTGGCCTGGACGCCCAGGTAGCGGACGGGTTCGGGCGGGAACGGGACGGGCGCGCGGCGGATCATCGCGGGCCGGGTGCGTTCGGTGTCGCGGCCGGCGAGCAGGTCGAGCATGACCTCCGCGCCGTAGCGGGTCGCGGAGACGCCGAGGCCGGTGAAGCCGAGCGCGTAGCCGACGCGGCGGCCGGACGCGGTCCCGGCGAACATGCAGAACCGGGTCGTCGAGTCGATGACGCCGCCCCACGCGTGGCTGAACGGGACGCCGGAGAGGGACGGGAACGCCTCGGCGAACTGCGCGGCGAGCTTCTCGAACGTCTCCGGGCGCTGGGTGAGCGCCTCGTCCACGCGGTTGCCCCAGTGGTAGATCGCGTCGTAGCCGCCCCACAGGATCCGGTTGTCGGGGGTCTTGCGGAAGTAGTGGAACTGGTTGCCCGCGTCGGACAGGCCGTGGTCGCCCGTCCAGCCGATCCCGGCGAGCTGGTCGTCCGTCAGGGGCTCGGTGACCAGGGCGTAGTCGTAGACGGGGATCCAGCTGAGCGCGAGGCGGCGCAGCAGGGGCCGGTACACGTTGGTGGCCAGCGCCACCTGGACGGCCGAGACCTCGGCGTACGGGGTGCGCAGCCGGACGCGTCCGGTGAGCGGGGTGGTCATCCCGGTCACCTCGGTGTGCTCCGCGATGCGGACGCCCGCGCGCAGGCACGCGTCGCGCAGGCCCCAGACGAGGCGGGCCGGGTCGAGCGTCGCGTAGTCGTGCACCAGGAGGCCGAGGGACCAGAGCGGCGAGTCGATGTGTTTCCGCAGGTCGTCGCCCTCGAGGAGGGTGGCGCGTTCGCCGTGCTTGGCGGCGAGCGCGGCGGCGGAGCGCAGGCCGTCCTCCTGCCAGGGCGTCGCGGCGAGCGACACCTTGCCCGCGCGGCGGAAGTCGCAGTCGATGCCGAGGACGTCGAGGTCGCGTTCCATCGCGTCGAAGTTCGCCAGGCCGAGCCGCTGGAGTTCGCCGATCTCGGCGGGCCACCGCTCCGCGCCGTTCGCCAGGCCGTGGGTGACGCTCGGCGAGCAGAACCCGCCGTTGCGCCCGGACGCGGCGTGCCCGCACGTCTCCTGCTCGACGACCAGCACGTCCAGGCCGGGCCTGCGCCGTTTGGCGAGCAGGGCCGTCCACAGGCCGGTGTAGCCGCCGCCGACGACCGCCAGGTCGCAGCGGGTGTCGGAGGTCAGGCGGGGGAGCGGCGCGGGACGGTCCCGGTCCAGCCAGAACGGGACGGCGGCCGTGCGGCCGAGGTGGGAGCGGTGGCTCATGCGAATCCTTCGCGGGCGGAAAGCGGGACGGGCCGGACCCCGGGGCACTCGGCGCCCGGGGGCGCTGCGTCCGGGGTTCGGCCGGGACGGGTCAGAGGGAGATGACGCCGGTCCGGGTGTCGGTCATGTCGAGCAGCGTCCACTTGCCGCCGATGCGGCCCCAGCCGGTGCCGCGGCCGCCCGCGCCGCCGAACGGCATGTTGACGTCCCACCAGGAGTTGGAGTCGTTGACGATGACCTGGCCGACGGCCATCTCCTCCATGAACCGGAACGCCTTGGTCATGTCCTTGGTGAACACCGCGCCCTGCAGGCCGAGCGCGTCGTCGTTGGCGATGCGCAGCAGGTCGTCGTCGTCCCGGCCGGTGATGATCGGGACGACCGGGCCGAACGACTCCTCGCGGGACAGCAGGCTGTCCTCGGGGACCTCGTCCACGACGGTGAACTCGTAGTACAGGTCGGTCGGCATGCCGGAACGGCGGCCGCCGCCGAGCAGGATCTTCGCGCCGCGCTCGCGGGCGTCGGCCATGTGCCGGTCCATCTTGGCGGCGACGCCCTCGTTGTTCAGCGGGCCGAGGTTGACGGAGGCGTCGAACGGGTCGCCGAGGACGACGCTCTCGGCGGCGCGCAGGACCTCGGCGACGAACGCGTCGTGCACGTCGGCGTGGACGATGACGCGCTCGGTGGCGCAGCAGACCTGGCCGGCGCAGAGGTATGCGCCGTCGACGGCGGCGCGGGCGGCCGCGGCGAGGTCGGCGTCGGCGAGGACGACGACGGGGCCGTTGCCCGAGCACTCCATGACCGAGCGCTTGAGCCCGGCCATCTTCTGGATCTTCTCTCCCGTGGCGGACGACCCGATGAACCCGATCGCGTCGATCCCGTCGTGCGTGACCAGGGCCTCGCCGGTGGCGCCCGCGCCCGGGACGACGTTGACCAGCCCGGCCGGCACGCCCGCGGCGATGAACGCCTCCATCGCCGCGAGGACGGTCAGGGAGGTGTTCTCCGGCGGCTTGACGACGTGCGCGTTGCCGGTGGCGAGGCCGGGAGCGACGAACTCGGCGAGCATCAGCAGCGGGAAGTTCCAGGGCGTGATGATGCCCCAGGTGCCGACCGGCCGGTGGAAGGTGAACATCCGCTTGGAGGAGTCGGTGGACGGCAGCGTCTCGCCGTGCAGCCGGACGGCGTCCTCGGCGTGCAGGTGGAAGAGCTTGGCGGCCTCCTCGATGTCGGCGACCGACTCGGCGAGCGGCTTGCCCTGCTCCAGGGTCTGCAGGCGGGCCAGCTCGTCCACGCGCTTGGCCAGCTCGTCGCCGATCCGGTGACACAGCGCGGCGCGTTCCCACACGTTGGTGGCGGCCCAGGCGGGCTGCGCGGCGCGGGCGGCGGCCACGGCGGCGTCCACGTCGGCGGCGACGGCCTCGGGGATCGCGCCGGCGCGCTCGCCGGTGGCCGGGCTGATCACCTCGACGATCCCGGTGCCCTGACCGGACACGTACGCGCCGTCGACGAAGAAGCTGCTGGTGGTCGTCATGGGATGACCCTTCCTGCTCGGGGTGGTTCCCCAGCCTGCAATCAGCAGAAGATTCCTGTCAAGACTCACGATCCAACATCTCTGAACATGATCTTGTGCTGAATCTTCAGTCTTGACGCGGTTCTTTTGTCGGATCTATAACGAGTGGCACCGATCACACCACCCCGACGCAAGGACCCCCGCATGACGGCACTCCCCGAGACCACGACCGAGGGCCCGCCCGCGCTGCAGAAGAAGATGCGCTGGTGGGACGGGTTCGCGATGTCCCTGACCATGCCCGCGGCGCTCATCGCCTCGCTCGGAGCGTCCATCGGCGGCCTCGGCGCCTGGGGCGCGATGGCGATCTGGGCGCTGTCGATGGTCCTCGCGACGGCGACCAACTGGATCTACACCGAGCTCGCCGCGATGTTCCCCGAGTCGTCCGGCGGCATCGCGCACTACGCGGCGGAGGGGTGGCGGCGGCGCGCGCCCGTCGTCGGGCCGATCGCCAGCATCGGCTACTGGTTCCCCTGGACGACGGCGCTCTCGGTCTACGCCGGGATCATCGGCTCGCTCGTCCAGGCCCAGTGGTTCCCGGACCAGGACTGGAAGTGGACGCTCGGCCCGGTCGAGCTGACCTTCCCGATCACGGTCGGGCTGGCCGTGATCGCGCTGCTGTTCTGCGCCGCGATGGTCGGCCTGCACGCCGCCATGTGGGTCGTGTACGTGACGGGGGGCGTGCTGCTGATCCCGCTGGCCGTGTTCATCGTCGGGCCGTTCGTGACCGGTGACTGGCACGCGTCCGGCCTGCACTGGAACCTGCACGGGATGGGCGGCCTGCGCGAGGCGCTGGTCTGGCTGTACGTGATGGCCTGGACCTCCTTCGGCGTCGAGGTCTGCGCGACGTTCGCGCCCGAGTACAAGGACACCGTCCGGGACACCTCCCGCGCCCTGCGCGCCGGCGTGCTGTTCTCCCTGGGGATCTTCGTCCTGCTGCCGCTGTCGCTGTCCGGCTACGTGGGCGAGAAGAAGATCGGCGCGGAGCCCACCACGTTCTACGTCAGCGCGTTCCAGAAGCTGATCGGCGGCGCGGCCGACCTGATGGTCGTCTTCCTCATCGCCTCGCTACTGCTCATCATGATCACCGGCCTCGCGGACGGTTCGCGCGTGCTCTACAACATGGGCGCCGAGGGCACCACCCTCAAGCAGGTCGGCAAGCTGAACAAGCGCGGCGTCCCGGCGCGGGCGCTGGTCGTCGCGCTCGTGATCAACGCGTTCGTGCTGGTCGTGCTGAAGACCCCGCTGGCCATCATCGTGACCGGCAACTTCGGCTACATCCTCACCCACATCCTGGCGATCTCCGGGTTCGCGCTGCTGCGCAGGGACCGCCCGGACGCGCCGCGCCCGATCCGCCTGCCCGGGTTCTTCGTCCCGCTGGCCTGGCTGCTCGCGGCGTTCCTGCTGCTCGTCCTCGTGGTCGGCGCGACCGGGTTCTCGATCACCGGGTACGGCGGCTACAAGGAACTCGGCATCGCCCTCGGCGTCCTCGCCCTGTCGGTCGTCCTCTGGCTGTACCGGACGAAGGTCCAGGACAAGCGCGAGAGCTCGAACTAGGCCGGCCGCCTAGGCCAGGCGCAGCGCCAGGAAGAAGTCGACGCGGTCCTCCAGCCGCGACAGGTCGCGGCCGGTCAGCTCCTCGATCCGCTGGATCCGGTAGCGGACGGAGTTGACGTGCAGATGCAGCCGCTCGGCGCAGCGCGTCCACGACCCGGAGTGCTGGAGGAACGTCTCGAGGGTCAGGACCAGGTCGGCCCGGTGCTCCTCGTCGTAGGTGCGCAGCGGATCGAGCAGCCGGACCTTGAACATGTGGCGGACGTCGTCGGGCACCGACGCCAGCAGCAGGACGTGCGTGGCCAGCTCGTCGTGCCCGACGACCGACACCGCGTCGCTGTGCCCGGCGGACAGCCGCCGGGCATAGCGCGCCTCCTCGACCGCCCCGCGCAGCTCCCCGGCGGCGACGACGTCGCTCACCCCGGCCGCGAGCCGGTCGCCGCCGAGGCCGGGCGCGAGGGCGAGCAGCGCCCGGTGCACCTCGCCCGCGACGTCGTGCCCCGGTTCGACCTGCACCAGCGCGACCGCCTCGTCGTCCAGGAGGCCCACGGCCGGGCCCGGCTCGCCCGGCAGGGCCTCCCGCAGGACGGTCCGCAACTCGCCGGGACGCAGCCGTCCGGACGACACGGCCGACACGGCGGCGAACGTCGCCGCCGGGTCCAGGCCGGTCAGCTCCAGGCGCGGGCCGACCTCGTCCGCCGCCGCCCCCGACACCACCAGCCGGACGAGCTCCTGCGTCAGCCGTCCGGGCACGCTCAGCCGGTCGTCCAGCCGGGCCCGCTCCAGCGCGACGATCGCGGTCAGCTCGGAGACCAGCGCGCGCCGCTCGGCGGGCCAGTCCGCGAGGTCGCCCGCGCAGGCCACGAACCAGTCCGCGACCCGCGCGGTCGTGTCCGGCGCGACCGGGAACAGTGACAGGTCCGCCGAGGCCAGCCGGTGCGGCAGGCGCGGGGCGGTGAGGAACTCCCGCGCGAGGTCCTCGGGATCGGCGGGCGCCGGGGGGCCCGCGACGACGCGTCCGGTCGGGGTCAGGACCCAGCAGCGCATGCCGAGGTCGCGGTCGACCAGCTCCAGCACCGGCCCGAGCCCCGCGCCCTCGGTCACCCCCGCGACGAGCCGCCGGTGCCGGTCCAGGACGGCGGTCAGGTCCGCGGCCCGCGCGCCGGACAGCCGCCGGACGACCTGCTCGGTCACCGTCGCGAACGCCACGTCCTCCGGCACCCGGAACAGCGGCAGCCGGTGCCGCGCGCAGGCCTCCACCAGGTCGGCGGGGATCGTCCCCTTCACCGCGTCCCAGGCCGCCAGCGCCGACACCCCGGCCCGGGCCAGCGCCCGGACGAACACCTCCGAGTCGCCCGGGGCCGTCCGCCACATCAGCCCGGTCAGCACCAGCTCCCGTCCGCTCAGGTAGCGGGACGGGTCCAGCAGGTCGGTCGTCACCACCCAGCGGATCACCCGGTCCAGCTCGTCGTCGCCGGTCATCAGCGCCAGCCGGAGTTCCGGCATCGCCAGGAGGGAACGCAACCTCATACGGGCGAACCTAACCCACGGGTCTCGTCCGGCTGATATCGGCTGATGTTGGAGCAAACCACGAAAAATGTTCGGCAGGTGGGGGTGGACTTCGGACGTCCTGTGCCTCGACCGGCCGGGGTGCCGGTGTGTGTACTCGTGGTGATCCACAGAAAAGGGGGGCCGGGTGCCGGACCGGTTGAACGCGCTGTCGGCGGACGAGGCGGAGGCCGAGCTGCTGACCTGCTGCGCCTCGCGGCGGTGGGCCGCCGAGGTCGCCGCCGGGCGGCCGTACGCCGGTCGTGCCGCGCTGATGGCCGCGTCCGCGAAGGCGCTGGAGAACCTCGCCTGGACGGACGTCCTGGAGGCGCTGGGCGCGCACCCGCGCATCGGCGAGCGGGCGAAGGGCGACGAGCGCGAGGCGCGCTGGTCGCGCGGCGAGCAGTCCGGGGCCGCGACCGCCGAGGACGCCACGAAGCGGGCCCTGGTCGAGGGGAACCGGGCCTACGAGGAGCGGTTCGGGCACGTGTTCCTGATCTGCGCGACCGGGAAGAGTGCTGAGGAGATCCTCGCCGACCTGCGCGTCCGGCTGGGGAACGACTCCGGGACCGAGCGGACGGCCGTCCGCGCCGAGCTCGCCGCGATCACCGGGCTGCGGCTGGCCAAGCTGATCGAAGGGGCGTGAATGTCGCTCTCCACGCACGTGCTGGACGCCGCGAAGGGCCGTCCGGCGGCGGGTGTCGCCGTCCGGCTGGAACGCCGCGAGGACGGCCGCTACCGCGAGATCGCCGAAGCCCGGACGGACGCCGACGGCCGGATCCGCGACTGGGGCGGCGTGGAGATCGGCGCCGGGACCTACCGGCTGATCTTCGAGACCGAAGGGCTGTCCGACTTCTATCCCGAGGTCGCCGTGGCGTTCGTGGTCGACGATCCCGGACGGCACTTCCACGTGCCGCTGCTGCTGAGTCCGTTCGCCTACTCGACCTACCGAGGGAGCTAGCCGATGGCCATCGTTCTCGGCCCGAACCGCTACGGGAAGGCGGAGGTGCGCGTCGTCCGGGTGACCAGGGACGGCGGGATCCACCGGATCAAGGATCTGAACGTCAGCATCTCCCTGTCCGGGGACATGGAGGACGTCCACCTGTCCGGCGACAACGCGGCGGTGCTCACCACGGACGCGCAGAAGAACACGGTGTTCGCGTTCGCCAAGAAGCACGGCATCGGGGAGATCGAGGACTTCGCGCTGCTGCTGGCCCGGCACTTCGTCGACTCCCAGCCGACGGTCCACCACGCGCGGGTCGAGATCGACGAGTACGCCTGGGATCGCATCCCGGTCGTGGACGGCCCGCCCGGCGAACGGCACTCGTTCGTCCGGAGCGGGGGCGAGACGCGGACCTGCCTCGTGCACAGCGACGGGACGGGCGCCGAGGAGTCGGTGGTCTCGGGGCTGAAGGACATGGTCGTCCTGAACAGCACGGGCAGTGAGTTCCACGGATTCGTCAAGGATGAGTACACGACCCTCCCCGAGACCGACGACCGGATCCTCGCGACGGCCGTGACCGCCCGGTGGCGGCACCGGGGCGTCCATGCGGACTGGGCGAAGTCGCACCGGCAGGTCAGGAGGGGCCTGCTGGAGGCGTTCGCCGGGACGCACTCGCTGTCGCTCCAGCAGACGCTGTACGCGATGGGCCGCCGCGTGCTGACCGAGTGCCCGGAGGTCTGCGAGGTGCGGCTGGCGATGCCGAACAAGCACCATTTCGCCGTCGATCTCTCCCCGTTCGGGCTCGACAACCCCAACGAGGTCTTCCACGCCGCCGACCGCCCGTACGGGTTGATCGAGGGAATGATCTTGGACGACGCCGTTCCGGGTTCGAAAACGGCATGGAAGTGAGATTCTGGGAAATATGGACTTCTTGCGGCCTCTGACCTGGGCGGACGCGCTCGCCGCCCAGGCCGCGCACCCCGGTGCGACGCCGGTCCAGGGCGGCACGGACGTCATGGTCGAGATCAACTTCGACGCGGCCCGTCCGGACGCGCTGCTCGACCTCAACCCCGTCCGGGAGCTGGCCGAGCACGAGACCCTGCCGGACGGCACGCTCCGCGTCGGCGCGGGCGTCCCGTACGTCCGGCTGATCTCCGAGCTGGGGGACCGGCTGCCCGGCCTCGCCCAGGCGTCCCGGACGGTCGGCTCGCCGCAGATCCGCAACCGGGGCACGGCCGGCGGGAACCTCGGCGCGGCCTCGCCCGCCGGGGACTGCCACCCGCCGCTGCTCGCCTCGGACGCGGTCGTCGAGGTCGAGTCGTCCGCGCGCGGCACCCGGCTGATCCCGGTCGCCGAGTTCTACACCGGCGTGAAGCGGAACGCGCTGGAGCCGGACGAGCTGATCCGCGCGATCCGGATCGCCCCGGCGTCCGGGCCGCAGTACTTCGCCAAGATCGGCACCCGGAACGCGATGGTGATCGCGGTCTGCTCGTTCGCGATCGCCCTGCACCCGGAGGAGCGCCGGGTCGGGACGGGCGTCGGGTCGGCCGCGCCGACGCCGCGCCGCGCGACGGCCGCCGAGGAGTTCCTGTCCGGCGAACTGGACTGGGACGGGCGAGGCCCGCTGTCGATCTCGGTCGCGCGGCGGTTCGGGGAGCTCGTCCAGGAGGCGGCCGCGCCGATCGACGACGTCCGCGGCACCGCCGACTACCGGAGGCACGCCCTGTCGGTCATGGCGCGCCGCACGCTGACCTGGGCTTGGAACGACCACCGCGCGACCCGGGAGGAGGCGTCCTGATGCGGGTGAACGTCACCGTCAATGGTGTGGAGCAGGCCGTGGACGACGTGTGGGAGGGCGAGTCCCTGCTGTACGTCCTGCGCGAGCGGATGGGCCTGCCGGGCTCGAAGAACGCCTGTGAGCAGGGCGAATGCGGTTCCTGCACGGTCTACCTGGACGGCCTCCCGGTCTGTTCGTGCCTGGTCGCCGCCGGGCAGGTCGAGGGCCGCGAGGTCCGCACCGTCGAGGGCCTCGCGCCGGACTCGGGTCGAGACGGAATGGACCGGGACGAACTGGACCCCGTCCAGCAGGCGTTCCTGGAGGCGGGCGCGGTGCAGTGCGGCTTCTGCACGCCGGGCCTGGTCGTCCAGTCGCACGACCTGCTGGAGCGGGTGCCCGACCCGTCCGACGCGGAGATCCGCGAGGCGCTCGCCGGGAACCTGTGCCGCTGCACGGGCTACGAGAAGATCCTGGACGCGGTGCGGCTGGCCGCGAGGCGGAAGGCCGAGGCGCGGCGGTGATCGTCATTGAGAACGCGCACGTCGTGACCGTCACCGGGGACGAGTACCCCGGCGGCCACCTGGTGATCGAGGACGACCGGATCACCGCCGTCGGCCCAGGCCCGGCGCCCGTCGACGGAGGCGAGCGGATCGATGGGACGGGCTGTCTCGTGACGCCCGGCCTGGTCAACGCCCACCACCACCTGTACCAGTGGGCGTCCCAGGGGATCGCGCCCGAGCACACGCTCTTCGAGTGGCTCGTGGCGTCCTATCCGGTGTGGGCGCGGATGGACGCCGAGGTCGTCGCGGGCGCGGCGTCCGCCGGGCTCGGCTGGCTCGCCAAGTCGGGCTGCACGACGTCCACCGACCACCACTATGTCTTCCCCAAGGGACGCGGCGACCTGTTCGCGGCCGAGATCGAGGCCGCGCGCGAGCTGGGGGTCCGCTTCCATCCGTGCCGGGGCTCGATGGACCGGGGCGTCTCGCGGGGCGGCCTCCCGCCGGACGAGGTCGTCGAGGACCTCGACACGATCATGGCCGAGACCGAGGCCGCGATCGACCGGTACCACGACGCGTCCTCCGGCTCGATGCTGCGGATCGCCGTCGCGCCCTGCTCGCCGTTCTCGGTGTCCAGGGAGCTTCTGGTCATGTCGGCCGAACTCGCCCGCGCGAAGGGCGTCCGGCTGCACACCCACCTCGCCGAGACCCTGGACGAGGAGGAGCACACCCGCGAGCAGTTCGGCATGACCCCGACCGAGTACATGGACGCGATCGGCTGGCTCGGCCCGGACGTCTGGCTCGCCCACTGCGTCCACCTGCACGACACCGACGTGAAACGGCTCGCGGAGACCGGCACCGGCACCGCGCACTGCCCGTCGTCCAACGCGCGGCTCGGCGCGGGCATCGCCCGGGTGGCGGCGCTGCTGGAGGCGGGCGCGCCGGTCGGGCTCGGCGTGGACGGCTCGGCGTCGGCCGAGATGGTCCCACTGGCCGGGGAGATCCGGCAGGCCGTGTACATGCAGCGCGCCAGGTTCGGACCGACCGCGCTGACCGCGCGGCAGGCGCTGGAGATGGCGACCATGGGCGGCGCGCGCTGCCTCGGCCGCCAGGACGAGATCGGGTCGCTGGAACCCGGCAAGCTCGCCGACATCGCGCTGTGGCGGGTGGACGGCTTCCACGCGGCGGTCGAGGATCCCGTGGTCGCGCTGGCCCACGGCGGGACGCCGCCGCTTGCGCGCCTGCTCGTCGGCGGCCGGACGGTCGTCCGCGACGACACGCTCGTCTCCGTCCCGCAGGACGAGGTCGGACGACGCGGAGCCGCCGCCCACCGCCGCCTCATGAAACTCGCCGAGGAGGTGCTCTAGCCATGCCGCCCAGGAGCACGGCGACGCCGGTCAAAGCGCCCGGACACGTGGCGGCCCACGGCCAGGGAGGCGTGGGAGACAGCCCCGTCCGGCCGGACGGCACGCTCAAGGTCGCGGGCGAGTTCGCGTTCGCGTCCGACCTGTGGATCGACGGGATGCTGTGGGGCGCGACGCTCCGCAGCCCGCACCCGCGCGCCCGGATCGTGTCGCTCGACATCGGGCCCGCGCTGGCCCTGCCGGGCGTCCGGGCCGTCCTCACCCACGAGGACGTGCCGGGCAGCAAGTTCTACGGGATCGACAACGCGGAGGACCAGCCGGTCCTGGCGATCGACCAGGTCAGGCACGAGGGCGAGCCGATCGCGCTGGTCGCCGCCGACCATCCGGAGACGGCGCGGCGGGCCCTGAAGGCGATCGCGATCGAGTTCGAGGTGCTGGAGCCGATCACCGACGCCCGCGCGGTGATCGCCGACCCGGAGAACCTCAAGGTCCAGCCGCTCGGCGGCATCACGCGGCACCAGCCCGTCCGCGTCGGGGACGTGGACGCGGCGCGCGCACAGGCCGAGGTCGTCGTCTCCGGTGACTACGAGGTCGGCATCCAGGACCAGGCGTTCCTCGGCCCGGAGTCCGGCCTCGCGATGCCGTCCGAGGACGGCGGCCTCGACCTGTACGTGTCCACGCAGTGGATGCACAACGACCTCAAGCAGATCGCGCCCTGCCTCGGCCTCGCCGAGGACGAGATCCACATGACGCTCGCGGGCGTCGGCGGCGCGTTCGGCGGACGCGAGGACCTGTCGATGCAGATCCACGCGGGCATGCTGGCGCTGCACACCGGCCGTCCGGTGAAGATGTCCTACAACCGGTACGAGTCGTTCTTCGGGCACGTCCACCGGCATCCGGCCACGATGCGCTATGAGTACGGCGCGACGGCGGACGGCACGCTCGTCTACGCCGACGTCGAGATCGTCCTGGACGGCGGCGCGTACACCTCGTCCACGCTGAACGTCACGGGCAACGCGGCGTCGCTCGGCGTCGGGCCGTACGAGATCCCGAACATCCGCATCGACGCCTACGGCGTCTACACGAACAACCCGCCGTGCGGGGCGATGCGCGGGTTCGGCGCGGTCCAGGCGTGCTTCGCGTACGAGGCGATGATGGACAAGGTCGCCGCCGCCTGCGGGCTGTCGCCGCTCGAGGTGCGACGCCGGAACGCCGTCTCCCAGGGCTCCAGGCTCGCGACCGGGCAGGTCATCGACTCACCCGCGCCGCTCGCCGAGATGCTGACCCGACTCGAAGGGATGCCGCTGCCGCCCGACGCGGACGCCTCCGACCTCCGGAACCTGCCGGGCGGCGTCTCCCAGACCACGCACGGCGAGGGCGTCGTGCGCGGCATCGGGTACGGCGTGGGCATCAAGAACATCTGCTTCTCCGAGGCCTTCGACGACCTCTCGACCGCCCGCGTCCGGCTGGAGGTGATCGGCGGGGAGGCGACCGCGCTCGTCCACACCGCCGCCGCCGAGGTCGGGCAGGGCCTGGTGACCCTCCAGACGCAGATCGCGCGGACGGAGCTGGGCGTCCAGCGGGTGACGGTCGCGCCCGCCGACACCGCGGTCGGCGACGCCGGGTCGTCCTCGGCGTCCCGGCAGTCGTACATGACGGGCGGCGCGGTGAAGGCCGCGTGCGAGGCCGTCCGGGGCGTCCTGCTGGAGCGGGCCGCCGACCGGTTCGGCCACCACGACCTGACGCTGGTCGGCGGGAAGGTCGTGTCGCGGGAGGCGGGGGTGCTGGCGACCATCGAGGAGGCCCTCGGGGACGCCGTCATCGAGGAGGTCCGCGAGTTCCACCACCGGCCCACGCAGAAGATGGACCCGGTCACCGGCCAGGGGAACTCCCACACGCAGCTCGCGCTGTGCGTGCACCGCGCGGTCGTGGACGTCGACACCGAGCTCGGCCTGGTCAAGGTGGTCGAGATGGCCGCCGTCCAGGACGTCGGGAAGATCATGAACCGGCTGTCGCTGGAGGGCCAGATCCACGGCGGCTCCGCGCAGGGGCTCGGCCTCGCGCTGATGGAGGAGATCGTCGTGTCCGGCGGCCTCGTCCGGAACCCGTCGTTCACCGACTACCTGATCCCGACCATC
Organism: Spirillospora sp. NPDC052269; assembly: GCF_040679435.1. NCBI lineage: Bacteria > Bacillati > Actinomycetota > Actinomycetes > Streptosporangiales > Thermomonosporaceae > Spirillospora > Spirillospora sp. NPDC052269. The sequence continues at coordinate 520,941 of NZ_JBFAUU010000001.1, forward strand.
CTCGACATGCCGCCGATGCGGCTCGACATCCTCGAGAACCCCGACCCCGCCGCGCCGTACGGGCTGCGCGGCGCGGGCGAACCGCCGACGCTCTCGTCCACCCCGGCCATCGTCGCGGCCATCCGCGACGCCACCGGCAAGGGGCTGAACCGCGTGCCGGTCCGTCCGGAGCACATCGTGGCGTGACCGATGGACAACATGGTGTGACCGATGGGCGAGGATGGGACGCCAGGCAGAACCGCTGGTGAGGGAGGGACGGCGATGACGCGGGACCATGTCGTGATCGCGCCCGACAAGTTCAAGGGGTCGCTGACGGCGGCCGAGGTCGCCGGGCACGTGGCGGCCGGGCTGCGGCGCGCCCGTCCGGGCATCCCGTTCATCCTCCTGCCCGTCGCGGACGGCGGCGACGGCACCGTGGACGCCGCCGTCGCGTCCGGTTTCTCCCGGGTTCGGACGGCGGTGACCGGGCCGACCGGCGAACCGCTCGTCGCGTCCTACGCGGTGCGCGGCACGACCGCCGTGGTCGAGCTGGCCGAGGCGTCCGGGCTGCGCCGCCTGCCCGGCGAGTTCGCGCCGCTCACCGCGTCCAGCCGGGGGACGGGCCAGCTGGTCGACGCGGCGCTGCGCGGCGGCGCGCGGCGGATCGTCCTCGGCCTCGGCGGCTCGGCATGCACCGACGGCGGAGCCGGGATGGCGGCGGCGCTGGGCGTCCGGTTCCTGGACGAACGCGGCGTCGACCTGCCTCCGGGCGGGGGCGCGCTGCGGCGGCTGGCGTCGGTCGACATCGGGTCGCTGCCGTCCCGGCTCGCCGGCGTCGAGGTGATCGTGGCGAGCGACGTCGACAGCCCGCTGCTGGGCCAGGACGGCGCCGCCATGGTGTTCGGCCCGCAGAAGGGCGCGTCCGCGACGCAGGTCCGGGAGCTGGAGGAGGGGCTCGCGCGCCTGGTGTCCGTTCTTCCGCAGGGCGCGGTGCATGAGCGGGCGGGCGCGGGCGCGGCGGGCGGCGTCGGGTTCGGCGCGATGGCGTTCCTCGGCGCGACGGTCCGTCCCGGGATCGACTTCCTGCTCGACCTGCTCGGGTTCACGGACGCGGTGCGCGGCGCGCGGCTGGTCGTCACGGGCGAGGGCTCGCTCGACCGGCAGTCGCTGCGCGGCAAGGCCCCGGTCGGCGTCGCGAGGGCCGCCGCGCGCGAGGGCGTCGCCACGATCGCCGTCGCCGGGCACCGCGCCCTGACCGGCGAGCAGCTCCGCAAGGCCGGCATCCAGGACGCGTTCGCGCTCATCGACATCGAACCCGACCCCGTCCGCTGCATGGCGGAGGCCGGCCCGCTGCTCGAGCGCCTCGTCGCCGAGCGGATCGTCCCGGCCTGGCTGACCGACTGAGGAGAGGCGAACGTGCCCGATGACCTGGTGATCCGCTCGCGCCGCGCCGTCCTGCCGGACGGGGAGCGGCCCGCCGCCGTCGCCGTCCGGGACGGGCGGATCACCGCGGTCGCGGCCCACGACGCGCCGCTGCGCGCCGGCGCGGAGGTCGACCTCGGCGACCTCGCGCTGCTGCCCGGGCTCGTCGACACCCACGTCCACATCAACGAACCCGGCCGGACGGAGTGGGAGGGCTTCGCGACGGCGACCCGCGCGGCGGCGCGCGGCGGGGTCACGACGCTGATCGACATGCCGCTCAACTCCCTGCCGCCGGTGGTCGACGCCGCCGCGCTGGAGGTGAAGCGCGCGGCGGCCTCCGGGGCCGTCCACGTGGACGTCGGGTTCTGGGGCGGCGCGGTGCCCGGGAACGTTCCGGACCTGCGTCCCCTGCACGCGGCCGGGGTGTTCGGGTTCAAGTGCTTCACGGCCGACTCGGGCGTCCCGGAGTTCCCGCCGCTGTCGCCGGAGCGGATGGACGAGGCGTTCCGTGAGATCGCCGCGCTGGACGGCCTGGTCATCGTCCACGCCGAGGACCCGGCCGTGCTGGCCGAGCCGTCCTCGGGCGCGTACGCCGACTTCCTGGCGTCGCGTCCGCCGTCCGCCGAGCGGTCAGCGGTCGAGCAGGTCATCCAGCTCGTGGAGCGGACGGGCGTGCGCGCGCACGTCCTGCACCTGTCGGCGGCCGACTGCCTGGAACCGCTGGCCGAGGCCCGGTCGCGCGGCCTCCCGATCAGCGCCGAGACCTGCCCGCACTACCTCACGCTCTGCGCGGCGGACGTCCCCTCCCCGGACGCCACGTCTTACAAGTGCTGCCCGCCCATCCGCGACGCCGCCAACCGCGACGCTCTCTGGGAGGGCCTGGCGGGCGGCGTCATCGGCTGCGTCGTCACCGACCACTCGCCCTGCACGCCGGAACTCAAACGCGGCGACTTCGCGACGGCGTGGGGCGGCGTCTCGTCCCTGCAACTCGGCCTCCCCGCCGTCTGGACGGCCGCCCGCGAGCGCGGCCACTCGCTGCGCGACGTCGTCCGGTGGATGGCCGAAGGGCCGTCCGCGCTGGTCGGGCTCACGTCCAGGAAGGGACGCATCGCCGTCGGCAACGACGCCGATCTGATCGCTTTCGCCCCCGACGAGTCCTTCACGGTCGTCCCCGGCGACCTCGAACACCGCCACCCCGTGACGCCGTACGCGGACCGCACGCTCACCGGGGTCGTCCAGGCGACCTGGCTGCGCGGCGAGACCGTCACCGGCGCCGCCCGGAACTCCCCGCGGGGTGTCCTGCTGAGCCGTCCCCGACCGTCGAACGGAGCCGTGACGTGACCGACTTCTCCGCCTTCCCGGACCTCGCCCTGCGCACGCTGGGCGGATCGGTGCTCGCCGCGAGCGACGAGTCGTTCACCGCGAAGGAGAACCTGATCAACCCGTGGCCGCCCGGGTTCTCCCCGCAGACGTTCGGGGCGAAGGGCCAGGAGTACGACGGCTGGGAGACGGCGCGCCGCCGCCCCGGCCCGGACGGGGACCTCGGGCACGACTGGGCGGTCGTCCGGCTCGGCCTGCCCGGCGTGATCCGCGGCGTGGTGATCGACACCGCCTGGTTCAAGGGCAACTACCCGCCGCACGCCTCGGTCGAGGCCTGCGCGCTGGGCGGCTACCCGGGCCCGTCCGAACTGGCGGACGCCGACTGGACGGAGATCGTCCCAAGGAGTCCGCTGCAGGGCGACACGGTCCACGAGTTCCCGGTGGACGTCGAACGCCGCTTCACCCACGTCCGGCTGCACATGTTCCCGGACGGCGGGATCGCCCGGCTGCGCGTCCACGGCGAGGTGGTCCCGGACCCGTCTCTCCTGAGCGGCCTCACCGTCGACCTGGCCGCCCTGGAGAACGGCGCGCGCGTCACCGAATGCAGCGACGAGTTCTATTCGTCGCCCGACAACATGCTTTTCCCCGGCCTCGCCCGCAACCAGGCCGAAGGCTGGGAAACGGCCCGCCGCCGGGACGGCGGAAACGACTGGGCCGTCGTGCGACTGGCCGCGCCCGGCAGAATCGCCGTCGCCGAATTCGACACGACGAACCTCAAATTCAACGCCCCGGCCGAGGTCTCCCTGTCCATCAGCGCCGACGCTTCCGTATGGCGGGAGATCCTGCCGAGAACGCGCCTCCAACCCGACACGCGGCATCGTTTCCGCCTCGATTCGGATGCCGAGGCGACCTTCGCCCGGGTCGACGTCCACCCTGACGGCGGCCTGGCCCGCCTCCGCCTCCCGGGAACCCTCACCCCGGCCGGGGAACGGGCCGTCCGGCACCGCTACGAGACCCTGACCTGAGCGGACGCCCGAGCCGATCCCGGCCCGGGCGTCCCGCTGCGGATCAATACCCGCTGCGGATCAGTAGCCGAACTGCCCCGGCTTGTAGTCGCCCCCGAGCTGCTTGTTGATGACGCCCATCCGGTTGCTGGCGTTGATGAGTGAGACGACCACCAGCAGGTCGGCGAGTTCGGCCTCGTCATAGTGCTTGGCGGCGTTCTCCCACACCTCGTCCGGGACGCCCTTGCCGTCGGCGATCCGCGTCCCCTCCTCGGCCAGCTCGAGCGCCGCGCGCTCGGCGTCGGTGAAGACGTTCGACTCCCGCCACGCCGCGACCAGGTTGATGCGCGTGGCGTCCTCGCCGCCGTGCGCGAGGTCCTTGGAATGCACATCGGTGCAGTATCCGCAGCCATTGATCTGACTGGCCCGCAGCATCACCATGTCGCGGGTGGCGGCCGGAACCGTCGACTCCTTGATAATGGCCATGCTCGCCGACGCGAAGTGCTTCAGCGCCTTGGCGGCGACCGGGCTTCCAAACAGATCCACGCGAGGCATCTCGTACTCCCTGGCTCTCTAAGAACGGTTCGCCATGAAGATGCCGGCGCCCCTTCTCGCGTGACAGTTTCCTCGTGTGACCTGCGCCATACGACAAGGCCCCGCATCCGATCGGATGCGGGGCCTTCGCGTGCGTCGTGGCTCGGTCTCAGTCCTTGGAGGCGTTCTGCTTGGGGGCCGAGAGCGCCTCCGCGATCGGGCTCTGCGGGGGCGGCGGTGCCTGCGGCGCGGACTCGGACGCCTTGGACGCCTCGGGCGTCAGCGACTCGGCGACCGAGACCGGCGGCACCCAGCCCGGCTCGGGAGCCGGAGGCATCGACGGCAGGGACGGCTTCACCGGCGCCGTGAGCTTCGGGGGCGCCGCGGCCGCCTTCGGCTTGGCGTCGTTCGCCGGGGTCAGGATGCGGGGCTCGCGGTCCGGGATGAGGCCCGGCGCGGGCTTGATCGCGGGCGGCGGGAGGTCCATCTTGCGCCGCGCCCCCTTGCGGGAACGCGCCCGGCCACCCGGGCCGCCGCCGCGTCCGCCGCCTCCCATGCCGCCCATCGGGATGCCGATCATGGGGACGACGGTCTGGTTCGACTGGTTGCCGCCGTGCTCGTCCTTCTTCTCGTCCTTGTCGTCCTTGCCGTCCGGGGAGGGCGGCGTGGCGGCGGGATCGGCGGAGGCCAGCCGGACGCCTCGGCGCCGGGGTGGCGGCGGGGCGTCGGCGGCGCCGTCGATCTTCTCCGGGAACACGTGCCAGAGTTCGGCGATGCGGGCGTTGAGGCGCCGCATGAACTGGTCGACGTCGTCCGCGGCGGTGCCGTGGTCGGGGGCGTGCTCGACGTACCAGGGCAGGATCTCGCCGCCGTAGGCGCGCAGGGCCTCGCCCATGGCGCGGGCCGACGCGAGCAGGTGCTCGGAGTCGGTGAACAGGCGGCGGAGCGCGGCCAGCGACGGGGACGACGCGGCCTCCGGGTCCTCCGCGTGGCGCCGGACGAGGTGGAAGAGCAGGTCGCGGAGCTCGGCCAGGCGGCGGGCCGCGTCCTCGTAGGAGGCGGCCGCGGTGGCGACGTCGGCGGGGTCGGTGCCCCGCAGCAGGTCGCGGACCTTGTCGGCGTCGGCGTGCCCGCCGGCGGTGTCGGCCGGGGGGTTCCCGGTGCGGATGGGAGCGTGGCGGGGGTCGGTCATGGGGTCTCCTGCGGGCCGCCGTCCAGGAGTTCGCGGACGCGTCCGACCCGGTCGACGTTGTCGTCCTCGGCGTCCTGGACGGTCTCCGCCGTGCGCTCCAGGGCTTCGGCGGTGGCCAGGATCTCGGTGTAGAGCAGGCGGTAGGCCGCGCTGAACTCGGCGTGCCCGCGGCCGGCCGTCCCGGCCAGGGTGCGGGCGGCGTCCCAGTCGCCGAACGCGGCGGCGGGGGTGTTCGTCCGGACGGTCACGTCGGCCGGGGATCCCGGGCCGTTCGGGCGCGCGAGCTCCCGCCGGAGCAGCGCCGCCGCTCCCCGGGCGAACTCGTGGTCGTGCGCCGTGCCCCCGCGGTTCGGTTCGGTCACGAGACGACTCTCCCTGGCGATCGGTAGAGATCGTCATCCTCGCGGAGGGCCGCCGCCCGGGTCAAACCGGACGACGGCCCCTTCAACGCATGTTCAACCCATCCCCCGAGGTCAGGGCTGGGCGGGGGGCTCCTCCTCCAGGAGGTCGTCGAACTCGCCGTCCTTGACGCCCGCGACGAACGCGTCCCACTCGGCCTCGGTGAAGTAGAGGACGGGGCCGTCGTCGTCCTTGGCCGAACGCATCACGACGGCACGCTCACCGAACTCCTTGTGGTTCACCGGGACGTCCTTGCCGTCGATGAACTCGATGATGACGCCATCGGTGACGATCGGTTCCTGGTTGTTCACTGCCACCCCTTCGAGGCCGGTCCGCGGACGCCCCCAGCCTAGAACGCGCGGCCCTCCGGTGGGCCCGCGAACGCTACGGCGGCGACGGCGAAGAGAGGATGTCCACGCGTTCTCCCACGGAAGGCCGACCATGCTCCCCGCACCAAGGAACCGCGCCCGGTGACCACCACGCCCATCCGAGCGCAGGTCGACGCGCGTGCCGACGCTGACGCCGAGGGCGGCGCCGCATCCGACGCGGACGCCGCGGTCATCGAGCGGTCGCTGCGCGAGCCGGAGAGCTTCGCCGGGATCTTCGACCGCTACTACGACGTGATCCACGGGTACGCCGCGCGGCGGCTCGGCGCGGCCGCGGCCGACGACGTGGCCGCCGAGACGTTCCTGATCGCCTTCGACCGGCGCGGGACCTACGACCTCGCGCGCCCGGACGCCCGGCCCTGGCTGTACGGCATCGCGTCCAACCTCATCGCCCGCCGGCACCGCGCCGAGGCGCGGCAGTACAGGGCGCTCTCCCGGACCGGCCCGGACGGGCCGTCCGAGAGCCCCGAGGAGCGGGCCGCCGACCGGCTCGACGCGAGCGCCGCACGGGGGTCGCTCGCCGCCGCGCTGGCCGACCTGAACGACGGCGACCGGGACGTCCTGCTGCTCGTCGCCTGGGCGGACCTCACCCCGACGGAGGTGGGCGAGGCGCTCGGCCTGCCCGCCGGGACGATCCGCTCCCGCCTCCACCGAGCCCGGACCCGCGTCCGCGCCGCGCTGCCCGCCAGTTTCAAGGAGACAGCATGAACGACCAAGACGACCTGAAGGCACTCGACGAGGCGTGGCCCGTCCCCGCCCCCCCGTCGCCCTCGGCCCGCGCCGCCGCCCGCGCCGCCCTCATCGACCGCATGACCGTCGCGTCCACCGCCGCCCCCGCCCCCGAGGTCGAAACGCCCGCCCGCCCCGCACGCCGGGGACGGCGCCGCTGGACGTTCGGGCTTGTGGCGGTGGGCGCAGCGGCCGCCGCTGTGGCCGCCTTCGCGGCGGTTCCGTCGTCCGGGCACCGGAGCGGCGGAGGCGTCCAGCTCGTCAGCGCGAACACCGTGCTGGACCGGGCGGCGCTCGCCGCCGAACGCCGTCCGTTCCAGGCACCCCGCCCGGACCAGTGGGTGATGACCGAGGAACAGGGCGTCAAAGACGAGGTCACGCTCACCCGCGGAAAGTCCGACCTGCTGAACACCACCCGGACCTGGCTCAAGGCCGATGGCACCCAGCAGGCCATCTGGGACTCGTCGTCCAAGAAGCTGCGGATCCATCGGTTTCCCACCGGCCAGGGACCGATGGGACTGATGGGGTGGTCCTACGACAAGGTCGCCGAGCTGCCCGCCGACCCGGACGCGTTGATCGCGTTGGCCGGAAAGCGTCCGCCCGGGGCGCACGACCTCGCCCCCAAGGTGCGCTGGGGGGTGGTCCTGGGGTACCTGTACGGCATCCTCGAGAGCACGCCGCCGCCCGCGCTGCAGAGCGCGATCTACAAGGCACTGAAGAAAGTGCCCGGCGCAAGGGTCACGGCCATGAAGGATCCGGTGGGCAGGCCCGCCCTCCTGCTCAACTGGGATTTCGGGGGACTCGTTCGCAATGAGCTCCTGCTCGACCCGTCCACCTACTCCTACCTGGGCTCCCGGGGCGTCGCCCAGAAGCCGCTGACACGGCACCGCGACACCGGGACGGTCGTTCTTCCGGCGGGCACCGTGATATCGGCATCCGTCCGGACCCGTGCCGGGGTCGTGGACAAGCCGGGGCAGTTGCCCCGCTAGGAGACCTGCCGCGATGGGCTAGAAGTCGTGCAGGAGGCGCGCGGCCGCGACATCGAGGCGGGCCTGGATCTCGTCGGCGGTGGCGTGGCCGCGCAGCATCTCGATCATCTCCATCGTCCAGACGCTGGCCAGGGCCTTCGCGAGGACGTACCGGCGGTCGCCCGGCGGGACGGCGACGTCGCGGCCGACGGACGCGCGCAGCAGCAGCCCGGTCATGCGGTCGCCGAAGTCGGTCTTGACGTCCGAGAGCAGCAGCGAGCGGATCAGGGCCTCGGCGAGTTCGGGCTCGCGCATGAGGCCGCGGGTCGCGCGCATGAGGACGTCGACGGCGCGCCGGTGGGCGGCCTCGGTGCGCGGCGGACGGCGCTCGATGCTGCCTTCGAGCAGGTCCAGCTCCTCGCTGACGACCGCGACGACCAGGTCCATCTTGGACGGGAAGTAGCGGTAGAGCGTGCCGAGCGCGACCCCGGCGCGTTCGGCGACCGTGCGCATCTGCATCGCCTCGACGCCGCCGCGGGACGCGAGCGCGGCGGCGGCCTGGACGATCCGGCGGCGCCGCTGGTGCTGGCTGCGGGACCGCGCCCCGCCGCGAGGGGTGTCGTCCACTCCCGGAAGGGCGGCGGGGTCCTCGGTCGGCTGGTCGCCGTTCACGGTCTGTTCTGCGCTCACCGGGCCAGCCTACAGGCAAGACAGGAACGTGTTACTTGAACACGATTCGGTTCGATCTCCGGGCGGCGGCTCACTGCGGTGGGAGGGGGTGAGTGCACCTATGGACACTGACTAGAATCTGTTCTAGTTTTGCGGCCGGGAGGTGACGCCGGTGACCGTCGCGGAACTGCTCGCGGCCCGCGCCGCCGATGACCGTCCGGGACTCTCGTGCGCCGACGACGGGCGGCGCTGGAGCTGGCGCGAGGTCGTCGCCGAGTCCGCCGCCCGCGCCGCGTGGATGACGGCCCGGCGCCATGGCGGGCGCCCGCTGCACGTGGGCGTGCTCCTCGACAACCTGCCCGAACTGGTGTTCCTGCTGGGCGGGGCCGCGCTGTCCGGGAACGTCCTGGTCGCGCTGAACCCGACCCGCGGCGCCGCCGAACTCGCGGGCGACGCGTGCCGCGCGGACTGCGACCTGGTCGTCCACCAACCCGAGTACACGACCCTCGCGCAGGGGACGGCCGTCCGGACCAAGGGGTTCGCCGACCGCACCCGCGAGGTCGTCGAACTCTCCGAGCACGAGCGTGCCATCGCCCGGTACGCCGGGGCGGACCTGCCCGACACGGCCGGGATCGACGACGCCACTCTGATGATGCTGATCTTCACCTCGGGCACGTCGGGACGGCCGCGCGCCGTCCGGGTGACGCACCGCAAGGTCGTCCTGCCGGGGGAGAACCTGGCCGGGCGGCTGCTCACGCCCGAGGACGTCGTGTACTGCCCGATGCCGCTGTTCCACTCCGGCGCGATCATGGCGGCGTTCGCGCCCGCGCTCGCCGCGGGGGCCGAGCTGGTCGTCCGGTCGCGGTTCAGCGCGTCCGGGCTCCTGCCGGACGTGCGCGCGCACGACTGCACGTACCTGCACTACGTCGGCAAGGCCCTGTCGTACGTGGTCGCGACGGCGGGCAAGCCGGACGACGCCGACAACCCGCTGAAGGTCGCGTTCGGGAACGAGGCCGCGCCACTGGAGCAGAAGGCGTTCAGCGAGCGTTTCGGCTGTTTCGTCATCGACGCCTACGGCTCCACGGAAACGGCGATCTCCTTGTCGCCCGACCCGTTCGGGCCGTCCGGGGCGCTCGGGAAACTCACTCCGGGGATCAAGATCCTCGACCCGGAGACCGGCGAGGAGTGCCCGCCCGCGCGCCTCGACGCCGCCGGACGCGTCGCCAACCCGGACGAGGCGATCGGCGAACTCGTCAACACCAGCGGCGACGGGCTCTTCGACGGCTACTACAAGGAGGACGCCCCCGACCGGCTCCGCGACGGCATGTTCTGGAGCGGCGACCACGTCTACCGCGACGCCGACGGCTACGTCTTCTTCGCCGGACGCGCCGCCGACCGGCTCCGCGTCGACGGCGAGAACTTCGGGGCCGTCCAGGTCGAGCGGGTGCTCGCCGCGTTCCCGGGCGTCCGGCAGCTCGCGGTGTTCGGCGTCCCGGACGCGGCGTCCGGCGACCAGGTCATGGCCGCGCTCGTCACCGACACCGGCGGGTTCGATCCGGGCGCCTTCACGGCGTTCCTGCAACAGCGGGACGACCTCGGCCCGAAATGGCCGCCGCGGTACGTGCGGGTGACGCGGGAGCTGCCCGCCACGCCGTCCAACAAGATCCTCAAACGTGCGCTGGCCCGGGACGGCTGGCGCACCGACGACCCGGTGTGGTGGCGGCCCGGCCGCGACCTCGCCTACCGCCGGATGACCGCCGTGGACGTCGCGGCGCTCGCCGCCGAGTTCCGGCGGCGCGGACGCCAGCACCTCCTGGAAGGGAGCGCCTGAGTTGGAATTCGACCTCGACGAGGCCCAGCGCGAGCTGCGGAGCCTCGCCGCCGACCTCCTCGGCCGGGAGGCCGCGCCGCAGCGCCTCGAAGCCTTCGAGAAGACCGGCGCGGCCTACGACCCGGCGATCTGGAAGGCCCTCGCGCAGGCCGGCCTGCTCGGCGTCGTGGTGCCCGAGGGGCAGGACGGCGCGGGACTCGGACCGGTCGAGCTGACCGTCCTGCTGCGCGAGGTCGGCGCGCACGTCGCGCCCGTCCCGGCGTACGCGACGCTCGCGCTGGCCGCCCTGCCGATCGCCCTGACCGGCACGGGCGGCCACAAGGAGCTGCTCGCGGGCGTAGCGTCCGGCGAGACCGTCCTGACCGGCGCGTACCGGGAGGTCGGGCCGTCCGGCACGGTGGAGACGACCGCGCGCGGCGGGCGGCTGACCGGGACCAAGACCTACGTCCCGTACGCGGACGAGGCGTCGCACCTGCTCGTCCCGGCGCGGACGGACGACGGAACGGTCCGGGTGTACGTGGTCGAGCGGTCCGAGGCGGCGATCGCTCCGCAGCCGTCGGCGACGTCCGAGCCGCTGTCGCGGGTCGAGCTGGACGGCGCGCACGGCACCCCGCTCGGCGAGGGCGGCTGGGACGCCTTCCGCCGCTCGGCGGTCACCGGCGCCGTCGCGATCTCGTCCGGCGTGATCGAGGGCGCGCTGAAGCTGACCACCGAGTACGTCAAGACGCGTGAGCAGTTCGACCGGACGCTCGCCCAGTTCCAGGCCGTGACCATGCAGATCGGCGACGTGTACATCGCCAAGCGCGCGCTGGACGTCGCGGTCTGGGCGGGCGCGTGGCGCTTCGCGACCGGCGCGGACGACACCGACACCGACCTTGCGATCGCCGCGTACAACGCGTCCGACTCGGTGGTGAAGGCGCTCTACACCTGCCAGCACCTGCACGGCGGCATCGGCCTGGACGTCACCTACCCGCTGCACCGCTACTTCGCGTGGGCCAAGCAGACCGGGCACCTGCTCGGCGGCGCGGAGGACCAGCTCGACACCCTCGGCGCGCTCGTCGCCGCTCAGGAGGTTCAGTAGCCGATGTTCATCGACCTCACTGACGAGCAGAAGACGCTCCGCGCCGAGCTGCGCGACTACTTCCGCGGCTGCCTCACCAAGGCGCAGCGCAGGCGCATCGCGGACGACCCGTTCGGCGAGTACTACATGGAGCACTGCAGGCGCCTCGGCCGGGACGGCATGCTCGGCGTCGCCTGGCCCAAGGAGTACGGCGGACGCGGCTACGGCCCGGTCGAGCAGCAGATCTTCGCGAACGAGATCGCGCGCGCCCAGGTCACGTACCCGATCATCACGCTGAACTCGGTCGCGCCGACGATCCTCCAGTACGGCACGGACGAGCAGAAGGCGTTCTTCCTGCCGAGGATCCTGGCGGGGGAGTGCCACTTCGCGATCGGCTACAGCGAGCCGGGCGCGGGCACCGACCTGGCGTCGCTGCGAACCACGGCCGTCAAGGACGGCGACCACTACGTCGTCAACGGCCAGAAGATCTTCACGTCCGGCGCGCACTACTCCGACTACGTCTGGCTCGCCGCCCGAACCGACCCGGAAGCCAAGAAGCACAAGGGCATCTCGATGCTCATCGTCGACTGCGAGGACCCGGGCTTCTCCTGGACGCCGATCGTCACCATGGACGGCCGCCACCACACGAACTCGACCTACTACCAGGACGTCCGGGTCCCGGCGGACATGCTCATCGGCGAGGAGCACAAGGGCTGGGACCTCATCGTCAACCAGCTCAACCACGAGCGGGTCACGCTCGGCCCGGCCGGCAACATCGGCCACACCTACGACCGGTTCGCCGCCTGGGCGCGCACCGCGACCGGACGCGACGGACGCCCCCTCATCGAGGAGCCCGCCGTCCGCCGCGCCGTCGCGCAGGTGCACGCGTACCTCCGGGTGAACGAGCTGCTGAACTGGCAGGTCGCGGCCAACATGGACCTCGGCTGGCTGGGCGCGGCCGACGCGTCCGCCACCAAGATCTACGGCTCGGAGCGGATGCAGGACGTCGGCCGGATCGTCGGCGACACCCTCGCCCGGTTCGGCGACCCCGGCGATCCGGAGACCGCCGAGTTCCTGGAGATCCTGGACCACGGGGTCAAGGGCGCGGTCGTGCTGACCTTCGGCGGCGGCGTGAACGAGATCCAGCGCGAGCTGATCGCCATGATCGGCCTCGGCCTGCCCCGCGCACCCCGGTGAGGAGCCCCGTGCAAGGCGAACCGACCCTGCAAGGCGAACCGACCGTGCAAGGCGAACCGGCAGTGCGCGAGCAGCCGACCGTGCACGACGAACTGACCGCGCTCGCCGAGCGGCTGACCGCGCGCGGCGAGAGGCCCCCGCGGCCCTGCCCGGACGCCGTGAACCCGGCGATGGTCCGGCACTGGACACAGGCGCTCGGCGACGCGTCCGGCGCCTGGGAGGACGTGGCCCCACCAGCGATGATCCAGGTCTGGTCGATGCCGGGCCTGGGCGCGAAGAAGACCGGTTCGGTCGCGGACGACCCGATGCGCCTGCTCAACGCGCACGGCTACACCGGCGTCGTCGCGACCAACTGCGACCAGACCTACGACCGGTATGTGAAGCTCGGTGAGCGGCTGCGCTCGACCACGCGGTTCGGCGGCGTCGCCGGGCCGAAGCAGACCGCCATGGGCGAGGGCTACTTCGTGACGTGGTTCCAGTCCTGGTACGACGAGAACGACCAGCGCGTCGCCGAGATGCTGTTCCGGGTGCTGAAGTTCAAACCGAAGCAACGCGGTGGGGGCGGCAAGCCGTCCGGTGCGAAACCCGGGAAATACCCGCTGCGACCCACGATCGGCCTGGACACGCAGTACTTCTGGGACGGCGTAAACGACGGCGAACTGCGCGTCCAGAGCTGCGCCGACTGCGGCGCGCTCCGGCATCCGCCCGGCCCGATGTGCCCGGAGTGCCACTCCACGAACCGGACGTACCGGAACGCGAGCGGACGCGGCGTCGTGCATAGCTTCGTCGTCCACCACCACCCGCCCGTCCCCGGCCGCACGCCGCCCTACGTGGTCGCGGTCGTCGAGCTGGAGGAGGGCGTCCGGATCCTCGGCAACGTGATCGGCTGCGAGCCGTCCGAGGTCGAGGTGGACATGCCCGTCCGCCTCGTCTTCCAGCACATGGACGACGAACTCGTCCTCCCGCAGTGGACCCCGGCGAACGCCCCTGAACCGGCCAACGAGCCGGAAGAGGAGGAATCGGACGGGCTGCGGATCGAGCTGACGCCGACGTTCGTCATCGCGACGGCGATCGCGACGCGCGACTTCACGCCGGTCCACCACGATGTCGAGCTGGCCCGCGCACAGGGGTCGAAGGACATCTTCGTCAACATCCTGACGTCGATCGGACTCGTCCAGCGGTACGTGTTGGAGACCGTCCCGGGCGGGGAGCTGGAGAGCATCGAGGTGCGGCTCGGCGTCCCGGCCTACGCGGGCGACGCGCTGACCCTCACCGGCGAGCGCGCCGGCGACCGCACGCTCAAGGTGCGCGGCGCGGTCAGCCTCGGCGACCACCTGACCGCGACCGTCACGTTCAGGTCCGGCACGTTCGAGGAGAAGGGAGACGCGCGGTGAGCCTGTCCGGGAAGGCGGCGATCGCGGGGATCGGCGCGACCGAGTTCTCCAAGGACTCCGGCCGCTCGGAGCTGCGGCTGGCCGCCGAGGCGTGCCTGGCCGCGATCACGGACGCGGGCCTCAGCCCCGCCGACGTGGACGGCCTGGTCACCTTCACCGCCGACGCGAACGCGGAGATCGCCGTCCAGCGCGAGCTCGGCATCCCGTCGCTGGGATTCTTCTCCCGCGTGGACTACGGCGGCGGCGCGGCCTGCGGCACCGTCGCGCACGCGGCGATGGCCGTCGCGACCGGGCAGGCGGACGCCGTGGTCTGCTACCGGGCGTTCAACGAGCGGTCCGGGCACCGGTTCGGGCAGGCCAACAAGGGCGGCGGCGCGGGCTCCCTCGGCATGGAGTTCTCCTGGCACCTGCCGTACGGGTTCGCGACCCCCGCCGCGTGGGTCGCGATGCAGGCCCGCCGCTACATGCACGAGTACGGCGCCACCAGCGAGGACTTCGGACGCGTCGCCGTCGCCATGCGGAAGCACGCCGCGACGAACCCGAAGGCGTGGTTCCACGGCCGTCCGATCACCCTCGACGAGCACCAGGCGTCCCGGTGGATCGTCGAGCCGCTGCACCTGCTCGACTGCTGCCAGGAGTCGGATGGCGGGCAGGCGATCGTCGTCACGTCCGCTGAACGAGCCCGTGACCTGCCGCATCGTCCCGTGCTGATCGTGGGCGCGGCGCAGGGCACCGGCCCCGACCAGATGATGATGTTCTCCTACTACAGCGGCGACATCGCGACCCTGCCCGCGATGGGCAGGGTCGGCGAGCGGCTGTGGCGGCAGTCGGGGCTCGGGCCGGACGACGTCCACACCGCGATCCTGTACGACCACTTCACCCCGTTCGTCCTGATCCAGCTGGAGGAGCTGGGGTTCTGCGGACGCGGCGAGGCGAAGGACTTCCTCAAGGACGGCGGCATCGAACTCGGCGGACGGCTGCCCGTGAACCCGCACGGCGGGCAACTCGGCGAGGCCTACATCCACGGGATGAACGGCATCGCCGAAGGCGTCCGGCAGATCCGCGGCACCTCGGCCAACCAGGTCCCGGACGCGACGAACGTGCTGGTCACGGCCGGGACCGGCGTCCCGACGAGCGGCCTGGTCCTTACCGCCGGCTGAGGCCCTCGATGACGGCGCGCGGCAGGAACCCGGACTCGACCCGTACCTGGATGCCCCGGTCGTGCGCGAGGCAGGCCAGCCCGAGCGCCTCGAAGTTGAGTTGCCCGGCCGGGGCGCCGAGGCGGTCGCCCGCGCCGTAGTAGTCGGCGTAGAGCCCGAGTGCCTCGGCGAGGACGGTGTTGAAGCCGTCCGCGTCGTCCTCGACGATGCGGTCCAGCAGGCGGAGCCGGGGGTTGGACAGGCACTCCCACCAGTCGTCCCCGGACGTCTTCGCCAGCGCCTTCTTCAGGATCGGACGCGGGTCCTCGCCGCGCAGGACGGCGTGGCACGCGCGCGCGTACGAGGTCGTGTCCTGGAGCGTGGGGCGCAGGTCGGTGGAGTCGAAGGCGGTCAGGATCGCCAGGTCCGCCTGCGACCGGACGGTCCAGGCGAGTGCGACGGCCCGCGCGTACGTCGAGTCGTTCGCCTCGCTGACCGGCCCGGACGCGGGAAGCTCGTCGGTGCGTCCGCCGAGCGTGACCGTGATCGGCGTGCCCCGCGGCACCGACGCCAGCCGGAACGCCGCCGCGTACGCCTCGCTCGCCAGGGCCAACGTCTTCGCGTACCGGGGGTCCTCGGCGCCCGGGTCGACCACCGAGTGGAACGTGAGCGCCATCAGCTCGTAGCGCGCGACGTCCCCCATCGCCTCGAACCGGTAGTGGACCAGGCACTCCGGGCTGAACGCGCTCTCCACCGGGTTCCGTTCGATCTCGTCATAGGCCTCCAGCCACTGCGCGGCACGGTCGGTGCCGAACTCGGGGCGCGAGACCAGGCCGTCCGCGCCGGGCTTCTTCGGCCCCGCGCGCGTGATCATTCGGACCGGCAGGTAGCCGGACTCGACCTCGACCGGCAGGCCGGCCTCGTGCGCGAGCGAGGCCAGGGCCAGCGGCTCCCAGGCGATCAGGTCGCGCGCCCGCGACCCGGCCCGTTCGCGGTGCTGCTCCAGCGCCGTGACCAGGGCGGCGTTGAACGCGGCGGCGTCGCCCCCGGCGATCGCGCGCAGCATGGAGCCCTCGAGGGTGTCCGGGTAGTCCTCGGCCGGGCCCTCGTTCCAGAAGACGCGGAGGGCCCGCATGAAGGGGTTCTCGCCCGCTTCCTCGGGGACGGCCTCGACCAGCCCGTACAGCCCGCCGAGGATGCCGTCGTCGCCGACTGCGACCGCGACCCGGAACGCCTGGACCCAGTCGGTCGCGCTCAGGGTCTCCTCGTCCTCCTGCGCGAAGCCGAACCCGACGCCGAGGTACTCGACCCAGGCTCGGACCTCGCCGCCGACCGGGACGGTCTGAGCGCGCGCGTAGTCCCGGTACAACTGCGCGGCGGAGGACAGCGCGAGCCAGGTCTCGCGGGTCTCCACGCGCGGGTCGATCTCGGCCGTCCGCGCCGCGGCGTAGTCGAGCAGCATGCCGGCGAGCATCTCGATGCCCATCGGGCCGCCGTACTGGGCCCGGCTGGTGTCCCCGTCCAGCTCGTTCGGAACCGCCGCCAACGCGGACGAGACGGATGCTTCGGAAAAGTCGTGACGATCAACGTGCATGGTGCGCGATCGTAGCGACCCCCACCGTCAGCGGCCCTGGAGTCAGCGGCCCTGAGGTCAGTGGCCCTGAGGTCGGTGGTCCCGGACTCAGTAGTCCCTGAAGCCCGTCTCCAGGACCTCGAACGCGGCGTCGAGGGCGTCGGCGAACGAGTCGAACCCGCCGAGGCCGGTGCGGTGGGCCTCGGCGGCGACCATGAACGCGGTGGAGGCCATCGCGGCGAACATCCGGGGCCGCAGGTCGGTCTCGGGGTCGGCGCCCATCCGGACGGCGATCACGCGGGTCATCTCGTCGTTCTTGCGCCGGGTGCGCTCCATGCTGCCGGCCCGCAGCGCGGGGCTCTCCTCGGTGAGCCGCATGAGGCAGTCGAACCGGGACATGGGTCGGCCGTCCCTGCCGTCCGCCTCCAGGGCCTCGACCAGGAGCGTCCCGGCGGTCCGTATCGCGGTCAGCACCGACTCCTCCGGAGGGCGCCGGGCGAACGCGTCGAGGACCGCGTAGAACTGCTCCTCCTGCGTGGTCAGCGCCACGTCCTCCTTGGACGCGAAGTAGCGGAAGAAGGTGCGGGCCGACACGTCCACGGCGTCGGCGATCTCCTCGACGGTGGTGGCCTCGTAGCCCTTCTCGCCGAACAGGCGGAACGCGGCGTCCAGGAGGGCCTCGCGGGTCGCCTGCTTCTTGCGTTCGCGCCGTCCGGGGGGCGGGGTGGGGACGGTCTCGGGAGCGGGCGCGGTCATGGCCGGATTGTAGCGGGCCATCCGACCTCCGTCCAGGATTGTGTCAGCATGTGCCTTACGTCATGAAGTGAACTATGGCGCTTGACGACATGTGTCACGTCATGACACTTTGAGCCTACCAACCTCCCTCAGCAAGGACACGTCATGGCACAGACATCGAGCGCCGAAGTCCTCCGCCCACCGGTCGACACCCCGGCCCGGGCCCGTCCGGGCCACGGCCATCCCTGGCTGACGCTGGTCGCGGTCGCGCTCGGCGTGATGATGGTCGGCCTGGACGCCACGGTCGTCTCGGTCGCCAACCCCGCCATCGCCCACGACCTGCACGCCTCGCTCTCCGGCCTCCAGTGGGTCACCAACGCCTACCTGCTGTCGCTGGCCGTCTCGCTGATCCCGGCCGGGAAGATCGCCGACCGGTTCGGCCGCAAGCGCACCTTCCTCGCCGGCGTGATCGGGTTCGCCGTCGCCTCGCTCGCCATCGGGCTGTCCGGCGGGCTCGGCATGGTCGTCTTCTGGCGCGTGGTGCAGGGCTTCGCGGGGGCGCTCCTGCAACCGGCCAGCCTCGCCCTGCTGCGCAACACCTTCCCGCCCGAGCGGCTGAACGCCGCGATCGGCATCTGGGGCTCCACGGTCGGCATCTCCATCGCGGGCGGCCCGATCGTCGGCGGCCTGCTGGTCGAGCACGTCAACTGGGAGTCGGTGTTCTTCCTCAACGCCCCGCTCGGCGTGGTCGCACTGCTGATGGGCCTCTGGGTGATCCGCGAGTCCAAGGACGAGGAGGCCGCCGGATCGTTCGACCTGCCCGGCGTCGCACTGCTCTCCGCGACCCTGTTCTCCCTGGTCTGGGGCCTGATCAAGGCCGGTGAGCACGGCTTCGGCCACGCCACCCCGCTCGTCTCGTTCGGCGCCGCGGTCGTGCTGGGCGCCGCGTTCGTGGTCACCGAGCTGCGCACGAGGAACCCGCTGCTGCCGCTCTCGCTGTTCCGCTCGGTGTCGCTGTCGGCCGCGACCCTGCTCATCGTGCTCGGCTTCTTCGCGATGTTCGGGACGATCTTCTTCATCACCCTCTACATGCAGGCCGTGCACGGCATGACCCCGGTCCAGTCCGGCGTCCGGATGCTGCCGATGACCGCCGTCTTCATCGTCGCCTCGCCCATCGCCGGGTTCCTGACCAGCAAGTTCGGTCCGCGGGTGCCGCTGGCGATCGGCATGGCGTTCACCGCCACCGCGATGTTCGGCCTCTCCCGGATCGGCGTGGACGCCCCGTACAGCCACATCTGGCCCTGGTTCATCCTGGTCGGGCTCGCGTTCGGCATGGTGCTCGTCGCCGGGACCGAGGCCATCGTCGGGAACGCCCCCGCGCACCTCGCCGGCGTCGCGGGCGGCCTCCAGCAGACCGCCTCGCAGATCGGCGGCGTGCTCGGCACCTCAGTGCTCGGCGTGCTGCTGTCCACCAAGGTCGGGCACGTGCTCACCGACCGGCTGACCGGCGCGGGCGTCCCGGAGTCGGCGGCGCACCAGCTGTCGGGCCAGACCGGCCTGGTCTCGCAGGGCGTCGCGCCCGTCCCGCCGGGCACCCCGGAACCGGCCGCGCACGCGATCACCACCGGCAGCCACCTGGCCTTCATGGACGGCTTCCAGAGCTCGCTGACCGTTGCGGGCGTCGTCGCGGCCGTCGCGGTGCTGGCCGCCCTGGCCGTCCGGAAGGGCCAGAGCCCGGTGGAGGGCGTCGCGGTCGGCTGACCACCGCCGCCCGGTCACCGCTCACGCCTATCTGGATCGCCACAGCCTGCTAACCCCGGACGATCCGCGCCCTCGTGCCGCGTTCTCCCTCCCGCAGCGGAGGGGACGCGGCACGACGCGCGAGGTCGGCGGGGGTGCGGTGACCGTGACGGGATCAGCGAGGCGAGGCTGGCCGCGGGGTGCGTTCTCGCGGCGGTTTTCCCGGTATGGGCAGTACCACCGGCGCCGCCGAACTAGCCTGCCGAGCGTGATGGGTGGCTTCCTCCGGCGGCACTCGATGCCGCTCCTGTTCCTCCTCCTGTTCGCCGCGACCGGGTTCGTGCAGCTCTCCCTGCTCACCGAGCCCGCCCGCCGGTCGCTGATCGCCTGGGCCAGCACCAACCTGGACAACCTGTCCTGGAATCCGCTCGGCACCCTGGTCACCTCCGCCTTCGTCGCCGAGGGCGAGCGGGCCGCGCAGATCGTCCAGCTGGTCGCGATGGCGCTCGGCCTGTTCCCCGTCGCGCGCCGGTTCGGCAACCTGCGCGGCGCCCTGCTGGTCGTCTCCGCGCACGTCGCCGGGACGCTGGTCAGCGAGGGGCTGACGGCCGTCCGGCTGTCGCTCGGATCGGTGAGCGCCTCCGTCCGCGAGATCAGCGACGTCGGCCCGTCCTACGTGCTGGCGGCCGCGCTGGTCGCCACGATCCTGTTCGGCCCGGGCCGGGTGCCGCGCGTCCTGGCCGCCGGTGCCCTCGCCATCCTGTCCCCGTATCTGTTCGAGGGCCTGACCAGCCTGGACGTCGCCGCCGTCGGCCACGTCGTCGCCATGGGCACCGGCATCACGCTGGGCGCGCTGATGGCGCTGCGCGACCGCCGCGCCCGGTTCACGCTGCCCGCCCTCGCCAAGATCGGCCCCGGCCCCGCGATGTCGGCGACCTCCGCCGCCTACGCCCGCCGCCGCCGCGCCGCACCCCGGGACGCACTCCCCGCCCCCGCCCCCGCCTGACCCCCGAAGAAGCGAACGCCCCCGCCGAACGGCAGGGGCGTCCCACCGCGCGCACCGCTCGCCCGTGCGCGTCAGACGTCATGCGCGTCAGACACCGTCCACGTCGCGCGTCGCGCGTTGTACGCGTCAGGGGCTTGTGTTCTGTCGCGTGTCAGTTGCCGTTGGGGGCGGGGGTGGGAGCTCCGGGGCTGGGGGCGGGGCTCGGGACGGGCTGGCTGCCTGGCGGAACCGTGGGCGGCGGCGTGGTCGGGCCGGTCGTCCCCGGGTCGGTCGGCGGGGTGGTGCCGCCCGGCGGCGTGGACGGCGGGGTGGTGTGCGACGGCGTGCCGCCCGTCCCCGGTCCGGACGGGCTGGAAGGCGCGCCCCTCCGTCCGCCGTCCACGGCCGGCGGGGTCGCCGGAGCGGACGGGGAACCGCCCGCCTGCGGAGGCACGGACGCGGTGCGCGACGTCGTGTCGCTGTTCGGCGCGCCGGACGGGGTGCCGCCGATGGCGCGCTCGGTGCCGTTCGGGTCGGGGGCCTTCCCAGCGGTGGCCGGGCTGGTCACGTCGGTCAC
Source organism: Spirillospora sp. NPDC052269 (assembly GCF_040679435.1). Classification (NCBI taxonomy): domain Bacteria; kingdom Bacillati; phylum Actinomycetota; class Actinomycetes; order Streptosporangiales; family Thermomonosporaceae; genus Spirillospora; species Spirillospora sp. NPDC052269. The sequence continues at coordinate 541,774 of NZ_JBFAUU010000001.1, forward strand.
CGAGGCGGTGCGGTCGGTCCGCGCGGACGGCACGATCGTCTCGTCGCCGTTGCCGCGCACCGACGACCAGGACGCGAACAGGCCGGTCACGGCGGCGGCCGACGCGGCGATGCCCGCGACCACGCCGAAGGTGCGGCGGCTCCGGCGCCGGGCCGAGGCGGCCGTCCGGTGGGCGTCGGTGCCCTCGGCGGGCGCGCCGAGCGCGGCCGGGCCGATCACGACGAGCGGGCTGGGCGAGGTCGCGGTCGGGGACGGCTCGTCCATCTCCCGCTCGTAGGACTCCAGCACCTCGGCGCGCAGGGCGTCCGGCAGGCCCTCGGGGGCGCGGCGGGCCAGCAGGCGCGGCAGCGTGCCCTTCTCGAACGCGGTGATCACCTCGGCCGCCGCGGCGCCGTCGCCGACCTCGCCGCGCATCAGCGCGTCCAGGACGCCGCGTTCGAGCCGCGTGCGGGCGGTCTGGAGCATCTGGCGGACGGTGTCGGGCGCGAGCCCGAGGACGTGCGCGATGTCCGGGATCTCCAGCCACTCGCCCGCCTCCAGCAGCAGCGCCTCGCGCTGCTCGGCCCGGAGCGCCGCGGCGGCGCGCAGCAGCGGATCGCCCTTCCGCGACAACAGCACGGACTCGTGCGCGGTAGCGACGGCAGCGTGCGCGGGAAGGGTGGCGTTGGGGGGCAGGGGGGTGCTCGTTGCTTGCCAGGGGCGTTCGAAGGCGCCGCGGGACCGGGCCGCGGTGCGGGAGAGGGCGTACATCCAGAGCACGACGTCGCCGCGCGGCGGATGCCGGACGGCCGCCACGAAGGCGTCGTTCACCGCCGCCGCCGCGTCGTCGCCGAGGAGCGACCAGCCGTGCGCGTACAGGCGGGCGGCGTGCGCGTCGTACAGGGAACCCGGATCCCCGCGCATGTGACCTCCGTTGTGGGGCGCCCTGACGGGCAGGCTCTGGCGAGCCGATGGGAGCCGACCGGTGGACCGCCCGGCGAAGGAGGCAGGGGGCTCAGGGCGGACCGGTGGGAATCGGGACTCTAGTGCATTCCGGAAATGGGTGAGAACCGAGGGGTCCGGCGTGTCGCGGGACGCCCCTTCAGGACGCCCCCGGAAGGTGGCCTCCGGGACGGCTTCCGGTCCCCGCGCCCGGCGGCGCTTCCTGCCTGTTTGGTGCTGGTTTGGGGATTGTTACCTGAATCACATGATTCCTGATCCGTTTCAGCAGGGAATGATTCGAACCTGTGATCGAAAATTCTCGCCGCCTGCATCCGGACGACGTCCGCCGGCACGTCGTCGGGACCTGCTTCAAGACCGGTCCCCCCGGCACCGTCGGGGCCGAGACCGAATGGTTCGTCGCCGATCCGCGCGAGCCCGGGGCGCAGGTCCCGGCCGCGACCGTCCGCGCCGCCGTCGAACAGGCCGGGCCGCCGCCCGGCGGCAGCGCCGTCACCTACGAGCCGGGCGGCCAGCTGGAACTCAGCTCGGCCCCCTTCCCCGGCCTCGCGCCCCTGCACCGGGCGCTGGCGGCCGACATCGCCCACATCCGGGACGCGCTGGCGCCCGCCGGGCTGGTCCTGACCGGCCACGGCGTCGACCCGCACCGGCCGCCCGGATTCCAGGCCGAGCACCCCCGGTACCTCTGCCAGCGCGACTACTACGTCGCGCGCGGCTTCGCCGAGGCCGGCCCGCAGATGATGTGCTCCACCGCGTCCGTGCAGGTCAACCTGGACATCGGCGCGGACGAGGCGGACGCGGCCCGCCGCTGGCGGCTGGCGCACGCGCTCGGCCCGGTGCTGGTGGCCGCCTTCGCCAACTCGCCGCGGCGCGCCGGGCGGCGCACCGGCTGGGCGTCCACCCGGCAGGCCATCTGGGCCGAGCTGGACCCGTGCCGCACCGGATCGGTGCTGCGCGACGCCGCCGAGAGCCCCGCCGACGCCTGGACCCGGTACGCGCTGGCCGCGCGGGTCATGCTCGTCCGCGGGCCGGGGGACGGCTGGACCAGCGACCCCGGCTTCACCTTCGGCGAGTGGCTGGACAAGGGGGAGCCGACCCTCGAGGACCTGGAGTACCACCTGTCCACGCTGTTCCCGCAGGTGCGTCCGCGCGGCTGGTTCGAGCTGCGGATGATCGACGCGCTGCCCGAGCCGTACTGGGCCGTGCCCGTCGCCGTCGCGACCGCGCTGCTGGACGACCCGCGCGCGTCCGCGGCCGCCGAGGCCGCCACCGCCCGCTTCGCCGAGGCCGCCACCGGCCTCACCGGGCCGGCGGGAACGGACTGGTGGCTGTCCGCCGCGCGCCACGGGCTCGCCGAGCCGGTGATCGCCGCCGCGGCGCGCGCGTGCTTCGACGCCGCGCTGTCCGCGCTGCCGCGGATGGGCGCGTCCGCGCTGGTCCCGGTCGTCGCCGACTACACCGACCGCTTTGTCGAGCGGGGCCTGAGCCCCGCGTTCGCCGAGGAGACCTCCCGATGCTGACCGCACCCACGGGCGCCACCGGCGCTCCCGACGAGGACGCGCTGAAGGAGCTCGTGGCGGCCGAGCTGGCCGCCGCCCGCGACCGCAGCCTCGGCCTGACCACCGGGTCGCTGACCCGTCCCCAGCTGGTCGAGCAGGTCTCGCCGCTGATGTCGCCGCTGGTCTGGGACCTGGCGCACGTCGGCAACTACGAGGAGCTGTGGCTGCTCCGCGCCGCCGCCGGGATCACCCCGATGCGTCCCGAGATCGACACGTTGTACGACGCGTTCGAGCATCCGCGTTCCGAGCGGCCCACGCTGCCGCTGCTGTCGCCGGACGACGCGCGCGCGTACATCGCGCAGGTCCGGACGAAGGTGCTCGACTCGCTGGAGCGCGTGAGCTTCGACTCCGCGAACCCGCTGACCTCGGGCGGGTTCGTGTACGGGATGGTGCTCCAGCACGAGCACCAGCACGACGAGACCATGCTCGCGACGCACCAGCTCCGCAAGGGCGAGGCCGCGCTGCTCGACCGCGCGGCCCCTGACCTGCCGGTCTCGCTCGTCCCGGCGGCGGAGGTGTTCATCCCCGCCGGCCCGTTCGTCATGGGCGCCTCGGACGACCCGTGGGCCTATGACAACGAGCGTCCGGGACACGTCGTGGACCTGCCCGCCTACTACATCGACACCGAACCGGTCACCAACGCCGATTACCAGCGGTTCATCGAGGACGGCGGGTACGACGAACGCCGCTGGTGGACGGACGCCGGATGGGACTGGCGCAACTCCTCCGGCAAGCGCGCGCCCGCGTTCTGGACGCGCGAAGGATCCTCCTGGGTGCGGCGTCGTTTCGGACGCGTCGAGCCCGTTCCGCCGAACGAGGCCGTCCAGCACGTGTGCTGGTACGAGGCTGACGCGTACGCCCGATGGGCGGGCAAGCGCCTGCCCACGGAGGCCGAATGGGAGAAGGCCGCTAGGCACGACCCCGAAAAGGACCGATCCAGGCGATACCCGTGGGGTGACTCATGGGAGGAGGGACGCGCCAACCTCGGTCAGAGCCTCCTGCACCCGACCGAGGCCGGAACCTACGCGTCCGGTGCGTCCGCCTATGGCGTGCGCAAGCTCATCGGGGACGTCTGGGAGTGGACGTCCACGGACTTCTACGGCTACCCCGGTTTCGAGTCGTTCCCCTACAAGGAGTACTCGGAAGTCTTCTTCGGGCCTGACTACAAGGTTCTGCGAGGAGGTTCCTGGGCGACGCATCCGCTCGCGGTGCGCGGGACGTTCCGCAACTGGGACTACCCGATCCGCCGCCAGATCTTCAGCGGCTTCCGTTGTGCGAGGTCCGTCTGATGTGCCGCCACCTCGGATACCTCGGCCCGGCTCGTCCGCTGCACGACCTCGTGTACGCGGGGGAGCACAGCATGGAGCACCAGTCGTACGCGCCGCGCATGACGAGCGGGAACCTCCTCAACGCGGACGGCTTCGGCGTCGGCTGGTACCCAGCGGACGACGCCCGGACAAGTGAGCCGTTCCGGTTCCGCCGGGCGCAGCCCATCTGGACGGACGCGTCGTTCCGCGAGGTCGCGCGCGCGGTGTCCGCGCCGTGCGCGGTCGTCGCGCTCCGGTCGGCGACGACCGGCTTCCCCGTGGACGAGTCGTGCGCCCAGCCGTTCCGCGCCGGGACGCGCCTGTTCAGCCACAACGGCAAGGTCGAGGGCTTCGCCGGGGTCGAGGCCAAGCTGCGCGAGCTGGCCGGGGATCTCGCCGAGGTCCCCGACGCCCGCGCGCCCGTGGACTCGGCCCTGCTGTTCGCCATCGCCGCCCGGCACTGGCGGGACGGCGCGTCCCTCGCGGACGGCCTCGCCGCGACCGTCGGGGCCGTGACCGGGCTGGCGTCCGGCCGGTTCAACCTGCTGGCGTCCGACGGGACGTCGCTCGCCGCGACCGCTCGGGGCGACTCGCTGTTCGTCCGCTTCCAGCCCGTCGGCGAAGGGCGGGACGCGTTGTGGATCGCGTCCGAGCCCCTGGACGCCGACCCCGCCTGGCAGGCCGTCCCGGACGGCTCGCTGGTCGCCGCCGACCTCGGGTCCGGCGTCCGGATCCGTTCCCTGTGACCCGCACGTCCCGCACCCACTCATCTGGAGATTCCGTGGATCTGTTCCTCACGCCCGACGACCTCGCCAAGTCGCTCCGCAGGGACGTCGGCGAGGGGCTCGCCGCGAGCCCAAAGACGCTGCCCCCGAAGTGGTTCTACGACGAGCGGGGCAGCGCCCTGTTCGAGGACATCACCCGGCTCGACGAGTACTACCCGACCCGCCGCGAGCGGGAGATCCTCACGGCGCGGGCTGGCGGGATCGCCGCCGCGACCGGCGCGACGATGCTGCTGGAGCTGGGCGCGGGCTCGGGGGAGAAGACGCGGCTGCTGCTCACCGCCCTCTCCGGCACCCTGCACAGCTACGTTCCGGTGGACGTGTCCGGCGACTTCCTCGGCGAGGCCGCCGCCGCGATCGCCGCCGACTATCCGGGGCTGACCGTCCGGCCGGTGGTGGCGGACTACGAGCACCACCTGAACCTGCTGCCGACGGGCGGCCGCCGCCTGATCGCGTTCCTCGGCGGGACGATCGGGAACATGCCGCCCGCCGCCCGCATCGGCTTCCTCGGCGGCCTGCGCGCCACCATGGGGCCGGACGACGCGCTGCTCCTGGGCTGCGACCTGGTCAAGGACGAGGACCGGCTCGTCCGGGCCTACGACGACGCGGCCGGGGTGACGGCGGAGTTCAACAAGAACGTCCTGCGCGTGATGAACCGCGAGCTGGACGCCGACTTCGACCCGGACGCGTTCGAGCACCACGCGGTCTGGAACGCGTCGGACGAGTGGATCGAGATGCGGCTGCGGTCGGTGTGCGACCAGACCGTCCGGATCGGCGCGCTGGACCTGACCTGCGAGTTCGCGGAGGGCGAGGAGATGCGCACCGAGATCTCCGCCAAGTTCCGCCGCGAGCGCCTGGAGTCCGAGCTCGGCGCGGCCGGGCTGCGGCTCGCCGAGTTCTGGACGGACGAGGCGGGCGACTTCTCGCTCTGCCTCGCCCGTCCGGCGTGACCCGTCCCGCTCATCCCGCCAAGGCGGCGGGCGTCGTCGCGAGCGTGGGGTAGTCGGTGTAGCCGGTCGCCTCGCCCGTGTACATGAGGTACCGGTCCCGGACCTGGTTGAGCGGTGCGCCGAGGCGCAACCGCTCAACCAGGTCCGGGTTCGCGAGGAACGGACGGCCGAGCGCGACCAGGTCGGCCCCGGCGGCGACGAGTCCCTTGGCCTTCCGCGTGACCTCCTCGGTGGTGAACTCGTCCAACCGCGGGTTCGCGATCAGGGTGTTCGGCCACAGGTCGCGGATCGCCTGGAAGACCGGCGCGTCCGGGTCGGCGGACACGACGTGCAGGTAGGCCGGGCCTTGCGGGCCGATCTCGGCGAGCTCCCGGACGAGGGCCGGGTAGAGCGCGTCCGTGTCGTCCTCGCGCAGGTCGTTCGCGGTGACCCCGGGGGAGATCCGGACGCCGACGCGGTCGGCTCCGACGGCGTCCACGACGGCCCGCGTGACCTCCAGCGTGAACCGGATCCGGTTCCCGACCGGGCCTCCGTACCCGTCCGTGCGGAGGTTGGTGTTGGAACCGAGGAACTGGTGCAGGAGGTAGCCGTTCGCCGAGTGCACCTCCACGCCGTCGAAGCCCGCGTCGATCGCGTTGCGCGCGGCGGCGGCGAAGTCCTCGACCGTGCGGCGGACGTCGTCCGGCGTCATCTCGCGCGGGACGACGGCGGGCTGCGGCCCGGACGGCGTGTGGATCGTGTCGGGCAGCGGGACGGCCGAGGGCGCGACCGGGTGCAGGCCGCTGTTGTCGGGGTGTCCGACGCGTCCGCCGTGCTGGAGCTGCAGGAACATCCGTCCGCCCGCCTCCCGGACGGTCTCGGTGACGCCGCTCCAGCCGGTCACGTGCGCCGGGCCGTGGATCGCCGGGATGTTCGGGTAGGTCTGCCCGACCGCGTTGGGCGTGGCGGCCTCGGCGACGATCAGCCCGGCGGTCGCGCGCTGCTTGTAGTAGGCCTCCATCAGCTCGCCGGGCACGCCGTCGGCGTCCGCGCGGTTGCGCGTCATCGGGGCCATGACCAGCCGGTTCCGCAGGGTGAGACGGCCGACGCGGGCGGGGGAGAGCAGGGCTTCCATGGTCTTCCTTCTTTCAGCGAGTGGGGAAGGCGTCCCGGCGGGCGATGACGACCACCGCGAGCACCGGGGCGAGCAGGACGAGGGCGGTCCACGGCAGCGCGGACGCGCCGAACCGGTCGAGCAGCACACCGCCCGCGACGCCGCCGCCCGCCATGGCGACGTTCCAGAGGGTCACCAGCAGCGCCTGGGCGGCGTCGGCCGCGCCGTCTCCGGCCTTGCCTCCGGCGGTTCCGGCGGCGGTCTGGAGCAGCGTCGGCGCGCCGCCCCAGCCGAGGCCCCACAGCCCGGCCGCGACGTAGACCAGGGCGGGCGAGCCGGACACCAGCGCCAGGACGGCGGCGGCCACGGCCACGAGCAGCACGCTCGCGATCGACAGCAGCCGCAGGTGCCGGTGGATCCGGGCGCCGACGACCGCGATGCTCAGCAGCGACGCACCGCCGAACACCAGCAGCACCGCGTCGGTCGAGCCGCCCATGCCCAGGCGGTCCAGGAACGCGGCGACGTAGGCGTACAGGACGGTGTGCGCCAGGACGTACACCAGCGTGACGGCCAGGACGGGTGCGACGCCCGGAACGCGCAGCACACGCTCCTTCGGCTCCCCGGATCCGCGCCGCCGTCCCGGGGCGTCCGGCACGGACGCGGCGATCCAGCCGATCAGGACGACCGTGAGCGCGGTCATCGTCCAGAACGCGGTCCGCCAGCCGAGCGCCGAACCGAGGAACGTGCCCGCCGGGACGCCCAGCGATAGGGCTACCGGGATCCCGGCCATCGCGACGGCGATCGCGCGGCCCTCCTGGCCGGGCGGCGCCAGGCGGCGCGCGTACCCGGCGAGCAGCGCCCAGGCCAGGCCCGCCGCGACCCCGGCCGCGAACCGCGCGACCATCGTCAGCGTGTAGTCGGACGAGACCGCCGTGACGCCGTTCGCGACGGCGAATCCGACGACGGTCATGAGCAGCAGGCGCTTGCGTCGCAAGCCGGACGTCGCGGCGGTCAGCGGCGCGGCGGTCAGGGCCGTCCCGAGCGCGTAGATCGTCACGGTCTGCCCGGCGGCGGACGCGCCCACGCCGAGTCCGGCGCTCATCGCGGGCAGCAGCCCGGCGGGCAGCGTCTCGGTCAGGCTCGTGATGAAAACGGCCGTGGCCAGGGCCAACAAGGGTGACATCGGCAGCCGCCAGGTGGCGGCCCGCGTCTCGGGCATCTGTGTGGTGACCATGTCGTCGCCTCCTCAACTGGACGGGACGACTGTGCCTCGGGGGCCTTCGGGAACGCTGACGGACGGCTGATGGTCGATCCGAATAGGGTGCTGACGTGCAGTTTGGGGTGCTTGGTCCGGTGACGGTGTGGGACGACGCGGGCGAGCCCGTCGCGATCCCGGAGGCGAAGGTGCGGGCGCTGCTCGCCGACCTGCTCGTCCGGCCGGGCGCGGCGGTCTCCGCCGACCGGCTGATCGACGACCTCTGGGGCGACCGTCCGCCCGGGAACCCCGCCAACGCGCTCCAGGCGAAGGTGTCGATGCTGCGGCGCGTGCTGGGCCGGGAGCGGGTCGTCCGCGAGGCGGCCGGATACCGCCTGGCAGCGGACCCGGCTTCCGCTGACTCCGAACGCTTCACGTCCCTCGCCGAACGCGCGCGCACGATGGACGACCCACGCGAACGAGCCGCAGTCCTCGCCGAGGCCCTCGGCCTATGGCGAGGCCCCGCGTTCGCCGACGTCGCGGACGAGGAGTTCGCCCGGACGGCCGCCGACCGCCTCGACGACCAACGGCTCGACGTCCTGGAAGAGCACGCCGAGGCGCGCCTGGCCGCCGGAGAGCACCTTCTGCTGGCCGGGGAACTGGCCGATCTGGTGGCGCGGCACCCGCTGCGGGAACGGCTGCGGGCCGTCCACGCGAAGGCGCTGTACCGCGCCGGACGGCAGGGAGAGGCCCTCACATCCCTCACTGACCTGCGCAAACTCCTCGCGGACGAGCTGGGCGTCGCCCCGGGCCCCGAGGTGACGGCCCTGCATGAGGCGATCCTGAAACAGGACGCCTCCCTCGAACCCACTCCGGGCAAAGCGCCCGCCGCGACGAACCTGCCCGTCTCCCTGACCGGCCTCGTCGGACGCGACGAGTGCCTCTCCGACGTCGTCCGCCTCCTCACCACGACGCGCCTGGTCACGCTGGTCGGCCCTGGCGGAGTCGGCAAGACGCGCCTGGCCATCGAGTCCGCCCGCGGCGCGGCCCAGCCCGACGGCGCCTGGCTGATCGAGCTGACCGCGCAGCAGGGCGGAGTCGCCGATCTGGCGCAGCACATCGCCGCCGTCCTCGGCGTCCGCGACGAGCTGCCGGGCACGGCGGGCGCGTGGGGAGCCGCCGCCGACCCCGCCGGACGGCTCGCGGGCGCGCTGCGCGACCGGCGCGTCCTGCTCGTCCTGGACAACTGCGAGCACGTGGTCGAGGACGTCGCCGAGCTCGTCGCGTCCCTGCTCGCCGCCGCGCCCGGCCTGCGCGTCCTCGCGACCAGCCGGGAGCCCCTGGCCGTGGACGGCGAGACCGTCTACCAGGTCGAACCCCTCGCCGAGGACGACGCGGTCCGGCTGTTCGCCGAGCGCGCCGCCGCGTCCGCGCCGGGCTTCTCGCTCGACCGGGACCGCGCCGCCGTCGCCGAGATCTGCCGCCGCCTGGACGGCATCCCGCTCGCGCTGGAACTCGCCGCCACCCGCGTCCGCGCCCTCGGCGCGCGCGAGCTGGCCGCGCGGCTCGGCGACCGGTTCCGCGTCGTGGCGGCCGAGCGGCGCGGCGCGCCCGCCCGGCAGCGCACCCTCCGCGCCATGATCGACTGGAGCTGGGAGCTGCTCACCCCGTCCGAGCGGATCGTGCTGCGCCGCCTCGCCGTGCACCGCGACGGCTGCGACCCGGCGGCGGCCGAGGCGGTCTGCGCGGGCGGCGGCGTCCATCCCGACGAGGTGCTCGGCCTGGTCACCCGCCTGGTGGACCGCTCGCTCGTCGTCATGGCCGAGGGCCCGGACGGCCCGCGCTACCGGCTCCTGGAGTCGGTCGCCGCGTACGCGCTGGAACGCCTGGACGAAGCCGAGGACCTCGCCGCCACCCGCGACCGGCACCTGCGCCACTACCTCGCGCTCGCCGAGGCGGCCGAGCCCCTCCTGCGCGGCCCCGGCCAGCGCACCTGGCTGACCCGCCTCGACGCCGAGGCCGCCAACCTCCGCGCCGCCCTGGACGCGGCGTCCCCGGACGACGCGTCCCGCCTGGCGACCGCGTTGACCTGGTGGTGGCTGCTGCGAGGCCGGTTCCACGAGGCCCGGAGCGTCCTCGCCGAACACGAACCCGGCGGCCTGCTCCACACCGCGTTCGCCCTGCTCACCGGCGACCACACGGCGTCCGCCGAACCCGACGGCTGCGGACGCGCCGTCTGGCTCTACGCCTACGGCCTGTTTCACGCCGGACGCCCCGACGCGAGCCGCGAGGCCAACGCGCGTGCGCACAAGCTGTTCACAGAAACCGGCGACGACTGGGGGATCGCCGCCGTCCTCGCCCTGCGCTCCATGCACGCGATGAACGGCGGCGACCTCGCCGCGATCGCCGACGCCGGAGGACGCGCCGCCGCGCTGTTCCACGACCTCGGGGACCACTGGGGCGAGCTCCAGACCGTCCTGCCGCTGGCGATGCTCGCGGAGGTCCGCGGCGACTACACCGAGGCCGGACGGCTCCAGAACGAGGGCCTCGGCATCGCCGCCGACCTCGGCCTGCGCGCCGAGGAGTCCGAGCGGCTGTCCGGGCTCGGCCGCCTGGCGCTGCTCGCCCGCGACTGGGACCGCGCCCGCGACCTGCACGAACGCGCCCGCCGCCTGGCGGCCGAACAGGGCTACCGGTACAGCGAGGTTTACGCCCTGATGGGCCTCGCGCTCGGCGCCCGCCGCTCCGGCGACCTCGACGCCGCCGAGGCGCGCCTGCTGGGCATCCGGGCCGGGTACGAGTCGTCCCGGCTCGGGGAGCACCTGATGGCGGCCGAGCTGGGCTTCATCGCCGAGCTGCGCGGCGACGCCGACGCGGCCCTCGCGCACCAGCGCGAGGGGCTCGCGATCGCCGTCGACCTGGCCGAACCCCGCTCGCTCGCGCTCTCACTCGAGGGCATGGCGGGCGCGTTCGCCCTGGCGGGCGACGCGCGCCGGGCCGCGCTGCTGCTCGGCGCCGCGGGCGCGGTCCGGCGCGGCGTCGGGGCTCCGCTGCCGCCCGCCGAACGCGGCGACGTCGACCGGATCACCTCGTCCGCCGCGTCCGCGCTGGGGGAGGACGGGTTCGCCGAAGCGTTCGCCGAGGGCGCCCGCCTCACCGCGGACGAGGCGGTCAGCCTTTGCCCGCCGGATGCGCCAGGCCGGCCTTCCCCAGGTCGTCGGCCAGCCGCGTCGCCAGGTAGCGGTGGCCGTCGGGCGTCGGATGGACCCGGTCCGGCTTGATGAACCGGGGCGCGTTCCCGGTGCCCAGGTTCCGGTCGCCAGTGATCCACTTCTCGGCGAGGGGGTCGATGAACGGGATCTTCAGTTCCCCCGCGACCGTCCGCAGGCCGTCCCGCACGGCGAGGGCCCCGACGGACGGGTGGTCGCTGCCCCACAGCGGCCCGATCAGGACGATCCGGGTGCGCGGCCAGCGCGCCTTCACCGTCAGCAGCAGCGTGCGCGCAGCGCCCGCCGCGCTCGCGGCCGGGAACTTGGCGTCGTTGTGCCCGCCGGACACGATGAGCAGCGCGGGCGCGGGCCGCCACCCGAGCTGGTCCTCGAAGAGCTTGGCGAACGTGCTGTGCTTTGAACCCGGGTTGACGAAGCCGGTTCCGGACCGTCCGCCCGCGATGACCTGCCAGCCCAGCAGGCGCGCGGTGGCGGCGGCATAGGTGGTCTCGGGCTGCGCGCCCTTCTCGCCGACCGTGTAGGAGTCGCCCAGGAACATCACCACGGGCGCGGACGAGGCGACCCGGTCGGCGGTTTTGGGCGCTTTCGCCTTCGCCGACTCGTGCGCGCGCGAAGCACACCCGGTCAGGACGAGCGGAACGCAGACCAGCAGAGACGCCGCGCTACGGCGGACGCGGCGAGACGCCATCGACAAACCACCATTGTTCGGGACAATTCCCGCGCATCTTAGCGACCGGAACCCGGAAAAGTGTCGTTTCCCGCCGCTATGATCGCGGCCTTCCAACCCCCTGGAACGTCCCTGGAACGTCCGTGGAACCCCCTGGAACGGAGCCCCGATGACCACCGCCGAGCCCCCGGCCGGAGCGCCGACGGACACGCCGGTCGAGACCCCGGCGGAGACACCCTCCGAAACGCCGTCCTGCTACCGGCACCCGAAACGCGAGACGTACGTCCGCTGCGTCCGGTGCGACCGCTACACCTGCCCCGACTGCCTGCGGGACGCGTCGGTCGGCCAGCAGTGCGTCGAATGCGTCAAGGAGGGCAACCGGAGCATCCGGCAGACGCGGTCGGTGTTCGGCGGGAGCGCGGGCGGCACCCCGTGGGTCAGCTACACGATCATCGGCCTCTGCGTCCTCGGGTACCTGCTGGAACTCGCCGCCCCCGGCATCGTCGACCGCCTCGACGCGCTCGGCACCGGCCTGCGCTCCCCGGCCGGCCGCTACTTCATGGACATGCACGGCGGCATGGTCCCGAACGGCTGGACGCAGGTCGGCATCGCCCACGGCGAGTGGTACCGGCTGCTCACCTACGCGTTCCTGCACCGGCCGCCCGGCAACGGCTTCGGCGTCCTGCACATCGCCCTGAACATGTGGTGGGTGTGGACGCTCGGCCGGCGGACCGAGGAGATGCTCGGCTGGGCCCGCTACGCCGCCCTCTACCTGCTGTCCGCGCTCGGCGGCTCGGTGCTGGTCTTCCTCGTCGCGCCCGGGACCGGCTCGCTCGGCGCGTCCGGCGCGGTGTTCGGCCTGGCCGCGTCCTACTGGGTGTTCAGCCGCCGCCTCGGCTACGACATGCGCGCCGCCAACCAGCAGACGATCTACGTGCTGGTCTGGCTCGTGATCTCCGCGGGGCTCACCTCCTGGCAGGGCCACCTCGGCGGATTCCTCGCGGGCGGCGTGATCGCCCTGGCCTTCGCCTACGCCCCGAAGGCCCGCCGCACCCTCGTCCAGGCCATCTCCGGAGCGGCCCTCCTCGCCCTGCTCCTGGCCCTCGTGGTCGTCAAGACCTCGACCCTCACCTGATGCCCGTGCGCTGGAGGCGTCCCTCGGCGGGCCTGGCCCTCGTGGCCGGGCTCGTCTACCTCAACCAGCTCCTCTTCACGGTCTACGTCCTCCGTGAGCACGCCGGGAACGCCTCCTTCATCGCCGCGCGCCTGCCGCCGGGCTGGTTCGCCCTGGCGGACGGGCCGGGCATGCGCTCCTTCGCGTCCCACGTCCCCGCTCCGGGGCTGCTGAGCCCGAGCGTCCTGCGCGTCCAGGCGTTCTTCGAGCTGCCGTTCGTCCTGCTCGCGTACGGCGTCGTGCTCCGGTGGCTGTCCCTCCGCTGGTACCGCCGCCTCCTGGACGGCCCGCCCCTCTGGGCCGCCTCAGCCGCCTACACGACCGTGTTCTGCCTGGTCGAATGGCACTTCCACAACCCCTACACGGACGCCGACATCGCGATCAGGCTCGTCTCCGCGATCATCACACCCCTGTGGATCGGCTGGACGACCCGCCACGACACCGCCTCCGACCGTCCGACGGGCGTGATCGGCATCTTGGCCTTCGGCGCGTCCACGTGGGCGCTGGGCCAGCTCGTCCTGGCCGTCTATGACACCGCGCTGCTCTACAACCTGGGTCACCTGCCCGGACGCCTGCCCTCGGTGACCGTCGCCTTGGCCGTCCTCGTGGGCGCGCGTGTGGTGGCAGCCCGCTACGGGGAGCGCTGGCACCCCGGGCTGGCCGTCCGCACAGTGACCGCCGGACTGTCCTGGACCCTCGCCCTGTTCTTCATCCCCGCCCTGGCCATCAGGTACGGAGTGAACTTCGGCTTGGCGCTGCCCTCGATGGCGGCCGGGCTCGCGGTGTCCGTCGCTGCAGCCGCCCTCGCCCTCAAGGAGACGCTGCGCGGGCAGGACCGTATCCGCGTCGCCGCCTGGTGCGGGCAGGTGGCATTGGCGGCGGGCGTGGGCGGCGCGGCGGGCTATGCGGCCCTCCACGCCGCCTCGGACACCTACTACGAGGCCGGTCTACTCAGGAGCGCAGCCGTGGCGTTCCTGGTGGCCGTCCTCGTGTGCGCGGGGACGGATCGGCTCAGGCGTCCAGCGGACGCAGTTCGTCCGCGTAGCTGACCGAGACGCGGCGCATCACGCCGTCGTCGCTGATCGAGTACTGGCCGAGCCGCCACAGCGGAGGCGAGTACGCGTGGATCGACACGCTCGACCGGGCCGACCCCACAAGCCGGTGGATGTGGTCGGGGCCGAACGAGAACGACGTGCCCTCGCCGACGTGCACGCGCACGTGCTCGCCGCCGATGCGCGGGTTGCTCTCCTCCAGCTCGCCCGCGACCACATGGACGGCGCCGGACGACACGTCGTGGTCGTGCCATCCCGTGTCGTTCTCCGGTGTCCAGCACAGCAGCCACACGTCCACGTACTCGTCCCGGTAGAGGGACGCGTAGTGGCGCTCGTCGGCGGAGAAGGCGACGTGCTGCCGCCACACTTCGGGCCGTCCGGCCAGGTCGTCCACCAGGCCGCGCAGTTCGCGCTTGTCCAGGGCGCGCGCAGGCAGCTCCGGCAAACAGGAATTGCCCTCGACGAGAACGGCATCAGACGACATGGGTTCGCTCCTCTCCACCGAGTAGTCGGTACGGGTTGGCCACGCGGAAGGCATGGCGGGCGGCCTCACCGAGGCCGAGCTCTTGGGGCCCCGCATAGGGGCGGTCAGTGCCGTGCACCACGACGTCCACGCCGAGGGCACGGACGACGGCGTCGGCGGCACGCGGCCCATAGGAGGACGTTTCAACGAACGCGTCCCGGTCGATTTCGCCACGTCCGCCCCCGCGCGCGCTGAAACGTTCGCCGTGCAACGGTGCGAGGCCCGCCAGAAGGGCGAAGCAGACGCGCAGGCGCGGGAAGGCGGGCCGTCCGAACGCCCGGAACGCGTACCAGGCCGCATGCATCTGGGAGACGTACGGGACGACCGCCGCCCACCAGGCAGGCCCCTCGGCGCCGGCGGCGGGCCCGGGATGGACGAACAGGGGCAGCCCACGCTCCTCGAGCAGGGCCAGGAGCGGCGCGCAGCGCTGATATCCGGCGGCGTCGAGCAGGGCGGTCGCGGGGAGCTGGAGCCCGACGAACCCGCGATCCAGCTGGACGGCCAGGGCGTCCGCGTCGATCTCCGCCACGCAGGCGGACGCCCAGGCGCGGAACGGCGCGGGAAGCCCGGCGGCTCCGTCGTGATAGGCGTCCAGGAGCGGCCGCGCCTGCTCCGGGGGAAGGAATTCGACGCCCAGGGGCGAGGAGAGCGAGATCAGGGCGAGATCGAGACCGTCGGCCCGCGCCAGCCCGGCCCGCAGCGCCACATCGTGATCATCCGGATCCACCTCGTAGGGAGGCTCCCCGGCGAGGTGGAGCGTCCAGCCCGCAAGGCGCGGCGGGGCCTTCCGGGCGCGCAGCGCGGCCAGCAGGGGAGTGCCCCAGAGGTGCTGATGGACATCCACGCCCGGCACGTTCCAACCCCCGATCCCAAGGCTACTGAACCGCATCAGTTAACCGTTTCAGTGAACCGGTTCAGTGGCCTTCCCGTCAACCGGCCGCCGGGAAATGACGGCATGACCGTCTAGGGTTGGGGGGCGTGAGCGACAGGCGGAAGCGCGCGACCATCCGGGAAGTGGCGCAGGCGACCGGCCTGTCGCCCGCGGCCGTGTCCTACGCGCTGCGCGGCATCCAGACCTCCGAGGAGACCCAGGAACGGGTCCGCGCCGCCGCCGACGAGCTCGGCTACGAGGCGCATCCGATCGCGCGGGCCCTGGCCAGCGGGCGCACCGACATGGTCGGGCTGCTCTGCGGCTCCCTCGAGGACTACTGGCAGCAGTCCCTGGCCGTCGGCATCGGCCGGGCCCTGCTCGCCCGCGACCGCTACGCCCTGATCGTCGACGCGGGCGGCGACCCCGAGCGCGAGCTGGCCCTCGCCCGCCGCCTGCGCGACCAGCGCGTGGACGGCCTGATCGTCCAGCCCCTCGACCCCGCCGCCGCCCTCTGGGCCGACCTCGCCGAGACCCTCCCCGTCGTGTCCATCGGGGACGCCCTGCACGGCGGCAAGGCCCAGGGCGAGGTCGTCTTCGACAACCGGCGCGGCGTCACCCTCGCCCTGGAGCACCTCCGCGACCTCGGACACCGCCGCGTCGCCGTGTTCACCCCGACCCGCGCCAGCACCCCCGACCGGCCCGCCGACGTCCACGTCAACGCCGAGGCCGACCGGCTCGGCCTCGCCGTCGAGGTCGTCGTCGCGCCGCCGTCCCCGGTCGAGACCACCGAGGTCGCGCTGCGCGTTCTCGCCGGCCCCGACCGCCCCTCGGCCGTGTTCTGCTTCGCCGACTCGATCGCCTACGCCGTCTACGCCGCGACCCGCGAGCTCGGCCTGTCCGTGCCCGGCGACCTGGCCGTCTGCGGCTACGACAGCCACCCCATGTCCGCGCTGCTCACGCCGCCGCTGACCACCGTCGACTGGGACATCGACGGGATCGTCCACGCCGCCGTCAAGCTCGTCGTGGACGTGATCGACGGCAAGCCGCGCAAGCGCCGCGTCGTCCGCGAGCCGGAGCTGATCGTCCGGCCCTCCACGTCCCCCTGAGCCGCTACAGGGTGTCCGCCGGGAGCAGCCGGGCCAGATCCGGGACGAGATCGGCGGCGATGGCGATGTCGGCGTCCAGCGGACGGTCCGCCACGCTCTCCGGCAGGACGGCCGCGGCCCGGTCGAACGCCTCCCGCAGCGGCCCGCCGGACGGCGCGCGCCCCTGCATCCGCAGCGCCCGCACCGCCGCGACCAGCTCGCACGCCAGCCCGATCCGGTACGCCGCGGCCGCCTCGCCGGTCGCCCGCGCCGACTGCGTCGCGAACCCCGCGTGCTCCTCCAGCCCGCGCGACAGCACCGCGCTGCCCAGCGCCGCCGGGGCCGCCTGCCGCCGGACGTCCGCGAGCGCCGAATGCGCCACGTACTCCAGGATCATGATCCCCGAGGCCGCCTCCACGTCCGCCTGGAACGGCCGCAGGCCGGTGAAGGACGGCTCGGCCAGCGTCCCCAGCCGCGCCGCCGACAGCGCCCCCGCCTGGAACAGCGCGAGCCGCGCCGCGTCCAGCGCCAGGCCCGTCCCGGCCGTGTGGAAGTTGCCGTTGTGCCAGACCTCGGCGTCCGCCACGTCCACCAGCGGGTTCTCCGCCGCACTGTTGATCACCCGCGTGACCGTCGCCTCCGCATGCCGCGCCGCCTCCACCGTGGGGGCGTGGACCTGCGGAAACGCCCGGTAGCCGTACGGATCCTGGATGCGCGCCGGGGTCTCGAGCTCGTAGGCGAGCAGGCTCCGCACCGCCGCGGCCACCCCCGCCTGGACGGGCTGCGCCCGGTGCACCGCGGGCGCGTACGGCTCCCGCGACCCGCGCACCGCCAGCAGCGACAGCGCCGCGATCACCACCGACGCGTCGAGGGCCGTCCGCAGGTCCGTGACCGCGAGCGCCGCCTCGCCCAGCGTCGCCGCGTTCGAGCTCATGAACGCCAGCGCGTCCGCCGAGCTCAGCGGGAAGTGCGGGCCGCGCGCGACCCCCGCGTCATGGGCCGCCGCCCCCGCCCCGCCGTCCAGCCCGCCGTCCAGCCAGGCGCGCTCGCCGATCAGGCACAGCGCCGTCGACGCCAGCGCCGTCAGGTCACCGGTGCCGATCGCCCCGTACACCGGGACGGGAGGCAGGACGCCCAGGTTCAGCGCGTCCGCGAGCGCCGCCAGCACCCCCGGATCGACGCCCGACCCGCCCGCCGCGATCTGGTTCGCCCGGACGACCAGCATCGCCCGCACCACCTCGGCCGGGACCAGCGGCCCGGCGCCCGCCGCGTGGCTCCGCATCAGCCGCAGCCCGTGCGCGTCCGCGTCCTCCCACTCGACCTCGACCGCCCGGTTCGCCCCCACCCCCGTCGTCCGCCCGTACACCGGCCGGCGCTCGGCGACACGCCGTACGGTGTGCCACGCGTCGCGGGCCCGTTCCAGGCCCGCCTCCGATATGGCGATCATCACGTCCGCGCGGGCCGCGCGGGTGACCAGATCGCAGGTGAGGGACGTTCCGTCGAGCTCGATCCGGCTGTGTACCACGGCGCTGCGCCCCTTTCTCGTGTTTTCAGGTCGATAACATCGGCTGTTCTCGGGTTGACCCGGCCGGGCCGGTGCCGGAGATTGTCGGTTGTCTAAGGTTGGGTGGATGCCGGTACCCATAACCCCTTTGTCAGCGAGTGGAACGGCGTCACGGCGGCGCCCGAAGAGGACGTGAATCGTTTGATCACCTTCACGGGCGTCACGAAGCGCTATCCCGACGGGACCGTCGCCGTCCACGACCTGGACCTCGAGATCCCGACCGGCCGCATCACGGTGCTCGTCGGGCCGTCCGGCTGCGGCAAGACCACCACCCTCCGCATGGTCAACCGGATGATCGACCCGACCACCGGGACGATCACCGTCGACGGCCGCGACATCCGCGAGGTCGACCCGCCCAAGCTGCGCCGGGGGATCGGCTACGTCATCCAGCAGGCCGGCCTGTTCCCGCACCGCACGATCATCGACAACATCGCCACCGTGCCCTACCTGCTCCACCAGGACAAGAAGCAGGCCCGAACCCGTGCCCTCGAACTGATGGAACGGGTCGGACTCGACACCGCGCTCGCCAAGCGCTACCCCGCCCAGCTGTCCGGCGGCCAGCAGCAGCGCGTCGGTGTCGCCCGCGCCCTCGCGGCCGACCCGCCGATCATGCTGATGGACGAGCCGTTCAGCGCCGTCGACCCGATCGTCCGGCACCAGCTCCAGGACGAGTTCCTCCGCCTCCAGAGCGAGCTGGAGAAGACGATCGTCTTCGTCACCCACGACATCGACGAGGCCGTCAAGCTCGGCCACCGCATCGCGGTGTTCCAGGTCGGCGGCGTCCTCGCCCAGTACGCCACCCCGGACGAGCTGCTCGCCAACCCCGCGAACGACTTCGTCCGCGACTTCCTCGGCGGCGACCGCGGCATCCGGCGGCTCCGTTTCGTCCAGGAGCTCGACGCCGAGGCCGCGGCCGAGGCCAGGGCCGCAGTGAAGGAGGAGGCCGCCGCGGAAGCCGTGACGGCCACGGGCGTCGGCCCGCCGCCACCGGGCGGCGACGGTGAGGCCGCGGCGGCGGGCGAGCGGTGAGCGCCGCGCTCTCCCCGGTCGCCGTCGGCGACAGCGGGGAGCCGCTGATCCGCTGGGACTGGATCGGCCGCAACTCCGACATCATCACCCAGCACCTCAACGACCACCTGGTCCTGTCGATCGTCCCGGTGCTGCTCGGCCTGGCCGTCTCGCTGCCGATCGGCCTGCTGTGCGCCCGATACCGCTGGCTGTACGCGCCGGTCGTCGGGATCACCAGCGTGCTCTACGCCATCCCGGCGATCGCGCTGTTCGTCGTGCTGGTCGCCTTCACCGGCCTGACCCGCACCACCGTGATCATCCCGCTCACCCTCTACACCCTGTCGGTGCTGGTCCCCGCCGTCGTGGACGGCATGGACTCGGTGCCCGAGCACGTCCGGCAGGCGGCCACCGCCATGGGCTTCGGCACGCTGCGGCGGCTCGTCCAGGTCGAGCTGCCGATCGCCGTCCCCGTCGTGATGGCGGGCCTGCGGGTCGCGACCGTCTCCAACATCAGCCTCGTCTCGGTCGGCGCGCTGATCGGCGTCGGCGGCCTCGGCGAGCTGTTCACCGACGGTTTCAACCGCGACTTCACCACCCCGATCGTCGTCGGCATCGCGCTGATCATCGTCCTGGCGATCGTCGCGGACGTGCTGCTCCTGATCCTCCAGCGGCTGCTGACGCCCTGGGCGCGCGCCGGGAGCACCAGGCGGGCGGCGCGCCGCGTCGTCCGGGCCGCCGCGCCCGAGGCCGAGGAGGCCGCCCTGTGAACGCGATCCTCGACGCGATCCGCTGGTTCTTCCACAGTGAGCAGTGGCACGGAGCCGACGGCATCCCGAACCGGCTCACCGAGCACCTCTGGTATTCCGGCCTCGCCTTCCTGATCACCATCGTGATCGCGCTGCCGCTCGGGCTCCTGCTCGGGCACGTCCGGCGCGGCAAGGCCGCCTCGTTCTTCGGGTTCTCGGTCATCGCGTCCGCCAACGGCGCGCGGGCCCTGCCGACCCTCGGCCTGCTCATCCTGGCCGTGCTGGTCACCTCGTCCAGCTTGGTGCCGACGCTGATCCCGCTGATCGTCCTCGCCATCCCGCCCGTCCTGGTGAACGCCTACACAGGCGTCCAGCAGGTCGAGCCCGGCCTGCGGGACGCGGCGGAGGGCATGGGCATGACCGGCACGCAGGTGCTGTGGCGGGTGGAGGCCCCGGTGGCGCTGCCGCTGGTGCTCCTCGGCCTGCGCACCGCCGCCATCCAGATCGTCTCCACCGCGACCATCGCCGCCTACGTCGGGCTCGGCGGCCTCGGCCGGTTCATCGTGGACGGACTGAAGCGGCAGGAGTACTCCAGCACCGCGGGCGGCGCGATCCTCGTCATCGCGCTCGCCTTCCTCATCCAGTTCGTCTTCTCCCTGCTGCGCCGGGTCGCGGTCTCCCCGGGCCTCCGGCGCACCTCCTGACGTTGCTTTTGTTGTTTGACTGATAGTTGTGGCCGAAAGGACTGTTCGGATGTTCTCCAAGATGCGCGGTGCGACCGTGCTGCTCGTGGGCGCGCTGGCGCTGTCGGCCTGCGGTGGCGGCGGCGGCGATGACAAGAACCCGCTCGGCGGCAAGTCCGGCGGCGGCGGTGGCGGCACCCTGGTGATCGGCACCGCCGACTTCCCCGAGAGCCAGGCCCTCGGCGAGGTCTACGCCCAGGCGCTCAGCGCCAAGGGCATCAAGGCCGAGACCAAGGTCGCCGGCACGCGCGAGGCCTACTTCAAGGCCATCCAGTCCGGCCAGCTCGCGATCGTCCCCGAGTACAACGGCAACCTGCTGCTGCACGTCGACCCGAAGGCGACCGCCGCGACGACCGAAGAGGTCAACTCGGCCCTCGGTCAGAAGCTCCCGTCCTCGCTCAGCGTCCTCAACTCGGCCAAGGCCGAGGACAAGGACTCGGTCGTCGTCACCAAGGAGACCGCCGACAAGGACCACCTCAAGACGATCGCCGACCTCAAGCCGGTCGCGGGAAACATCGTCTTCGGCGGCCCGTCCGAGTTCAAGACCCGCGTGTCCGGTCTGGTCGGCATCAAGCAGAAGTACGGCATTGAGTTCAAGGAATTCAAGTCCCTCGACACCGCCGGCCCGATCACCGTCGCCCGCCTGAAGCAGAATGCCATTCAGGCAGCTAACCTGTTCTCCACCGACGCCGCGATCACCAAGAACGGGTTCGTCGCGCTGGAAGACCCGAAGAACGTTTTCCCTGCTCAGAACGTCACTCCGCTGATCTACCGCGCCAAGGTCGGCGCGGACGCCCAGGGCGTTCTGAACGCGATCGCCGCCAAACTGACGACCCAGGACCTCCTGGAGATGAACAGCAAGATGAGCGTCGACAAGGCCGAGCCGCGTGACGTCGCCAAGGACTGGCTGAAGAAGGCCGGTATCACTTCCTGAAACACCTGAGAAACAGGCCCGCACGCTTTGTGCGGGCCTTTTCTCATTGCTGCCGCCCGCCGAGGCGGGTGGTGAGGTCGGCGGCGGTGCGGCGGACCTCGGCGGCGAGGTCCGGCCAGGTGTCGTCCTCGCGGGTCTCGCGGCGGAAGGTGACGGTGATCGCGGCGGTCGGATGGCCGGTGTGGTCGAACGAGCAGGCCGCGATGGACGCGTAGCCCTCGGTGACCTGGCCGTCCTCGGCGGACCAGCCGCGCCGGGCGTCCGCGGACAGGACGCGCCGCAGCTCGCGCAGGGACGTGGGGCCGCGGCCGGTGCGGTCCACGAGCGGGCCGGGGAACAGGGCGCGGACCTGCGCGGCGGGCAGGTGGGCGAGCATCGACAGGCCGCTCGCGGTGAGCTGGGCGGGCAGCCGGACGCCGACGTCGGTGACCAGCGGGGCCTGCCGCCGCGCGGGCTGCTCCTTCAGCAGGTAGAGGACCTCGGCGCCGTGCAGGACGCCGAGCTGGGCGACGTCGCCGGTGCGGTCGACCAGGCGGCGCAGCAGGGGGCGGGCGAGGCGTTCGAGGGGGCCGTGCCGCAGGTAGGCGGAGCCGATCTCGAAGGCGGCGACGCCGAGGCCCCAGCGGCGGTCCTCGGGGACGTAGGAGACGAAGCCGTCCTCGGCCATGGCCGTGAGCAGGTGGTAGGCGGACGACCTGGGCAGTCCGAGCCGTCCGGCGATGGCGGAGGCGGGCAGCGGGCCCGCGGACTCGGCGAGCAGCCGGAGCACGGCGAGCGCGCGCCGCGCGGCCGGGACCTGGCCTCCGCCGCGTGGCGCGGGGCCCGCTGGGATGTCGCCTGACCTGGGGTTTACGGTCATCCGGCCATTGTCTCGTATCTGAGACAGTAGGGGCCGCGCGCGGGTCGCCCAGGGGGCGGTCCGCGCGCTGCAATGGGGGTATGAGTTTCGGCATGGGGGACACAGGCATCCAGGTCGGACCGGAACCGCTGACCTTCGCGGAGGTCATCGCGGTGGCCCGGGACGGCGCACGGGTCACGCTGACCGGCGAGGCGCTGAAGGCGATCACCGAGTCGCGGGCCGCGATCGAGGAGCTGGCCTCCCGTCCGACGCCGGTCTACGGGGTCTCCACGGGGTTCGGCGCGCTCGCGACCCGGCACATCGCGCCGGAGCTGCGCGCGCAGCTCCAGCTGAACATCGTGCGGTCGCACGCCGCCGGGTCGGGCCCGGAGGTCGAGCGGGAGGTCGTCCGGGCGCTGATGCTGCTGCGCCTGCACACGCTGGCGACCGGCCGGACGGGCGTCCAGCCCGCGACGGCGCAGGCGTTCGCGGAGCTGCTGAACGCGGGGATCACCCCGATCGTCCACGAGCACGGCAGCCTGGGCTGCTCCGGTGACCTCGCGCCGCTGGCGCACTGCGCGCTCGCGCTGATCGGCGAGGGCCAGGTCCGGGACGCCAAGGGCGAGTTGCGGGACGCCGCGGACGCGCTGGCCGAGGCCGGGATCGAGCCGGTCACGCTCGGCGCGAAGGAGGGCCTGGCCCTCCTGAACGGCACGGACGGCATGCTCGGCATGCTGGTCATGGCCATCATGGACCTGCGGAAGCTGTTCACCGCGGCCGACCTCGCCGCGGCGATGACCGTGGAGGCGCTGCTCGGCACCGACCGGGTGTTCGCCGCCGACCTGCAGGCGCTGCGCCCGCACCCGGGCCAGGGCGTCTCGGCCGCGAACCTGCGGGCGCTGCTCGCCGACTCGCCGATCATGGCGTCGCACCGCGGTCCGGACTGCACCCGCGTCCAGGACGCCTACTCGCTGCGCTGCGCCCCGCAGGTGAACGGCGCGGCCCGCGACACCCTCACCCACGCCGAGCTGGTCGCGTCCCGCGAGCTGGCCTCGGCCGTCGACAACCCGGTCGTCCTGCCGGACGGGCGGGTCGAGTCGAACGGCAACTTCCACGGCGCGCCGGTCGCGTACGTGCTGGACTTCCTGGCCGTCCCGGCGGCGGACGTGGCGTCGATGTCGGAGCGCCGCACCGACCGGCTGCTCGACAAGGCCCGCTCGTTCGGGCTGCCGCCGTTCCTCGCCGACGACCCGGGCGTGGACTCCGGCCTCATGATCGCGCAGTACACGCAGGCCGCGATCGTCAGCGACCTCAAGCGGCACGCGGTGCCGTCCTCGGCCGACTCGATCCCGAGCTCGGCGATGCAGGAGGACCACGTGTCGATGGGCTGGAACGCCGCGCGCAAGCTGCGCAGGGCGGTGGACGGCCTGACCCAGGTCATCGCCATCGAGATCATGGCCGCGGCCCGGGCGCTGGAACTGCGTCCGCCGCTGCGTCCGGGCCCGGCGACGGGCGCGGTCGTGGCGAGGCTGCGCGAGCGCGTCCCGGGCCCCGGCCCGGACCGGCACCTCGCGCCGGAGATCGCCGCCGCCACGGAGCTGGTGCGGGACGGCTCGCTCGTCGCCGCCGCCGAGTCCGTCACCGGTCCGCTCGCCTGACCGCACGCCCTGCTTGACCGACCTGACCGTCCGCGCGCGGCGACCGCGCGCGACCCGTCTTTTCCGAGGAGAACCCTCATGTCCGGTCCCCGCCCCGTCCGCGCACCGCGCGGGACGCAGCTCACCACCACCAAGGGCTGGCCGCAGGAGGCCGCCCTCCGCATGCTCCAGAACAACCTGGACCCCGAGGTCGCCGAGCACCCCGACAAGCTCGTCGTGTACGGGGGCACCGGCAAGGCCGCCCGCGACTGGAACTCCTTCGACGGGATCGTCCGTTCGCTGGAGTCCCTGGACGGGGACGAGACGCTGCTCGTCCAGTCCGGCAAGCCGGTCGGGATCTTCCGCACGCACGAGTGGGCGCCGCGCGTCCTCATCGCGAACTCCAACCTCGTCCCGCAGTGGGCGAACTGGGACGAGTTCCGCCGCCTGGAGGCCGAGGGCCTCACCATGTACGGGCAGATGACCGCCGGTTCGTGGATCTACATCGGCACGCAGGGCATCCTCCAGGGCACCTACGAGACGTTCGCGGCCGTCGCGGCCAAGCGCTTCGGCGGCACGCTCGCCGGGACGATCACGCTGACCGCCGGGCTCGGCGGGATGGGCGGCGCGCAGCCGCTCGCGGTGACGATGAACGGCGGCGTCGCGATCTGCGTCGAGGTCGACCCGTCCCGGATCGACCGGCGCGTCGAGCACCGCTACTGCGACGTCAGCGCCGACTCGCTGGACGATGCGCTGCGCCTGGCCGTCGAGGCCCGCGACAAGCGCGAGCCGCTGTCGATCGGCCTGCTCGGCAACGCCGCCGACGTCGTCCCCGAGCTGCTGCGCCGGGGCGCGCCGATCGACATCGTCACCGACCAGACCAGCGCGCACGACCCGCTCGCGTACCTGCCGTCCGGCGTGGCGTTCGAGGACTGGGACGCCGAGCGCGACAAGGACCCGCAGGGCTTCACCGACCGCGCCCGCCAGTCGATGGCCAAGCACGTCGAGGCCATGGTCGGGTTCATGGACGCGGGCGCCGAGGTCTTCGACTACGGCAACTCGATCCGCGGTGAGGCGCAGCTCGCCGGGTACGGCCGCGCGTTCGCGTTCCCCGGGTTCGTCCCGGCCTACATCCGCCCGCTGTTCGCCGAGGGCAAGGGCCCGTTCCGCTGGGCGGCGCTGTCGGGCGACCCGAAGGACATCGCGCGCACCGACAAGGCGATCCTCGACCTGTTCCCGGAGGACGAGCACCTCACCCGGTGGATCAAGATGGCGGGCGAGAAGGTCCACTTCCAGGGCCTGCCGTCGCGGATCTGCTGGCTCGGCTACGGCGAGCGCGACAAGGCCGGCGCGGTCTTCAACGACCTCGTCGCGCGCGGCGAGATCAGCGCGCCGCTCGCGCTCGGCCGCGACCACCTGGACTGCGGTTCGGTCGCGTCCCCGTACCGCGAGACCGAGGGCATGAAGGACGGCTCGGACGCGATCGCCGACTGGCCGCTGCTGAACGCCATGCTCAACACCTCGTCCGGCGCGACGTGGGTGTCGATCCACCACGGCGGCGGCGTCGGCATCGGCCGGTCCATCCACGCGGGCCAGGTCTGCGTCGCGGACGGCACGGCCCTCGCGGGCGAGAAGCTGCAGCGCGTGCTGACCAACGACCCGGGGACGGGCGTCATGCGGCACGTGGACGCGGGCTACGAGCGCGCCGAGGAGGTCGCCGACGAGCGCGGCGTCCGCATCCCGATGCGCGAGAACTGACCCGGGCGCGAGAGCGGGGCCCGCGCGAGGGTAGGCCTCTGCGTGAGGCAAGCCTCTGTGTGAGGGCAAACCTCTACTGGGCTGAGCCCTCGCGTGGGGTTGGGGTCCCTGCGGGGAACCGGGTTCGATGCGCGTGTACTGGTCGTTTGTGAGGAGAACGGGTTGAGTTTCGAGGAGATGTGGGCGGCGCTGCTGCCCGTCGGACGCGACGCAGGCAGTGGCGGCTACGACCGTTTCGTGTGGACGCCGTCCGAGCTGGAGTGCCGCGCCTGGTTCCTCGACGAGGCCCGTGCCCGTTCGCTTGCGGTCGAGAGCGACGGGAACGGCAACCTGTTCGCCTGGTGGTATCCGGCGGACGGACGGCGTGACGGCGCCGTCCTGACCGGGAGCCACCTCGACTCGGTGCCGGGCGGTGGCGCGTTCGACGGGCCGCTCGGCGTCGTGTCGGCGTTCGCGGCGATCGACCTCCTGCGCGCGCGGGGGGTCGAGCCGACGCGTCCGCTGGGTGTCGCCGCGTTCGCCGAGGAGGAGGGCGCCCGGTTCGGCGTCGCGTGCCTCGGCTCCCGGCTGCTGTCGGGTGCGATCGACCCGGCTCGTGCGCGCGCGTTGACCGACGGCGCGGGACGCACGTTCGCCGAGGTCGCGGCAGAGAACGGCGTGGACCCGGCCGGGATCGGACGCGACGACGCCCTGCTCTCGCGTGTCGACTGCTACATCGAGCTGCACGTCGAGCAGGGACGCGCGCTGGCCGCCGAGACGCCGGTCGGCGTGGCGTCCGCGATCGTCCCGCACGGCCGGTGGCGGCTGGACTTCACCGGCGAGGGCAACCACGCCGGGACGACCCGCCTGATCGACCGGCGCGACCCGATGCTGCCGTTCGCGTCGACCGTCCTCGCCGCGCGCGCCGCCGCGGAGCGGCACGACAGCGTCGCCACGGTCGGGAAGGTGAAGGTGGTGCCGGGCGGGGTGAACGCGATCCCGTCCGCCGTCGCCGCCTGGCTCGACAGCCGGGGACCGGACGAGCGGGCCGTCCGCGCGACGGTCTCCGACGTGCTCGAACATGCGCGCTCGGCCGGTGAGGGGCACGGTGTCGCGGTCGAGCTGACCGAGGAGTCCTACACCGAGGTCGTCGACTTCAACCTCGGGCTCCGTGACCGCGTGGTGAAGGCGCTGGGCGGCGTGCCCGTCCTGCCGACGGGCGCGGGGCACGACGCGGGCGTCCTCTCGGCGGTGATCCCGACGGCGATGCTTTTCGTCCGGAATCCGACGGGTGTGTCGCACGCCCCCTCCGAATTCGCCGAGATGCCCGACTGCCTCCAAGGCGTGGAAGCCCTCGCCTCGGTACTGGCCGACCTGGTCCGGGGGTAGGGAACCAGTATGCGATGGCACGCCGAGTACGCCTGGCTCGGAGACGACGTCGCCGCCGACGTCCTCATCGAGGCCGACGGCGAGCGGATCAGCGGCATCACCCGAGGCGTCCCGGCCCCGCCGGACGCCCCGCGCCTGCGCGGCCTCACCCTCCCGGGCCTGGCCAACGCGCACTCCCACGCCTTCCACCGTGCGCTCCGCGGCCGCGTCCAAGCCGACCGCGGCACCTTCTGGACGTGGCGCGAGACCATGTACAAGGTCGCCGAGCGCCTCGACCCCGACTCCTACCGTGCGCTCGCCACGGCCGTGTTCGCCGAAATGGCGCTGGCCGGGGTCAGTTGCGTGGGCGAGTTCCACTACCTGCACCACCGTCCCGGCGGTGCCCCCTACGACGAGCCGAACGCTATGGGTGAGGCGCTCATCGACGCCGCCCAGGCGGCCGGCATCCGCATCACGCTGCTCGACACCTGCTACCTAACCGGCGGTCTCGGGCAGCCCTTGGCGGGCGCCCAGCTCCGCTTCGGCGACGGTTCGGCGGGGGACTGGGCACGGCGCGTGGACTCCCTTTACGAACAGAACGACAAGGGGGCCCGTCCTCATGCGCGCGTGGGGGCGGCGATCCATTCGGTTCGGGCCGTCCCGCGCGAGCAGATGCGGGCCGTGTCGACGTGGGCGAAGGAGCGGGGCGCGCCCCTGCACGTCCACCTGTCGGAGCAGCCCGCGGAGAACGAGGCGTGCCTCGACGCGTACGGGATGACGCCGACGAAGCTGCTCGCCGAGTGCGGCGCGCTCGGGCCGCTCACCACGGCCGTCCACGCGACGCACCTGACGCCCGACGACATCGGGCTCCTCGGCGCGACCATGACCGGCGTGTGCATGTGCCCGACCACCGAACGCGACCTCGCCGACGGCATCGGGCCCGCCCGCGACCTGCACCACGCGGGCTCCTCGATCAACCTCGGGTCCGACCAGCACGCCGTCATCGACATCCTCGAGGAGGCCCGCGCCGTCGAGCTGGACGAGCGGCTCCGCACCCGCGTCCGCGGCCACTGGACGGCGCACGAGCTGCTCGCCACCGCGACCTGGAACGGGCACTCGGCGCTCGGCTGGCCCGAGGCGGGACGGCTCGAACCCGGCGCGTACGCCGACCTGACCACGATCGCGCTCGACTCGCCGCGCACGGCGGGCGCGGGCCCGGCCTTCGCGGCGGAGACGGCCGTGTTCGCCGCCACCGCCGCCGATGTCCGGCACGTCGTGGTCTCGGGCCGGCAGGTCGTCGAGGACGGCCGCCACGTGCTCGTCCCCGACGTCCCCGCCCTGCTCCGCGACACCATCGCCGCCGTCACCAGCGACGAGCCGCCGCCGGTCTAGGAGCGGCGGCCCGCCTGGAGGCCGGGCGGCGGCGCGCTTCGCGGCGCGCCTAGAGGTCGGGCAGCGGCGCTATCTCCACCTGCCTCCGCCACTTCGCCGCCCTGGCCTCCCGCGCCGACGGGCTTTGACGTGTCGTCGGCCCGGTGCGGTCCGCCCGGGTCTGGCGCGACGACGCCCCCGCCCCGTCGCGCCAGATCCCGAGCGCCCGCCACAGCCGCTTGCTGACGGGGTTGATGAGGCCGACCTCGGCGCAGAGGCCGCGGAGGCCCGCCACGGCGTCCGCGATGGTGTCCCTGGACGCGTCGGACCGCCAGTACGCCTGCCGCATCACGGGTTTCGGGATGCCGAACCGCCGGGCCATCGCGGGCGGCGGGGTGAGGATGACGACCGCCATCATCTTCGCCGTCGGCGGGACGCCGAGGCTCAGCAGGAACCGCGAAGGGGCCGTCATGCGCGGCACGTGGTACCGGAGGTATCTGCGTCCGAACGAGATGTGCCGGGCCTCCTCCGCCACGTGGATGGCCATGATCCGGGTGATGAGCGGATGGCCGTCCTCGCCTTCGCGCAGCACCCGCCGCTGCATGTGGTCGATGGGTTCCTCGCCCGCGAGAACGCCGAAGAAGAACAATGCGGGCGCGACCGCGCCGAACACCGGAACCGATTCGCCGATCCACCGGAACATCCGCGACATTCCCGGGGCGTCCATTCCGCTGCGGTCGACGAACTCCTGGAACATCAGCCCGTGATGACCCTCCTCGATCATCTCGTGGTAGACGTACCGGAACTCCGCCGATCCGTTCGGCAGCCGCCAGGCGAACGCCAGCAGCCCTCTGTTCAGCAGGTTCTCGAACTGCATCCCGACCTTGGCGACGTTCGCCTGCCGGTACAGCCCGAGCCGGGCCCGTTTCTCCGGCGGCAGCGACCGGTACCACGGATGCGCTGACAGCGGATCGGCGCGCGGCAGTTCCCAGCGCGGATCCTCGGGATCGATCGCGTGCCCGGGATCGTCCCAGGGAATGTCGCGGAACGGTTCCCAGTGCTTTTCGACGGACGCCTTGGACAGCCTTCGCAGGGCCTTCTCGTAATCGAGATCAGTGACAGTCATTCCGTCCCTCGGTCAAGAAGTGACGTGTCAATCGGCGTGACTGAATCTTTCTTTCAAAGTCAACCTAGGAACCCGCCCGCCGTCGGGTCAACCGTCCGTGATCGCCCCGCCACGGCCTCCCGGCCCGCGAGGTGCGCAATCAAGCCCTTACCAACACCCTGTCCAACACCGGCCACGCCGCTGCACCGGCCCCGCCCACCCGTGTGAGGATCACCGTCCATGACGCCCGACACGGCCCGTCCGTCGCCCGCGCGCGTGTACGACTACCTGCTCGGCGGCCATGATCACCTGGACATCGACCGCGCCGCCGCCGAGGCTGTTTTGAAGGTCGAGCCGGACGCGCGCGAGTCGCCCCGCCGCAACCGCGACTTCCTCGGACGCGCCGTCCGGCACCTCGCGGGCCTCGGTGTCGACCAGTTCCTCGACATCGGCTCCGGCCTGCCGACCGCCGAGAACGTCCACCACGTCGCGCAGTCGGTGAATCCGGACGCCCGCGTCGTCTACGCCGACAACGACGCCACCGTCCTGGAGCAGGCCAACGCGCTGCTGTCCGGCGACGACCGCACAGCGTTCGTGCACGCCGACGTCCGCGACCCCGCCGCGCTCCTCGCCGACCCGGCGCTCGCGCTGCTCGACCTTGACCGTCCGGTGGCGGTGCTGCTGGTGGCCGTCCTGCACTTCGTCGCGGACGCCGACGGGCCGTCCGGCCTGGTCGAAACCCTGCTCGCGTCCGTCGCGCCCGGCAGCCACCTGGTCATCTCGCACGTGACGGACGAATCGACCACGCCCGAACTCCGCGCCGCGATCCACGAGACGTACGCCAACGCGCCCGCGCCGCTGTACCTGCGTCCGCGCACCGAGATCGAGGCGCTGTTCGGCGGCCGTCCGCTGATCGCCCCCGGCCTCGTGGACGTCCAGGACTGGCGTCCGGCCGAACGTCTCGCCCCTGCCCGCCTCCGCCTCCTCGGCGGTGTCGCACCAGTCGGTTGATCTCCGTTCAGGGCGCGAGGGCCGCGAGCGCCGTGGTGAGGCGGCGGGTCGCCTCGTCCGCGACGGGCTGGAGCTCGGGAAGCACGGTCAGCCCGACCATGGTCTGCGGGTTCAGCGCCTCGACGATGGTCCCGTCACCGTCCGCGCGCACGGTCACGTTGCAGGGAAGGAGAAGTCCGATCCGGCGGTCGACCTCCAGCGCGCGGTGCGCGAGGACCGGGTTGCACGCGCCGAGGATCAGGTACTCCTCGATCTCCTCGCCGATCTTCTCCCGCAGCGTGGCCCGGACGTCGATCTCGGTCAGCACCCCGAAGCCCTGGTCCTTCAGGACGGCCCGCACCCGGTCGACGACCTGCGCGAACGGCTCCGGAACCCGGACGTTCATGCTGTAGTCCACGATGTCCCCCTTGAGGGTAGACAGAACGTTCTGTACAGTCCTAGCACATGGCCGACGACAGCAAGCCCCCCGCCCGCCGCCGTATCCTCGACGCCGCCGACGAGCTCTTCTACGAGCACGGCATCAACTCGACCGGCGTGGACGCGGTGATCGAGTCCGCCGGGGTCGCGCGGATGACCTTCTACAAGCACTTCGGCGGCAAGCAGGCCCTGATCATCGCCTACCTGGAGGGCCGCGAGACCCGCTGGCAGCTCCGCCTCCAGCGGGCCATCGACGCCGCGGACGACCCCCGCGGACGCCTGCTCGCCGTGTTCGACGCACTCAGCGGATGGGCCGGGTCCGAGTCCCGCTTCCGCGGGTGCTCGTTCGTGAACGCCCTGGCCGAACTCGCCGAGCCGAACCACCCGGCGCGCGCGATCGTCCACGCGTACAAGGCCGCCCTGCGCGACTGCGTGTTCCAGCTGGCCGAGGAGAGCGGGACCCCCGATCCCGAACTCCTCACCGACCAGCTGCTCCTCGTCTACGAGGGCGCGATCTCCACCAACTCGCTCGGCAACGTCGAGGAGGCCTTCGGCAAGGCCCACTTCACCGCCGAGCAGCTCATCAACGCGGCCGTCCCGGTGTCCCGCTGACTCAGCGGGCCAGCCGGTTCAGGTCGAGCGCGCGGAAGATCGCCTGGTAGCCCGTGTCGTTCGGGTGCAGGCCGTCCTGGAACACGTACGCGGTCAGCGGACGGTCGGGGGCGGCCGGATCGGCCATCGCCCGGTCCACGTCCAGGACGGCGTCGAACGTGCCGCTCGTCCGGACCCACTTGTTGATCGCGACCCGCGCCTTCTCGACCCTCGGCGACCAGATCGGGAACAGGGCCGACCGCATCGGCGTGATCGTCGCGCCGACGACCTTGATCCCGTGCGCGTGCGCGGCCTTCACCAGCTGCTGCTGCCCGTCGATGATCTGCTGCGCCGTCGGCGGACCGGCCGGGTTCAGGCAGGGGTCCCCGGGGGATTCCCGGATGTCGTTCGCCCCGAGGTGGACGATGACGGCGCGCACGCCGGGCCGGTCGAGGACGTCCCGCTGGAAGCGTCCCACGGCCTTGTCCCCGGCGCACGAGGTGCTGTAGAGCAGCTGGTTCCCGCCGATGCCCGCGTTCACCACGCCGAGCGGGCGCGATGCCCCGGCCAGCCGGTTCGCCAGCAGGTCGGGCAGGGACGCGTCCGCGTCGGTGGTGGACCCGACGCCGTCGATGAGCGAGTCCCCGAACGCCACGACGGTCCCGGTGCTCTTGCCTCCGGCGACGTCGACCCCCGACAGGAAGTAGGACGCGTTGGTGGTCTTCGTGTACGCCTGGGTGACGTCGTCCTTGAGATGGTCGCCGGACGCGAGGTACGAGGCCCGCCTGCCGACGAGGTGGAACGAGGCGGGTCCCGTCGGAGCCGTGAACCTCATCGTGATCGCGAGTTTCTCCAGCGGCGCGGTCTTGAACGACACCGGGTCGCTGATCGCCTCCGCCCCCGGACGGACCACCGGAGCGGCCCGTCCGCCGAACGTCAGCGGCTTGCTGCTGCCCGGCCACACCAACGCGCCGGACGCCGACCGGCCGACGGTCGCGCCGTCCACCTTGAGCACGTTCTTGCCGTACAGGTTCGAGATCCGCACCCGAACCCGAGTCCCACCAGTGCTCATCCGCACCACTTGCCGAAGCGTCTGCTTGGAGAACCCCTGCGTCGACCAGTTCTGGGAATCCTCGTCCCCGGCGACGGGACGCTGGAGGGCCGCGCCCCAGCTCTGGGTCCAGGCGGGCGTGGTCTTGTCGGGAGACTTGGCGATCGCCGTGGCCGTCCCACCGGCCAGCGCGAGGACGACCGCTCCCGCCACGGGCAACCGCGCCCGGCGATAGATCGATTTGTTCATGATCAACATCCCACCGCCTCACCCGCCCCCGGCACATCGCGGCCACCCCCAGAATCCGCGGTGGGGTAAACCCCCGCCTCCACCGTCCGGACGACCCGCTCCCCGGCCTCCTGCAGGTCGATCAGCGGGTGCCGGACGTAGATCCCGGTGCGGTCCCGCCACGAGAACGTGAGCGGACAGACCCACACGTTCAGCCCGTCCAGCGACACGATGGATACCCCCGCGTCGTCACTGGACCGTTCCGCGTTCAGCCCCCGCGACTCGAGTGTCTCCACGAGCCGCCGCGCCGCCACCCCGGGCGCGACCCGCCAGGGCGGACGAGGCCACCGCTCCGGCAACGGCAGGACGAACCAGGACACCTTCCCCAGCACAGGCGCATGGGCCAGCCGAGACCGCGACAGATGACACCCCCACCCCGAAGCGACCGCCGAGACGATGCTCAGCCCCTTCCCGCTCTCATCGAGCAGGTCACCGGCATGCACCTCCGGCAAGGAGACCCGGTTTCCGTCGAAGACGGACACGACAAGTTCGGCCCGAGGACGAGTCCGAGCCCAAACCCAAAGTTCGACGGATCCGCCCGCGTGCCGGTAAGCGTTCGTGGCCAGCTCACTGACCGCGAGCACCGCGTCCTCGACCACGGACGCCTCGAACCCGACCTCGACCATCGTCGACTCGACCAGCCCCCGAGCCCGCCCTGCCCCCAACGCGTCGGGCGGCAGCTCCCAAAGACAAGCCCCGCCAAACGGAAGATCCCGCGCTCGCCCACCCATGAAGATCACCCACCGTTCATCTCTCGTCTCTTTGTGTAATTTCAAGACGAGCGTGACCCTCCGTGCTTACGGTGATTACGCATTCGGATGTACTGAAACATCCGACCGGACGAGGAGGGCGGACTCGATGGCCGGTATGGACTCGCTCGACCCGCAGGCGTCAACGTGGGACCTCATTGCCGTTCAGCTGCGGATACTCCGCGTTCAACACGGCTGGACGTGCGAACAGGTGGCACGCACCGCCAACGTCTCGCGCTCCCATGTTTCAAACTGGGAGGCGGGCCGCCGCCGCCCTCGCCGTGGCGAGCTGGTCGCACTGGACGAGGCATGGAGTACCGGCGCTCTGCTCGCGACCCTCCACGACTACGCGACGGACGGCCACGACCACACGAGGGTCGGCGCCTACGTCCGCCACGAGAGCAAGGCCGAGACGATCGAAGGCTTCAACTCGGACGTGGTTTTCGGGCTCTTCCAGACCGAGGACTATATGCGCGCACTCTTCCAGGCGGGCGGAGTCGTGGAGGATGTCGAAGCCGAGGTCGCCAAACGGCTCGCACGTCAGGAGATGCTCACACGTCCGAAGCCCCCGAAGCTCTGGATGGTGCTCGCTCAACCGGCCCTTTGGTGGCAGGTGGGCGGAAGCGATGTGATGCGAGCGCAGCTCGCTCGCCTGCTGGAGATCTCCCGGTGGCCGAACGTGAGCCTTCGTGTGCTTCCCGTCTCCGCAGGCTGGTCGGCGATCCCCGGGTCCCTCTCGATCATGAATTCACGGGATGCGGAGGTCGCCTATCTCGAGGCGGGACGAATGGGTAGGGTCCATGAGAGAAGGCCCGAAGTGCAGGAAGCCCGTGCGCAGCTCAGCGACATCAGCGCCCGAGCTTTCTCTGAGAGTCAGTCATATGCCCTGATCGAGCACACGATGGGACTGGTGAAATGACCTCATGGCGCAAGTCGTCGCACAGCGACGACGCCGGTGGACAGTGCGTGGAGGTTGCGGCGCTGCATGAGCAGGTGGCCCTTCGCGACAGCAAAGCCCCTGGGGTCGGCCACTTGAAGCTCGCCCCCGGTGCGTTCGCCGACCTGCTCGCTTGCGTGAAGGCGGAGGGTGGCGCACAGTCAGGGGCATGAGCCCCGTCTGGCAAAAATCCAGCCACAGCCATGGCTCGGACTCCGACTGCGTTGAGCTGGCTCGGCTGTCGACCGGCTTGGGCGTCCGCGACAGCAAGGCCCCCCAGGCCGGTCACCTCTCGCTCCCATACGACGAGTTCGCCGCCCTGCTCGCTGGTGTGAGGCGAGCGAGCGGCGCAAACTCAGTGACATGAGTAATCAGTGGCGCAAGTCGTCGCACAGCGACGACGCCGGTGGACACTGCGTCGAGATCGCGGCGCTGCGTGGCCAGCTGGCCATTCGCGACAGCAAGGCCCCTGGGTTCGGCCATTTGACCCTCGCCCCCGGTGCGTTCGCTGACCTGCTTGCTTGCATGAAGGCGGATGGCGGCGCACAGTCAGGGGCATGAGCCCCGTCTGGCGAAAGTCCAGCCACAGCCACGACGAGAACTCCGACTGCGTTGAGCTGGCTCGGCTGCCGAGCGGCCTGGGTATCCGTGACAGCAAGATTCCCCGGGCTGGTCACCTCGATATCTCTCGCGAGGACGTCACCTTCCTGCTCGCCCGTGTGAAAGGTGAGCGCGATGCTCTGTGAGGTCCCCCCGTAGCCGTCCGTGCAACAGAGGACTCCCGAGCCACTACAGGGCGGGTGACTGACCCGGGCCCCTGGTCCGAGTGGTGCGCGGCATTGAAGGCGTGAGGTGGTTTGACCGCAAACGGTCGGCGATCTAGCCTTTGCCGGCCGAGACGGGAACGATGCCCTTGTCGTCGGAGTGGCGGCGGGGGTTCTGCGGCGATCGCCTGACGGCGCCATGTCCGAAGGGACGGCCCGGTCGGCCGTGGTCACCACCTGCCCGCCCGGTTGCGAGTGGGAAGAGGCGCGGGTCGGTGGCCTTGCGGATCGTGTTCCAGCGGGAAGACCTTCAGCGACTGCGGATCGCGGCCTCCGCGGATCCGATGTGGGAGTTGGTGCTCAGCGCGCACCACGCGCGCCTGCGCCGCCCGCCGTCCCGGTATCTGTCCTGGCGTCAGGAGCTGGGAGAACGCGCGTCGCGTTCTGGCGTCCTGTGCGGGCGGTTGGGGCCCTTCTGGGAGTTGGTGCCGGTGCGCGGCGACTTCCCCGACTTCCTGACGCCGTCAGCGGCGGTCAGTGACATCGACGCCGGTTGTGCCGCGCTGGCGACGACCTCGCGGCGGCGCTTGGGGCGCGACCTGGCCGCCGCGTTCTCCGGCGGCACGGTGTCGACGTGGGCGCGGTCCTTGGCGGCGGGGGATCGGCGGCAGGTTTCGGCTCTGGTCGAAGCGGTGCGCGGGGGCTATGAACTGCTGGTCTCGCCGTGGTGGCATCACGTGCAGGCCGCCGTCCGCGCCGACCGAGCCGTCCGCATGGAGCAGACCGCCGATCGCGGGCTGGCGAGCATGCTGTCCGGCCTGCCGGGAGTGGTCGGCTGGGACGGACGCGTGCTGGAGACCGACTACCCCGAACAACGGACGATCGAGCTGAACGGGCGCGGGATCACCCTGATCCCCTCGTACTTCTGCTGGGGACCTCCGGTCGCCCTCATCGACGGCGAGCTGCCGCCGGTGCTGGTGTACTCGGCCACGCCCGAACGGGGACGGCCCCTTGGCACACCGCCTGAGGCACTGGTGACACTGCTGGGCGGCACACGGGCACGGTGCCTGCACGCCCTGCTGCGGCCCCGCACCACCAGCGTCCTGGCCGCCAGCGTCGGCGTCACCCCCGGAGCGGCCAGCAAACACGCCACGGCGCTACGCGAGGCGGGGCTCATCACCAGCAGCCGCGACGGCGCCTCGGTCGTCCACCACGTCAGCGAACTCGGGGCGAGCCTTCTCGCACAGGACCGACCGGCTCGCTGAACTCCGCACCATTTCCCGGAGAGGAAATGGTGTGGTCAGTGATCGGGGACGTCGGTAGCTTCTGCCGCGACAAAGACCCACCGGACCGGCCGTTGAGAAGCCACGACCCGTTGAACACGCGTCCCGCCGCGAGGTGAATTCGCGTGTGATGCCCACCTGCGCTCCCGGTAAAGGCGAACGGCGCGGATCCGGAGACCGGATGGGAATCCGAAACGGGATGCGGCCCGCGATGACCGGTCGACGAACGGATTCCTGGAGGCACCGTGAAATCCAGATCACGCAGGCTGGCCCGTGCCGCCGCAATGGCGGTCACCGTGGCCGGCGCGGCGGTCGGCACCGCGACCGGCCCCATGTTCGGCCCCGGCGCCACGGCACACGCCCAGGAGCCCGCGGTGCCCCACCCCAGCGGGACGATGGTCCCGATGCTGGACTGTTCGACGTCGTCGGCGGCCAGTGTCACACGTGACGAGGCACTCGAGCGCGCCAAGGTATGGGTGGACGAGAACCTGGCCTATGACCAGGGCAAATGCCACAGCGACGAGAACGGCAGCTACCGGCAGGACTGCTCGGGGTTCGTGTCGATGGCCTGGCACCTGCCGCACTCGTATGTGACCTGGGATTTCGACCCGGCCGACCCCGCGTTCAAGAACTTCACCCATGCGATCTCCTGGGACGAACTCAAGCCAGGCGACGCGCTGGTCCTCAACAACGCCAATACCGAACACATAGGGCTGTTCGCCGGTTGGACGGACAGCAGCCACACCGCCTACACCGTCGAGGCGGAGGCGGACGAATCACAGGGGACGATCAGCGAAAAAGTCGTCCGCGCCACCGACAATTACTGGAAGGACTTCCATCCCATCCGCTACAACGCCATCACCGACGAAGAGTCCACGTCGGTGGCGCAGGGGTGGGGTGTTTTCGCGAACGGGAACTTCCATTTGGTGGAGCCGGGGTCGTCGGGTCGGTTGTATCAGATCACGTCTCCGTCGGCGGGGCCGTGGTCGTCGTGGGAGGACATGGGTGGGTCGTCGGTGGGTACTCCGGCGATCATCAATCGTGGTTCGATGTACGACTTGTTCGCCACCAATGCCGATGGTGAGGTGATGCAGCGGCATTACGCGGATTCGGCGTGGGGTTCGTGGTATCACGATGCGACTGCGTCGGGGAATGTCACTGCGGCGAAGGGGAGTGGGGTCGCGGCGGTTTACGGGCTGGACGCGTATCGGCTGTTCTATGTGGGGCCGGGCGGGGATCTGTTCCAGTCTTGGTACAACGAGGGCTGGCATTCCCAGAGCTTGGGTGGGGATTTCGTCGGTACTCCGGCAGCGGCGGTCTCGGGCGACCAGGTGAAGGTGTTCGCGACGAATTCGTCCGGTCAGGTCTATCAGCGGAACTACACCAATGGTTCCTGGGGTGGCTGGTACGTCGACAAGACCACCAACGGCCCCATCACCGCCAAGGCCGGGACGGGTGTTGCTGCGGTGCATGCCTTGGGATACGACCGGCTGTTCTACGTCGGTCCCGGCGGGGATCTGTTCCAGTCCTGGTACAACGACGGCTGGCACTCCCAAAGCCTGGGCGGCAGCATCAGCGGCGTGCCGACCGTCGTCATGTCCGGCGACGACCGCATGGACGTATTCGGCACCAGCCCCGCCGGTGGTCTTTTCCAAAGGACTTCCTGGGCCGGAGGGTCCTGGGACAGCTGGCACCAAATCGCTGACAAGCCCTAGCCGGGGCAGAGCTCAGCTCGGTGGCCGGGATCAGGTCGGCCGCATTTCCTCTACTCGAGATTGGTGTTCGTCATGCCATCGAGATTCACTCTGCGGCGATCGTTCAGTCGCGTCGCCTTGGCCCTCACGATGACCACGGTCTGTGTCATGGCCACCACCCCTCAGGGGCAAGCCCAGCCGATTTCGCCCGCGTCTCCGCGCCCCACCCCCGGTCCGGCGGGTGCTCCCCTTTCTCCGTCGGTGGCTGCGGAGGCGGCCTCCAAGGACTGCGTGAGCGGGGGCCCCACGGCGGCGGACGACAAGCTTGCCGCTGAACTGTCACCGAAGATTCAGGGCGACCGTGTGAAGGGCCTCGACGGTGGCCAGCTCTCCTGTGCCCGTGTCATCGTCCGCACCGTGCGAAGCCGCGACCTGTCCGAACGCGCTGCGGTGATCGCCCTCACCACGGCGATGTCCGAAAGCACCCTGCATGACCTGACTGAGGCTGTGGATCACGACAGCCTCGGGCTGTTCCAACAGCGTCCATCCTCGGGGTGGGGTACTCCAGAGCAGATCACCGATCCGGTGTACGCCACGAACGCCTTCATCGACAAAATGCTGGAGAAGTTCCCCAACGGCGCCTGGGAGAGCGGCGACATCGGCAACATCTGTCAAACCGTTCAGGTCTCCCAATTCCCGGGCGCATACACGCCGGAGGTCCCCGGCGCGCAAACGATCGCGGACGCGTTGTGGGACGAGAGATCAGTGGCGCAGGGGTGGGGTGTCTTCGCGAACGGGAATTTCCATTTGGTGGAGCCGGGGTCGTCGGGTCGGTTGTATCAGATCACGTCTCCGTCGGCGGGGCCGTGGTCGTCGTGGGAGGACATGGGTGGGTCGTCGGTGGGGACTCCGGCGATCATCAATCGTGGTTCGATGTACGACCTGTTCGCCACCAATGCCGATGGTGAGGTGATGCAGCGGCATTACGCGGATTCGGCGTGGGGTTCGTGGTATCACGATGCGACTGCGTCGGGGAATGTCACTGCGGCGAAGGGGAGTGGCGTCGCGGCGGTCTACGGACTGGACGCGTATCGGCTGTTCTACGTGGGGCCGGGCGGGGATCTGTTCCAGTCCTGGTACAACGACGGCTGGCATTCCCAGAGTTTGGGTGGGGATTTCGTTGGTACTCCGGCAGCGGCGGTCTCGGGCGACCAGGTGAAGGTGTTCGCGACGAATTCGTCCGGTCAGGTCTATCAGCGGAACTACGCCAATGGTTCCTGGGGTGGCTGGTACGTCGACAAGACCACCAGCGGTCCCATCACCGCCAAGGCCGGGACGGGCGTTGCTGCGGTGCATGCCTTGGGATATGACCGGCTGTTCTACGTCGGTCCCGGCGGGGATTTGTTCCAGTCCTGGTACAACGACGGCTGGCACTCCCAAAGCCTGGGCGGCAGCATCACCGGCGTGCCGACCGTCGTCATGTCCGGCGACGACCGCATGGACGTATTCGGCACCAGCCCCGCCGGTGGTCTTTTCCAAAGGACTTCCTGGGCCGGAGGGGCCTGGGACAGCTGGCACCAAATCGCTGACAAGCCGTAACCACTGATATCAACTCGAGGGTCGGCGTCCGCGCACTTAGCGTGAATCCAGAGCGCGGGCGCAGGCTGCCGGGCCCGTCTGATGCCCACGCGGGAGTGTTCGCTGAGGTGCTCGTCGTGTGAAGGCGGGTGTTTCGACCTGCGTGTGAGCGTGGTTTCGGACAGCTTCTGGATGCCGAAGTGGGCGTAGTGGACAGCCACCGCGTCGGGCTCGGACGGTTTCGTCAGTCCCGGCCCGGTGGAGTTCCAGGCCCGCGCCGCGTAGCCGCCGCGCCAGGAGCCGCGGAGCGCGCTGGACCTTGTGCCATGGGGCATCGTCCAGCGCGCTTTCGTGTGTTCGAGGCCCGCGGCCATTCGCTCTGCGGACGTCCTCGCGGTGGACGGAGAACTCGTTTCGTCCAACTCCTCTTCGAGGAGGAAGACCTCCTTCTTGCTTGGTGAGGTTCAGTGGAGGGCGCTGCCGTGTTGCCATTGGGGCCATGACTTCACCCAGAAGGCCCAGCCGTTCGTCCAGGGCAGGGGGCGTGTCGCGCCGGTGACGTCGACGACGTCGCCGCGCTGGGCGATGCCGAAGAACCACTGTGCGTTCTCCGGGGTCGCGCGGACGCAGCCGTGGCCCATGTTGGCGACGCCGAGGTACTGCTGGGCCGATGTGGCCCCTTCGTGAACGTACTCACCGCTGCTGGTGATCCGCACCGCCCACGGAATGTCTTCGGAGTAGCCCCCGTGCGCGGTGTCCTTGGGGTCGACGCCCATCCACCGGGAGTCCATGTGCTCGACCTTCTTCTTGCCCATGACCAGGTGCGGGCCGCTCGCGGTGATGAAGTCGGGCAGATCGCCGGAGCCCGTGCTGATCTTCATGGTGCGCTTGACGACACCGTCGACCCTCACCTTCATGATGTGGCGCCGGGAATCCGCCGTGGCGATCTGCGAGGCGCCGACGGCGAACGTCCTGGCGTAGTCGCGCGAACCATAGACTCCCTGGCCCGCCGCGACGCCCGTCAGCCTGGCGGTGAAGCGGACCTTCTGGTGCGGGGCCCAGTACCTCTTCGTCCGGTAGACGACCTGCTTCGGCGACGTCCAATGCCAGGACCCCTCGGTGGGCTTGTCCGCCTGCGCACGCACCCGCAGCCGGTGCTCGGCCTT
Source organism: Spirillospora sp. NPDC052269 (assembly GCF_040679435.1). NCBI lineage: Bacteria > Bacillati > Actinomycetota > Actinomycetes > Streptosporangiales > Thermomonosporaceae > Spirillospora > Spirillospora sp. NPDC052269. The sequence continues at coordinate 582,781 of NZ_JBFAUU010000001.1, forward strand.
GTGGCCGTGGGCCATCTTGTTCAGTCGGTGCCTTGGGAAGCGGCCAGCGGTATCGGGCAGGCGGCGGCAGCGGGCACGGCGGGCAGGTCAGGAGGTGTGGACCACGTCGTCATCAGGGTGGCGGGAGTCCAGGGCGGCCAGTTCGTCCTTGGAAAGGTGCAGATGGCCTGCCGCCACGTTCTGGGCGAGGTGGTCGAGGTCGCCGGTGCCGGGAATGGCCAGGACGTGCGGGCCGCGGTGCAGCGTCCACGCCAGCCGGATCTGAGCGGTGCTCACTCCGCGGGCGTCGGCGAGGGCCTGCACCGTGCCGCTGTCTTCGGTGGACGCGCCGGCGGTGCGTCCGTCGCCGGCGATCGAGTAGAACGGCACGAACGCGATGCCTTGTTCACCGCAGAGGCGCAGGAGTTCCTCTTGCTCGGGTGAGGCGCCGATGCCGTACATGTTCTGGACGCAGACCACCGGTGCGATGGCCTGGGCCTCGGCGAGGTGGTGGGCGCGGATGTTGGACAGGCCGAGGTGGCGGATGAGTCCGGCGTCGCGCAGTTCGGCGAGCGCGCCGAAGCGGTCGGCGATGGAATCGGTGCCGACGATGCGCAGGTTGACCACATCGAGGTGGTCGCGGCCGAGCTGGCGCAGGTTCTCCTCGACCTGGCCGCGCAGCTGCTGGGGGGTGGCGTGGGGTAGCCAGGCGCCCGAGGGGTCGCGGCCAGGGCCGACCTTGGTGACGATGACGAGGTCGTCCGAGTAGGGCGCGAGGGCGTGGTTGATCAGTTCGTTGGCGCAGCGCAGCCGTGAGAAGTAGAACGCGGCGGTGTCGAAGTGGTTCACGCCGAGTTCGACCGCCCGGCGCAGCACGTCGACCGCATGGTCGCGGTCGCGCGGGACGGCGTCGGGCGCGAACGCCTCGCCGTGCTGGGGCAGGCGCATCGTCCCGAAACCGATCCGGTTGACCGTGCGGTCGCCGAGCTTCCAGGTGCCCGCTGCCGCTGCGGTGATCGTCTGTGAGGTCATGGCGGCATGATCGGCGGACGATACCCTGGCGAGCCATTGATTAACACATGCCTGAAGCCATCGAGGGGGTGTCGTGGCGGAGCTGGCGTTCTCAGCGAACGATCTCGCGCAGGTGCGGTTCGCCATCTCGCCGATGTGGGAGGTCGCGCCCAGCTTCCGGCTGCTGGCATCGACCACCGCACACCCGGTCCACCGGCCCTGGGTCGAGCAGGTGCGGCCCCGCCTGCTGGCCGCCGGCCTGGACCAAGGATGGCTTGCCGAGCTGATCGGCTTCCCCGGCTACGTGCCCGACTTCCTCACCCCGGCCCCCGAGGAACCGGCACCCGCCCCGTCCGCGGAGTGGGCTGCGATCTTGGCCTCGCCCGCCGACCGAGTACGCCAGGACCTCGACCATCTCGCCCGCCACCAGGGACATCTCGGCCCACGGCTGTCGAGTCTTCGCGAGGACCCGCCCGCTCGGCTGGCCAAGGTCACACAAGAGATCGCGACGTACTGGGAGCTGGCGCTCGCCCCTTACTGGGCACGGATCAGGACCGTGCTGGACGCCGACATCTTCCATCGGGCCCGCACCGTCGCCGAACACGGCGCGGGCCACCTCTTCAACGACCTGCACGCCTCGGTGAGCTGGGACGACGACACTCTCAGACTGGTCCGTCGGAAACACGACATGCCCCGCCACTCCGCAGGCACGGGACTGCTGCTGATCCCCTCCGTGTTCACCGGCCCTGGCCTGCGCACCCGAGTGCGACCGCCGGACCCACCGCAACTCGCCTATCCCGCACGTGGCACCGGCACGCTATGGGAAACGCGGCCTGTCACAGGAACCCGCGCCCTCACCTCGGTCCTCGGCCGCTCACGAACCCTGCTGCTGACCGAACTGAAGACCCCGGCCTCCACCACTGAACTGGCCCACCGCACCGGACTCTCCCCAGCCGGGGTGTCCCAATACCTCACCGCGCTACGCAACGCGGGTCTGGTCAGCGCCCATCGCGCCGGCCGTTCCGTCCTCTACGCCCGCACCGCGACCGCAGAAGCACTCCTCGAAGCCGCCTCCGCCTGAAGCCCCGGATATCAACCCCCCGAAGGACTTCCGGAGCCGACCACTAATTAGCGTTAGCGGGGGCATGGGCCGATGCGTACGCCGTCGCCAGCTGGGCCTACACCTGCGACTCCTACTGGTCCACGTACTAGGCGTGCACCGAGCTCTTTCAGATCGCCCACTGATCGGGTGACAGTGCCAAGGCGCCGACCGGCGCGTCCAGCTGCAATCAGGCTGGTCAGGTAGATGTTCGAGGACGGACGCCACCTCACTCTCGCGCACAGCAGCTGAAAAGGATCACTGATCCCCTAACGTGGACCCCGGTCGCTTGCCAACTCCTGGCGGGGGACCGGGATTCACGCGTGTACCGGGCAACTGGAAAAGGAACTGTTGACGACCGTGTTGTTCTCTCGATCCCGCGCCGTGACCCTCGCGGCGGCTGTAGTGACCGGCGCGTTGCTCGGCATCATCGCTCCCATGCTCTCCAGCGGCGTCGGCACTGTCGGCCAGGTGGCGAGTCTCGTCCTGTCCGCGGGGTGGGCATGGGCCGCGCTGGCGTTCGCCGTCGGCCTCAGCCAGACGTCGAGGACGGCCTCGGCCGCGTTCGGCTGCATCTTCCTGATCGCCGCCGTGATCGCCTACTACGCCACGAAGACCGCCCGTGGGGACTTCCAGACGATGGACATCCACAACCCCGTCCTCGGCGAGGTGCACACCAACTGGGGCGGTGTTCTGGGGAAGACGCTCGTGTGGTGTGCCATGGCCGTGGTGCTCGGCTCGCTGCTCGGCCTGGCAGGGCACTTCGCGCGGACCGACGGCATGCGCGGTCTGGCGTTTCGCCTGGTGGTGCCAGCCATCGCTGCTGTCGATACGTCCCAGCGGCTCCACTTCGACGCGCCGCTGCGGGGAGGCGTGGCGACGACGACATGGACCATCGTGCGGCTTTTGGCAGTGGCGGCCGCCGCCGCCCTGGCAGGACATGCGGTTCTCACTCGGCGGCCGCGTGTGTGAGTAGGGTCGGTGACTGGCTCTGCCCCCACGGCTCCTAGGCACTCCAGGTGACCGCCGATGGCTGTCCGCACGGACGCGATCACCGACTACACCTACGTCGCCCGGCTGAAGAGGCTTACGTGCCCACCACCCAGTGGCCGTCTCGTACTCCATGACCGAGGTGGTGTGGCGGATGCGCGGCGCCTCCTCCCCGTCGAACAGCACCTGCAGCCGATAGCCGATGGCGCCATCGCGGCTTTCGCTGCGGTAGGTCTGGACGCGAGGGCATGCTCAGATCTCACGCGGACGGCCTGGGCGTCACGCACAGCTGCATTTCCTACGGCCGCAGCTTCCCGAGTTCAGGGCCCTTAGGGGTGCCTTCGGGCTGAGCGTGGCGGGGTGCTCACGAGGGTGTGGCCGGGCCGGGGTGGGGTTGCCGGCGTGCGGCGATGACGATCTGTTCCAGTGCGGCGGCGTGTGCGGCGAAGGCCTGGCGTCCGTGCTGGCTGAGCCCTATTCGGGTGCTGCGCCGACCGCTCAGGCGTTCCTTGTGCACCTCGACGTGGCCCGCGTCCTGGAGCGCGCTGATCTGTTTGGACAGGGCCGAGTCGCTGGTTTCGAGCGTGTCGCGGATGACGCGGAATTCCATCCATTCCACCGGGGCCAGCAGCGCCACGATCGCCAGCCTGGCCGGAACGTGCAGGAACTCGTCGAAGTACGGGGTCATCACACCGCGCGGCGCACACTGCCGTAGATGACACGCCGGAGGCGCTGACTGGACACCGTCCACACGATAGCGACGATCGCGCCGGCGATGGTGCGCGGCGCGGGAACTCCCGCAAAGGCGAGGGCCAGACCCAAGATCGATAGCGCCATCCACAGCCCGCCGAAGCTCAGCCACCTCAGCAGCCTGGTGCGCCCGCTGAGACGGGACTTGTGCAGCTGCGCGCCGTGCCGATATGCGCATAGCGGACGGCTTAGGACCGCCGTGGGTGGTCCGCTGATCTCGACTGTGCGGCGTCCTTCCGTCCGAAGAGGTGAGCAGCAGTTCGCCCGGCGGTCCGATGCGGTGGGCGGAGGGCTCGCCGCGTCGGCTCGGGCGGTCTTGACCGTCTCGGCTCGATGAAGCTTCAGGCCCGCGCCACGAAGCTGCCGTGTTGGAGCCAAGGAGCGCGCTGGACGTTGTGCCACAGGGCCTCATGCAGCACGTTTCCGTACGTTGGGATGCCTAGTCTTGATTGTGGCGAAGGTCTGCGATGTGTTCCTTGAGCAGGGGGGCGAGACGGGCGTGGACGGGGTCACGGTCGGCGGCTTGGATGATGATCGCCGCCACGATGAGTTCGGCCAGGCGACCGTCGGCGGTGTGCAGGGTGTCGGCGAAGGTGGTCCGTACCTGGGCGGCGATGTCGGGTTGGGGGAGCGTGTAGGCGTGAAGGTGGGCGGCGTCGAAGCCGTGGGGCGCGGGGCCGAAGCCTTCCCAATCCAGGATGTTCAGTTCTGGTGCGGTGAGGTTGGCCCAGTGGAGGTCGCCATGGGCCAGGCTCCATCTGACGACGGTGGTCTCCGTGCTCGGTGCTCCGACGTACTGAGGGAGGGAGCGGTGGACGTAGTCCTGGGTGATGACCGGGCCGCGTCCTGAGGGTGGTGGAGTGGCGGACAGGGTGTCCACCGCTTCGCGAAGTTGCCCGAACCACGAGTCGGGTAGGTCGATGCGGCTCGTCAGGACGGGTGTGGTCGAGCACACGGGGGCTGAGACGTAGGTGGTGAGTTCCGCACGGTAGGAGTGGCCTTCGTGGTCCCAGTCTTCGGTGTTGAGGAGCTGGGGGCGAGGGACGTCGGAGGGGACGGCCTGGGCGGCTTCGGCGGTTCCGGTCCAGAGCTTGCCGCCGCGTTTGTGCTCGAGGGTCTCCATGACGCGCAGCCATGCGGTCGTGGCGCCGTCGATGACCGGGGCGCCTAGGGTCCGTCCGCCGTGGCCCCACGCCCACGAGGTGTCTGGCCGACGGCTGCAATGGAGCTTCCAGGCCGCTGTGGAGAAAGCGGCGTGCATTCGTTTTCGAACGGCTGGGTCGTCAGGCTCGGAGAACACGGCAGATTTCCCGGAGGTGGTCAGGCGGCAGCGGCTCACGTTGGAAGACGGCGAGCGCGTCCTCCAAGTGTGCCGCGGTCGAGGCCGAGAGGAGAGCACCAGTGATGCCTGAGCGAGAGCCCGAACGGCTGCTACATGCCGAACTGGGTGTAGCGGACGGCCTGGACCGCCGTGGGTGGGCCGGTGATCTCGACTTGCGCCGAGTCCTTCCGTCCGAAGAGGTAGAGCAGCAGTTCGCCTGGAGCCCCGGAGATGCGGGCGACGGGCTCACCGCGCCGCGCCCGGACGGTCTCGGTCGTCCCGGCGCGGTGAAGTTCCAGGCCGGCGCCGCGCAGTCGTCGCGCCAGGAACCAAGGAGCAAGCCGGACGTTCCGCCACAGAGCCTCGTCCATCGCGTGCTCGTGCATTCGAGGACCGCGACCGTTCGCTCTGCGGACGTCCTCGTGGTGGACGAAGAACTCGTTCAGGTTCGGGCCGCCGCGCACCCATCCGATGCGGAAGAAGCCTGGCGGCGGCCCCGAACGGATCCTCGCGACGAGGCCCGCGAAATCGTGCTGCGCGAGAGCTCGTCGGCGACGTTCGGTGAACCGGCCCCACGCCCCGGGAAGCACAAGCCCCGGAGCGGCCACATAATCCCGCTCGCGCAAAACCAGGTGAGCGGCCAGGTCGCGGTTCGTCCACGGCGTGAGGAGAGCCGGAGCCTCGGGCCCGAGCTCTTCCAGCAAGTCGCAGAGTCGTGCTCGCTCGACGGCATCGAAGTTCACTTCGGCCATATCAATCAAGTCTAGACACCGACCTCGACAGGAACGAGCGTCATGTGGGGGCACGCCCTCTTCCAAAGAGCGTCCCTCCAGCCGTGCCACTTGGCTGGCGATGGTGCCGCGACCTCATGCTCGCCGTCCAGGCCCTCGGGCATTGACCAGGCCGACCGCACCGATCGCACGTGAAGAACTACACCAGGTCGCCTCGCTGCGGTCCCTCGGAGGTCCATGGCGCCCGCTGCACGCATTGTGCACAAGGACCGCACGGATTGCATGCATCGGCCTAACCAATTGTTCGTAGGGTCAGAATCGGCGGAACGGAAGAACGGATCCGGCAACCACGCCTTGACGGGACCCAGGCGAAACCGGAACGACTCTCCGCCGCGCTTCATTCCGTAACGAGACCGACCGAAGAGGCCGAACCCGCAACGACTCTCGTGTGATCGGACGTGCGACCGTCAAAGAAAGTCGCCGGCAAGCCACGAGAGGTGCAAGCGGGAAGTCGTCATTGGGAGCCTGAAGTGAAAATACGCAAGAAGCTTCTTGTGTCGGTCGTGACACTTTCTGTCGCGACCGGCATCCCCGTCGCAGTTTCCAGCCCGGCCCACGCTTCAGTGTGGGGATGTAAGTACACCACGAAGCAGTGGGACCCAATCAGCAGATTTTCCTGGGCATTCGCGCAATGCGAGGGAAATACTTCCTATCGAGTCGCCGCACAGTGCAACACGGACCGGTACCCGTACACGACGACCCTCTACGGCCCCTGGGTGGTAGGCCCGATCCAAGGGAGCGAGGTCGCGAGCCAGGTCTGCACCTTTGGCGGCTCTATTGGGGTTGATGTTCGATAGATAATCGCTCGCGCTCGTGGCCACCGATGGTTGTGAATTCCGTCGGTGGCCACAGAGTGCGAATTTTCGCTGCGCTCCACTGCAAATGAGGGTCATCCCATTCATTTGGCGTCCGCGTAATTCGGCAACCCTGTCGAATAGTGGGTGCAGGGGTAAGGGGTTGGGGCAACAAAACTGGCTTCAGGGGCTCGATCGCGGGTCCGACGGCATCGTTGAGTACGGGTGCCAGAATCTCGATGTAGGCGGCGGCGACGGAGGCCAGGTCGTCGGAATCCGCGGAGGCTGGGACGTCGGGCAGGTCCACATGTAGTGGGAAGAACAGAGCTGCTGTGGTGAACGCGTACCCGCCGTGGCTGACCGCTGTGAGCTGATCCTCGTCCAGAAACTGGACGTAGTGGTCGCCGCGTCGTTCGTAGGGAACATCCTGCCAGCCCGCCGGCCGTGCCACTTCGGCTGGAAGAGGCACGCTGACTCCCACCTGCGCGATAGGCGCCACGTTCTCGCCCTTGATGTTTCGGGACAGGCGTGCCCAAGGGATGGGATCGTGAGGTTCCACGTACGGCGGCGCGGCGTACTCACTGCGAGATCTCGCCGGTAGTGTGGCTGCCCTGCGCGAGGGGCGGACGGCGGCTGCTGAACGAAATGCTCGGGCCGGACGGCTTGGGCCACTGCGGAAACCGCTGCCCGTATTGGTTCGCCTTGAGTGTGGTCAGCCGATGACGCCGCTCGTCAGCAGTGTTGTCAGTTGGTTTGCCGCAGAGTGGGCTCGGTCGGTGAGTTCCTCTTCGGCGGGTTCTCGGACGCCGTGCAGGGCGTCCTCGAAAAGGTCTCTGCCGAGTAGTGCCACGAACATCGCTGCCGCCGAGCGTGTGTTCCCGACCTTCCAGCCCTGACTTGGTGCCCAGTGGTCCAGGTACTGCCCCAGCGCCTGGACTCGGACGTCCATGACCTGCCGATACCGCTGCCCCAGCTCGGGGAAGCGAGGGGCGTCCCGCGTGACGACCCGGTAGAGCGCCAGTTCGGTCGGGGACAGCACTCGCTGCAGATAGTCCACGCCCGCCAGAGGCAGCCCGACCTGCGGTGGTTCGGTGAACCACGGCAGGTCCGCATGCTCGCCCTCCAAGCCCTCGGGCACTGAGCAGGCGTCTTGCATCACGGCGCTGAACAGGTCGTCCTTGCCGTCGAAATGCCGGTAGACCGTCTTGATCGAGACGCCCGCCGCCGCGGCGATGCGATGCACCGATGTCTCGGCGTACCCGGTGTCCAGGAACGCCTCGCGGGCGGCGTCGACGATCGCCGTCCGCTTGCGGCGCATGAGCTGCGCCTTGGGGTTGTCGTCCGACCAGCTTCGCAATGGGGCCTCTCCGAACGGTCGTTTGACACCAGCATACGACAACGCTCATTGTCGTACGTGCGACAACGATCGTTGTCGTATCGTCCTCCATTGGACCGGAGACCCCCGTGAGCAATCAGCGACGCGCGAACTGGACCGTCGAGCAGATTCCCGATCAGACCGGCAGGGTGTTCGTCGTCACCGGCGCCAACAGCGGTCTCGGCCTGGCGACCACCCGAGCGCTCGCGGGCAAGGGCGCCCATGTGGTCCTCGCCGTCCGCGACGAGGTCAAAGGCCGCCGCGCCGTCGCGGACATCAGCGCTGCCCAGCCGGGCGCCCGCCTCGAGGTGCGCCCTCTCGACCTCACCGATCCGCAGTCGATCCGCGTCTTCGCCGACCGGCTGCGTTCCGACCTCGGACGCCTGGACGTGCTGGTCAACAACGCAGGCGTGATGGCTCCGCCCCGGACGCTCACCCCGCAGGGCCACGAGCTGCAGTTCGCCGCCAACCACCTCGGCCACTTCGCGCTCACGGGCCTGCTGCTCGATTTGCTGGCGAAGGGGGACGACCCTCGCGTCGTCACGGTCACCTCGACCAACCACCGGCAGGCGCGGATCTTCTTCGACGACCTCACCGGTGAGCGCAAGTATTCGCCCATGAAGTACTACAACCAGTCCAAGCTCGCCAACGCCGTCTTCGGCTGGGAGCTCCACAGGCGGCTCACCGCGTCCGGTAGCCCGGTGCGCAGCGTGCTCGCCCACCCCGGCTACACGTCCACCAACCTCCAGACGAGCACTCCGGTCGGCATGACGAAGCTGCTGTTCGGCCGCATCCTCGCCCCGCTCGCCCAGTCGCCGGAACAGGGCGCGCTTCCCCAGCTGTACGCGGCCACCGATCTGAACGCGGACGGCGGACAGCTCATCGGCCCCAGCGGCATGGCCGAACTGCGCGGCGCACCCAAGCAGGTCCAACTGGCCCCCACCGCCACCGACCCCGAGACCGGCCGCCGCCTGTGGGAGCTCTCGGAACAACTGACCGACCTTCCCTTCGCCGTCACGACCTGAGGGAAGCCTCGGCCGTCCCCGCCTGCCGACCTCGTCCGGATTCGGGGCGCGGTGCACGTCATCCAGCCTGCGGGGCGAGCCCGGTGGGAAGGGCGGGCTCATCTGCCGTCGGGCGGGTGCGGTCGCGGTATGACCAGGCGGCCATGAACAGGCCGCCGCCCCAGACCAGGAACTGCGGGATGCCGTAGACGACGATCCACGGGCTGAAGATGCCGTCATCGTTGAACTGGTTGGCCAACTGCCATGCCGCCCATGCCGTGTACAGCAGCAAGAACGCCGACACCGCGAAAGCCGTGCTGAACAGCGTCCGCCGAGGCACCTGCTGCCCCGACAGAAACGGCACCCAGCGCGGGAAGATCCGGCCCCAGGGGCGGACGAGGCTCACCGCCAGGACTCCGGCCAGCAAGGCCATTCCGCTGAGTACCAGGAGGTAGGGGCCGCCGCCCTGCGCGTACCAGTCCTTGAACTTGTCCACGTTGGCCCACAGTGGATAACCCAGGGCCCAAACCGCGTGCAGAGGGATGAATCCGATGGTCGCCGAAAGTGCGGACGCATAGGCCGCCCGGACGGTCCAACGCGGGACGGGCACTTCAGTTCGTTCGTTCGCCATGCCCTCAGCATTCCCGACTTGTCTCGGCTGGTGATCGCCCGGACGGGGGAAGATCCTCCCTCCGCGGGGGGATCACCGGGACGACCGTGTCGGTAATCAGATCGCCATACCCGAACCCTGATCATCACTCACCGTTTCCGAATGGATACGCTGTGCCGCAATGAGTTGATCTTGCCGTTCTCGCCTGCATGGATGTCGTCGGCGGTGGCCGCCCGTGTCGTCCTGTCCAGGGGAGCCGAGTGGCAGGGCAGCGGCATGGGACCAGCATCGGGGGGATGCAGGATGAGTGTTGGGCAGGTGGACGGGCCCTTGAGGCAGGGCAGCGGCTGGGCGCGATGGGGCCGGTCGCGGGCATGTCGGCGCGGTGTGGTCGCCGTGCTGATGGTCGTGGTGTGCGCGGCCGGGGGCTTGGACGCGGCGCAGCGTCCGGCGGCCGCGGCGCAGCGTCCGGTGCCTGTGGCCCGGGGGCCGGTGGCGGCGGCTTGGCCTACCGACCTCGCCCTCGGCATGGGGTACAACCGCTTCGGGCAGCTGGGGAACGGCACGACCGTCACCCCGGCCACTCCGACCCCGGTGCTGCTTCCTGCGGGTGTGCGTGTCTCCCAGGTCTCCGGCGGCTTCAGCCACAGTCTGGCGTTGACCTCCGACGGCGGGGCCCTGGCCTGGGGGCGCAACACCAACGGGCAGCTCGGGGACGGCACCACGAACACGAGTTACACCCCGATAGAGGTGCACCTGCCCTCGGGCGTCACCCTCACCCAGGTCTCCGCGGGCTACTACCACAACCTGGCGGTGACCTCCGACGGCCGGGTCCTCGCCTGGGGCAGCAACACCGCCGGCGAGCTAGGGGATGACAGCACGACTCAGAGCACCACGCCGGTCGAGGTGCACCTGCCGTCGGGTGTCCACGTCACCCACGTCTCCGCCGGAGCGCAGTACAGCCTGGCGCTGACCTCGGACGGCCGTGCTCTGGGGTGGGGATACAACGGTGAAGGGCAGCTCGGAGACGGCACGACGACGTTCCGCCTCACGCCCGTGTGGGTGCACCTGCCGTCCGGTGTCCACCTCACGGACATAGCCGCCGAAGCGCAGAGTCTGGCGGTGACCTCGGACGGACGGGTTCTGGGCTGGGGCGTCAACGGCGACGGGCAATTGGGAGACGGCACCACCACCGACCGCCACACTCCGGTGTATGCGCATCTGCCGGCGGGGGTCAGCGCCACCCGGGTCGCCGGCGGTGTGTCCCACAGTCTCGCGGTGACCTCGGACGGACGCGTTCTGGCCTGGGGATACAACTACTGGGGGATGCTGGGGGACGGCACTCAGGACGACCATCACACTCCGGTGGAGGTGCACCTGCCCACGGGTGTCCGGGTCACCGAGGTCTCCGCCGGGTGGTCCTTCAGCCTGGCGTTGACCTCGGACGGCCGGGGCCTGGGCTGGGGCTACAACGGCGACGGACGCCTGGGGGACGGCACCAGCGGCAACAACCGTTTCACCCCGGTGTTCATGGTGCTGCCCCCGTCCACGGTGGCGACCCAGGTGACCGCGGGCAGCGACCACTCGCTGGTTCTGGCCGAGCCGGCCGGCACCAGTCACACATCACTGACGGCTCATCCCACTCATGCGGCACTCGGGCAGCAGGTCACCCTGACCGCCCATGTGGCCTGCATTGTCGGGCCGCCCCCGACCTCGCCGGTCGGGAACCCGGCCGTGCGAGCCGGGAGCCCGTCCGGCACAGTCAGGTTCAAGGACGGTGCGGGGACGGTGATCGGCACAGCCAACGTCAACGCGGACGGCACCGCCACCCTGACCACGACCAGCCTGGGCGAGGGTGCACACCACATCACCGCCTACTACGAGGGCGACACCGACTGCATGCCGTCCACGTCCAACACCGTCGTGGTCACCATCACCAACGAACCTGTGCACGCCGGCCTTCACCTGGACAAACAGTTCGACGGCTTCGTCAGCCCGTCCGGAACCAAGGCCAAGCACAGGCACCACGCCATGCACGGGCGTGACGCCCAGCTGATGAGCGCCTGGCGTGAGCACGACGCCATCCGCTACCGCTTTGTGGTCACCAACACCGGTGACGTCCCGATCAGCACCATCACCATCCACGACTCCCACGCCGGGACCATCACCTGCTCGTCCCATGTCCTGGAACCCGGACAGTCGGTCACCTGCCACGGTGTCCACAAGGTCACCTCGGAAGAGAAGTCCCGGGGCTACGTCGACAACACCGCCACCGCGACCGGCAGCAGGGACGACGGAGAAATCGTCACTTCCAACAAGGCCCATCTGAGAGTGGACGTCACCTACAAATGACCGCCGCGCCCGCCGCCTTCGAACCCCAGGGGCGGCGGCTCGGATATCCGGCGAGCTGTTCGCGACGAGTTGTGGCGTGTCGCCCTGCACATGAGGGCGACACGCCACGGGTCAGCGCCAGCGGAGGAGCGTCAGGGGAGGGTGGGGACCTTCGGGGCGCTGTCGGTCCAGCCGACCTGGATGTACAGCACCTTCCCGAGCTGTTCGGGGGCCTTGGAGCCGGTGACCGAGTCGCTCAGCACGAGCGAGGAGTCCGGATCGATGATCACGGTGTCGGTGAAACCGCGCCGGAACTGGATGCGCAGGCCGATTCCCGTGCGTCCGCGCTCGTCGGTGACCGGGCCCAGGGAGGTGACCCCGGGCATGGCGGCGAACGCGCGGAAGGCGGCGGCGCGGACCTTGGGAGGCGCGGGGACGAAGCTGAGCAGGTCGGTCACGCAGTTCCGCACGACCTCGTCCACGGTCCGGCCCGCGGTCGGATGGTCGGGCGGAACCATCCGCCGCAGGGCGGCCCTCAACGTGCCGGGATCGGTAGGCAGCGCCTGGACCTGCTTGAACGTCATCGCACTGTCGCAGACCGAGAAGGTCTTGGTCTTGGCATCCTTGTTGAGGGAAGGGGGGACGGGGTTCGGGTCGCGCGAGCCGTCCCTCTGGAACGCGGGAGCGTCCTTGGCGGACATCGGCTTCGCGCCGAGGGTCCGGTACCCCGTCCAGGACCGGCCGTCGGGGCGGCTCCACTGCCCGATCAGCTGCTGTCCGAGAATCCAGTAACCGCTCCGCGTGTCGTGGATGGCCCTGGACTGGATGCGCAGGACGTGCCAGTACTTGCCGGAGGCCGGCGCGCCCTCGGCGTGCTCGGCGGCGGTGAGCAGCACGGTCCTCGCCGACATCGGCTGCGTGGCGGTGGGCCCGTGGCCGTGGTCCGGGGCGCGTGGGGTGGTCCCGGACGACAGGACGACCGCGCCCGCGACGGCGGCGGCGGTGGCGGCCAGGCCGAAGCCGCTCCACAGCACAGGACGGCGGCTCGCGCGGCGCGTCGGCCGTGCCGGCTCGCGCATGCCGTTGAGGAGGCGGTGCCGGACGGCGGCCTCGTTGTCCGGGGTGGGGGGCTCGTCCAGCATCGTGGCGATCATCTGGAATTCGTCCATGGTCACAGTCCTTCCGAGTGGGCGGGGAGTGCCGCGCGCAGCTTCCTGCGCGCCCGGTTCAGGCGGGATCCGACGGTCCCGGACGGGATGCCGAGCACGTCGGCGATCTCCTGGTTGCTGAACTGGGCGAGGGCCTTGAGCAGCACGACGTCGCGGTCCTTGCGGGACAGTGCGGCGAGCGCGCGGGCCAGCGACGGCTGGAGTCCCTCGGCGGACACCGAGGCCGCGACCCGGTCCTCGTGACCGCCGGGATCGGGCTCCGCGCCGAGCTGCGCGAGCGCCCGGTAGCGGCGGGTCTCGGTGCGGCGGTGCTGGGCGATGAGGTTCGTCGCGATGCCGAACAGCCAGGGCCGGACGGACCCGCGGGACGGGTCGAACGCGGCGCGGCTGCGGAACGCGGCGAGGAAGGTCTCGGCCACGACGTCGTCGGCGGTCTGCGGTCCGAGGCGTCCGGCGACGTAGCGGTGGATGTCGGCGTAGTGCCGGTCGTAGACGGCGGTGAAGAGGTCGCCGTCGCGGACGGACGTGGCGAGCAGTTCGGCGTCCGTCAGGGCCGTTTCGGGTGGGACGGTCACGCTGGCGTCCGTTCCGTGGGGGTCGGCATGGGCATCTCCGGGAGGATGGTCATCACTCCTACTTCGTTCAGTCCCCGCATCGCTTTCACGGGGCCCGGCGACCTGGACGGCGGAAGGGGGCCCGATCGTGTCAGTCCGATGCCTTCCAACGTCGGCCCTGCTCACCAACACCGCCTGGCAGGCCCTGGTCAACACTCTCCGTTTCCAAATGGATACGCTGTGCCGCAATGAGTTGATCTTGCCGTTCTCCTCCGACGTGCGCGGACGTCCGTTGGCAGTGGCCACCCGTGTCGTTGTTGTGCAGGGGAGCCGGAGTGGCGGATCAGCGGCATGGGACCAGCATCGGGGGGATGCGTGATGAGTGTTGGGCAGGTCGGCCGGCCCATGAGCCGGGGAAGCGGCCGGGCGCGATGGCGCCGGGCGCGGCTGTGCTGGCGCGCGGTGGTGGCCGTGCTGATGGTCGTGGTGTGCGCGGTCGGGGGCCTGGCCGCGGCACAGCGTCCGGTGGCTGCGGCGCAGCGTCCGGTGGCCGCAGGGCAGCGCCCGGTGGCCGCGGCTTGGCCGACCGATCTTGCCTTCGGTATGGGGTACAACCGCTTTGGGCAGCTGGGAGACGGCACCAACGTCTCCCCGAACACGCCGACTCCGGTGCTGCTCCCTGCGGGTGTGCGTGTCTCCCAGGTCTCCGGCGGCTTCAGCCACAGTCTGGCGTTGACCGCCGACGGCCAGGTTTTGGCCTGGGGGCGCAACACCTACGGCCAGTTGGGGGACGACAGCAGGACCGGGAGCTACACACCGGTCCAGGTACATCTGCCCGCCGGGGTCACCGTCACCCAGATCTCCGCGGGCGATCTCCACAGCCTGGCGTTGACCTCCGATGGCCGGGTCCTCGCCTGGGGCGCCAACTTCAATGGCCAGCTGGGGGACGACAGCAGGACCAATGGCATCACGCCGGTCGAGGTGCACCTGCCGACCGGCGTCACCGTCACCCGGGTCGCGGCGGGGGCGTCCTTCAGTCTGGCGGTGACCTCGGACGGCCGGGCCCTGGCCTGGGGTTTCAACGGGCAGGGGCAGCTGGGAGACGGCACCACCACCGACCGCCACACTCCGGTGTACGTGCACACACCGTCCGGGGTCCACGTCACGCAGCTCGCCGCCGACACGCACAGTCTGGCGGTGACCTCGGACGGCCGGGCCCTGGCCTGGGGATACAACGGCGATGGGCAGCTGGGAGACGGCACAACCACCGACCGCCACACTCCGGTGTATGTGCACCTGCCGTCGGGGGTCACCGTCAAGCAGGTCGCCGCCGGCCCGCAGCACAGTCTGGCGGTGACCTCGGACGGCCGCGTTCTGGCTTGGGGATACAACTACTGGGGGACGCTGGGGGACGGCACTCAGGACGACCATCACACTCCGGTGGAGGCGCACCTGCCGGGAGGCGTCCGCGTCACCCAGGTCGCCGCCGGGTGGTCCGTCAGTCTGGCGGTGACCTCGGACGGCCGGGGCCTGGGCTGGGGTTTCAACGGCGACGGAGGCCTGGGCGACGGTACGAACACCGACCGGTACACCCCGGTGTCCATGGCGCTGCCCCCGTCCACGGTGGCGACCCAGGTGGCCGCGGGCAACGGCCATTCGCTGGTTCTGGCCGAGCCGGCCGGTACCAGCCACACATCACTGAAGGTTCACCCCACTCACGCGGCACTCGGGCAGCAGGTCACCCTGACCGCCCACGTGGCCTGCATCGTCGGGCCGACCCCGACCGCGCTGGTCGGACTCCCGGCCGTGCGCGCCGGGAGCCCGTCCGGCACGGTCAGGTTCACGGACGGTGCGGGGACGGCGATCGGCACAGCCGAACTCAACTCGGACGGCACCGCCACCCTGACCACCACCGGCCTGGGCGAGGGTGAGCATCACATCACCGCCTACTACGAGGGTGACGGCGCCTGCTTCCCGTCCACGTCCAACACCGTCGTGGTCACCATCACCAACGAACCCGTCCATGCTGGCCTTCACCTGGACAAGCACTTCGACGGCTTCGTCCAACCGTCCGGGACCAAGGCCAAGCACCACGCCACGCATGGGCGCGACGCCCAGATGATGAGCGCCTGGCGTGAGCACGAGGCCATCCGCTACCGCTTCGTCGTCACCAACACCGGCGACGTCCCGATCAAGACCATCACCATCCACGACTCCCTGACCGGGACCGTCACCTGCACGCCCTACACCCTGCACCCGGGGTGGGAGGTCACCTGCCACGGCACCCACAAGGTCACTCCGAAGGAGAAGTCCCGGGGCTTCGTCGACAACTCCGCCTTCGCCTCCGGCACCAGAACGGACGACGGGGTCAGGATCAACTCGAACGACGCCCATCTGAGAGTCGACGTCACCTACAAATGACCGCCGCGCTCGCCGCCCCCGAGCCCCGGGGGCGGCGAGCGCCACGGCGAATCGGCCGCCGCCTCCGGCCGCCGCCTCGGCACCGCCGCCATCCCGCAGCTCCTTGCGGCCATGATCCACGGCACGGCCCTCGCTCCGGAATAGGTAGGCTGACCTGGTCGTATTCGGAAGAAAGGCCCCGGTGACCCCCTCCCGTCCGCACCTCCTGTTCTCGTTCGGCACGCTCCTGGACGAGCAGGTGCAGAAGACCCTCTTCGGACGCCCCGTTCCCAGTGAACCGGCGGCTCTCGCGGGATACGCGACCCGGCCGCTGCGGATCACCGACCCGTCCGTGATCGCGACCAGCGGCCTCGACGTGCACCTCACGCTGACCCGCGAGATCGGCGCCGAGGTCGAGGGAGCCGTCCTGAGGCTCACGGACGAGGACCTCGCCGCCGCCGACGCCTACGAGGTCGACGACTATGTCCGCCGCCGCGTCCGCCTCACGTCCGGTGAAACCGCCTGGGCCTACCTGGACGCGAAGCCGCTGCGTCCCGCGTCCCGCATCGTGATCGCCGGCGACAGCATCGCCTACGGACGCTCCGACCCCGATGGCGGATGGGCGGCCCGCCTCGCCTCCGGGCACATCGCCGAGAACGAGCTCGACCACCGCGTCTTCAACGTCGCCATCCCCGGAAACACCCTGGACGGCGTCCGCGAGGAGGTCCCCGCGCTCCTGTCGCCCCGCCTGCCCGACACCCTCATCGTCGCCGCGGGCATCAACGACTCCGCCGGATACGGTGACTGGCTCGCGTCCGTCGCCGAGAACCTCACCGCGCTCGCCGCCACGGCCCTCGAGCACAACGCGCGCCTGGTCGTCCTGGGCCCGGCCTGGCTGGACGAGCCCCGCGCCGCCGCGTTCGGACGCCGCCGCACGACCCTCGCCCGAGCCGAAGCCCTGCGCGACCTCGTCCGACGCTGGTGTGCCGGCAACCACATCGACTACGTCGACATGTGGGACCCGCTCCGCGACAGCCCGCACCTGTTCACCGACGGCCTGCACCCCACCCCGGAAGGCCACCGCGCCCTCTACCAGCACCTCAGCACCCAGGCCCGCTGACCGCTTCGGCCGGGAGCGCGGCCTTCGGTCAGCCGGCCTGAAGCAGTTCCAGGACGGCGTGGACGGCCGGGGCGGGATGCCGGGTCAGCGCGTGGACGTCGCGGGTGAGGGGGAGTCCGCCGAGAGGCCGGAGCAGGACGTCCGGCGGGGCGCCGCTGACCCCGCCCTCGGGGACGAGGGCGACGCCCAGCCCGTGCCCGACCATCTGGAGGATGAGCGTGTAGTCGTCGGCCGTGTGGCTGGTCTCGGGATGAAAGCCGGCGAAGGCGGCGGCCCGTTCGATGAGCTGATGGTCGGCGGTGACGCGCGAGCCGACGATCCACTGCTCGGAGGACAGCTTCCGCAGGTCGACGGTGTCGGAGGCGGCCGGGTGCCCGACGGGGAGCGCGACCAGCACGGGCTCTCGCCGCAGGGGATGGCGGGTCAGGCCGGGCGGATCGGGCGCCGGAGCCGGGAGCAGGCTGTAGGTGTAGGTGATCGCCAGGTCGCAGCGGCCTTCTCGGAGGGCCGCGACGGCGTCGACCGGTTCGTGCTCGTGGATGATGACGCGCAGCTCCGGGAAACGCGTCCTCGCCATGCGGACGGCAGGGAGCAGGAGGCGGGCGGCCGCGGTGGCGAAGGTCGCGACGCGGACCGGGCCGCGCGGGGTGCCCGCTTCGTGGAGATCCTTCTCCGCCGCGTCCACGGCGTCCAGGACGGTGTGGGCGTGGCCGACGAGCCGATGTCCCTCCGGTGTCAGCCGGACGCGGCGGCCCTCGCGGATCAGGAGCGGCACGCCCGCCTCCCGCTCGAGCCGGGCGAGGTGCTGCGACACGGCGGAGGACGTCATGCCGCCGGCCTCGCCGACGGCGGTCATCGTCCCGTACTCGGCGAGGTCGCGCAGGAGGCGCAGGCGCGTGAGATCCAACATCAAGCTCAACTTACATGCCACCCCAGAAACGCTTAGTGGACCTTCGCGGATGGTTCGTAGGACACTGCCATGACACCGTCCGAGAGGGGGCCACGATGTTCACCGTCGTCGAAGTGCCGCAGTGGCAGGGATCGTCCTCGCCGACCGCACCGGACCTCGTCGAAGGCGCTGCCCGGATCGCGCGACTGATCACCGGTGACGAGCGGGCGTCGAGTGTGGCGGCCTCGCTGCCAGGGCCGGAACACGTCAAGGTGACCTGCGGCGCGACGCTGGCGGAGACGGCCTCGCGGGTCCGGGACGTCCTCCCGGCGGAGGGACTGACCGTCACCGTCGGCGGGGACTGCGGTGTGGAGCTGGAGCCGATCGCCGCGGCGGT
The DNA here is from genome assembly GCF_040679435.1 of Spirillospora sp. NPDC052269. Classification (NCBI taxonomy): domain Bacteria; kingdom Bacillati; phylum Actinomycetota; class Actinomycetes; order Streptosporangiales; family Thermomonosporaceae; genus Spirillospora; species Spirillospora sp. NPDC052269. Next base: position 601,365 of record NZ_JBFAUU010000001.1, read on the forward strand.
CCGCCGTTTCGGGGAGCGGCTGGTGGTCGTGTGGTTCGACGCGCACGGCGACCTCAACACGCCGGAATCGTCGCCCTCGGGCGCGTTCCACGGAATGGTCCTGCGCACGCTGCTCGGCGAAGGCCCGGACGAGCTCGTTCCGCCGCTGCCGTTGTTGCCGTCCCAGGTCGCCCTGTCCGGTGTCCGCGCTATGGACCCCGCTGAGCGCGACTACATCCAGAGCAACCCGTTCGGTGACCTAGCATCCCTTCCCGAGGACGCCGTCCTGTACCTGCACCTCGATCTGGACGTCCTCGAAGGCTTCTCCTCGATCGGCTGCCCGGAACCCGACGGCCTCCCGGCAGAGGAGCTGTTGTCACAGGTCAGGAAGCTGTCGGCCCGCCACCAGGTAGTGGGCCTGGGCATCACCGAATACACACCCTCGGACCCGGCGGACGAGGCCCTCCTCGCCGAACTCGTCCCCGAACTCGTCCAGCTCTGCGTGGCATCTCACAAGCGCTGAAACAACTCCATACACCGCGCCGTCCACGCCGTGTGGCGGGCGCGTAGGGCCGCCGGGGTCAGGTCGCGGCGGCCCAGGGGGACGTAGTTGTCCGTCCAGGTCTCGACTGAGATGTGGGAGTTCCGGGCGACGAACAGGTCCCACAGTTCGAGGTTCGCGACGGGTGCGCCGACCCCCTGACAGTAGGCGTGGAGGAAGGCGTCGGCGGCGTCCGGGCCGTGGAGAAGGTGCAGGTCAAGGCGGCACCAACTCACATCGAAGCCGCGTGGCGCGAGGCAGCCGCCCGCCCAGTCGATCACGCCGGTGAGGGTGCCGTCGCCCGCCCACAGGACATTGCCCGACCAGAAGTCGTAGTGCGTCAGGACACGAGGCTCCGCGACCAGGGTTTCGAGGTGCTCCTCCACGACAGGCGCGGCCGGGCCCCGTCGGGCGGACGAGGCGTTCGCCCTGGCCAGGCCGTCCCGCAGATGCGTGAGGGATGCGGTGTCCGTGGCGTGGACGCGCGCCAGGGCGCGGCCGAGCTGCGCGGCGGCCCGGCCCGGATCGTCCGGCCGGACGTCGGTGCGGCCCGGCACGACGGTGATCAGCGTGGCGGGACGCCCGGCGCGGGATCCGTCTCTGTCGGCGGCGACCAGGGACGGAATCCACCCCGCGAGACCGTCCAGCGAGCTCAGGACGTCTTCCTCGATCGAGGCAGCACTGTCACCGGAAGGGAAGGCGCGCAGCACCAAGGGCCCGGCGGCGGTGCCGAGCAGGCGGGTGTCCGCGTGAGTGCCGCCGGTGAGCGTGCGGATGATCTCGACCGGGCCGCCCACACACTGCTCGACCCACGTCAGGAGTTGCGAGGACGGTTCGGTCATGAGAACTGGTCGCTGGTGGTGCCGAGGGAGAGGAGGACCATGGCGTCGTGGTCGGGGGAGCCGGGTTCGGCCTGGTAGACGGTCATGCGCTGGCCGTCGGCGTTCAGGTGGAGGATCTCGTAGTCGAGGGTGAGGTCGCCGACGCGCGGGTGGTGGAAGGACTTGCGGTCGCCGCGCCTGGCCTGGACGTCGTGGCGGTTCCAGAGGCGCGCGAAGTCGGGGCTGGCGGCGGTGAGCTCGTCGATCAGGGCGGTCAGGTCCGGGGCGTCCGGGAGGGTGGCGGTGAGGCTGCGGAGCTGGGCGGCGCTGGTCGCGGCGGCCTTCTCCCAGTCCGCCAGGACGTCGCGGGCGGCGGGATGCAGGAAGACGTAGCGGATCGTGTTCCGGCGTTCCGAAGGCCACTCGTCCATGCCCGCGAACAGCGCCAGGCCCTCGGGGTTGGCGGCGAGCATGTCGCTGGTCCGGCTGAGGACGTAGGCCGGGCACGGACGAACCCGCTCGAGCAGGCGCAGAACACCCGTCCGGACGACCGGACGCGGCGGCGGCACCCGGGCCGGGGCGGCCCGTCCCGAGACCTGGTCGGCGAGTGCGAGCAGGTGGGCGCGCTCCTCGCCGTCCAGGCGGAGCGCGCGGCCCAGCGCGTTCAGGACGGCCGGGCTCGGGTTGGTCTCTTTTCCCTGCTCGAGGCGGATGTAGTAGTCGATGCTCACCCCGGCCAGCGTGGCCGTCTCCTCGCGGCGGAGGCCGGGGGTGCGGCGCGGCCCCGGCCCGGCGGGGAGGCCCATGTCGGTGGGGTGCAGCCGGGCGCGCCGGGCCCGCAGGAAGGCGCCGAGCGCGCTGGTGGAAGGCATCGCACCAGTCTGCCACCCGCCCGGGATCGGATGATCATCCTGGTAGTGGCGCTGCCAGGAACGGCGCCACCTTCACCGCGGCGGCCGTCCGGGGCAGGGTCGGTCCATGACCTTCGACAGCACCTCCACCGCGGCCGACGTGATCGCGGGACATGATCTGAGCGGGACGAACGCGATCGTCACGGGCGCGACGTCCGGGATCGGCGCGGAGACGGCGCGGGCGCTGGCCTCCGCCGGAGCGCACGTGACGCTGGCCGTCCGGGACGTGTCCCGAGGCGCGGACGTCGCCGGGCGGATCGCCGAGGAGACGGGAAACCCGCAGGTCGAAGCCTCGGTGCTCGATCTCGGCTCGCTGGCGTCCGTCCAGGCGTTCGCCGGGCGCCGGCTGGACGACGGACGTCCGCTGCACCTGCTGATCAACAACGCCGGGGTGATGGCCACGCCGCTCACCCGGACCGCGGACGGGTTCGAGTCCCAGTTCGGGACGAACCACCTCGGCCACTTCGCGCTCACCACCGCCCTGCGCCCGGTGCTGCGCGCGGCCTCCGGTGCGCGCGTCGTCGTCGTGTCGTCCCGCGCGCACCGGCGCTCCGACGTCGACTTCGACGACCCGAACTACGAGCACCGTCCGTACGACCCGTGGGAGGCGTACGGCCAGTCCAAGAGCGCGAACGCCCTGTTCGCCGTGGGGCTCACCGACCGCTGGGCGGACGACGGCGTCACCTCCAACTCCCTCATGCCCGGCGGGATCGTGACGGGCCTGCAGCGCCACATCCCGCAGGACGAGCTGATCGGCATGGGCTGGGCGGACGAGGACGGCAACCGCGTCGTCCCGTCCGGCTGGAAGACCGTGGAACAGGGCGCGGCCACCACGATCTGGGCCGCCGTCGCCCCCGAACTCGCCGGGAAGGGCGGCCACTACCTGGAGGACTGCGCCATCGCCGAGCCCTGGACCGAGGACGATGACTCGCCCACCGGCTACTACCTCCCGCGCATCCTCGACCCCGTCCGCGCCGACCGGCTGTGGACGCTCTCCGAGAAGCTGACCGTCCGGTAGGGCGAAGCTGACCGTCCGGTGAGTCCTGTCGGACGTCGTGGCTAGGCTGACCGCCGATCTGCACCCTGGACGGAAGGACGGCCGCGCATGGCCAAGCGCATCGACGAGATCGACTGGGCTTCGCTCAGCGACGCGTACGGCCCGGCGGACTACTTCCCGCAGATGCTCCAAAACGCCGTCGACCCCGACCCCGACGTGCGGGAAGAGGCGCTCCACGACCTGTTCGGCACCATCTACCACCAGGGGACGCTGTACTCCGCGACTCCCCACGCCGTTCCGTTCATCGTCCGCGCCGCCGCCGATCCCGCCACGCCCGATCGTGCGGGCCTGATCCACCTGCTGGGCCGGATCGCCGAGACCGGCGACGCGTCCCTGGACGTCATCGCCGACGTCGAGGCGGCACTGGTCCGCGACATCGACCTCATGCTCCCTTTCCTGGACGACCCGGACGCCGAGGCCCGCCACATCGCCACCCTCCTGCTCGGCCACCTTCCGCAGGAGACCGCGGCTCAGGTGCTGCCGGCCCTGCGGACGCGCCGGACGGTCGAGCAGGAGCCGATCGTCGTGGCCGGGCTGCTCGCCGCCGCCGGACGCATCGCCCCCGAAACCAGCGCCGAATGGCTGGCCGAGGAGATCGCGCCCGGCAGGCCGGACACGGTGCGAGCCGGAGCGCTCTGGGCCACGGCCGCCGCCGGGCTTCCGTGGACGGACGCGTCGACCGAGGCGTTCACCGAATGCTGGCTGAACGGCGACCCCTTCCCGGAGTACTGGGTCTGGTCGGACCGGCCCTACGAGGACATCTCCCAACGGCTCGACGCCCGGTCCCTCGCCGCCGTGAGCCGGGCCATCCTCGCCGAGGGAACGGCCGAGGCCGCGAGTGCCGCGGTCAACGCCATGTCCGAGCGGTGCCTGGAGTCGCGAGCGGCCCGCGCCGACCTGGCGCCCCTGCTGGCCGAGGCCGTCGAGCACCCTGATCCCGGGATCCGCCTCCAAGCCGCCGGGGCGGTCCTGGACGTCCGTGAGGCCGCGCCGCTCGCGGTGGAGGCGCTGGCCGCCCAGGCCTCCCGGATCACCTCGTCGCCGGTCGTCCGCGCCGCTCCGCCGGACGACGGGTTCACCCACCTGTCGGAGGACGACCGCCTGCTCTCGATCGCCCTCGACATCCTGATCACGCTCGGGGACGCGCGCTGGCGGGAGCCGCTCGTCCTCGCGCTCGACGCGGGCGCGAGGATCGACGACGCGCTGGGAACGCTGATCGACGCGGACGTGCCCTGCGACGACGCCCTGCTCGGGGCCGTCCGGCGGCGGATCGCCGCCTGGTGGGCGGGGCAGGGACAGAACCACGGGTGCGAGCACTGCGGGGACCCCAACTGCGGATCATTCGCCACGATGTCGCGGCACAACGAGATCAACACCCTCACCCGGCTCGTCCACCACTGGGGACCGGACGCGGCCGAGGCGGTCCCCGACCTCGTCCCGCTCGTCCCGGACGACAACTGGTGGACGGTCCGGGCGCTGGGCGCGATCGGTGCGGCGGCCTCGGAGGCGGTGCCCGCGCTGACCCGCGTCCGCGACACGTCGGCGTCCTGGAAACGGCGTCTCGAGTGCGCGGAGGCGATCGCCGCGATCACCGGGGACGTCGCCCAGCTCTCCGCGTGCGTCACCGCCACGGCGGTCACGGGCGACGGGGATCCTTCGCTCGCGGTGCAGACCGCGCTCCGCCACGGCCTCCCCGTGGACGATCTCCTCCCCGCACTGCGCGCCACCGCCACCCGGGTCACGGACCCCGATGACCTGGCCGCTTTCGGGAAGCGGATCGTGGCCGCCGGGCTCCTGCTCGACCAGGGCGAGGCCGACCCGGCGATGCGCGCGGCCGCCGACGCGTTCGACCAGAGGACCGCCACGGCGGAGGCGCTCGAACTCGCGGGCCGGTTCGGACGCGCCGCCGCCGGAGAGTTCGAGCAGAGGGTGCGGGCGTGTCTCGGTGACCCCCTCCACGACCTCGCCGCGGCGCGCGCTCTGCACCGGATCACCGGCGAGTCCGAACCGCTCGTCGCCGCCGTCCGCCGGCGGTTGGCGTGGCCTGGAGCCGGCGGATGGCTGGAGGAGCCGCTCCGCGAACTCGGCCCCGACGCCGCCGAGCTCCTGCCCGAACTCCGAAGGCTCGCCGACGGCGATGGCCCGGCCTCGCGCTTCGGATCGTACGGGCGCAAGATCCACGAGGAGGAGCAGGAACGCGCCCGCCTCCTCGCCCTCCTCGCCGACCTGGACGCCTGACCTCCCGCGCCGGGGATCCCCGGCGCCCGGCGAGGGCGCGAGGTTAGGGGCGGACGACGGCGTCGGCCTCGATCTGGACGAGGAGTCCCGGCGCGAACAGGCTGCTGACCTCGACCATCGTGGCCGCCGGGCGGTGCGGGAAGAACTGCCGGAGCAGCGTGACGATCTCGGCGCGGCGGCCGATGTCGGTGAGGTACACGCGGAACCGGACGACCTCGTCCAGGGCCGACCCGACCTGCCGCAGCGCGATGTCGATGCGGCGCAGCACCTCGGTGGCCTGGGCGATGACGTCGGTCCCGCCGACCGCGCCGCCCGGGCCGGCCGCCGTCGTCCCGCCCGTCCACACGGACTGTCCGACGCGCACGGCCTTCGGGAAGGCCAGGGTCTCGTCGTAGCCCGGCTCTAGTCCAGCGATCTCATCCACCGGACGAAGGTAGCGGCGGCCGCGACCCGGCGAACAGGCCCATTACCGAATTCTCAGGCAATCAGGCAAGAGCGGCGATTTCGGATGAAGGGGCATTGCCGCCCGTGCAGACCACGGCGACGCGCAGGCCCGCGAAGTCGTCCGGAGCGTCGAGGACGGGGGCCAGCGCGGCAGCCCCCGCGCCCTCCGCGAGAGTGTGCGCGTGCGTCGCGAGAACACGCTGCGCCTCGCGGATCCGCTCGTCCGAGACCAGCCGGAACTCGGCGAGCCCACCGCGCAGCACCTGCTGCGGGACGGTGAAACCGCGCCCCGTGGCCAGCCCCTCGACGACCGTCCTGTTGGGACGTTCCACGGTGTTTCCGGCCCGCCACGAGTCGTGCGCCGCCGGAGAGGCCGCCGACTGGACGGCGATCACCCGGCACCGCGGCGCGACGGCGGCGGCGACCAGGCACGCGGCCGCCGCGCCCGTGCCGCTCCCGACCGGCACCACCACCGCGTCCAGATCCGGCCGCGCCTCGAAGACCTCCAGGTAGGCGGTGCCGACCCCGGCCATCAGCTCCACGGTGTCACCCGGACTGACCAGGAGGAACTCATCGGAGAGCGCCTCCGCCGCCTTCTGCGCCCCGGCCATGTCCGCGCCGCTCAGCAGCACCCGCGCGCCGTAGCCGCGCGTCGCGCGGATCTTCTCCTCGCTCGCCGACTCCGGCATGACGACCGTGCAGGGCGCGTCGTACTCGGCGCACGCGTACGCGATCGACTGCGCGTGGTTTCCGGTCGAGTACGTCACCAGCCCGCGCCTACGCTGCTCCGGCGTCAGCCCGGCGAGGAACGTCAGCCCCCCTCGCACCTTGAAAGCGCCCGTGGGCTGCGTGTTCTCGTGTTTCACGAACACCGACGCGCCCGTCGCGTCGTCCAGCACCGGGTAGGACCACATCGGAGTCGCGGGCAGCCGGGAGGAGAGCAGGTCACGGGCGGCGAGGACGTCGTCGAACACGGGGAGTCGCATATGCCCCATGCTCGCGACGGCGGGACCCATAGGTCCAATGCCAATCTTCTCTGTAACGCATCGAACCCGTTGATACGTTCGAGTAATGCTGGACGTCGTCCGACTGCGCGTGCTGGCCGCGGTGGCGCGGCACGGCTCGGTCACCGAGGCCGCCCGCGCGCTCGGCTACGCGCAGCCCTCCGTCAGCCACCACCTCGCGCGCCTGGAGGCCGAGACCGGAAGCCGCCTCGTCCAGCGCGTGGGCCGGGGCGTCCGGGTCACCGACGCCGGACGGATGCTCGCCGAACGCGCCGAGGAGATCCTCGGCCGCCTGGACGCCGCCGAGGCCGAACTCGCCGCCCACACCGGCCTGCGCGCCGGGCGCGTCAGGCTCGCCGCGTTCCCCTCCGCACTCGGCACCTTCGTCCCGCGCGCGGCCGCCGCGTTCGCCGCCGACCACCCCGACGTGGAGCTTCGCCTCAGCGAGGCCGAGCCTTCCGAGGCGGTCCGCGCGCTGCGGGCGGGGGAGATCGACATCGCGGTCATGTTCGCCCACACGCCGCCCGCCTCCCCGGACGGTCTCCGGCATGTCCCGCTCCTGACCGAGCCCGTCCACCTCGTCACCCCGCGCGCATCGGGAGGCGAACGCCTCTCCGACCATGCGACCGGCCGGTGGATCTCAGGCTGCGAGCAGTGCCGGGAACAGCTCGTTCGCGCGTGCGAGGACGAGGGTTTCACCCCGGACATCGCCTTCATGACCGACGACTACGTGGCGGTGCAGGCGCTCGTCGCCGAAGGGCTCGGGGTGACGACCCTGCCCGCGCTCGCGCTGCGCGCCGTCCGGGACGACGACGTCCGGACGGTCCGCCTGCCCGGCCAGACCCGCCTGGTCACCGCGGTCGTCCACGGCGAGCCACCCGATCCGCCCGCGACGGCGGAAGTCCTGAAACACCTGGTCAGAGCCGCCTCCACCGCCCTCGACGAGCCTCATGCGGACGCCACGGCCTCCCGGACGGCGGGGACGACCTCGCGCGCCCAGGCGTCCGCCTCCCTCCCGAAGTAGGTGAAACCGGACGCGCCGTGCTCTAGGACGGCGCCGGTCAGCTCCTCCGTCCACTGGCCCACCGAACCGCCGACCCAGCGGCCCTCGGCGTCGCGGGTCTCCGCGAGCGGCTGGGCGGTGATGCGCCCCGGGAGGTTGTAGATGGTCTTGACGTCGGACGGGTCGCGCCCCACCGCCGGCGCGGCCTCGTCGATGAGCGGACGCGACCACTGGTACCGCTCGCTCAGCCAGTCGGCGGCGTGCCCGGGGATCCAGCCGTCAGCGTGCCGTCCGGTGACGGCCAGCGAACGCGGCCCGTTCGAGCCCGTCCAGATCGGCGGGGTCGGCGCGGCGGCCGCTTCCAGGTCCGTGACCTGGTAGAACTCGCCTTCGAAGGTGACCTGTCCACCGCCGCCCGACAGCGCCCGGACGACCTGGAACGCCTCCTCGAACGCCCGCACCGCCTGACCGGGCGTGAGCCGGTCGACGCCCATGCGCGCGGCCTCGTCCCACAGCCCGCCCGCGCCCAGGCCGAGGATCACGCGTCCCCCGGACAGCTCGGACAGCGACGTGATCGTCCGGGCGAGCAGCGGCGCCGGGCGGACGGGCAGGCTCGTGACGTTCGCGAACGCCGACACCCGCTCGGTGCGGCCGAGCAGGACGCCGACGGTGGCGTACGCGTCGAGCCGGTCGGCGTAGTAGGGGTGGTCGGAGACGCTGACCATGTCGAGGCCGTCGCGGTCCGCCCGGACGGCCTGCTCCAGCATCGCCGAGGTCGTGCGGACGGCCGAGGAAAGCCCGAGGCCGAAGACAAGTTCGTGACGCGAAGTACGCATTGCCATTCCTTAGAGATACTGTGTCGGCATGGGAAAGTCGACGGGTGAGCGGATGGCGGTGGCGACCGCGCTGGTCCGCTCGTCCTTTCTGGTGAACGCCGTGTACGCCGGGGCCGCGCGCGAGTACGGCCTCACCCCGCAGCAGGGGCAGCTGATCTGCGTCCTGATGCCCCGGCCGATCGGGATGGGCGAGCTGGGCTCGATGCTCGGCCTGGCCAAGTCCAGCCTGACCGGGCTGGTCGACCGCACCGCCCGGCGCGGCCTGGTCCGCCGCGAACCGGATCCGGACGACGCCCGCGCCGTCCTGGTCGCGCTCACCGAGGCCGGCGCCGCGCTCGCCGACGACTTCTACACCGAGACCTGCCGCCGGGTCGAGGATCTGCCCGCCGGCTTCAGCGCCGCCGACCGCGACGCCCTGGTGGAGCTGCTCGCCCGTGTCGTCGACGAGAACGACGTCCCCGAGATCTTCATGGACGAGCCCTAGACCAGGCAGGGCCCCCGCACCGGCAGTCCTAGACCGCGTTCGCGGTCTCGGTCTCGATGTTGAAAAGCTCGATGAAGCGGCCGATGAACAGGTCGCGCCCCTTGTACTCGGAGACCGTCTCGGCGGTGAGCACGAGCGGGCCGTCCGGGCTGGGGAACTGGCCGACGCCGCCGTCCGGTCCGAGCGGCAGCAGCACCGACGGGATCGGGGACGGCGTGTACGTCGCCTCCGGTTTCTCGCCCCGCACCCGGGCCGCGACGTTCGCGGCCACGACCTCGGCGTGCTGCAGCGCGTACCCGGCCATCTTCGCCTCGTCCAGGTCGGTGATGTCGCCGATCGCGTACACGTTCTCGAAGCCCTCGACGTTCAGGTTCTCGGTCACCCGGATCCGTCCCCCGGGCGTGCGGGCGGCGGCCAGGTCGTCGCCCAGGTAGTCCGTCTGGACGGCCACGCCGTGCGCGCGGAACCAGATGTCGGCGGTGATCCCGTCCACGGTGAACGTCTCCGCGCGGCCCGGCTCGACCGGCGGCTCGGCGCTCAGCGCGGTGCCCAGGCGAAGCTCGATCCCACGCTCGTCCAGCTGTCGCCGCAGGTCGGCGCGCATCTCGTCGTCGAAGGCCGGGACGATCCGCTCGGCCGGGTCCACGATCGTCACGTGCTTGTCCGGCCACACCGCCTTGATCTCGCCCGCCAGCTCCAGGCCGACCGGCCCGGCGCCGGTGATCAGAACCCGGGAGGCTCCGGCGAGCTCCGAATGCGTCTCCAGCAGGTGCGCCATCGCCTCGTCCGCGACGTCCGTCCGCATCTTCGCGGGATACGGATATCCCGAACCGGACGCCAGGACGATGTGGTCCGCGTCGATCCGCTCGCCCGACTCCAGTGTCACGCCCTTGGCGTCCACCGAGGCGGCGCGCGCCCGCACCACGCGTCCGTTGGTCAGCAGCCGGTCGTACCGGAAGAACATGTTCGGCGCCCACTCCGGATCCACCAGCGACCGCAGCGCCCCGGCCGAGTGGACGAACGCGTCCTTCGGCTCGACCAGGATCACGTCGGCGTGCTCGTCCATCGCCTTCGCGGCGGCGGCGCCACCGTAACCCCCACCGACGACCACAACGGTTTCGCTCATGATGTCCACTCCCTCGGTGCTTAAGTTCGCACTACGAACCATAATTGGTTCGTAGTGCGAACTGCAATGGGATGTGGCCCAGGTCACCGGGGAGCTTCGGGGGTGCGGGGCCAGGGGCGCGCGGTCACGCGCGGACGGTCACTTCGCGGGACGGGCCGCGTAGTACCACATGAAGGTCTGGAAGAACGCGTCCCACGTGAACAGCAGGGGGAACTCGGCGGAGGTCGGCAGTTGGTCGGCCCGCTTGACGGTCGCCGGGGACGTCCAGCGCTTCGCCGCGTCGTCGCCGCGCGCCGTGTTCGGGTCGGAGACCAGGACGCCGTCCTCCGCGACGCTCAGGATGGCGTAGTTGTGCCGCTTGGCGCGCGCCGCCGTGGTGAGCGCGTAGCCCTCCGCGGCCAGGGAGGGCATCTTCGCCCTCGCCGCCGCGGGCTTGTTCTCCTCATCGTTCATCCAGTTGAAGTGGACGAAGTCGGTGAGCCCGAGGGCGGCGAGCACCGGACGCTCCTCGGCGCCGTCCAGCGCCGCGTAGCCGCCCCACATCGTCGCGAACGCCTTCTCCAGGACGGCCGGCCAGAGCACCGCCGTCGACGAAGGCCCGTACGGCGACCCGCTCAGCAGGTACAGCGGGTCCCGGTTGTGCCTGGTCACCGGCAGGTATCCGCTGATCGTCATGGTCTCCGGCTTCGCGCCGGACGCCGGCATGGCCTTCGGTCCCGTCGTGGGGATGAGCCGGACCTGGTAGCCGCCGTCCACGGCCGCGATCAGCGACCGGAGCAGCGCCGGGCCGTCCTTCGAGGCGGCGACGGCCTGGAACGCCGAGGCGACCCGGCAGTCCCCGACCAGGCCCTGTGTGACGTCCGACGGGTGCGGCGCACCGCGGAACAGCTCGGACGCCGGCGCGAAGTAGCCGCCGAGCTGGTCGTGCCCGGACACCAGGTCCGGCTCCTTGACGGACCGTCCGACCAGGGCCGCGAGGTCCCGCTCCGGGATCGTGACCGACCACGAGGCCACGCCCCAGTCCGCGCCCGCGCGGACGATCCGGAGTTTGACCCGGTCTCCCGCCACGTCCCCGATGACGAACTCGGCGACGTTCACCGTGATGTCGGCGTCCGATTCGGACCGGCGCGCGGTGACGGCGTACGAGCCGTCGCGGACGCGCCACCGTCCCTGCGGGGCCACACCGCCGACATGCTGCTCGGTCATGGCGACCTGCCTTTCGCTCCCGGGGCTTCCGGCCGGTGCTCGGCCTGTCCTGATTGCCCGGGAAGTTCTCACACTCTGGCACCGGACCGGCACGCTGTGGATCGTCCGCGCTGTCCGCTACCGGCCGGGGCCGGACGTCTCGGATACGAGACGTTCACAGGTGGGGCGCGGGGTGGCGTACGAGGCGGCGGGTGCGATGCTGGGGCGGTGAGCATCGTCATCGCGAACATCGGGGAACTGGTCACCAACGAGCCCGGACTGGGGGAGGGGCCGCTCGGGATCGTCCGGGACGCCGCCCTCGTCCTGGAGGGCGAGCGGGTCGCGTGGGTCGGCCCCAGCGCCGAGGCGCCCGCGGCCGACGAGGCGTACGACGCGGGCGGGAACGCCGTCCTGCCCGGCTTCGTCGACTCGCACGCGCACCTGGTGTTCGCGGGGGAGCGCGCCGAGGAGTTCGCCGCACGCATGTCGGGCCAGCCGTACAAGGCGGGCGGAATCCGGACGACCGTGGCGAAGACGCGCGCCGCGTCCGACGACGAACTGCGCGCGAACGTGCGGCGGCTGGTGGACGAGATGGCCCGGCAGGGCACGACCACCGTCGAGTGCAAGTCCGGCTACGGCCTCAACGTCGAGGACGAGGAGCGGGCCGTCCGGATCGCGGCGGAGTACGCCGACGAGGTCACCTTCCTCGGCGCCCACGTCGTCCCGGCCGAGTACGCCGACGACCAGCAGGGATACGTGCGGCTCGTCGCGGGCGACATGCTCGCCGAGTGCGCGCCCCACGCACGCTGGATCGACGTGTTCTGCGAGCGCGGCGCGTTCGACGCCGACCAGACCCGCGAGGTGCTGGAGGCCGGGATCAAGGCCGGGCTCATGCCGCGCGTCCACGCCAACCAGCTCGGCGAGGGGCCGGGCGTCCAGCTCGCGGTGGAGCTGGGCGCGGCGTCCGCCGACCACTGCACGTTCCTCAGCGATGCGGACGTCTCGGCGCTCGCCGACTCCTCGACCGTCGCGACGCTGCTGCCCGGCGTGGAGTTCTCCACCCGGCAGCCCTACCCGGACGCCCGGCGGCTGATCGACGCCGGGGTCACGGTCGCGCTGGCGAGCGACTGCAACCCCGGGTCCTGCTACAGCTCCAGCATGGCGTTCTGTATCGCGGTCGCCGTCCGGGACATGCGGATGACGCCCGCCGAGGCGGTCTGGGCCGCGACGGCGGGCGGAGCGCGGGCGCTGCGCCGCACCGACGTCGGACGGCTCGGCGTCGGCGCCCGGGCGGACGTGCTCGCGCTGTCCGCCGCGTCCCACATCCACCTGGCCTACCGGCCGGGCGTCCCGCAGGTCGCCGCCGTTTGGAAGCGCGGCCGCCGCGTCTGACACCGCCGCGCCCGAGCCCCGGGCGGCGCCGAAGCGGCCTGGGACTCGGACCCGGGCCGCGTCCGGGGCTCAGACCCAGAAGGTGTCGTGTTCGAGGAAGAACGCGACACGTTCCTCGTCGGTCATCTCGCCCAGGTGCGGGATGCCCTCGAAGTACCCCTCGCGCGGCGCGCCCGGCGAGAAGTGCAGCAGCATGGACGCCGGCTCGCCCGACTCGTTGCGGAAGCCGTGCACCCCGCCCTCCGGGACGTGCACCCAGTCGCCGGGAGTCGTGTCGATCCACTTCTCGCCGTCGAAGATCCGGACCGTCCCGGCCAGGATGTAGAACGACTCGGAGATGGACCGGTGGAAGTGCGGCGACGGGCCGCTCGGCACCGCGCCCATCTCCCACCGGTACAGCCCGAACTGCCCGTTCGTCGACTCTCCCGTCGCCAGGTAATGGACGCGGGTGCCGTTCGCGTAGACGTAGTCCGGGTCGGACGAGTCCGGCCGGTAGGTGGCGTTGATCTCGCCCCCCTCGCCGCGGTACCGGGGCTCTGGATAGGTCATCGCGGGTCCTCCACGGGCTGATCGGTCCTCTACAGGGTGATCTGGTAGACCTTGCGGAGCGTCTCATGGACGGTCCAGGTGGTGCGCGCGCCCTCGGTGAAGACGCCCACGTCGCCGGGGCCAACCGAAAGCACCGGCCCGTCCTCGACCGTGATCGTGGCGCGGCCGGTCAGGACCGTGAAGATCTCGTCGGCCTCCACGTCCGTGACCGTACCCGGGGTGATCTCCCAGATCCCGCGCTGGACCGTCCCGTCCTCGTGCAGGACCTTGCTGAACGTGCGCGGCTCTCCGGCCAGCACGGTCGCGGGGTCGAGCTCGTCCTCGTCCAGGACGGCGTCGCTCACGGCGAGGGAGAAGGTCATGTCGTGCTCCTTATGGGCGTTTCCTGCCCGGAGCGTATCGATGATCCGTTCCACTTCGCTGCCCCTGAGCCGCCGCCTCTCGCGGGAACGGCTCAGGTCAGGTAGCGGCGGTTCACCCTGATCAGCGGCGAGCGGCGGCGCGCGACGTAATCGGCGGCCAGCACCTCCGCGACGAACAGGAGGTGGTCGCCCGCCTCGATCGTCTGCCGGGTCTCGCACTCGAGCGCGGCGAGGCCGGACTCCACGATCAGCGCGTCCGAGTGCGGGCCGCGGTGGTGCGGCTCGGACGCCAGCAGGATCCGCGCGGACGGACGTCCCGCCGCGGCGAACCGCCCGGCCAGCGCCCGCTGCTCCGCGCTCAGCACCGTCACCGCCCAGCGCGGACGGCGCCCCAGCACCTCCGCGAGGTAGCCGTCCGACGCGACCCCCGCGAGCACCATCGGGGGCTCCATCGACACCGACATGAACGAGGTGACCGTGGTGCCGAGATCGTCCCGTTCGTCCCGGACGGTCAGCACCACGACCCCCGTCGCGAACCCGGCGACGGCCTCGGTGAACTCGACCTCGTTCAGCGGATGTCCCAGCTGCCCGGAAGGGTGAGCGGGCCGGCGGAGGGCAGCCCGAGCCGCGCCGCGAGGCCGCCGAGCGAGCCCCAACCGTCGAACCGCGCGGACGCGGCGGCGCGGTCCTCGCTCGACTCGGGCGGACGCAGCCGCTCCAGCGGCGAGGTGTGCGGGAACGTCCGGATCGGCGCGTCCACCGCGAGCCCTGCCCGCTTGCGTGCCAGGTCGAACGCCCGGTCGAGGCCGCCGAGCTCGTCCACCAGGCCGCTGGCCTGCGCGTCCGCGCCCGTCCAGACCCGTCCGCGGGCCAGCTCGTGGACGCGCTCCCGCGTCATCCCGCGGCCCTCGGCGGCCTTGCCCGTGAAGTCGGCGTAGATCTTGTCGAGCGAGGCGTTGATCCGCTCCCACTCGGAGTCGCTGAAGTCCTTGGTCGCGCTGAACATGCGCGCGTGCGCGCCGGCCTCGACCGAGCCGAGCCCGACCCCGATCCGCTCGAGCAGCCCGTTCACCACGGCCTTCCCGACGACCACGCCGATCGAGCCGGTGATCGTGCCGGGCTGCGCCACGATCGTGTCGGCGGCCATCGCGACGTAGTAGCCGCCGGACGCCGCGACGTCGCCCATCGACACGATGACGGGCTTGCCCGCCTTGCGCGCGAGGACGACCTCGCGCCAGATCGCGTCGGACGCCACCGCCGACCCGCCCGGGCTGTTCACCCGGAACACGATCGCCTTGACCTTGTCGTCCTTCACCGCCGCGCGGAACGCCGCGCCGATCGTGTCCGAGCCCATCGCGACGCTCTGGCCGGGGAGCGGCCCGCCGCGTCCGCTGCGGCCGAGCCGGATCTGCCCGTGCCCGTTGATCAGCGCGATGCCGTCCTGCCGTCCGGGCTGCGGGATCCGCTTCGCCAGGCCGTGCGTCCGGTTGTACCGCGCGACGTACCTGAGCTGCGCGTCCTCGCCCGCCTTGGCCTTCAGGTGCGCGTACACCTCGTCGCGGTAGCCGAGCTTGTCGACCAGCCCGGCCTCGAGGGCCTCGTCCGCCAGCAGCGGGCCCTTGTCGGTCAGCTCGCGGACCCGCTCGGGGCTCAGCCCGCGCGCCTCCGCGATGCCGTTCACGAGCTGCTCGCCGAGCGACGCGACGAGCCGCTGGGACGACTCCTGGTGCTCCGGCGTGTACGCCTTCTCCATGAAGGTGTTCGCCATCGTCTTGTACTCGTAGCGCTTGGCGAACCGGGGCTGGACGCCCGCCTTCTCCAGCGCCCCGGCGAAGAACGGCTCCACCAGCGCCACGCCCGTCAGCCCGACCTCCCCGGTCGGCTGCAGGTACACGCGGTCGAACGCGGACGCCAGGTAGTAGGGGACGGTGCCGTGCCCGGCCTCGCCGAACGTCTCGGCCCACGCGACGGTGTACGTCCCGGCCTCGCGCAGCGCGGTGACCGCGTCCCGGATCTCCTGGACGAGCGCCAGCCCGACCCCGCCGGTCACCTTGACCACCAGCGCCTTGACCCGGGCGTCCGAGCGGGCGCGGCGCAGGCCGTCCAGGACGTCGCGCAGATGCGTCCGCCGCATCGCGAGGAACGCCGCCAGCGGATCGCCGGGCGGGGCGTCCACGATCCCGTCGGTCAGGTCCAGCTCCAGGACCAGGGGAGCGGTGCGCCGCTCGCGCGCCTGCCGGATGACGTTGACAACGTTGCCGGGATCCACCATGCCCCCACCCTATGCGCCGGATGCGCCTTCCCGACGGGTGCCTGGCCGGGGGAGGATCAGCGGCCGTCGCCGCCGCCGCGCTCGAAGGCGCGGTTGGGCAGGACGGACGCGCTCGCCTGCGCGAGGACGCGGCCGTCCGCGTCGGTGATCGCGGCGTTGGAGACCATGCGGGCGCGGCCCGGGTGCACGCACGTGCCGGTCACCGTGTACGACGCCCCGGCCTGGACGGGCCGCAGGTAGTCGATGTTCAGGCTGAGCGTCAGCATCGGCATGAAACGGTCGCAGGTGGACGTCCCCGCGAGGCACGCCGCGTTGTCGAGGATCATCGCGACGTAGCCGCCGTGGACGATCCCGCCCGGGTTGCAGAGGTGCTCGCCCGGCGTCCAGTCGAGGACGATCAGACCGGGCTCGGCGGACCTGATCTCCATGCCGACGTGCTCGTCCACCTGGGAGACGTGCGGGAACCTGCCGTCCGCCATCGCCTGGACCAGCTCCGCGCCGGACAGCTCGTCCCACATGCGGGCGTGCTCGGCCTCGATGGTCACGGCGGGCCGGGGTCCGGCGGACGCTGCAGGCCGGGGCCGGGCGGACGCTGCGGGCCGGGGCTGGGCGCTCAACGCTGCTCCCTTGTGCGGACGGATTGACGGACGGATAAGGAGGAACCGACAAACCGAAGAGTATTCGGGGTGGCGATGCGCGGGCACTGTGCACTTCGTCACGACTAGGGTCGCGGGCATGGGAGACGGTGACGGCTGGGCGCGGTGCGAGCAGGGCCATAAGCATTGGGGCCGGTTCGGCGCGTCCGGACTGCTGCCCTATCACGAGGGCCCGGACGGCGCTGTCCACGTCCTTCTGCAGAAGCGCGGGGCCTGGGGGCTCGGCGGCGGGACGTGGGGCATGTTCGGCGGCGCCAACCACAGTCACGAGGACCCGATCACGGGCGCCATCCGCGAAACGGGCGAGGAGAGCACGTTCGACGGGTCCGACATCGATCTGGTCGGCACCCGGGTCGAGGACCACGGCGGCTGGTCGTTCACCTCGGTCATCGCGTCCGTCCCCGAGATGGTCGCCGTCAAGGGCGTTTCCTTCGAGACACGCCGCGCCGCGTGGGTGCCCGTAGGCGAGGTCGAGTCGCTCAAGCTTTTCGCGCCGTTCGCGGGTACCTGGCCAGTGCTGCGGGAGGGGCTGTTCAGGGTCGTCCTGATCGTGGACGCCGCAAACGTGGTGGGCGCGCGCGCCGAGCACGGCTGGTGGCGTGACCGTGCCGGAGCCAACGAGCGCCTGCGCGACGACCTGGGCGTATTGGCCGAGGGCGTTGCCGACTTGCCAGGCGTGCCGGTTCCCTACGACACCGTCTACCCGGACATCGTCCAGGTGGTGGAGGGGGCGGCGCGCTCGGTGTCCTCGTCCGAGTGGGTCGAGGTCAGCTCGGCTCCCGGCAGCGGGGACGATCACATCGTCGAGCTCGTCGCGGGCGTCGGACCGGGAGAGAAGGCGCTGGTCATCACCGCCGACCGCGAACTCAAGAACCGTGTGGCGGCGGCCGGCGGAGCCGTCGCCGGACCCCGCTGGCTCCTCGGCCGCCTGCGCGGCCCCGGCCAGGGTTGAGCCGAGGAAGCGGGCTAGGGCTGGATCTTGTGCCCGGCGTCCTGGAGCGCCGCGGTCGCGACCTCGAGCTTGTGCTCGGGCACGAGCACGAGGTCGGCGTGATAGGTCGACGCCACGAACACAGGCACGCGAGCCTCGGCCAAAGGAACCACGATGGCGGCGAGCATGCCGGGCATGTCCAGGGAGTGCGCCGTGGCCCCGCCGTAGAAACCCACCCAGCGGTCGGCCTCCACATAGGGCGGGGCCTCGCGGACGACCGTCAGGCCCTCGGGCGCGCGTACGAGGGCCACCCATTCGTCGTCCTCGGGGAACACCGAATTCGGCAGGTGCTCCAGGACGAACTGGTTCGGGACGACGCCAAGGGTCTGGGCAACGGTCATTCCGCCACTGTATTCGCGTCGGCGTCCCCTGTCGGCGGCTCGGGAACCAGCCAGACGACGCCGAGTGGTGGGACGCGCATCTCGGCCGAGGCGGGCATCGCGTGGAACGGCTCATCGAGGGCTTCGACGCGTCCCATGTTGCCGACGCCGCTGCCGCCGTACTCGTACGCGTCCGTGTTGAGCAGCTCTCGCCAGCCGCCCGCCCGCGGCAACCCGACGCGATAGCCCTCGTGCGCGTCCCCGGAGAAGTTCACGACGCAGACCAAGGGCGTACCGTCCAAGGAGGAACGGTCCTCCTCGTACCGGACGAACGAGAGGACGTTGCCCTCTGCGTCGTTGGCGTCGATCCACTGGAACCCGTCAGCGGACGCGTCGCAGGCCCACAGCGCGGGCAGTTCGCGATAGGCGTGGTTGAGGTCGCGGACGAGTTTCTGCACACCGATGTGGTTCGCGCCTTCGGCGGCGTTGTCCATGAGCCACCAGTCCAAGGAGCGGCTTTCGGACCATTCGGCCCCTTGCCCGAACTCGCCGCCCATGAACAGAAGCTGTTTTCCGGGATGCGACCACATATAGGCGAGCAGGGTCCGCAGCCCCGCGAACTTCTTCCAGGTGTCGCCGGGCATTTTCTCCAGCAGTGAGCCCTTCATGTGCACGACCTCGTCGTGTGACAGGGGAAGGACGTAGTTCTCCGAGAACGCGTACACCATTGAGAAGGTGATCTCGTTGTGGTGGTAGTTCCGGAACACGGGATCGTGCTCGAGGTAGTTGAGCGTGTCGTGCATCCAGCCCATGTTCCATTTGAGGCCGAACCCGAGCCCGCCCAGGTGCGTGGGGCGTGAAACCCCAGGCCAGGCCGTGGATTCCTCAGCGATGGTGACGATCCCAGGGCTTCGCTTGTAGGCCGTCGCGTTCATCTCCTGGAGGAACGAGATGGCCTCCAGATTCTCCCGTCCGCCGTAGACGTTGGGCGACCAGTTGCCATAGTTCCGGGAGTAGTCCAGGTAGAGCATGGAGGCGACGGCGTCCACGCGGAGGCCGTCGATATGGAACTCTTCCAGCCAGTAGCAGGCGTTCGCCACGAGGAAGTTGCGCACTTCGGCGCGCCCGAAGTTGAAGACGTACGTTCCCCAGTCCGGATGCTCGCCCTTGTCGGGGGCGGAGTGCTCGTAGAGGGCCGTTCCGTCGAAGCGCCCGAGCGCCCATTCGTCCTTGGGGAAATGCGCGGGGACCCAGTCGATGATGACCCCGATGCCCGCCTGGTGCAGCCGGTCCACCAGATGCCTGAAGTCGTCCGGCGCGCCGAAACGGGACGTGGGGGCGTAGTAGGACGTGACCTGATATCCCCAGGACGGCCCGTACGGATGCTCCGCCACCGGCAGGAACTCCACGTGTGTGAAGCCCATGTCGCGCACGTAGCCGGTCAGCTCGTCCGCGAGTTCGCGGTAGCTCAGGCCGGGACGCCACGAACCCAGGTGCACCTCGTACACGCTCATGGGCTCGTTCACCCAGTTGTGTCCCTTGCGGCGGTCCATCCAGTCGCCGTCGTCCCACTCGTAGGACGACTCGTACACGCGCGAGGCCGTCGCCGGAGGCGTCTCGGTGTACCTCGCCATGGGGTCCGCCTTGGTGCGCCACACATGGTCTTCACCGAGGATCTGGAACTTGTAGGCGTCGCCGTGGCCGACGTCCGGGACGAACAGCTCCCACACGCCCGTGGAACCGAGCGACCGCATCGGGTGGCCGCGTCCGTCCCACTGGTTGAAGTCGCCGACGACGCGCACGCCGCGCGCGGTCGGCGCCCACACCGCGAACGCCGTTCCGGAGACGGGACCGAACGTCGAGTCGTACGTCCGGACGCGCGCCCCGAGCGCCCGCCAGAGCTCCTCGTGCCGCCCCTCGCCGAGCAGATGCAGGTCCAGCTCACCGAGAGTGGGGAGGTGCCGGTACGGGTCGTCCTGGACGATCTCAGGGCCGCCGGGATAGGTCACGGCGAGCCGGTAGTCGGGCACCGCCTGCGGCGGACCGGACGTATTGGACAGCGACGCCCCCGGCGGCAGCGTTCCGGTGAACACGCCCGCCTGATAGTGGCGCAGCCGTTTGCGGTCGCCGTTCGGCAGCAGCACCTCGACCCGCTCCGCGAGCGGGCGCAGCGCCCGGACCGTCACGCCCGTCCGCCCCGGATGCGCGCCGAGGACGGAATGCGGATCGTGATGGTCGCCTCCGACGAGCCGGTCGATCTCCGCGCGGGTCACTCGAGTCATCGGCGCTCCTCCCGGGGTGAGGGCGTGAGGGGTGTGCGTGCCTCCGTAGCCATGCCCCGAGACGCGCGGCTCTCACCCGGTTCGGGGGTGCCGGTCCCAGGTGAAGGGGAGGCGCGTGATGCCGTTGTCGAAACTGGAGAGCAGGTACTCCGGCTCCCCGCACGCGCGAAGGCCGGGCAACCTGTCGAACAGCTCCCGGAACATGATGCGCAACTCCATGCGCGCGAGGTTCGCCCCCAGGCACAGGTGCGGTCCCGGCCCGCCGAACCCCACGTGCGGGTTGGGGGAGCGGGTGATGTCGAAGACGTCCGGGTCGGTGAAGACCTCGGGGTCGCGGTTGGCGGCGAGGTAGAACAACACCACCTTGTCGCCCGCCTTGAGCGGATGCCCGTTCAGCTCGTGGTCGGTGGTGACCGTCCTGCGGAACTGGATGATGGGGGACGCGTACCGGACGAGCTCCTCGATCGCCGTCCCGATCCGCTCGTCGTACTCCGAGAACAGCAGTTCGCGCTGGTCCGGGTGGTCGGTGAACAGCTTCAGCCCGTGCGCGAGCGCGTTGCGCGTGGTCTCGTTGCCGGCCACCAGCAGCAGGTCGAAGAACGACCCGAGTTCCTTCACCGACAGGCGTTCGCCGTCGGGATTGGCGTTGACGAGCGCCGACACGAGGTCGTCGGCGGGGTTCTCCCTGCGCGCCTCACCCAGGCGCGCGACGAGGCGGTGCAGATCCACGATCGCCTTGAGGTTCCCCGCCAGCAGCCGCATCGTGCGGGGGCTCGCCAGGGATCCGCGCACGCCGGAGTACTCCGTCATCGCGTCGATCCGGGACAGCACGTACGGACGGGTCTCCTCCGGGATGCCCATCATCGAGCAGATGACGTTGATCGGCAGCCGCGCCGCGACTTGCTCGACGAAGTCGCCCGGACCCGCCGCCAAGACGTCCTCGACGATGCGCGCCGCCGTGGCGCTGATGTCGTCCTCGATCTTCGCGAGCATCTTCGGCGTGAACGCGCGGAACACGATGCGCCGCAGACGCGCGTGCGCGGGGTCGTCCATGTTCACCATCGGCGTGCCGAACACCTTCGACAGCCACGGCGGAGGCTCCGGCGACGTCGCGGCCGGCTCGCTGGAGAACACCTTCGCGTTGCGGCTGGCCGCCACCACGTCCGCATGCCGGACCAGCGCGTAGAAGCCCTTCCCCGAGCGGACGAGCGGAACCCGCGGTTCGGCGAAATGCACTGGGGCGCCGCGCTCGCGCAGGCGCGTGAAGTCCGCGAGCCGTTCGTTCGGCGGACGGTCCCAGAACCCGATATCGACCAGGTCGATGTCAACGGCGAGCGCCATCACGTTCTCCCCTGTGGCCATCACGTTCCCCTGTGCCCGGCCCTTGTGCCCGGCCTTGCGTCCGGCCTATTTGCCCGGCCTTGCGTCCGGCCTATTTGCCCGGCCCTTGCGTCCGAGTTCCGCGTTCGACCACGCGATTCGGTCAACGTCCCGCCCACTTGACCTCGTACGGCGCGAAGTCGAACCTGTGCCCGCCCACCTGGACCGACACGGGGGTGCTCCGGGTGTTCACGAGGACCATCTCGTGCGCCTGCGCGAGGACCCGCACGGACGGGTCGGACGACCGCACGTCCACGAGTCTGGTCCCTGGGGGGAACCAGCGGGCGAAGTTCTGCAACATGACCAGGTTCGGCGTTCCGCCCCCGCCCTCCGACGAGCCGAACCACAGGCAACCGGCGCAGCTCCCGGACGTGCTGGTCTGCGGACTCCAGTAGAACGCGCTGGACGCCCCGCTCCGCGCGAACTCCATCAACGCCGCCGTCAGCACCGCGCCCCGGTGCTCGTCCGACCAGCCCGAACCGTCCGGCTCCACGTACCATTCGGCCCACCACACCGGCAGCTTCGGATCCAGCCCACGCAGCCATTTCGTGGTGTCCGAGAACTTGGCGAGCATCTGGAACTCGTCCACCTTGGGGTCCTTCTCCTGCGGGAAGGAAGAGGCGTCCACCGCGAGGAAATCCGCACCGGCCTTGTGCTTGGACCAGTACTTCACCGCGTCCAGGCCGCGCTGGTCCATGCTCCCCCAGACGCCGTGCAGCTCCGAAGGAGGACCCGTGGCCCTGCCAGGGGCGTCGCTGTTGAGGACGATGTACGGGCCGCCGACCTTGAGATTCGGGTTCACCTTCTTCAGGGCCGCGTACACCTTGTTGTAGAGCTTGGTGTAGCCCTCGTAGTCCCAGCGGTTGGCGCCGTTGTTCCAGAAGCCCTTGAACTCGTTCCAGACGGCGTAGTACTTCACGTCCGGGTAGCGCTGGGCGACCTTCGCCGCGAGATTCGCGAAATCATCGAAATGCCGGGGCTCGACCGCGTCCTCGAGATGCGTCCAGTCGGTCTGCCCCTGAGCCCCGCCCTTCATCCAGTCCGGCGAGCAGCACAGCGTGACCACCGGCGTGCCCTTGGTCTGGCGGATCACGCTCATCCGGTGGTCGAGCGAGGCCCAGTTGTACTCGCCCTGGCTCGGTTCGGGATTGTCCAGGCCCCACCCCATGATGGGTGTGACCTGCGGCATCGCCTCGCGCGACAGGTCATGGAGCGCCTGCGCCGGCCCCTGCTGCGTGTCGACCGACACCTGGGTGTGGGTGAAGCCCCACGCGGGCCAGCCCTTCGGCGCGCCCGGCGCCACCTTGGAGACCGCCCCCGCCGGACGCGTCGGCCCGAGCCCGACGCTCCCGGCCTCCCATCCCGTCGCCCAGATCACCAGTGCGGAGGTCAGCACCCCCGCGAGCGCCGCGAGAAGCGCGACCGGGACCAGGCCCCGGCGACGCGTCCGTCCATGCCTCCCCTGCCGCCCCCGGAACACCCCGCGCCCCCGGAACACTCCCTGTCCTCGGAACTCTCCCTGCCGTCCCCGGAACAACCCGCGCCGCCCCCTGACCAACGTGGTGCGACCCGGTTCCGCCATGCCCTGGGTCCGCGACCGAACGTCCACGTGCGCCTCCCGTGATCGGCGTCATGCGCGCACGTCTGTTAGAACGCCGTGGACGAGGGCCGGGTTCGCCCCCGTCTTCGCATTGGCCGTCATATCTGACTAACCCCTGCGCGCCCCGTCCCGGAACCCGCACCCGTACGACCCGGCTGCGTCCCCTGCACGATCGGGCCCCACCGGCCATGGCAAAGCCTCGGGCAAATCGCTGCGGGACGGATGGGAGGTGTGCGTCAGGAGAATCCGTCGAAGTGAGCCCGCTCCAGCGGAAGAACCACTCTGCGCGACCGCACGGACGACACGACTTTTTGTTGGGGTCGCGCCGATGTGTCATCCGTGCGGTCACGTTCTCCTGGCCCGTGGGGTGACGTGCACCCCACCGACCAGAGCTCCATTCCTGTGTCACCTGAGCGCCACAGGTCACTGTCGCCCCGGCCCGGTCGAGCCCGGCCCGCCCCCGAGTCCGGGCCGGGCTCCGGCGTCCCGAAAGCCCGCCTCACCGCTCGCCGCCGTCCCGCCGGGACTGCTCGGCCAGAAGCTCACGAAGACCGCCTGAGTCGTCCGCGGCCACGGTCATCGCATATCCGGCCTGGAGTTGGGCGTCGGTGAGGTCGCCGCTGCGGGTCGCGTACCACCGCCCCGCGTCGCTGCGCCAGACAAGCCAGCCCGGGTACTCGCGCTCGATGGTCGTCTTCAGATCCTCGAAGTCGCCCATCAAGGTCGTCCTTTCCCTGGGGCGGCGGTTCTGTATACAAAAGTCTTACTCGGTCGAAGAGGTGTCAAGCTGTCCGTAAGTGGACCGTCCCCTCACGGACAGTGCCTAGGGAGGTGAGCCCGTGGCCGAACGCCCGGCCTACCTGCGCATCGCCGACTCCATCCGCGACCAGATCCGCTCGGGCACGTATCCACCTGGATCCCGCCTGCCCACCATGCGGGATCTCACCGACGGGTTCGGCGTCTCGGAGATCGTCGTCCGGCAGGCGTTCGCGCTCCTGCGGGGCGAGGGGCTGATCGAGTCGCGGCGCGGCGCCGGCACCATCGTCCGGCACACGCCTCCGATCCGCCGCATCGCGATGGACCGGTACCTCAGGTTCACCGTGCCGCCCTCCGGCCGCGACGCCCCGGCGCCCGCCACCACCTTCACCCACGACCAGCGGATCGGCTGGCAGGAGTACCGGCTCGACCGCGAGTTCACCCGCACCCAGGCCACGCCGGACCTCGCCGCGCTCTTCGAACTCCCCGTCGGCACCGAACTGCTGCGCCGTCGATTCGTGTTCTACGCGCGCGGCGACCCGCAGCAGATCTCGGTCAACTACCTGCCCTGGGACCTGGTCGCCGAGACCCCCGTCTCCGACCCCGCGCGCGAGCCGTGGCCCGGCGGCACCCTCGCCCAGCTCGCCTACCTGGGCCACCCGCCCACCCGCGTCGAGGAGGCCGTCGGAGCGCGCATGCCGACCCCCGAGGAGGTCGAGACCCTCGGCACCGCCCCGGGCGTCCCCGTCTTCACCATCACCCGCCGCATGATCTCCGACGCGCGCGTCCTGGAGGTCTGCCGCGACATCGTCATCCCCGCCGACCGCGCCATCCTCGACTACGCCATCGACCTCACCCCCGCCCCCGACCCGACCGCCTCCGACCCGACCGTCCCCGACACCACGCCCACGCCCACGCCCCACCCGAACGGCCACCGGGACACCCGCTGACCCTTTGGGTCACTCCTTGAAGAGCCAGTCCTCCTCCTCGCCGTCGTCGCGGCGGGCGCGGGGCAGGGGGAGGTCATGGCGGGTCGCCGCGGGCGCGTGAGGCCGTGGTTCGGGAGGCGGCGCGGCCGCGGGCCTGGACGGACGGGACGGCCTGTGGACGCGGCTCAGAGCCGCCAGGAGGGCGCTGAGGAGGACGACGGCCACGACGCCGTGGAGCGGGCTCCAGGCGTTCGCCATGAGCATGACCTGAGCCGTGGCGGCGAGGACGGCGAACGCGCCCGCGGTGGCGACGACGAGGCGTCCCAGCGGGTCGAGGCCGGACAGCAGGAGCCAGCACGCGGCCGCCGGCGCGGCGAACAGCAGGAGCGCGAGCGCCAGGGTCATGAGATCACCACGAACCTCTCGACGATCACGGCGACGACGCTGAGGAACAGCGGGACGGCGAGGACGGTCAGCGGGCGCAGCCGCCACGGCTCGTTCGGCGGCAGCCGCAGCCGCCGCAGCTCACGCGCGAACAGGACGCCGAGCAGGACCGGCAGGTAGATCAGGCCCGCGGGCGTCCACGGCGACGAGCGCAGGCCGAGCCCCGACGGTCTGGGCACGGGCGGGTTCGGCTCGCCTGGGGGCTGCCGCAGGCGGTACACGGCGGCGTCGCGGTCGGCGTAGACGGTCTCGATGCGCGGGTCGGCGGCGAGCGCGGCGCGCATCCGGGGCGCGAAGTCCGGCGCCAGGCCCGCCGTGAGGACCTGGAAGTCCTCGTGGCTGCGGGTGGTGACGAAGAACCCGCCGGGCCCCTGCTCGCGCAGCCGCTGGATGATCTCCGACAGGTCGGCCGGATCGCCCCGGTTCGCGATCACCGGGGTGTAGTTGAACCGCTCGAAGTCGCGGTACGACCAGGGCATCACGGGCGTGCCGCCGACGAGGTCCGGATTGTCGGCGCTCATCCACACGACGCCGATCACGCCCTTGGTCTTCTGCGTCATGACATTAAAGGCGCGGACGTCGCTCGGCCGCACCTGCTCGTACTTCTCGTTGCCGTACCGGACGGTGAGGAACCCTCCGACCAGCAGCAACGCGAAAACGGACGCCGCCGCCACGGCCGGCCAATGGCGTCGCGACCCCGTGCGCAACCGGCCCAGCCTCATGCGCACGCGCGGGTCGCGCACTCGCGGCGCGTCGAACGGCGCGGGGAAGAACAGGTAGGCCACCAGCAGGCATGCGGCGGGCAGCATGAAGAAGTAGATGCGCAGGGCGATCTCGCCGCCGTAGTTCTGCAGCCCGAACGACGAGAACGGCACCAGCAGCAGGACGAGCGCCACCCGGTCGTCGATCCCGCGCGCGCGTCGGCGCAGCAGTCCGAGGATGGCCAGGCCGACGACGACGACGGCGATGACGATGCGCAGCTGCTGCACGTCGGCCGTCTGCGGGCTCGTCTGGCTGATCCGTCCGCCGGTGCTCTGCTGGACGTTCTGGAACACGTTGCCGAGCCCGCCGAACAGCTCTCCCTTGCGGCTCGACCAGTATCCGACCGTCATGAAGCTGACCCAGGCCGCGTACACGACGCCCGCGATGAAAGGCAGCCCGCGCAGGCTGCACCGACGCACCAGCACCAGGCCCGCGCACGAGGCGGTCATCAGGAACGGGGTGAGCTGGTGCGCGGCCGTGCCGACGAGGATCAGCAGGAACAGCAGGCAGAGCAGGATCGTTCGGTCGCGGACGGACGCCTGCGGTGCGGGCAGTTCTCCCGGATCCTTGGGCCCGAACAGCCAGTTGTAGAGACGCCACAAACCACCGGTGCGCTGTGCGGTTTCGGCTGATCGGCGGCGTCCGGCGCGCTGGGTCGTCTCGTCATGGTGGCGGAACCAGTTCACCAGGATCGCGACGAAGTACAGGTAGAGCAGGTAGGCGAACGCCTGTGGGGAGAGGTAGTCCTGCCCGACCCAGTTGGCGGCGATGAACAGCCATGCGGCGAACCACTTCGCCCGCCACGTCGCCCGCAGCACCCGCAGGATCAGCATGTACGGGACGAGGTACATGAGATCGGTGACCGGCGGCGCCCACTTCAGCACCGGCGAGATGTCGTGCTGCCCGACCGCCTTCATGATGAACCCGACGAAGGCGAAGAAGCCGGGCGTGCTGAACCGGGCGTCCAGATCCCAGCTGACCGTGTGGGTGCGTTCGATGTACTCGATGAACCCGGCCGTCTGCCAGGCCGTCGGGAAGCGCGCCTCCGGCTCCAGCGCCTGCGCGACGCCGTGCAGCATCGCGATGAGCACCAGGATCTGGGCGACCAGCAGCACCCGATGCGGACGCGGCAGGGCGAGCGTCAGCATGAACGACAGGACGACCACCGCCGCGCCCACGAGCGTCGCGCCGGGCAGCACGCTGATCAGCCCGAACCCGTTGGCCGCGTCCAGGTCCACGTGCCGTAGCGGGGACCAGAAGAGCGCGGTGCCGAACACCAGCAGCGCCGCCGCGGCGAGCGTCGCCCACCGGTCGGTGGGCTCGGGGGAACGCGGCAGCGGCCGGGCACGCTCTTCCGGTTCCTGGCGAACCGTCATGCTCAACTGATATCCCGCCCTCCGCCGGCGGGGAAGACACCCGCCGGCCCGACCGGCTCACCGGCCTCGTGCGCGCGGGCCGGGGGCTGGGCGTGTACTGACGCTGAGGAGCGAAAGCGTGGGGAGCGAACAGGATTAGATACCCTGGTAGTCCA